>CAXXSM010000069.1:0-9557 GCA_963663405.2 bacterium | reverse complement strand
CGTGGTTTAAATAATAAGGAATCAAGGAGTTGGCGTCTGGATTACCACCCGCTGTGTGCTGCCGGAGAAGATAGAAAAACGTATACGGATCAACTGCCTCAAAACGGCGTGGTTTTTCTTTGATGATCTGGCGGTAAATCGTTGTGATCGTTTGGGGGGACGCCAGGTTAAAACGATAGAGGTGAAATCCTGGTTCTCCAGTTTTTTCATTCTGATAAATCAGCTTCACCACTTCATCCACATCCACGATCCGGTCTTGGAAAAAGGCGGTTTCCCGGATAAATGGGACAACATTAGCGCTGAGGGATTGATCGAATGGTTTGAATGTTCCAACTCCATGCGGTGAAAAATCCTTGAACGATTCTTGCAGGTCTGTGTCGAATTGAACGCTTCGCCGATCTCTTTTCCGGTAAAGGTCCGCTAGAATAGTCGTATGCAGATCGAATTGATGAAAGAGTTTCTTATTAAATTCCTTCCAGAAAAACAGACCATCGCTGAGACCGGATCGCCTGGGTTCAGTCAGACAATTGGGGTATATCACTCCCGCTCCGGTTAATCCTGCGACAAAATAATCGTTGGCAGTGCGGGTTTCATATAGGTAATTGAAAATATGTGGCACACGCTCGCTCAACATGGGATTGATCGCCCAAGCGATGGGGATAAAACCACGATCGCGATCGTTCCATAATGTTGGAATGGTTTGATAGAGAAACGCCGATGATCGGAAATCACCGATTGCAAATAGCAGGTAATTTTTATTTTCCAGCCGCCGGAGCGGGGGAACAGGATTCTGGTAGTATTGCTCTTTTAAAGGAACGTGTTGAAAGACAGACGCGTTGGCCATCGCGCCGAAAGGTGAACTATCCGCGTCGATGACTCCATTATATTCGGAAATCGCCGCGATGAATTCCTCGGATGTGTCTTCTTTAGAATAAAACGCGCGTTCGATTCCTTCGAGAGCGGGATAACTGTGCCCGGAGGCTTCAGCGCTGTATTTTACCCACCATGGAACAAATCCGCCAACGCGTAAAATCTGATCTTCTGACGAAGCGTTGTTAAAGGCGGATTTTAAGACGCGCCTTAAGGTCAATTCATCTACACCGGCCTGAAAACTGTTGTATTCAACATCGGATGAGACTTCCGCGAACCAAGGATCTAAATCAAGGAAGAAGGCTTTTTTACTGATATAAAAATCATGGTTGACAATTGTGCAATTGTACAAATCAGGATATTGATAGCCCGATATGTTTGGATACCAGTCAAATGGATCCAGAAAATACGCCAAATGTGTAGGAGAACAGAGACCGTTATCGAGGTATAAAAACTTACACCATAAGTAAGCGTCGCATTTTTGGGATAGAGTACTATCGACGGCCGTATCGGGAATCGTCCCCACTCCATTGAATTTATCCGGCAGACGCCTGCCGATTGGGATACGGGGGCCATTGACGATTAATTGCGTATAGAGCGAATCTGGATCCCGGTCATAGCGGAGAGGGAGCAACCCATCTGCGCCCGCGATGGTTAAAGCGACATTACCCGTCGCTGGTACTTTTGTGTCCCACAACACTACGGAAGTAAAATTCGCTCGAAAAATTTCGATCAATTTTTCGATTGAATCGATGGATATAATTTTATATTCCGATAAAAAACCACCGTATTCGCGCAGTTTTCCCAGCCAATATAAATCAACATTTTGGGAAAAACCAGAAAGGCGTTCACGTACATAGAGAATATAGAGTTGTGGACGTTCCCGGTTGACCAGCCCTTGTAATGCGCTTATAAAATTAATTACATCATATTGCCATACCTTATTTTCCGGTTTCTTGCTTAAGTGTGATTCTAGATCAAATACGTAAAGTGTCTTTTCAAGAGGAGGAAAAAAAGCTGTAGTATCCGTAGCGGTGTTGGGTGGATTCGCGGGTGTTTGCGCAAATAATGAAGTTACGCACAGCGCCGCAAAAACCGTGGAGAGAAGCACGGTCTTCCATTGATTACTTCCCGATATAATTCCATTCACTTGTTCTTCTTCTCCGTACTCGCCTGGCTGTGGATTTGTTCAATTTTACTGTTCGTCTGGGTCATCTCCTGTGTTAGGATTTCCCAAGGTTCATCTTTAATGTTGACCAGCCCATAATTGCTGTTTTCACCATCGAAGCGCCCTTCTTTAGGTTCATCCACATATTCAAACCAGTGATAGCCAATCATGTAGGGAATATTTAGCAATTCGGTCACAAAAGAGGTAAAATGATGAGCGCGGTCTTGTTGGGTTTCAACCGGCTTCCCTGCCCCTTTTGTATTCGGCAGCCCCGAATCCATCGCTTTGAATGAAAATTCAGTAACCATAATCGGCTTTCCTGTCAATCTGTAGATTCGATCCAGCTGGTCTCGTGGTGGTGTGTAATTATAGGTATTGTATGAGATAACATCTACATGATCCTTCATCCCTTTCAACACCGCTTCCCGCGCCCGGCCGGCAAAACGGCAGCCTAGAATAAGATGATTTGGATCAGCTTCTTGAATCGCCTCCCTGCAGACACGGAAATATTCGCTTGCGATCCGTTCGAGAAAGGCGGTTTCGTCATCTTTACGCGCTTCGGAATCGGGTAGAGAGGAAGGAATCGCTTTGAATGATTCCGCTTCGATCTTCCACGCCTGATTCAAGGATTCAATCTTTTCATAGCGTTCTTTGAGGAAGGAGATCGCTTCCCGGCGACCGGGCGCGTCTGGTTCGAAATGAAGGTAATCGATTAGAAGAGATTGCTTCCGCCGCCAATCCTGCCCCCAGGCGAGTTCATTGTCAGTGAAGTAACCGAGAAGATGTATATCTTCTTTTCTCGGTTTGCAACTTCGTTTCGCCACACGTTGGGCGGCTTTATGAAATTCTCCCGAAAAGACATCCGGAAACGCCCCGGATTGCCAATCTCCCCCTGCCTGGGTTCCAATATTCAGAATCAGCGTATAGGGGATTTCCTGCTCGAACATCAGATCCGACGACCATGCGCCGATGGTGTTGAAATTCCAGCGGTGTAAATTTTCCGCCACTGCTTTAGCCCAGACTGAGGGAAAACGGTATTTTTTATCCGTTACACGCTGGTAGGGTGAATAGCCTAGTTTGGGGCATTGATCGGCGGTGTATGAGATATGATTGACTCCCTTTGAGATGAACGCGCATCCCGCGGGATCGATGAACCACCATACGCCGTCGATTTCTTTAGTGTAAAAATAGAGTTTCGCCTCTGTCCGGATGGTTTTCCATCCACCCACCATGTCATATTCACTATTCGAAGATTGCGCATTGATGACGCATGGTGTGAAACAAAACAACGTTATTAGTAATAAATGCGTCTTATACTTCATTGTCCTGATTCCTTTTCCGAATTTTCTGTGATGAGATTGAGTTTTACATCTATCACATGGTTTTCGTATGGTACAGTTTCAAACAATTATCTTGAAAAAGCAAGGCGATTCTGGCAAAGAGATGGGAGAAGTGTATACTTTACGCTGAATTGCAAGGCTTTCGTTATGTCCGATACAAACAATCAAATCACAAACCAAGATCATCCCACCGAATTATCCTCGCTTATGAAAAAACGATGGCCGTTGAATTTGTATCTAGCGCTCGTGTTTTGTTTTATACTCATCTGGATCTCGTGGCGATCCTTAAACTTTTATTCCTATCATCGGCCCTATACTGATTCGGGAGTGTTCGCCGCTGTGACAGAGCATCTTTTAGCGGGAAAAATTCTGTATAAAGAAGTCTGGGATCATAAACCGCCTATGATCTATCTTCTCAATGCGATCCCTCTAACTTTTGGTGATGGAACCGCGAACGCGATTCTTTTTTTTGAACGGTTTTTTGCTGTCGCAGGTTCGCTGGCTCTTTTTTTTATTATTACTATCGTATTCAAGAATCCTGTTCTTGCGTTTTTCGCCGCGCTTGGATTTAACCTGCACTTTTACAATCCCGAAATCTTTCAAGGGGGAAACCTGACAGAGGAATACGCTTCCATATTCGTTCTGATTGCTGTTTTATCCACCGTTTTGGCGCGGGGCCGCGAGGGAATCTCAGCCTTTGTATTTTACGGAGGGGCGGGATTGTTTTTCTCATTGGCTGTGTTTACGAAAGAGCCGTTTTTACTGTCCTCGTTCGCTTGGTTTGTTTTTCTTTTCATTGGACAAAAAACGGTCAAAAAAACGATCGTTTTACGAGGCGCTTATTTCGCAATGGGCGCGCTGATTCCCGCGATATTCTTTACAGTGGTTTTTCTGATTCAAGGCAATCTATCCGATTGGCTGGATGTTCTTTCATATAATATTCAATACGCGAAACAATCGCATTCCGTTGAATCCTACATTGTCCGGTTGTTCGAACATTACGGTGTTATCACCCAATACATAGCGAAGCAGTCAATGACGTTCCATATTCTTTTTATACTTGGAGTAGTTGGGGCTTGTTGGTGGCCGTTTGTGAAAAAAAACGAATACGCGCCGTGGATTGGAATTTCCGCGTTTCTGATGGAATACCTTGCGACGGCGATTGGCGGGTATGAGATCGGTCATTATTATTTGCAATTGGTTTTCTCCTATATATTCATGTGCGCCGTGGGAGCGGCGTTTCTGCTTGAACTTGCGCGAAAATGGCGCTTATCGAGTCTCTGGATACTTATATTATTTCTGCTATCCCTATCCATCTTCGATTCCTCCACGTGTGGACTATATCACCGGAGATTGAGTATGCCGTGCGGAAAGATCGGTATTGGATTACTTTCAGAAACGATCCTTGAAAGCAAAAAGGAGGGAGATACGCTCTGGGCCAATCTGGGGGAAAATTCGAAATACTATTTAGAAACAAGACTGCTGTCGCCTACGAAATATCTCTATATATTCGAACATCATTTTATTGATACGCCGGATAGCGCACGGCTGGAAAAACTTGATTTATTAACGCATGAATTGATGGAGAATCCACCCACGTACATTATTCTTTCCCAAGCGGGAATTGAACGTATGCGAAAAATGGGATTAGGTGAATTGATGGACTGGATTCATTCTCATTACACAAAAAATAATGGTGTACGGGAAGGGGAGAATTTCATTTATATGAAAATGAATTTCTAAGACTTTCAAGAATGTTGGGTGGGTCGCGTCTTTATGAGGCGCCGAATACATGAATCATTCCCGGTGGGTCGATAAAGCGTGAGGCGCCCTACTTCTACTCCCACAGATTCACCCCCATTTGGTCGAACAAAGCGGCGGCGTTAAGGAAATGCGCTGTGATCCAGAAAACTGTCCACGTTTCGTTGTAACCGCCGCGTAACGCGAAGAGATCATCGACTTTCCCGCCTTGCATGTAGTTAGTATGTTGAGGCTGTTCACCCTGGCTTCCGTATGGATCGATCAATTGCCCGCAGCTGCGATACATCAATAGGGCCATTTGTTTGTAAGTGTCATTCTTTAAATGAATACCAAGCTGATATAAATCCGGCGCGATTAAGACACCAAACACATCGATATGCTGATTCTGCGGTGAGACAACCGTCCAACCCCGTGTTCTGAAATGATGATCCCGCAAACGGCCCGGTGGCAGATCGATATCCCATACCACTACATAAGTCAACGCCACATCACCCGCGTGTTTGGCCCATTGGAGGTATTTTTCCTGTTTTGTCGTTTCGTACAGTTCGAGAAATCCCTGCAGGGCCGCGAAGGCGCCTTCTTTATCTTCACAGCTGGCGTCTAGTGTGCCGCCCCAATACGGTTCGCGCATGGAAACGTGTCGATCCGCGTAATGTTGTCCCGCTTTTTCCGCCGCTTTCAAGTAGATGGGATTTTTTAGCAGCCGGTACGCGTAGCATAACGGCGCGATAAAGAAACCCTCATCCGTTGATTTAGGGCGCCAGTCATCAGCGAGAATTCGCTTGGCGTGGAAATCAGCCGCCTTGGATAAAAACTCTTCCCATTTGTGGGTATCCCGATCATTGGTTCTACCCATTTCAATTGCGTGCGCGAAGTTGAGCATTCCCTGCCCCTGCGAGAGAGGCTCATGCCGGCTCCATTCTTTTTTGTTTATATCGTACCATGTATGAAAACCGCCATCGTAAAATTCAGCATTGGTCAGAAAATCCAAACTGCGCTGGACTTTGTCCGGAATACTGGAATCGTGGAGATGCGGTTCCAATACCTGCAGCGCGTATCCCAACGCCGCCGCCTGCCCACACCAACCGATTACAAAAAAATTCTTGTTAGGATATTTTTTGAAGCCCGCCACAGCGCCGTCATCATGCCAGCGATTGAGCGCGAATTTGTATTTATCATTGATAATCTCTTGGAATGTGGGAAATCCGTCTAGCGAGAAAGGATGAAAGATATCGATTGATGTCTCCAGGGGATGTTGGAAACCGCTTCCTTCCCGCTCGACGGGAAACGCTTCCAAGTAGAATGTTTTTTCGATCACCGACTCAGGAGGAACGTTCAGGTACGCCGGAGGATACTCCAAGAAACCGGGTTGAATGGCTTTGATGACGCTTCGTTTGCCATTGGACGCGCATGGCCCTGACAGCAGGCATAATTCCGTCCCTTGTTCGCGCGCGATCGTTCCCATTGACCACCATTGGTCCCGCACAGAGCCATAGGGAACGGGCGAAGGAAGCGAATGCATCGCGCATCCCTTCCATGATTCATCTTTTTTCCATTCCAGCGAGATAAATGGCATTGCAAACCGGTGCTCTTCGAAGATCGATTCTTCCCCCGCTTTGCCTGTGTAGATTGGGACGCGGCCGCTTCGGGCGCCGGATGGATTGCCGTAGTATAGAATTCCCGGCATGAGGACGCCTGCGCCTGTTCCAGGAGATTGGAAACGAACCGATAAGGTTGTTTTTTCCGCCGTTTCATTTCCATGCCATTCAAAACGGCGTCTGCATTCGATAAAGCGGCTTTTGGACCGGTAGGCGTCGGATAAGAGCCAGTTCCCTTGTGGAGTTTTTAAACTTCCCTTTACGATGATCCATTCACCCTGAGCGATGGACTCGGTTGGCTGCGCGTGCAACCATTGGGAGGGCCAGTCATTTTCCCAATCTGTGGCGATTGACCAAAGCCCTTCTTCAGGGGATTTCATAGACACGGCTCCATTTGAGCGTATTTCCACCCGGTAGATCCCATTATCGTTAGTAATCTGGATCTCCGGCGCCGCTCCCAATGCGGTGGATGAGAAAATCAAAGGAACAGTGATAATAAGTATAAAATTATGAAGTGAACGCATTGTCATTATCCTTGAGTTGTTAAGTTATACAGATTGATCCGTATAGTTTGATTAATTCTTGGGATGAATAAAAGGGGGTTGCCGAACTTGTTTTGCTGATGGATCGGTGTTCATTATGGGAATCAATCTCGAATCTGAGGAGGAAAGATTTCGTTTAATTGCGCCTGAATTTCGCTGGTGATTTCGATTTGCAGGGATTGCAGATTTTCCTTAACCTGCCCGGTTCGAGTCGCTCCTGTGATGACGCTGGAAACGCCGGGCTGAGCGGCCGCCCAGGCAAGAGCCAGCTGCGCCCGTGTACAACCCAATTCATCGGCGATTGTTTTCATCCGCCGTACTTTCTGCAGGTAGTCTTCCCGCAGTTCCCTCTCGCGCAGCCAATCGATTTTCGCCAGACGTGAATCGCTGGGAACGCCGTCATCGTATTTCCCTGTTAATATCCCCGATCCAAGGGGGCTGAATACTACCATGCCCATCCCACATTCCTCCAGCGCGGATCGAACATCGGTTTCGATTTTGTGGCGGTAGAGAAGACTGTAACGCGGTTGTTCAGCCTGGGGCCGGTAGAAATTTCGTTGACGGCAGATCGCGTTCGCTTCCCGGATTTGATCGCCGGTCCATTCACTTGTTCCCCAATAGAGTACTTTTCCCTGATTAACCAAATGATCCATCGCCCGCACAGTTTCCTCAAGAGGAGTATTCTCGTCGAATCGATGACAGAAGTATAAATCTAGGTAATCTGTCCCAATCCGTTTCAAGGTTTTGTCGATGGATTCGAGGATGTGTTTGCGGGATAACCCCCGGTCGTTGACATCATTGCTCATAGGGAAAAAGACCTTACTCGCGATCACCAATTCGTGGCGTGGAAATTCCCGCAAAATTTTTCCCATCGCCTTTTCACATTCCCCACATTCGTAGACATCGGCGATGTCGAAATAATTGATCCCGGAATCGAAAGCGGTTCTCAGAATGGCGCCGATCGTGATTTGATCGGTGACGCTGCTTCCATACGTTGTCCAACCACCGAGGCTCAATTGGCTGACTTTCATTCCACAATGACCCAGCGGATTGTATTTCATTTCATTGGATGGCATTAAAACCTCCTATTGTTTTCTCTGATTATGGCGCTGTTTCTATAGAACATCGTACTATTGGAGTATTTTGATGATTATTTTTCTCGTTTCGAGCCACTATGCATTCCTTTACTGGGCAACTCCATTTCTGGCTCTGGTTGGTTGTTTGAAACGGTGATTTTACGATGCGGGCTGGGGTGAGGGATTTTGCTTTTATCCTGCATTTCATTCAAGTGAACCGTAACCTTTTGAATTTCTTGTTTTTGAGCGTTCAAGACTTGGATATTTTCATAGGTTTGTTCAATTTCCATTACACTTTCGCGTAAGATTGTTTTGAGTTGCTCGATTGGAAGATCAAGCGCCTGAGAAGGTTGTTTTGACGATTTCGGGATATTCAACTTGGAAAGAACGGTTTCAACATATTGAATGATTTTATCATTTTCGAGTTGGATGGCGATATCGGTCAGCCGGTCGGTAAGAGCGATAATGTGATCGATTGAGAATAGGCGGCGAATGCCAAGGATTTCATTGACATGCCACGCCATTTTAATCCGGCTTTCCAAGGAATGACCTATGGTCATTTGAATTTGGGGTAACGTTTGAAGGAGAGTCGGGCGCGTTGAGCCTGTACGCAGAGACGCGAGGAAATCAACTAAAGTTTCTAATGTATCTCTTTTTTTTGCTTTGTTTATTTCCAGCGCGTATTTTCGGAGAATCGGATCGGTTTTCTTGGCCAATTCAATTGACCGGTCCGCTTTATTAAGGGAAATGCGAAGATGGGACGCTTCCTCCAACCTTTTTTTTAACCGTTGAATATATCGTTTTGTTTTAGCGGGAGGGATTTCATTCTGTTGTTCAGCGCCTCGTATATACTGAATGGCGCTATCCGCCTCGTATTGTATTAACTGATAGATTTCCTGCGAGGATCCCGTTAGAATCACGTCAGTCAGACTGGATTGAGAACCTCCTTTTTTACACATTTATTCATTTCCTCTTCCGGAGACGAATCGTATCATCGAGCATGGTGGTATAAGGCCTAATAAAAGAAATGAAAACGTATCTAAATTCTTTCAAGGCCAATCTGCAAATTTATCTCTCAGAATTCCTCCGTGTAAGACCGAGTAGCCGCGAGGGCTGCTTTAATTGAAAGAATTTGCAGAAACTAAATTCAAATATATTTGGCTAATATTGGGAAAGTCTGTTAATCACTATATTTATGGATG
>CAXXSM010000068.1:0-41640 GCA_963663405.2 bacterium | reverse complement strand
ATGAACGATGTCCGCGAGGAAGTGAAGGACATTTTTAAAGAACAATACGATCGTATGTATATCGGCCGGCTAGAGGATTTACTCGGCCAACGGTGCCGTACGAATCTAAGCCCAATGGAACCGGTCCAGCGCTCCGCGCTTGAAACCAATTACGTCCTAAAACGCGGTTCCGTTGTCCAGATGATCCTTCGTCATAATGGGACGCTCCTCCAAACCACCGCCAAGGCGCAAACTCGTGGCGCGCCCGGACAAATCATCCCCGTCAAAGTGGATTCAACCGCGCGGGTTGTCAAAGCGAAAGTCATTAATCAATCATTAGTTGAGTGGGTATCGTCTTGAAAGCCATTTCACAATGCGTAATGAGAGAAGGAGAAAAAATCATGAATCATAAACATGTTTTCTTATGGACCGCCATTTTTGTGATAGCGATTTCCCTCCCTACCGAAGCGCGTTCTCTCTGGACGAAAGAATCTCCAGTGAACTCAATGCTGACCGGCGCCAACGCGTCCAAAGTCGGCGAGATCCTCACGATCGTGATCCAAGAAGACAACCGCGCCAACGACACCGCTGATGGGGAAGGGAAGCGCTCGCATCAATTCAGCGGAATTCTCAGTTCCGTTTGGAACGCGTCATTCATGAATAAGATTTTCGGTGGATCAGACGCGGCCAGCGTGCCGACATTCCAATTTGATTCACAAAATAATTTCAAAGGTGAAACCGAGGTAGACCGCGTCAGCAGTTTCAGTTCCCGCATCGCCGCCACCATCGTCCAGATCGATGAGGTCGGCAATTATCTCATCGAAGCCCGGAAAACGATCCGTATCGGCAAGGAACAAAAAATCATCATTCTCTCCGGCAAAGTGCGGCCCCGCGATATTTCCCAGGATAATTCCATTTTATCCCATCAAGTCGCGGACGCGGAAATCAGTTATCTCGGCGATGGAACCGTCACAAAACTCTCCAATCCATCCATCTTCCAGAGTTTCTTGAATTTCTTGTTCTAAATGGATACATGAAAAATGCGTTTTTCTTTCATACATAAAATCATCACATTTCTTATCGTGGCGCTCCTGCTCTTTTCCAGCGTTGTGTGTCTCCAGGCGCAAACGCTCAGACCGGGCGATCCCGTGCCTCTCCAAATGGACAACAGCCAGGCGCTCGCCGCGTTGCAACCGGATGACCAGTTTACGATCCGGAAAGCGCTGGTCTCCCGTGTGAAAGATATCGCTCAGTTAGAAGGGATCCAAGACAACGACCTGCTGGGATACGGCTTGGTCGTTGGTTTGGAAGGAACAGGCGATGGTGGATCGGGACCGACCGGTCAAGCTCTCGCCAACCTGCTGGGAGGGATGGGCGTCAACGTTCTCGCCAGCGAAATCACCCCGGATAACATCGCGATTGTCTTGGTCATGGCGCTGCTGCCCCCATTCGCGCGCCCCGGAACCAAGATTGATGTAACTGTCGCCAGTGTAGGACAAGCGCAAAACCTGCAAGGTGGCTATCTCGTTCTCACACCGCTGCGAGGCGCGGATGGCGAAGTGCACGCGCTCGCGCAAGGCCCTGTCTCGATCGGAGGTTTCGCCGCGTCGGCAGGCGCCGCAGGGGGTGGCTCCGCTTCCGTACAGAAAAACCATACCGTAGTCGGCATTATCCCCGGTGGAGGGCGTGTGGAAGGGGAACCTATATTCCAAACCGTCTTACAGCCCGGTAACGTCATTCGCTGGCTTCTCAAAAAGCCTGATTTCAAAACGGCGAACAATCTAGAACGGAAAATCAATTCCGTCACAGGTGTGCCAATCGCCTTGGCGGAAGACGCCGCCTCAGTCAGCGTTCAAGTGACCGTGGACCGGGATGGGGAACTTCGGCTGGGCAATCAACCCTTCAACTCTCTTGTAGGCGCGATCGCGTTTATCGATGAACTGCGCATTGCGACGGATGAACCCGCCAAGATCGTCATCAACGAACGCACCGGCACCGTCGTCGCTGGACAGGATATTCAAGTCCGTGAGGTCATGATCGCGCATGGGCCGTTACGCATTACGATCAAGGCGACGGAAGAAATCGTTCAACCCACAGGATTCGGGGAAGCGGGTGAAACGGCGGAGCAGCAAAACGTAGACGTGCAGGCCGAAGAAGGCGCCAAACCCGCCCTTGTAATTCAAGGAACCACCGTCGGTGATGTGGTGGCGAACCTAAACGCGCTGGGATACACCCCCCGCGATCTAATCGCCATATTTGAAGCAATGGCCGCCGCCGGCGCGATCAAAGCCGAAGTCGTAATGATGCAGTAAAAAAAGATATGGCAAGAATGAAACATCCAGTATTCAAAAGCTCATTCATGCGCTCTAGAAAATGTCCCACAGGGACAAAAGAAAATAGCCCAGGGTTTTAACCCTGGGTTTTAATCCAGAATAATCACCCTGGGATTTAACAAGAATATAATCCTAGGTTATAACGAGGACTATTCTCAAAAGGAATCCTAAATGGATATCTCCAGCGCGCTCAACACCTCCACCGCCGGCGCCGCCCGCGATGACGCCCGCCTCGATTCTCTCCGGCAGGCGGCGGATGGCGCGAAAGGCAAAATGTCGGACGAAAAAATGCGCGAGATCGCCGATCAATTCGAAGCGATGCTCTACCGCCTCGTCTTGAAAGAGATGCGTAAAACCATCCCGCAAGACGGTATCTTGGGGAAATCTTTCGCGACTGAAATGTATACGGAAATCGTGGACGACCATATGGCCGAAGACCTCGCTTCCAACAACAACCTGGGAATCGACCAAATTATCTATGAAGAATTGAAAGCGAAAAACGAGAAGATTGTCGAAGATCCTTCCGAGGCCGTTACGGAGAACGGTTATCGAACGTTAAAAGGTAAAAATCATAAAGTGGAGCAGGAGGATTTTCTTCCTTTGCATCCCAATACCGAAACGTTCATCGATCTGAATAACCGGCCAGAGATGATCGAGTTAAAGCGGAAAGATAACGCGTTTCTGGATCTGACAAACCGCCATCCCGTTCCTACGGACCGCGTTCAATTTTAATTGAAAGGAACGCTTTGAAGAAAGAGTGTTGATATGAGTCTAAAATGCTTGATCGAATTATTGAAAAAAGAACTCAAAATCCACGAAAAGATCCTTATAGCCAAACGAGATGAACGGCGCTGGATCGCCACGGCGAACGCCCCCGCGTTGTTGGAAAGTTCCCAATACCTTCGTAAACTGACGGAAGAAGCCGCTGACCTTGAACGGAAACGCCGTCATATTGTGGATACATTGACTACTCAACTAGGCATTGAAAATCCAGAGCCTTCCTGCGGGATATCCTCGCCGTCCTTCCACCCGCCAACCGGGCGGAACTGGAACAATCGGGTGGGGAATTATTGGAGATCGTGAAACGCGTAAAAGAGCAAAACCAAGTCAACGCCATAATCCTCCAACGCGCTGTAAACACATTCAACGATGAAATCGCGGAAATGATCGACGCCAAAGACAGCGGCGTCTACACCCGCGCCGGCGCCAAAGCAAATCGCTCCCCTCTCCGCGCGGGGCTCAATCTCCGCGCGTAATCGTCCGTCATTCTCCACAGCCATTCCATTCATTCAATTCTACTCTTTATAATAAGAAACGAATAACGCCGCTTAGATCTTTGACGATTCCCATAATTCAGGGAGGAGCGCTATGCAATTCGATCATGTAGGAATCCCAACCCATGAAAAGAAATCCGGTGAAACTTTTGTCGAAGCCACCCGTGTGTGGATCACACAGGCGCGCGAGCATCCCTTCTCTGTGGAGTGGCTGCGCTTTGAGCCGGACAGTCCGGTAACTGGGCCGCTGCGGAACGAAACACACGTAGGATTCCGCGTCGAAAGCGAGCAACAAATCACGGAACTGAGTAAGGGCATGGAGGTTCTACTCGAACCATTTGACGCAGGATTCGCCGTGGCGGGTTTTTACCGCGCGCCCGACGGCGCGAACATAGAACTGGTCTGGTATCGCGAAGAACCCAATGAGTAAAAACGCCGCCTTATTATGGCGCTGGCGAATGAAAACACTATGCTTAGAGGATTGCTAAAGGTACTCGATCGTGGGCAGATGGATCGCTTACACTGTCATGCGCTTGAAACACTGGAGCGGACCGGTCTGCAGATCCAGGGGGAATTCCTTCTCCGCGCGCTAGCGGACGCCGGGTGCCGCGTGGATTTCGCCAAACACCGCGTCTGGTTCAAATCAGAATTAATCGAACGGCAAATCGAAACGCAGCGCGGGCGGTACAAGATGGTTCGCTCGTCCCTATGGTATCCCTTCTGCCGCGAGTTGCCCGATAATGACGCCGCCATTCCTTCTGAGTTCATTGTAGATTACGGTTATGCGACGCCTTGGATCTATGATTATCCACAATCCCGCTGCCGGAAGCCTCTAATCCAAGACCAGATTGATATGATCCGATTAGGAAACGCGTTGCCTGCCGTAAAAGCGGTAAATGCGCCATTAATCTGCAGTGAATTTGATCCGCGCATGGAGACGATCGAATCAGCTCGATTGCTGCTGCTTCATACTCGCAAACCGGGCTGGGCCGGGACCAGTTCGGGCAAAGAGGTTAAATACTTGGCTGAAATGGCTTCCCTGGTGGTGGATGGCCGCCGCGATCTTTTATACTCGCAGCCACCGGTCTTCGTCGCGGCGTATTGTACAACCTCGCCACTTAAACTTGACCGCCGGTCGTGCGATGTTTTAGAGGAGGCTCTGAAATATGGCTTCCCTGTCAATTTCGCCCCTATGCCCATTCTTGGCGCCACCGCTCCGGTTACCCCGGCGGGAGGGGTGATCGTGGCCCTGGCTGAAATCCTCGGCTGCATGACGGCGGCGTCCCTGATCGATCCAGAGGTCTTCTACTTCTCCACCAGTATCACAGGGGAAATGGATATGAAGACCACTCAAATCTGTTATTGTTCTCCATCGGCGATTCTTGCCGATGCGGCGTTGCATCAGCTATTCCGCGATCGATATGGATTGGTTCATAACATTGATCCCGGCTACGTGGAGGCTAAAATTCCCGGTCTTCAAGCCGGCTTCATGAAGACCTATCGCCAAATGGCGTTCGGTTCCACAGTCAGTCTGCCCCTCCCGATTGGCGCCTTGGATAATGGCGCTGTCTTCTCTCCCACGCAGGCTATGATTGACTTGGAGATGAACGAGGCGATCTATAAATTCTATCAAGGCATCGATGTCAACAAAGAAACCTGCGCGGTCGATGTCATCAACGACCGGCTGTTTTGCGAGCGGGGAACCTATTTGGAGAGTGACCATACCTTAAATCATTTCCGCTCTGTGGGCTGGTATCCGGAACTGTTCGATAGGACATACTGCAATCACCAACAAACAGCGGAACCGGATGACAAGCGTCTCCTTCAGGAAGCGGATCGGGCATGGCGCAAGTTGATCGTGGATCAACCTGAAATTGAATTGGAACCGGATTTTGTGAGTGAATTGAACCGTATTGTGGAAGCGGCGCGTGAAGAGTTATTGGTTTGAAAAGCGCTGGAAATAGCGTTCGTGATGACTATCGTTCATTCCAATGCAAACTAAACCGGATAACGCCTTTCTCTACTTCCCGGAGATAAATTCCATTTCGATCCATATTAACGATACTCTTTGAATCATCGGCGATGGATGGAATCAACTGTTTAGGGCCGTTGAATTGGATGACGGGTTTAATCGAAGCGCATAATTTAGAACAATCCACGATTACATCCGTTCGGCGATTGATCGTGCTGATATGGAAGGAAATCGGTCCGGCGCTGGTGGGACAATCGGTCCAATGGAATTCCTTCCCCGCCGCGTACCATTCCCCAGGAATTCCCCGCAACAGATAAAATTGGTCATCCCCCGGAAATTCAAACGCGAACGCCCAGGCCAGCATACGCGGCCCCACAAGCTGCGAAGGAAGACAGTCCGGCGCGCAATAGGTCCCATTGATCCGGACTTGCTCGAACGCGGTCAGCGTGTCGTGGTCCTGATGGTGGGCCATGTGCGCGTATAGAAGAAGCCAGTATTCATCCAGCCGGTTGGTGTGTAATAAATATTTAGCCCATTCCGCAACAGGCCAGTCATCGAGCCAGGACATAAAGCGCGTCATCCCAAGCATAGAACCGCCCCGGTCCGCCCGCATCCGGTCAATCGCGTCCACCATCCGGCCCGGCAGGCCGCCGGAGGAAAGCATTTCCAAGTAATAGCGGTAATTCGCGTAGGTGTTCTCGCGCAGATTCTGTTTGGCTTGATTCTCGCCTGGAAGCGAAACGCTGTCATTCTTCGTATACATCCGCCAGATCTCATCTTCAATTCCCTCTGGTTTTTGTATCCCTAAACTCAACGTAAGAGGTAACGCGGCATAGTTGGGATGAATCGGAGGAAGAAGCCCGTAATCCGTTTCGATAGCGGACGCGGCGAGAGCCTGCTCGATGTCTTTAGTGAGATCCTGAGCCATATGACGCAGATGCGCGGCGGTTCCCCGGCGGTTTCGCCGTTCGAAGATTTTCGACAGGCTTTCAAATCCCCGGACCGCCCATAAATTATTGCTGAAATACGCGCGCTTATATTCCGCGTTATCCGCTTCCGCGCCTAGATGGATCAACCGGGGACCCCCTGGTTCGATCGGCTCCCGGAGCGAATGCAGATAATGCGCCGACGCCTCCATCTTATCGAGAGCGCTTTCATGAATCCACTCATTTCCCCATGCGCGGCCGATCTCTTCAAGCGACTGATAAATCATTCCATATTCCGAAGCCGACGCGGCGGGCCGGACATTTCTCTGCCAATAACGAATCGTCCCATCTTGGTTGACACAATAGTCGAACCAATAAGCGGTCAACCGTTTCACCCAATCCGATTCTCCATACCGGAACGCGCTCTCAAGAACGGCGATAAACGCAGGAGGAAATGTGTCATGAACCGTGGCGCCGTACCCACTCGCGCCATAGTGTGGATGTTCTCCCATGAAAACAATGTGGGAAAGAGCGAGGCTTCCTTTGACACATCGTAATACGTTTTGATCGGGAATATCCGGAAGGGATAGGCTTTTCTCATACTCTTTCCAATGGAAAACCGCCTTCATGAAACCTTGCCAGAATTCATCCTTATTCAGTGTTCTTGGTGTAGATGCGTCCGTCCTCCAAAACCGTTCGTTTTCTTCCCCATTATTAATTTCTGCTAAACGGATCCAAACGGAAGGAGACGCGCCGCGTTCCCAAATAGGAACGAATGCGGTCAATACAAACTGAGCGTTTGAATCGAAATAGTGAGCGATGGGAATCCAGCCATCCATCAAACCGGCTTGCCATCGGCGTCCCTGCAAGCGGGACTCGACTTGTCCCGTATCGAAGAGAACGGTATCCCCCCGCCGGATCACACCCTCTCGCGTCAGAACCGGGCTGACGCCCCCTGTCAATGGAGCGCCAAGAATTTGATAGCCATTCGCAATCGGAGGAAGAAGCGCCGCGATCGTATCGAAATCCACTGAACCATCTTTCAAAACCTGTTCGCCGAGAATGTCTGTTCTGGAAGCGAGGACTTCTTCCATACTCTTGCCGTCGTACAAGCGCTTAGGATCAATCTCTTCTCTCTCCGCAGGCGGCTTGCTCAATCGAATCATCCGGGATTCATCGCTAATGAACGCGTATTCGCTCTCATCTTCCATCAACGCCCATGCGTTGTCATCGTACACTCCCGTCCAGATGAGTTTCCATCCATCCACGGATTCACCCGGCGTAAGGATCACAGGTTTTCTGACTCCATCAGGCCGCAGTTTGACACGCTGGTTTCCTACTTCCCAGAATCGATACAACCCGAGCGCCGGACCGGGATGCTCTTCGTCTTCTAGAACAAACTCACCAACGGAACGAGGGACGTGAAAGTCGGGAAAAGGTTTGCTGTCTTCAACCCAGGTAATCCATGTAGGTTCATTTTCCTGATCGATCGAATCCACATCCGATCGATACAATCCCGCCCGGAATTGCGCCCCCGGCTTGAGGTGGATGTTAGCCTGCGCTAAATCCTCCGCGTAAATCTCCGCTTCCATGCTGTACCCATCCGGTGTGAGGGACACTTCGTAATGTAATGTTTCCGGCGTCCAGCCGAAGTTGAAGAATCGATAATAATTCGTCCGGTAATGAAGCGCCGCGCCAAGGGCCGCAATTTCAAAACAGATAAACGTGTCTTCTTCATCGCCGGACCATAAATAGAATTCCACCCGGTCCTGTGGCGCGACGGCCATCTCATCCCAGCTGGGCGGTTTCGCGCCGATGCTTGGATCGACACAATTAAAAGCGAAGATCATCTTCCATTCGCTCCAAAAAATCCATGCTTGGGTATGAGGCGCTTCCCGTTCCGGTTGACCGGCGATCTTGAAATTCTCAACGGGCGGCGTTGTTCGATACCATCGCTCATCCAACTTCCCATCAATGGTGATCCCACCGGGCATTGGGGGGATGTAACGAAGAGGGGTGGCGGCGGCGCCCAAACTCTCTAGCAATAAAAGCAAAAAAATAAATCCGGTTATCAACATTCCATATTGCCTCTGAGCGTTCATTTCTGATCTCCTTGCGAATAGAAATTTCCGTTTGATTGGACGCCTCTATCCAGATCCAACTCTTGGGAGATATAATTTCTATTTCGGCTGTTAGCTATTTCGTCATACAATAGAATCAACTCTCATTTGTTTCATATCCAGCCACGAAAGTCAAGAAAGGGATCGGATCGTGATACATAAAACCATTGCTGTATGGCTGCCTCTTTTCCTTCTCGTTTGCAATGGAACGCCTTTGCTTCATGCGGATGAACAGTCTCCGAATTTTCGGAAACAGGCCGGCGTCCTCTATCCGCGCGCCCTCTCGGAAAACGCGATCGCAAACGCGGAGAAATTCGAATGGGCCAAGGAACTGCGGGACCGGATCGTCGAACGCGCGAAACCTTGGCGGGACACACCAAACGATCAACTCTGGGAGATGATGTTCGGCGCGACGATCCCCCGTTCGTGGATGGTCTGGTCGGATGGGTATTGCCCGCAATGCAAAAAAGATGTGAAGATGTACTCCTGGATAATGGATCCCTGGACCCATCCCTTCAAAACCCAGTGCCCCCATTGCGAAACGTTCTTCCCCACCAATGATTTCGAAGCGTTCTACCGCTCCGGTTTGGACGAGTATGGCGTCTTTGATCCCAACCTGGCCGATCGCGCGTTGTTATTCAACACAGACCATCCCAATCCGGACGATCCCCTCCATACTTTCGGTGTGGACGATGGAACCGGGTATGTGGAAGGCGAGAAGAAATGGCGGTTTATCGGCGCGTACCTTGTCTATGGGCAGTGGAAAAAATTAGTGTTGGATGGCGCTGTCAAACTGAGCGAAGCGTATTTCGTCACCGGCGATCCGGTCTACGCGCGCAAGACAGCAATTCTTCTTGACCGCATAGCGGATGTCTATCCTACGTTCGATTTCATCAAACAAGCCGTCGTATACGAACGCGACCTAGGCTGCAACGGCTACGTGTCAACATGGCATGACGCGTGTGAAGAAGTGCGGGAACTCGCCCAAGCCTATGACCGCATTTTCAACGCGCTGCCAAAGGATAAAGAACTGGTCCGCTTTCTCTCCCGCAAGGCCAAAGAATACAAGTTAGAAAATCCCAAGACGAATTTTAATCTGATCCAAGACAATATCGAGAACCGCATCTTCCGGGATACGATCCAAAACGAATACAAGATCCGCTCAAACTATCCACGCACCCCACTCGCGATTCTAACTCTTGAAACCGTCATTGGATGGCCGGCCAACCCGGACAAAGTTCTTGGCATGATCTCCGAAATCATCGAAACATCGGCCAAAGTGGATGGCGTCACAGGCGAGAAGGGAATGACTGGATATTCAAGAATCGGCCCCGGCGCCGTAGGGGATTTAATCGGCCGGTTCGACCGTCTTGACCCAGCATTATTCGATGAACTGATCCGGAAATTCCCCCAGCTGCGGGAGACGTTCCGCTTTCATATCGATACGTGGATCGCAGAATCCTACTATCCCCGCGTGGGGGATTGCGGCTCGTTTGGACAGCAATACACCAGTTTCGCAGGCCTCTCCTTCGCCAAACCCGCCGCCGGAGTCGAGCCCTCGATGTTTCAACTGCTCTGGCGCCTGTATGAGCGAACGCAAGATCCAGCCTTCGTTCAATCCCTCTACATTTCGAATGGACGGACGGTTGAGGGATTGCCCCACGATCTCTGCGCCCCCGATCCAGAAGCCTTTCAAAAAAAAGTCCAAACCGTCATCGATCGAGTGGGAACCGAAATCGA
Source organism: bacterium (assembly GCA_963663405.2). Classification (GTDB taxonomy): domain Bacteria; phylum Hinthialibacterota; class Hinthialibacteria; order Hinthialibacterales; family Hinthialibacteraceae. Next base: position 31,296 of record CAXXSM010000068.1, on the reverse strand, counting down.
TCTACCGGATATCAATAAAGAACAATGGAGACTCGCGATCCTGCGGTCCGGAAAATCCAATTCACGCCGCGCCGCCTGGCTGGATTACGATTCCGGCGGACGTCACAGCCACCGCGATGGATTAAACATCGGCTTATTCGCAAAAGGCCTCGACCTGCTCCCCGATTTTGGATACCCCCCTGTTGGCTATGGCGGTTGGGATTTCCCAAAAGCGGTCTGGTACACAAAAACAGCGGCGCACAACACGGTTGTAGTAGACGGTAAAGACCAAGCCCGCTGTGATGGCGCAACCACCCTTTGGGGAAGTGGAAAACGAATCCATCTCATCCGCGCAACGGCCCCCTGCATGACCGGTGGCGAACGCTACGAACGAACACTCGCGTTGGTGGATCTTTCCGAAGAGGATTCCTATCTCTTCGATCTGTTTTACGTTGAGGGAGGAAGCGAACACGCCAAATTCATCACACCCCTCTTCGGAACGCCACACACACAGGGATTGAATCTCCAACCAGCGCCAGATTTTGGGCGGGACACACTAATGCGGAACACCCAGCTCGATTCCACCCCACAACAAGGCTGGTTCGTCGATTGGGCGATTGAAGATTTCTATGAATATCTGCCCGAAGGAACCGATATCCATCTGCGCGTTACAGATCTAACGCCCAACATAGAAGCGGCGCTGTCGGAATGTTGGATCGACGTCGGCCAAAATTTCGGCGGAGCGGAACACTGGGTCTCCCGCCTGATGACCCGCCGCAAAACAGACGCCGCTCCCTTATCAACCTGTTTCGTCAGCATACTCGAACCATACGAGAAAACCCGCCGGATCGAAAAGATCAAACGTTTGCCTCTTCAAAACAAAGACGGCGTTCCCCTGGATGAAAAAAGCGGATTAATCGTTCTCGATTTAGCCAATGGAAGAAAACACACCATCGCATTTGTTGATCCGGAAGATAAAAATTCAGTCAGCCAACCCGAATTCAATTTCTCTTGTACAGGAGAATTTTGCATACTATCCAGTCAGGAGAATAAAGTCAGTTATTTAGCGATCGCCAATGGAAACTACCTACATTATCAAAACGTTGAAATCCGCTTGAAAGAACAAACCGCATTCTTTGAAGCGGCTATCAAAGAAGACACTCTACATGCGCTATCAGGAAATCCATCAAACATCGACTGCATTTTAATCAATGGCAAAAAACAGAAAATTCAATAATCCAGCGGAACGCCTGGGCAAGACGTTTTTCAACCCTGGCGATATACAGAACAATCCAGTAAGGACAGAAAACAAATACAAGAAAGAAACTTACAACGAATGAAATCAAAATTTGGCAAAATCGATTTCCTCGGCACAGCCGCGTACTTAGCCACAATGACCGCATGGGGAATCGTGCCTATTTTTCTACGGTCTTTTATCCATGAGATCGACGCATGGACGGCGAACGGCGTCCGCTACGGAATCTCCGCGCTCTTATGGTCCGGACCGCTTTTATTATGGATTCGAAGCGGCGAAATCCGGATAACTCATCTCTTTATAGTCGCCCCCATCGTTTCAATCAACTTGATCGCACAGATACTATGGGCTTGGTCCCCCTATTTCTTAGAAGCGGGTATTTTGGCCTTTTTGGTGCGGGTCGCCTGCCTCTTTTCCGTGATCGCGTCGTTCATCGTGTTTCCCCGCGAGAGAATTCTCATCCGGTCGAGTAAATTCTGGATTGGACTCTTATTCTCACTCGCGGGGATGATAGGGATGACGTATTGGGGAGCCAATGGACCCAGCGGTGGAAATCTCATCGGATTCGTGGTCGTAATCACCTGTGGTTTTTTCTTTGCGTTGTATGGCGTATCGGTGCGATATTTCGCCGCCGATATGCAGCCCCATCAAGCCTTTTCTCTCATCTGTCCCGCAACCGCGCTGCCATTGGTTTTTCTCGGTTTCACCTGGGGCGATTACAGCAGTTTGCTGGCGATGTCTTCATGGAGAATCTTCCTGGTGTTGTTCTCCGGTCTATTGGGAATCGCCTTCGCGCATGTCGCGTACTATACATCCCTCGAACGGCTGGGGGTGGCGATTGGAAGCACCGCCAATCTATTATCCCCACTCGTCACCGCGTCGCTTGCGTATCCCCTGCTGCATGAAACAATATCCAGCGGACAAATCATCGCGGGGATTTTGATGTTGATCGGTGGAGGATTCCTCGTCAGCGCGCAGACGCGTATGATTCATGAAAGTATCCCGGAGAAGGTTGAATTATAAATCCGTGAAGATGACAATGGGGAACAGGTGAAACGATGATGATGGAACCATACGTTCTTTCGATTGATATCGGCTCGTCCTCAACGCGCTGTAAAGTATATGATAGCGAGGGCTGGGATCTTCCCCCCATAGGCGCGCAAATCTCCTATTCCATGACCCAGACGCCGGATGGGGGATCGTATATCGACTTGGATCAACTCTGCGAAATCGTCTATCAAGCCATCGATCGCGCCGTGGAAGAAGCGCGGGCCCAATCCATTCCCATCGCGGCGGCCGCATGCTGCACGTTTTGGCATAGCATGGCGGGAATCGATGAACGCGGCGATCCGGTGACGCCTCTCCTCATGTGGGGCGACACACGCCCGGAAACAATATTGGAAGATTTACAAAAACGCCTCGACCCAAACGAATTCACCAACCGCGCCGGTTGCCCGATGCACGCCAGCTACCTCCCCGCGAAGATCGCATGGCTCCAAAAGACTGCGCCCGATGTCGTGAATCGCGTTCGCTATTGGATGTCCGCCGGGGAGTATTTGTACTATAAACTCTTCGGTCAGCAATTCTGTTCCTATTCGATGGCGTCCGCGTCAGGTTTGTTGAATTCAGCGGACTGCGTCTGGGACGAAAAAACGTTGGACGCTATTTCTATTGATCCAGACAGACTCTTTACCTTATGTGACGTCAACGATGGATTGCGCTCGCTTCAACCAGCGTTCTCGAACCGCTGGCCTGCCTTGAAAGACGCTGTCTGGTATCCCGCGATCGGCGATGGCGCGTGCAGCAATATCGGCTGCGCGTGTTCAGCCCCGGACCGCTTCGCTGTCATGGTGGGAACCTCCGGCGCGATGCGCGCTGTCTGGCGCGGAGAGTACCGGTCTCCACCGCCGGGATTGTGGTGCTACCGCATCGATCGCCATCGCCCCCTGCAGGGCGGCGCTCTCAGCAATGGTGGAAACGTGTTTGAATGGATGCGGAACACCCTCCATTTGCCCGATGCCACCGAACTCGAAGAGCAACTTCAATCACTGAAACCCGATGGGCATGGTCTCACCTTCCTCCCCTTTCTTTCCGGACAGCGCAGCCCACGCTGGAATCCGGAGATGCGTGGAACGATTCATGGATTGCGAATCGCCACAAAACCGGTCCAAATTGTCCAAGCCGGCCTGGAGGCGATCGCCTATCGCTTTAAACTCATCCATGATTTGCTGGAACCACATTTCGGCAAAGATCACATCATCGTTGCGACAGGAGGAGGTTTGCTGCGTTCCCCGGCTTGGACCCAAATCATGGCGGATGTCTTCAGTCGGCCCGTCCGTGTGTCGAATGTATCCGAAGCGTCCTGCCGGGGAGCGGCGCTGGTGGCCTTGGAATCGTTAGGCGCGCTCCCGGATATTTCCGAAGCGGAACCCTATTTCGGCGAAACGTTTCATCCACGCGACGAAGCGCACGCGATCTATCAAGCCGCTCTGCAACGGCACATCGATTTTGAACTCGCATAAACACCGCTTGATGAAGCACAAATCGCGGATATTCTTTCCTCTTATCAAGTATCATTTAGTGAGAGCAATCAGCAATTTAAACAAAACACAAATAATAACTCATTATAGTGAAGCATAGGTGGATTGTCTGAAGGTCAAAAGCAGGATGGGTTAAATACTGGCGCTCGCGTCAGCAATAGGGTGGGCTAAAAGCAAAGCGTAGCCCACCATTACGTAAGAAAATTGTATTCATTGTTCAATTGTCCATCCCCTTCCTCCCTTCCACCCAACAAAGGAGCAACGAATATGGGCCAGCAATTTGGAGTCATCGGTCTCGCCGTAATGGGAGAAAATATCGCGCTCAACATTGAACGCAACGGTTTCCCCATCGCCGTCTATAACCGCACTGGATCAAAAACCGAAGCGTTCATGAAAAACCGGGCGTCTGGAAAAAACGTAACCGCCGCGTATACATTAAAAGATTTCGTCCAAGCGCTCGAACGCCCCCGGAAGATATTAATCATGGTGAAAGCGGGCAATGCGGTCGACGCCGTGATCGATGAAATCAAACCGCTCTTGGATGACGGTGACATTCTCATCGATGGAGGCAATTCATTTTTCCGCGACACAGACCGGCGATGCGCCTTATTCGCTGATACCAAGATTCATTATTTTGGCATGGGAATCAGCGGCGGTGAGGAAGGCGCGTTGTGGGGACCGAGCATCATGCCCGGTGGAAACAAGGAAGCCTATGCGGTGTTGGAACCTATTCTCAAAAAAATCGCCGCGCAGACCGATTCAGGCCCTTGCGTCGAATTCATGGGCGCGAACAGCGCCGGCCATTTTGTCAAAATGTGTCACAATGGAATCGAATATGGTGACATGCAGCTGATCGCGGAAACCTACGATCTCCTCCGCAACGCGATGGGTTTTTCCCCGGAGGAAATCGCTGACATCTTCAAAGTATGGAACGCCGGCGAATTGGAATCGTACTTGATCGAGATTACATCGAAAATTGTGAATTTCCCCGATGACCAAGGCAGTGGAGCCGTTCTCGTCGATCGGATTCTCGACCGCTCAGGACAAAAAGGAACAGGGAAATGGACCTCACAGACCGCGATCGAACTCGGCGCGCCGGTTCCCACAATCACAGCGTCCGTAGATGCGCGGCTCCTTTCCTCGATCAAGGAAGAACGGGTCCAAGCCGCGAAATTCTACCCCACGCCCGAACGATCTTCCCGTCCGGACAAAACGGAATTCGTTCAGAATGTGCGCGCCGCGCTCTATGCGTCAAAAATCTGTTCGTACGCCCAAGGATTCGCCCTGTTGCGCGCCGCGTCGAATGAGTTTGATTACGGTTTGAATTATGGAGAAATCGCGCGCATCTGGAAAGGCGGCTGTATCATTCGCGCGGTCTTTCTCGACCGGATTCGCGAAGCCTACGCGGATCAACCGGATCTGCCAAACTTATTAATGGCTCCAGGATTCCGCGATGATATCCTGTCCCGGATAGACGCTTGGCGCTGGACGGTCTCTCTAGCGGTTCAATACGGTATTCCAGTACCCGCGATGACTGCCTCTCTCTCCTATTTCGATTCGTACCGGTCCGAAAATCTCCCCGCCAATCTGATCCAGGCGCAACGAGACTATTTCGGCGCCCACACTTACGAACGCACAGACAAAGAAGGAATCTTCCACACAAATTGGATTGATTCATAAACGGGAAAAATATTAAAAATATTGGGGAAAAACAAATGCGGTGTATCACATCCACAACTCTTTTTTTAGTATTCCAAATGATTGTTCTACCAACGGGAGCGCGAGATTGGGATCCGGATTTCATCCTAGTCTCTCATAGGGGTATTGTCACCGATGACGCGCCGGAAAACAGCGTGGCTTCATTGGAACAAAGCCTGAAACGCGGCTACACCCATATCGAAACGGATATTCGAATCACACGGGATGGACGCCTTGTTGTGCTGCATGACCGCAACTTACTGCGGACAATCGGGTATGACGCCAATATCGATGAAATCACCTTCAGCGAATTACGCAAAGCCGCGTCCCCCGATCTGGTTCCAACCTTTGATGATTTCTGCCAGTGCTGTCAAGGCCGCATTGGACTGATGCCGGATTTGAAAGGCGCGCCCCAAGAGTTGGAAAAACAGTACTTGGAAAGCATAGAGCGGATCATGAACCGCTACGGTTTAATGAATTCCGCATTATTTATTGGCCCCACAAACCTCCTCGATTTTTTCTATGGAAAAGGGGGGCGCGTTTGTATCCGCGTCCCATATGAAACCGCCAAAGAACAACTAAGTGGAGTGGGAAATCCCGGCAAGACCTACTTCGCTTTCAATCACGCCGCCGATTTCAATCAGAAAGAAGTCGATGGCTTTCATGCGCTGGGATTGCAGGTGGTCGTTTCGATCAATCTGCAACATTACGATCCCCCCACCGATCCGGTTGCGAAAGGAATAGCGGATGTAGACGCGATGCTCGAACTGGGTGTGGATGGTTTGCAGTTGGATTCGGCCTACGATAAAACCGTCGCCATTTTTGAGGATCAATTTCCCATGCTTCGTTTCAACAATGAAAAACGCTTTCGCATTGTACAGTTTACGGATATCCATTGGCATAAAGGGGATGAGAAAGATTATCAATCTCAAAAATTGATGCAGGAAATTTTAGACGCCGAAAAACCGGAACTCGTCGTTCTGACCGGCGATACAATCGGCGGCGGCCCAACCGATCATCCCGTGAACGCTGTAAAGGAACTTGCCAAGCCCATGATCGAACGCCAGATCCCCTGGGCCTATATGTTCGGCAATCATGACGATGAAGGCGCCTTGTCTAGACAGCAATTGTGCCATCTCTCCCGTTCCATCCCCTATGCGGTTAGTGGATGCGGCCCCACCGGGATCAAGGGCGTCAGTAACTATGTCCTTCCGGTGTATTCCTCCAGTGGCGATCAAATTATGGCCGTTATATATTGCATTGATTCTAATGCGTATGAAAAAGATAATCGAAAGAATTACGATTGGATATATCCAAACCAGATTGACTGGTACCGGGAAACATCGAAACGCTTAACAAAAGAAAATAATGGAATCCCTCTCCCGGCGCTGGCGTTTTTCCACATCCCGTTGGTAGAATATAATGATATATGGAATTCAGGAAAAGCAGTGGGGCGGAAGCATGAAACCGTCTGCTGCCCCAAGGTCAATTCGGGCTTCTTCGCCGCGATGGTAGAGATGGGGGATGTGATGGCCGCCTATGTTGGGCACGATCATATCAACGATTTCGAAGGCGATTGGTACGGAATCCGTCTCGGTTACGGCCGGGCCAGTGGTTACACCCCTTATGGCCGTCCCGATATGCCTCGCGGCGCCCGGATCGTAGAACTCCAAGAAGGCGAGCACAATTTCAAAACATGGCTGCGTCTTGATGATGGAACTGTCGAAATGCGCTAAACCCAATTTATTCAAGCGCTAATTTTACAAATCCAGTCCCACTGAAGCTGATTCAGCTCTGCAACTTGTCATTATAATAAAGAGCGTGTTTTGCTTGCTTCATTCTCATAAAAGAGTCTTTTGGACAATTCCGATATGGAAGCAGTTTTACATGATAATCACTTATAATAAATAAATTGGGGTTTTTTTATAAAATAACTTTACATTTCAGTAATGTGACGATACAATATGTGTATATTTAAATTAAGTTAGTGAGCTAATTATTCGACTCACCATTACATTCGATTGAGGAACTACATGAAACTGGATAACAAAACATTCACGATCAACGAGGGAGAGAAAAACAGGTATTCAAAAAACAAATTTCGGGAATTGTTTAAAAAAAAAGCAGAAAAATCTACCGGCAGTGTTCCACAGGCTGAATTCATCAATCCTTTCATTAGCAGCGTAAGCAACCTTTTTGAAACGATTTTGGAATGTCCGGTGATGCGGGAAGAATTATCGCTGCGTATGAATCTGCATCCCAATTTGGATATCGTCGCCTTCATTTCTCTCAGTGGAGCGATTCAAGGAACGGTCGCCCTCTCGTTCCCTACAAAAACGGCCCTAGCGATGGTGAGCCGGGTTTACCAAGAAGATATGATTATCGTCGATTCAACGGTGATGGACGCGGTTGGTGAATTTGTCAACATGGTCGCCGCCGGCGCGCAATCGATTCTCGCCAATGAAATGAAACAAAAAATTGAACTTAGTGTTCCAACAATGGTCCGGGGAACTTGTTTCAGCATTGATTATCCATCACAAGCGACATGGCTCGAAGTTCCATTCTCAAGTGAGTTGGGGGTTTTCTTGTTACGTGTTACGATTAAAAGAGGGGAAACTGAGAATTAAAGAAAGGTGGTGCATTGTTATGAAAGTGTTAGTTGTCGATGATTCCGCTATGGCCCGCCGGATGATCATCAATGTATTGAAACGCGCCGGTATGGAAAACGTTCAACAAGCCAATGATGGACAAGAAGCGTTATCCTATATTTCCACCAATGAGTATCAATTGATTTTGATGGATTGGAACATGCCGAACATGACCGGAATCGAAGCGGTTGAGAAAATCAGGGAAAAGGATCAAACAACGCCCATCATAATGGTGACAGGACTGGGTGATGAGCATCATGTCAAAGAAGCGATCAAAAAAGGAGTCAATAATTTCATCATCAAACCCTTTTTACCAGACAAAGCGATCTCCATCATCAAAGATACGCTAAAACAGTTTCAAACAACAAATAAAGCAAACTGAACTGGAAAAGTCATTTACATAGCCCGTATAAAAAAAATACTGCGATCGCCAACCACAAAACTTTCGAAAAAAACTTCTCCTTCCTCTAAAAACATATCTACTGGACGTATTACTAAAGACAATCCACTAGATTCTAGATAATAATTGATTGTGCTAACTATCAACCTAAATATTTTTCAACCCTCTCCTTACTTCTCCCAGGCTAGGGATGGAGATTTATGGTTTTCCCCAAACTCTCCCAGGTCCAAGAGGTATTCCTCCCCCAATGCAATGGGGGAGGTTAGAAGGGGATTAAGGTTTTTTCTTGCATTCATAATAATCAAATCCACAACCCCCCATCCACATCGATCGCCGCCCCATTGCAATATCGTCCTAATGGAGAGGCCAGGTACAGAGCCGCGTTGGCGATATCCTCCTCCCGGCCGAATTCTTTCAGCGCGATCTGGTTCGCGTAGGATTGTTGGGTGGCTGGGATATGGCCCGTGTCGATGATGCCGGGATTGATGATGTTGGACCGAATGCCGTTGGGCCCTTCTTCCCGGGCCAACGATTTTACAAGAACGGTCAGCGCCGTCTTCGCGGCGCCGTAGGCGGCGGCGTTATGGTGAGAGCGGATGGTGTTGGCTTTGGTGGTCCCAAGAAAGATAAGATGCCCTTTCCGTTGGGCGCGCATAATGGGCAGGGCGGATTTCGCACAATAGAACGCGGCGTTCAGATTCATGTCAAACAGACCGCGCCACTCTTCTATCGAAGTTTCAGCGATGGTTTTCATTTCAAACCGGCCAATATTATTGACCAATATATCAAGGCGTCCGAAATGTTCATGGGCGGTTTCAATCAAGCGGCGGGCGTCATCCGGGCGGGTGATGTCCGCTTGGATGGGAATGACTTGGCGGCCCAGCGAAGCGATTTCCTCCGCGGTAGATTCCGCGGCGCTTTTATTTTTATAGTAATTCACCGCCACATCCGCGCCGTGACGGGCGAACGCAACCGCGATAGCGCGTCCGATTCCACGAGAAGAACCGGTCACGACACAAATTTGATCTTGGAGACAACATTCATCCATAAAAATCGTTTTACTTGTGAGTTCGTTTTTCATTTTTACGATACATTTTCATCATCCCGCTCATTATGAACGGAGGCGCAGACTCGTCAATAGACACTTCGCCCTCTTATTACTTATGGGTATAGTGTTCTAACAAAATCTTAACAAAAGGATGTAAACGTATGAAAAAAGTGCTATGGTTCGCAGTCATCTTGATCGGCTTCGGCGCGCTGTCTCTTTCCGCTTCCAGCGCCATCGTGATTCATGAGATCATGTATCATCCCGAATCGGATCTGGATGAAGAAGAATATATCGAGTTATTCAACACATCTTCGGAAGATGTGAGTCTATCCAACTACGCGTTTACCAGCGGGATCACGTTTACATTTTCATCTCAAACCACGATTCCCGGACAGGGCTATCTTGTTGTCGCCAAAGACTCGGATCGGATCAAAGAATTGTATGGTATTGAAAATGTGGTTGGGAATTACATCGGCAAACTGTCCAATAGCGGGGAAACTCTTATTTTAGAAGACAACTTGGGGCGGATCGTCGATGAAGTGACCTATATGGACACCGCTCCCTGGCCTGTGGCGGCGGATGGGGATGGGCCGTCGCTTGAATTGATCAACGCCGGCGCGGAGAATGACGACGCGTTCAATTGGCGCACAAGCGCGGAACCCGATGTGGGTCAGCCTTGGGGTTCTCCTGGCAAGGCCAACTCCCTTGTTTCCACCGACCCAGCGCCATCCATTGACGATCCCCGCCATCGCCCGGAAACGCCGGCATTGAACGAAGAAGTGTCAATCCGCGCGACAGTTTTAGACGACACGGGTGTGTTCCGGGTGTGGGCTGAATATAAGGTAACGTGGATTGGAATAGGTCTTTTTCCAGATGATGATCCACCATCGCTTCCCGTAGCGGAGAATGAATGGTTGACGCTTGAGTTGACCGATAGTGGAACCGGCGGCGATCGAACGGCGGGGGATGATTCCTATGAGGCCGCGCTGCCCAACTTCCCGGCGGGCGCATTAGTGCGCTACCGGATCCACGCTCTCGATTTCATGGCGCAGGAACAAGTGGCGCCTGATCAATCGGAATGGCCCAAGCAGTATGCGTTCTATGTAAAGGATACGGAACTTAGCGCAAATGTTCCCATCTATCAGATTCTCTTGGATGAAACAGAACTCGAAGAACTTCAAACCAACAGCCAATTAGATCCATCCGATAATGATTATAACGACACGGTACGGGGAACATTCATTGATGGATCGGGCCAGGTCTATGAAGACGTGAAACTCCGGTTCCTTGGTTCGCAGCAAGATCGGCGGCAGATCAAACCGGGCTGGAAAGTCGAATTCAACGATGGAGACACATTCTCAGGCGTCAATGAATTGAATCTGGACGCGTTGTTCCACCCAGAGGCGCCCGAAAAGCGGGGTGACGCCGGTTTGTGCGAGCGGACCGCATGGGAGATCTTCCGCCGTATTGGTGTCCCTTCCATCCAGACGCAAACTGTTCGTCTTTACGTCAATGAATCCGTACAAGGCGCATTTCTTCAACGGGAAGATATTGAAGAAGATTTCTTGACACGGATCGGCAAAGATCCGGATTCCGATCTCTTCGCGTCGGAAGGGAATCCCACCGCGTATCCCTACACCCGTGGCGATGAAAGTGTCTTGGCCACACTTGGTAGCTATCAAAAAACATACGACAACGTCACAAATAAAGACGCCGGGTACGATGAACTGATCTCGTTTATCGAATCATTGAACGGCCTAGAAGGAACCGGACTGGAATCATTTTTCGAAAGTTCATTCTCCAATGACGCTTTCCTCTCCTATTTAACAGCGGGAACCTTCTGCGCGGATTTCGACCGTGTCTGGCATAATCATTTTCTATACAACAATATGCAATCCGGCGTATGGGAACTCATCCCCGCTAACCTCAACCGGGCTTTTGAGCAAACTAATGCGTCAATCTTATTGGATGTAGAGGGGGAATCCACCGTCAACGGCCCCTGGCCGCTGGTTACTCAATTCCTATCGATTTCCAACCACCTCGCGGGCTATTACGAACGAGTGGAAGAATTGCTTAAGACGGTGTACATCGAACAGATTCTCTTTTCCATTATCGATAAAATGACAGAGGAAATCCGCGATGAAGCGGAACTGGATTCTATGATCTGGTCATCCCAAGTGGATGGGTATCAATCCCTTGATACACACGCGCAGAACCTAAAACAATTCATCACCGATCGCCGCGGCAACTTAATCACACAGCTCTCCCTGACATCGCTCATATCCAACGCGCGTACCCAACCGGTTATCCCCGCGCCGGGTGAAGAGATCACGTTTTCAGTGGATGTTTTATCCACGTTGGAAGTCGAAAGCGTTCTCCTTGAGTACATTGTTAACGCCAACGAACCATTGAGCCTTATCATGGAGCCTGGCGCCGATGGAATAACTTCGCTCTTTTCATGTACGATTCCCGCGCAATCCAATGGCGCCGGAATCCGGTACGATTTCATCATCCATTTGAGCGATGGAAGCGAGATCCGCTATCCAGAATCAGACAAACTCCAATTGTTCATCACGGACAGCCCAGAGGCGCTCGAACGTTCGATTGTCATTAATGAAATTATGTATCACAGCGCATATGATGAAAACGAATGGATCGAGTTGTACAATCATCAGCCGTATCCCATCGATCTCAGCGGTTGGATCTACAGCGACAGTGACGGACATACATTTACTGTTCCTGAAGGAACCACGATCCAAGCCAATGGCTATTTTGTGTTGGCGCTGGATATTGGCCTGACGGCCCAATGGCATAGAATCACGAATGTAACCGGCCCTGTTTCCTTCAATTTAGGCAATGGGGGGGACGCGGTTCGAATCTTCAATCGAAATTATATACTCATCGATTTCGTAGACTATGATGATGAGGAGCCATGGCCTGTTGAGCCGGATGGGGATGGCCCTTCGTTGGAGTTGGTTTCCTGCATGGAGGATAACAGCCAAGCGTCAAATTGGCTGTCCAGCGATTCAACCGCTCCAACGGGAACCCCAGGCCGTCTCAACAGCGTCAGTGAGGAATTGAGCGTGGAACACTGGGCCTTATATTAAATCCGTCAGAAAAGGACGAGAGCATGATTCATGTCGAAGAAAGAGATGATGTCTCTCCCATTTGCCCATATTGTGAAAAGAAACTGCATACGGTTTATACAAAGCGGATCGAAAGTTTTTTTGGAAAACGGTATATGTTCTTCTGCCCCCATTGCAACAAAGTCCTGGGAGTCACACACCGGAAAGGGAATTTAATGAATTAACAACGCCGCGTTGAAAGAATAGAATTTGTAAAACACGCAGGATATTGACGAAAGTAGATGGATCTCATTTCACCGCATGAGTGATAATATACTGGATCATATTTTCATGTTCCTCCACACTGGATATCCTCCAAAACTCATGAAAAACTTCGTACCCCCTTTTCCGCCGTTCTTTCATGTGATCGATTAGGGAATGAAGGGCATTTTCTCCTGCATGAACGATCGGAACCAATTCCTGGATATTAGTTTCGAGTAATAATAGATCCCGTTCTGTATCTAGAATTTCCCCTAACAGATCTTGAAGCCGCTCCGCGTATTCAGTTGTGGTTTGCAACCGTTTGTCATATGCGGTTTGGAAGAATTCAGTGATGTATCGAAATTCTTTGCATTTAATGCGTAATTTATGAAGCGCCTTGGGCGTAGCGTCCATCACTTTCTTTTTGTATTTCATAACAGCGTTGAAACAGCGGTTTAATATCCGTGGACCGGCGAAATGAAGCGACTCTTTCGCTTGTGGACGTGTTGATTCTTCCTCGATAAATCGAAGGAAATCTTTCTTCCACTGTTGGTACAGCTCTCCATCCAGTTCCATTCGTATGTTCGTAAGACCTACTTCCCGCGTCTGTTTTCGTTCTTCCATCAACCGTTTTACAGCGGATTGAAGCTCTTCTGGGAATTTCGATACATTGGCGCTGAGAGATTCAAGAAACGTATCGATATCCCGAACCTTCCCTAACACGTGTGCGGTCGAACGAATCGCTGCGCACAATGACCGAACATGATCATCGTCATAAACCGGATCCCAGATCCGGAAACAGGTTCGCATCCGGCGAGTACAGACGCGCATCCGGTGAAGTTCTTCAATATCAACACCCGATTTTGTCCCCGCTTCATGACTGACCAGCTCAACGAATTCTTTCGTGAGAATTTTTTTTCCCGCCAGACCAATGGAATCAGACGCGCGGATTTTATCCTGAAGGAATTCGGGAATGGAAGGCACAATCATCAATCACTCACTTCTTTGTCTATGTTATTACCGCTGCATAATTCAAATACTACAACCAATCCGCCAATCATCAGCAAATTCTATTCATTTCTCATTTTGCCCCTGCCCAGCCGTGATCCGTAATGATTGTAAATACTTGATGTACTGCTGTAGAAATCCGAGTGTATTCTGTTCAGGAATTCCAATCAATTTCTTCTGCCGCTTCGCTGGAAGTTTCAACGCGAATTGAAGGGTTTCGAGATCCTCCTGCGCCGCTGGAATCGTTTCCGATTCCAAATCGCGAAGATTCTTTTTGAGTTCTCTTTTAATATTACGCGCCTCTTTTTTAATCTTCCCGATCGCTTGAGACAGTTCTTTATCCACTGTATTTAGCATACAAAGATGAGCGTGAATCCGGGCGGCGATGGATTCCCGGTCAATCTCATTTTCAATTCGTTCTAGCATAATCCGCTCCATGAAGAAATTGGGATATGTTGTCTTAATCACAGAACATAAAGACTACATTTATACCTCAAAAAATGGTTTTGATAAGTGCGCTCCGATTTAACGCATGGTTTTTCGATCGAGCGCATGAATTGAATTAATGTTTTTTCAACAAAAAAAGAATCTGGGAAATAGAGGAATGAGAAGAAGAAATCGTATCCCATTTCTCTTGATTTTAATCAATTGAGATTCAATCTGTTTTCACTCCTTGTATTCTCTGTACAAAATAGTATAATTCTTTTTCTAGATTAAAATCGGAGAATAAGAAATGGCTCACGTAAAAAGCGGTGGTGGTAAACAGAAAAACGGTCGCGACAGTAATTCGAAGCGGTTGGGAGTCAAACGGTTTGGCGGGCAATTCGTCCAGGCGGGATCCATTCTCGTTCGTCAGCGGGGAACGAAATTTCATCCCGGCGACAATGTCGGACGCGGTGGTGATGACACGCTTTTCGCGCTAGTGACCGGACACGTGCAGTTTTTAGAAAAACGGAACCGCAAGCTGATCGCTGTCATTCCCGAAACCTCCTGAATGATTTTCGGTCTTCGATCAATGATGACAAAAGCCCCGGTTGGGGCTTTTTTTGTGAGACGATTATGTATCGCTATCTAATTTTTGGCGCGGGCGCGGTCGGTACCTTGTTGGGGGGATTGCTGGCCGGAGCGGGGCAGCGGGTTGTTTTCGCAGGGCGCCGGTGGAATGTAAATGGAATTCGTTCACGGGGGATCTCAATCTCCGGCGTTTGGGGCGACTATCAAATCCCTCCCCAATCCGCCTATGAATCGATAGACGCCATTCCTGCATCGGAACAGACATTCGACCGGATTCTCCTAACTACCAAAGCGTTTTCAACGAAAGAAGCGATCACCGCTTGTGAGCCGCTCGTGGGTGAAACAACCTTGGTGATTTCCTGCCAGAATGGATACGGAAACTGCCAGATTGTCGCGGATCGGATCGGTTGGCCTCGAACGTTGGGCGCGCGGGTCATTACTGGTGTTGAATTGCCGGAGCCGGGTGTTGTTCAAGTAACGGTTCATGCGGATTCCATCCGGCTTGGACACTACCAACGCGAAACGCCCATGACCCAACTCGAATCGATCGCTTCTGAAATGAAGGGCGCAGGGATCCCCATCGAAGCCACGGACCGGTTGGAACAATATGTCTGGGGCGAAAATTCTTTATAACGCCGCGCTGAATCCTGCCGGCGCGCTTCTGGGTGTGAATTACGGCGCCTTGGCGGATGACAGAGAAACCCACGATCTCATGAACAAAATCATCCAGGAAGCCTTTGCGGTCACGAAGGCGCATGGCATCGAACTGTTTTGGGAAACCGCGGAGGACTATCTTCAGGCGTTTTATGAGACTATGATCCCTCCCACCGCCGCGCATTTTCCCTCCATGCTGCGCGATTTGGAACGTGGAAAGAGAACGGAGATCGCCGCGCTGAATGGCGCCATCGCTTCCCTTGGCCGCCAAAAAGAGATTCCTACGCCGATCAACGACACAATCACCGCGTTAATACGATTTCGAGAAAACCATCAATAAGTATGAATCAATCTGATAATTATAATAATTCAACGGATGAAACCAATCTTTTAGCCGAACTCGCCGATTCGGTCCGGCTGCGTGAAGGGATTGAAGGAATCACCCGCGCATTCTGGATCATACGCTCCGGCCAGGCGCGATCGACGCATGAATGGTCGCGCAAATTAAAAATCCCCGTGCCGGTTTTAGCGGCGCTTCGCCGGGAAT
Source organism: bacterium (assembly GCA_963663405.2). GTDB lineage: Bacteria > Hinthialibacterota > Hinthialibacteria > Hinthialibacterales > Hinthialibacteraceae. The sequence continues at coordinate 15,179 of CAXXSM010000068.1, read as the reverse complement.
TGGAAAAACGGGATCTCCTGCGGCCCGGCCAGGGATTGGAACTAAGCGATCGTGGCCGCAAAATTCTCGATGGACTCTTTGGCGGTATGGAAGCGCCGGATATGAATTGTCCCTCCTGCAAAGGAGAAGGCCGCGTCATTCCCCCGCAAGCCATGCCGGTCCTGGATGAATTCAAAACCATTTGCGAACGCCGTCCCGATGTGGACGTTACCCTTGACCAAAGTCACGCCACCGCCGAAACTGGAATTCGCAAAGCGTTGTTATTATTGGAGAAAGGGCTTCTCGGACGCTCCCTTTTCTTTGTCGGTGATGATGATCTGATCTCTGTGGCCTGTTGGCTTGTCCGGCGGCGTTTTCAACGCCAATCCGGAAAATTAAATCCAATGTGTGTTGTAGATATCGACAGGCGGTATTTAGATCTGATCCAAGAAGTGACAAACGGAGAAATCGCTGTGCGGGAATATGACGTCCGCAGCGATCTTTCGGATGATCTCCGGGGCGCGTTTATGGTTGCGCTCACCGATCCCGCGTATACCGTCAATGCCCTAACTGCCTTCTGTAAAAGAGCTTATGAAGCGCTGGGCGATCCAGGAACCTTATTCCTGTCCATGCCCATCCCCGATACCGGAACACTCCGAACCATTCAACGGAACCTGTTGGATATGGGCTGGGGAATCAATGAAATTTACCCTCAATTCAACCGGTATTACGGCGCGTCGATCCATGCGCACGTCTCCAGTCTTTTTATCTGTGAAAAGGATTCGTCCATCCCACCTGAAAAATTATTTGAATTGCGATATACTCCTTTTTATACAGGAGAGGTTCGTCAACCCGGAGGGCAGTATGAGTGCGCGCTCTGTGGTGCCGTACACCAGGTCGGCCCATCCGAAGAATGCAAAACAATACAAGATCTCAAACAAATCGGCTGCGCCGAATGTGGAAATTCAACCTTTCACCGAATCGGCGGGCCACAGGGTAATCCATCGGAAAAAGACGATTCAACCGGACAATAAATGGTTGGATTGTAACAAAATAAAAAAGCAAGAGCCTTCGAACGGGGAGAGACATAATGAACAAGAAGATGAAAGCGATCGTTCTCATTGTTATCGCGCTGGTCATTGTCGGTGGTCTGCACGTCTTTATTTTTGCGCCGTTGAAAACCCAATTGGATGACTATAAAGGGGAATTGAGCCAGTTGCAGAGTCAGGTCCAGCGCATCACCTCGACCGCTGGTGGCGGCGGATCTCTTACCTCACGGGAAGGTGTCACCCGATGGATGGATAATGTCATCAAAGGCATCGATTCCGAGATCAAAACCGACCGGGAACAGTTCGACACATTAAATAAACAATTAAAAATCATTGAGCATTATGATGATCAGGTCAATTACCGAAGTAAAATTCTCGATGAAATCCGCCGGATGAAAGAAGTGGAAGACAACAGCGCTGTCACGAAACTCGCCATTACAAATTCATGGGGAGTGAATGAAGGCATCCGGGAAGGCCGCTTCGGCACAGGATTCCACGCCTCCAACGGGCGGTCAATGGCCTATGCGAATATCGAAACGCGGAAAGTGATCGAACCCTCCCAGGGCACTGTCGAATTTTACGTCAAACCCGATTGGGATCCACAAGATATGGAAGTGCATCATAAGTCTATGTTCATGGCGATCACCGTCCAAAACCTGTACCGGGATCAATTGGAACGATATGCCGAAAACATAACGGACGAACTCGGGCGGCCGATCAACCTCAGCGCCATACTCCCTCCCACCAAAGGGCCGTTTCCAGTCGAATGTATGGTCGCGATTTATAAAGGCGAAGGGGCTACCCTCACCTTTGAATTAAAGAACTTCCTCCAAAATCCCAGCACCGTCACTGCGTATATCAACGATTGGAAACAGGGACAGTGGTATCATGTTCTGGCTGTGTGGAAAGAAAAACAACAAGCGCTCTATATCAATGGCCAAAATAAAGGAATTCCCTACGGCTCTGGTGTGTCCATCCGTTCCGCCCGTGACCTGGAAGATGAATTGCTGCTTGGCGGTGGGGGTGGCATGGGTATGGGTATGATGGGCATGGGTGGCATGGGTATGATGGGCATGGGCGGCATGGGCATGATGGGCATGGGGCGGCATGGGTATGATGGGCATGGGCGGTATGGGTATGGGCGGCATGGGCATAGGGCGGCATGGGAGGTGGACGCTTTGGATCCACCGCTGGATCAACCCTGACACAGGGCATCGCGATTCCCAACACGCTCGATGGATTCTTCCTCGGTACCGATGAGGAAGGCAACTTTACCGCGGATTGTTATTTTGATGAACTCCGTGTCCAGAACGCTGTCCACGTCGGTTTTACGCCGGGAACCGAATTGAAACCGACCAGCTCAACGCTGGTTCTCGATCACTTTGAAGATGATCTGCCCTCCCCCGATCCCCAAAACTTGAATGCGTTAATCAATGAATTGGAGCAAAGACAACGCTCTCGCGCGATGCAGGAATTTGGGCCCGAAATCCGGGAATTGCAAAACTTCAAATACCTCTTGGCCAAACATGAAGTGGGATTAAGCGAAAAATATTTGGGGTGAAGGTGATCCTACCGTTAAAATGATCCGGGAATTGTATGTGATTGATTACCTTCACAAACATCTTCCGAATGTTTCCGAGAAAAAAATAGAAGGGTTGCTCAGCATCGATCCGGAGGATTTGCGCAAAGATCTCCATTTCCGTGTCGTTGAATACCAAAAATTCTGCTATGACCTCGCCCAACAAGCGATCAATTCGAGACTCGTCTCCATCAACAATGTTCTCTATAAAGGCCAGGGCTACAACGTTGACGATAAAGAACTGGAAGATTCTTTCAAAACCCAACTCAATACGTTACAGCAAGATCTTTTTGGCGATAATAACCTTTTAACCCAGTATGGTTACTTCGGTATGGGGGGTGGCATGGGCGGCATGGGCTATGGTATGGGTTATGGTGGTATGGGTATGGGCTATGGCATGGGCATGATGGGCATGGGTGGCATGGGCATGATGGGTATGGGTGGCATGGGCCCCAATGCCTATTTGGCTATGGATCTCCGCGATCCGGAAACGGATGAACCCCCTCAAACCGGAAGAAAAGAAAGCGGTGATGGAAAAATACGACGGGATGAAAGAAAAACTCAAACTCTGGATGAAATATAAAAAAGATGAATTGATCCCCCCTGAGGTGATCATTGAGTTTAACAACCAAAAAGAACAGAGCAAACAGGATTATTACATCAAACGATCCGTTGAACTCGATTTTGACTCCGATTTCCGCGCAATGATGGATTTCCCTCTATGAACTCGAATTTGGACAGAGAATCAATACCATCAATTAATATTACAATAGCCAACAAAGAAGAAAACGAATTGATGAATGTTCTACTCGATATTGAAAGCCACTATCTGAAAGACGTTGAAGGTAAAGAGGAAGGAACAACCACAGCGCAGGCTTCCCAAGGCTCTACGACGATAGGCATGCGCTAAGCCTCGTTTGTTCGAAAATCCGGGGCCGCTGACTCGGTCAGTTGACCGGCGCTGGCGGCCCTTTTTCATTCGCTTCCCCAAACCGGCGCCAAAAGAATCCTTCCAGATCAAATTCCTTTATGTTATAGTAATAGAAACTAAAAGATCATTCCCATTACAGAGGGTATTCTACGAGTTTCGTTTATAGGCCGTTTCGTTATGGCTGGATGTGGGAAAAACCTATATTCTTGAAGAAAGACTATGCGTTCAAAGATACGATACCGATTGCGCTGCTTTGTTGCCGGATGGCTTCTCATAGGGGCTCGCGGTTCCCGTTTTGGCTTCTCTCCGGTCGGATTTAGACAACTTATATAAAAACGATTCTCCCAATGGCACGGAATGGGCGGTGTTGATTCAGGATTTGATGAGTGACAAGCCTGTCTATTCTCTCTCACCCAACCGGGGATTGATGCCCGCATCGAATATGAAAGTCATCACCTGCGCGGCGGCGCTGCTTCATCTTGGGCCTTCGTTTATGTATGAAACGGATTTATTTTCTGCCGGCAAACAAAATGGCTCGATTTTGGGATGGCGATCTGATCGTCGTGGGATCGGGGGATCCGAGTATCGGAGGGCGCTTCAACGGTGGAGATATGACGGAACTCTTCCGCCCAATGGGCGGCCCTGTTGAAACAGAAGAATATCCTGACAATCACCGGGGATCTAATCGGCGTGGACGATCTGTTTGATGATGAACAATATGGATTGAACTGGAATCCGTTGGATTACGTCGAGTGGTACGCCGCGGAAATCAGCGCCCTCTCTTTCAATGACGGCTGCGTGGATGTTAAAGTCAAAGGCGCTCCCCGGTCGGGACAGGCGGTGGAAGTTCAGCTATCCCCTCCCACCCGTTATCTCAATGTAAATAATGAATTATCCACGGTTGTCAATCGGAAAAATGTACGTGGAGTCGGCATGGAGAGGGAACCGGAATCCAGAACATTGTCGCTCAAAGGATCCGTTCTCGCGAAACGCGCGGCGACACATTGGGCCACAGTTCCCAATCCTACACTCTATTTCATGACCGTGTTGAAAGAAACATTGGAAGCGGAGGGGATTCGAATTCAAGGAACACCCCGTGATTTCAGTGATGGAACCGCTCTCCCAGCGAAAGCGCTATGGAAAAAATTGGATACCTATCGTTCGCCTCCATTGACGAGTTTAATGGAAGTTTGCTTGAAGAACAGCCAGAATCTCTACGCTGAACATTTTTTAAAAACACTGGGCGCGCGGTGCTATGGAAAGGGAAGTCTAGTCACAGGCGCATTGGCGATTAAAGATATTTTGTTTAACCAGGGATGCGATATCGATGACCAGTTCATCGCCGACGGCTCCGGCCTTTCCCGTGAAAATCGTGTCAACGCGGATGCGTTCGTTCGGGTATTGCAGACAATTGAACGCTCTCCATATCGCCAAATGTTTTGGGATATGTTGCCTTGTTCCGGTGTCGATGGCACATTAGAGAACCGGATGCGCGGCGTCCCCGCCTACAAACGGGTTCACGCGAAAACGGGCACGCTGAACGGCGTACGCGCCCTCTCCGGCTATATCCAATCCCAGAGTGGGAAAACCTATATCTTCTCCATGCTCGCCAATGGAACCCGCGCCGCCAGCCGCTATACGCGAATTATGGACAACGCCTGCGATTTACTCGCCTCTCAATAATAACCATTTGGAGTGACTGGAATCAATTATGCCTCATCCACGGCTTGATTTAAATCGAGTTCAAGTCTATCCGCTTGAACAACGTCACAGTTTAACCTCGATTGAAGAGATCGTCATCGATCCCGATTCCCCCCCGCCACCGCCGGGCGCGGATGAAGAGATGATCCGTGACACGGCTGGACGGATCCGGGCGGCGCGGGAACGCGGCGCGTCCGTTATGTTGACCTATGGCGCCCATCTGATCCGCAACGGATTAGGACCCACTCTGATCCGGATGATGGAAGAAGGATGGCTGACGCATCTGGCGACGAACGGCGCGGGCCTCATTCACGATTGGGAGTACAGTTTTTTTGGGCGTTCGACGGAAAGCGTCCGGGAAAATGTGAAAACGGGCACATTCGGAACATGGGAAGAGACCGGAACGAATATCAATCTCGCCGCGGTCAGCGGCGCCGCGGAAGATCGGGGATTGGGAGAATCCGCCGGACGCTTCATCCACGAAGATGGTGTGACGCTGCCCGAAAGGAATACGCTCGCAGAGCGCATCCGTGAGACGCCGGACGATCCTCTGGCCCCCGCGTGGGCCGATCTGTTGCAATGGATGAAGCGGGCGGAGGTCTCCGGCGGACGGCGCGAGATCAAACATCCTTGGAAACGCTATTCCGTCCCCGCGAACGCGTATCGATTACAGGTTCCAATGACCGCGCATCCAGGAATTGGATACGATATTTTCTCCAATCATCCCTTATACACCGCTTCAGCGATTGGACGCGGAGGGGGCATTGATTTTCAAGTGTTCGCGCAATCGGTTCTGAATCTAAGTGGAGGCGTCTTTCTCTCAGTAGGCAGCGCGATTATGGCCCCCCAAGTGTTTGAGAAATGTATGAGCCTCGCAAACAATGTCCTGCTTCAGGAAGGGAAACGGATTGAGAATCATTCATTCCTCATCGTCGATCTTCAAGACAGTGGCGGTTGGGATTGGGCCCAAGGTGAACCACCGAAAACAAACGCGGCCTATTTTCTTCGTTTCTGTAAAAGTTTCTATCGGATGGGCGGGCATTTAGATTACCTCTGCGCGGATAATCGATTGGTCATACAGAATCTTTATGCGGAATTGAAGAAATAAGATAATGTGAATTTTACAAAATTGCGCAGGAAAAACATGTTTACCGCTTTGATTTGGTTTAAAACCTGTAAATGAAAATGAGTTGCGAAAGTCAACATGAATGAGAGAGCCTTATAAACTCATTTTCATATAAACCATCATGATTGAGATCACAACGTGCAGATGAAAATGAGTTGCGAGAGAAATCTAGAACGAGAAAGTTTTAGGAACTCATTTTCATATTAAATTTCAAGTTACTTGACGCTTCGTGGTTGGTCTTATTATAATTAGTAAATAAGAGAAGAATTCTTCCGAAATCCGGGGAATGAGATAAATCGATCAAGGGAGAGAACTAATGAAACAGATTGGCCTGATTTTATCGCTTTTACTCATTGTTGGAGTAACGCAAACGGGCTTCGCTCAAGGCGTGGGAGGCGCGGATACAGGGACAAACACGAATCAGGAAAGCACGGTTTCTGGTTCGTTTGATCAGACTCAAGCCCAAGCGAATCAAGCGTTTATCGCTCTTCAAAGCCGCCAGTTTCTCTTGGCGCATCAACAATACAAACAAGCCGCTGGTTCCAATCCGGAATACCAGAAAATGGTGGATTTTGTGGAAGTGATTCTCGATCGGATGCAAGAATCGATCGATGAGCAGATGGAGATCTTCGGACAGACGACCGCCGCCAATTTCCGAACCGAAACACTTTCACGGGATGAAATCAACCGGATGCTGGATTATCAATTCAAACAAATGCAGGCGGGACAAGCCTTAGCTGATGTGGGTATCATCGCCGAAATTCCCGTCGCTGAATTGGGATTGGATTTTGAAGGCGCCGAACAAATGACTCTGGGTGAATATTTGGGCTGGATTCGTCCCCGCTCCGCCAATCAACGAATCTGGTATCGCGCCCGGAAACGCGCCCTGGAAAGACAAGTCGTCTACGCTCGCCGTGAAGCCTATCGTCAGCAACTGCAGGAAAAAATGCAGCGTGTTGAAGAATTCCGGCGCCGCCGGCTCGATACCCAGTCGGGTAATATGGGCATCATGGGCGGCGGCGGTATGATGGGCGGCGGCATGAGCATGATGGGTGGCGGTATGGGCGGTGGCATGGGCATGGGCGGCATGGGCGGCGGCATGGGTATGGGTGGCATGGGAGGTGGCGGATACTTCTAAAACCTCAGCCCTTTCCCATCACGATAGAACAGATTTTCGGGGAGTGGCCATTACGCCGCTCCCTTTTTCTCTTTTAAATATATAGTATTGTGAACTTGACTGCTTCCGGACAAACTGTTTTTATTGCGGACCTGCACCATAAAGGAGGCCGGGAAGAGGAGATCGACCGGCTTCTCAATGAGATCCCCTCCAATACGCGCCGCATTTTCTTCCTGGGGGATACGTTTCATTATTGGGTCAACGAATCCTCTTTCATTCAAGAAAAATATGCCTCTTTTCTAGAACTGCTCCAGAAATGGAGCCGGGATGGAATTCACCTCTTTTTTCTGGAAGGCAACCGGGATTTTCTAGCGGCCCGTTTTTTCGACGAGCAGCCGTGGATTGATGTGCTCCCAAATCCATCCTTGATTGAAATGGGGGGACGGATCGTTTATATCGGTCATGGGGATGAACTCTGCTGGAATGATTGGGCGTACCAGTTCTATAAAACCATGATCCGCGCGCGGTTCATGCGTTTTTTGGCGGACCGGCTCCCAGCGTCTTGGCGAATCCGCGCCGCTGAGCAAATGGCTCAGGCCAGCGAGAAGATCGTCGCCGCCAAAGACGAAATTACGCTTCAAATTCCCCCACGAGCCTATGAACAGATTATTTCTGAAGGGGTAAACGTTATCATCCACGGGCATTTGCATACGTCATATCAACGTGAATATATGGCCGGCGATCGATCCGGCGTTGTCTATTGCTTTGGCTGGAAAAATGGAAAACGAAACTTAATTCACTTTGCAGGATAAGGAGATGGATCGGTTTAAGTAAAAAAAACAATAAAAAAGTGGATTTCACGCGCTGTGAGCTTGGAAAACTGCGCCATTCAAACGACAATATAGATAAGATGATAGGAAAATGATTTCCATCATCTTTTTTTTATATGAAAATGAGTTCCTAAGGCTTTCTCGTTCGAATTTGCTCCGCGACTCATTTTTAAGTACACGTAGTGATCTCGATCTTGATGGTTGAGATGAAAAAGAGTTTGTATAGAATTCACGCTTTCAATTTGCTTGTTCAATACCTAAAGGAAAGTGACGATCATGCCTCTTCGAACGAAAATTTTGGAGATTTTGGAAAAGGATGCGAGGACCACCGTGACGGACATTGCCGTCATGATTGGAGAAGAAGAGGAAAAAGTTCGTTATGAAATCCAATCCATGGAAGAAGATGGGACGATTTTAGGGTATAAAACCATCATCAATCCGGAACGTACGATGGAAGACAAAGTCGGCTGTCTCATTGAAGTTTCCATCCAGCCGGAACGTGGATTCGGTTTTGATAAAGTCGCGGAACGGGATTTACCGCTTTCCGGAAGTGCAATCCGTCTTTCTCGTGTCCGGCGGTTACGATCTGCTTGTCGTCATTAAAGGAAAAACGATGCGGGAGGTGGCGGAATTTGTAATGGAAAAACTATCCGTTTTGCCAAATGTTCGTTCAACCGCGTCTCATTTCCTTTTGAAAAAATATAAAGAAATGGGAACCATTCTTGTAGAACATCCCGAACGGGAACGCATTCCAGTCAGTCCCTAAAGAGAACGGCTCATGGTAACCAAATCAATCCTATCCGAAACCATTCCATCCCCGGAGAACGCGCGTGAACCGCTTAGTCGAGGAGATCCCTCCGTCGGGGATTCGCGTCTTTTTCGATCTTGTCGCGGATACGCCGGGCGTCATTTCCCTGGGTGTGGGAGAACCGGATTTTACGACTCCCTGGCATATTTGTGAAGCGGGAATCCATGCGTTGGAATTAGGCCGAACGAGTTATACGGCCAATAATGGCGTCCCCGAATTGCGGGAGGAAATCGCCGCGTATTTAGAACGTGTCCATGCCAGCGCCTATGATCCCGCGGATGAGATCTTGATCACGATTGGGGGCAGCGAAGCGTTGGATCTCGCGTTTCGCGCTATTTTGGAACCGGGGGATGAAGCGATCGTGGTGGATCCTTCCTTTGTCTCCTACGCGCCGTTGGCGATGTTGACGGGTGGGAATGTGATCCGTATCTCCACAAAAGCCGAAAATGGCTTTGTGCCCTGCCGGGAAGACCTGGATTGCGCGTTGTCCCCCCGGACACGAATGATTATTGTCAACTATCCAAACAATCCCACTGGCGCCACATTGACACCCCAGCAGGCGGAAATGATCAAAGATTTTGTCCTGCGCAACGATCTGCTGCTCGTCAGCGATGAAATCTATCTTCCTCTCAGTTATGAAGAACAGAGCGTATCCTTCACATCTTTTCCCGAATTACGAGACCGGTTGATTTTATTGCATGGATTCTCCAAAGCCTGGGCGATGACGGGCTGGCGGCTTGGTTTTGCCGCTGGACCGGTGGATGTCATTGCGGCAATGACTAAAATTCACCAATATTGCGTCATGTGCGCGCCGACAAGCACACAGTACGCGGCGATCGAAGCGCTTCGGTATGGCGACGAAGAAGTGGAGCGGATGCGGAAGGAATACGACGCCCGGCGGCGCTTGATTGCGCATCATTTCAATCGAATGGGTCTCGACTGCATGGTTCCCAAAGGCGCCTTCTATGTTTTCCCCTGCATCCGGTCTTCGGGAATGACTTCGGAAGAATTCGCCCGGCGGCTGTTGGAGCGCGAAAAAGTGGCGGTCGTGCCGGGGACGGCGTTTGGCGTTTGTGGCGAAGGCTACGTGCGTTGTTCCTACGCGACGTCAATGAAGGAAATACGGGAGGCGCTGGAACGCATCGAAGAGTTTCTCAACTATGCGAGTTCTGTAAATTCAGAATGATCTCTTCCCCTTTCTTATCGAGGAGCTTCAGCAACGCCTCGCATACAGCGGGATCGTAGGCGGCGCCGGCGTTTTTTTCGAAATACTGCACGATCTCATGTTTCGGCCAGGCGTTTTTATACGAACGGGCGGTCGCCAGCGCGTCACAAACCTCCGCTACGATCAGAATCCGGCTGTTCGGATGAATCTCCTCTCCCCGGAGACCCTGAGGATAGCCTTTGCCATCCATCCGTTCATGGTGTTCATTCACGTACCGGCTCACTTCTTTCAAGGAGGGGATCGGCGAGAGGATGCGGTAACCGATATACGAATGCTCTTTCATAATTTCATATTCATCCGGCGTCAGCGTTTCCGCTTTAAGCAGAATCGAGTCGGGAACGCCGATTTTTCCAATATCATGCAGAAGGGAGGCTAACCGGAGCGCTTCGTAATCGCTTTCCGGAGCCCCCAATTCCTGCGCCAGAAGGATCACCAGATTGCTGACACGCGCCCCGTGACCCTGCGTGTATGGATCGCGCGCTTCCAACGCCAGGGAGAGAGATTGGACCGCGTCGAATAAAAAACTACTCAGCTCTCGCGTGCGTTCCTGCACCTCCGATTCCAGGTTTTGTTGGTAGCGGAGATTTTGCAAAATAAGGTTACGGTATTTGAGCGCTCGTTTGAGTGTGAATTCGGCCGATTCCATGTTAAATGGTTTGATCATATAATCATACGCGCCCAGCCGGATCGCTTCGATCGTGGTTTCAAGCGAGGGGCTTCCCGTCATTAAAATGACCGGCGTGTGCGGCGCATGTTTCAACGCGATTTGCAACAAATCATGACCGGATAGGCCGGGCATATAAATATCCGAAAGGAGAACATCGAAATCCTTTTCCTTGATGAGTTCCGCCCCATGACTTGAATCCGTTGTGGATGTGCATTGTAAACCAATCTCGGAAAAGAAATCCGTCAGTATACGGCAAATGATTGTATCGTCATCGACGATTAAAAGTTTCGCGTTCGAAAACAAGTCACTGTCCTCATCGGACTGTTGTTTCGAGGTTAACTGGATCAATGTTTGATTCTCTTTTTTCATATTAGGAATAGTTCGCCGAATTCTGCGTTTTACCTAAGACAATTCAAAACTGCCCCTTGTGATTTCTCACCGGGATCAGGATAAAACAGGTGAAGCGCAACATATATACGCGAGTTGAATCATAGAGCGACAAATCCCAAGCGCGCCTCAAAAACGAAACGGCGCAACAAGAAAAAGCGCTGTCTCTGTCTCCCTATTGGTTGACAGAGACACGCGGCCTTTTTACCATGACCTGACATATAGTTATAGTCGAATTTATCTTGATTACCTAGTGGAAAAGAAAGGTTAAAATCCATGTTTGAAGGAACAGCCGTTGCGTTAATCACTCCATTTAAGAACGGCGCGGTCGATTATAAGGCGTTAGAGACGTTGATCGACTTTCATGCCCGCGCGGGTACGGACTGTGTTCTGGTCTGTGGAACGACTGGCGAATCGGCCACTCTTAATCACGTGGAACACAAACAAATCGTGCGTCACTGCGCAGCGTATGTGCGTTCAATTCGCGGGGATAACCGCTATCCACTCTTGATGGCGGGAACCGGCAGCAACAGTACGCAGGAAGCCCTCGAGCTCACACAGGACGCGAAAGAGGCGGGCGCCGATCTCTCTCTACAGGTCTGCCCGTATTACAATAAACCGACACAAGCCGGTCTACTCCGTCACTTCAAAACCCTTGCGCGGGAAGTGGATATTCCCCAAGTTCTTTATAATATTCAAGGGCGGACGGGCGTCAATATAGCGATTGATACCACTGTGGAACTCTCACAGGAAAAAAATATCATCGGCGTTAAAGAAGCCAGCGGCAATCTGGATCAAATCTCGGAAATCGCCCGGCTGACGGACGAGGAATTCTATGTCTGGTCGGGGGATGACGCGTTGACACTGCCGATTCTCGCCATCGGCGGGAAAGGCGTGATCTCCGTTTCCGCGAATATCGTTCCCAAAGACGTGCGCGCAATGGTCCGGGCCTATTTGGATGGAGATCCGGGAGCGGCTTTGATTAAACATCGCTCTCTTAGCGCGTTGAATAAGGCGATGTTTATCGAAACGAATCCCCTTCCCGTGAAAACGGCGGTGAATCTTTTAAGCGAAGCGCCGGATTATGGTGTACCTCATTGCGGGGATTTCCGTTCCCCTATGGTTCCCATGGCCCCAATCAGTGTCGATACACTCAAACAAGTGATGAAGCAATACGGGTTGCCGGTAAACTGAAACAATCCCCTTGGTGGACGGCGTCGAAGCGCCTTCCGCAGAGTGTTCATCTGAATCTTCACAATACATAAATTCGAGAATAGTTATGCAAAAGAATGAATTCAAACCATTCCTAATCAGCCTTTTTCTTCTATTGGCGCTAACCGGTTGTTTTTTCTCCTCAATGGCGGTTGCTCAGACGGCGGATGAGAACGCCCTTGCTTTCCCTGAAAGACTTGAATGACGCGCGCACTCTCATCCTGTCTGAAAGCGTCGCGTTCGGGAAACGGGTGGAATTGGCCGCCGCTGTCACAGGACAATTGGAATTAATCAAACGGTCCCCGGAAGCGCGGCGGTTGACTCTTGATTTTTTTGGCTCAATCACCGCTTCGCTTCAACAATCCCTTAAACGAGCGCCCGCTTCCCTCGCGCAGAATAAACCGTATTCCGATTATATTGCGCAAATCGAAAGAGGCAAACGAAACACCGTAGTCCAAGACATCCAGAAGGAACTGAAAGCGGTTGAGAATCCAAAACCTCCGGCCATCCTGACTCTGATCGCATTGAAAGCCGATGATATGTTTTACGGCGTATTTCGCTCCTTTACACCGATGTGACCGACCGGGATATCGGCGCCTATTCCTACTATCTGTTAGGCATCCTCGCCGCGCGGGAAGGCCGTTTTGTCGAAGCGGAACGCTATTTGGATCAGGCGAAAGACGGGCTGGGATCGCCGATTCTAGAAAAATGGCTCACACTCGACCGGGCGAAGATCGCCATTGCCATGAATAACCTGGACCAGTCCAACGAACTGATCTCTGGATTGCTGAAAGCCAATTCAAAAGATGTCCGGGCGTTAAGTCTCAGTATCCTGCAAGATATCGTGCAAAACCAAAAAGAATACCGCGCGTCAAACCCTGGCTCGCTCTAGGAAATATTTATATGAGGATCCCTACCTAATCGCCGAATTTGTTTCTCACGCGCTTGAATTGGATGAGTTAAAAGCGGCCAACGACATCTTGGAAACGTTTGAAAACAAAGTTGAATCCAACCAGGATTTTTATGTCGCATGCCATCTTGTCCGCAAGGCCCAGAATCGGATGGAGGAAGCGGATAACTATCTCCAAAAGGCGATGCAGGTCCAACAGGGCCGAGTCGCGGTTCCCGGCGCTCTTCCCCCCGACAGGACGGTTGGAGGAATTGGCTTCCTCGTCTCAACAAAAACGCCGGAAAGAAATTTCAGCAATGAACGATTTGGAATCATTGGATAAGGCGTATCTCAACCTTCTCTCCAACGATTCGATCGGCGCCACTCTGGAACTCGAATCAGCGATTCAAAACCGGGGGGATCACTCCATCGAACGCTTCGTTCTCGCAGAGATCCAACGCCGCCGCGGTGAATTCGCGCAGGCGGTAAAAACATTGGAAGCATTGCAAAAAAATTCCCCCAAATTCCGGCCTTACCAAATTCTGTCGCTCCTCGCCGATCTCTCTGTACGGGCCGGCAATTCCCGACAAGCGCGGTCGTATTATCAAGATCTGCGTAAACAGTTCCCGGATTCGTACCAAGCGGAGATCGCCGATCGCTATCTAAACGGATCTTCTCGCGAGATCGCCGAACCCATTCAATCGTTCCGTGTTTCAACCATGATGTCCCGTTTCTCCCCTTATGCGGCCCCCTTTGTCATCTCTGAAATTATGAATCATTGGGGAGACCGGACATCGTTTATTGCAGTCAGCAACCGGTTGGGAACCAATCCCCGGCGCGGCCTCTTGTTTCATGAATTGATTAATGTCTTATACAAAGGAATCTCTGGTACCCGGTACCGGGTCATTCCCTTCATTGGAACAAAGGATGTTCTCACGGAATTTATCAAACAGAAGATCCCCGTCATTCTCTGCCGGGGTGAGATGTTCCTCAATCAGCGGCTCAATACTCTTACGCTGCTCGTGGGCGTTGATCCATCCCGCGAAATTTTTTACGCCGAAGGAGTCACTTCATCCGATCCCCATTTGTTAACCGAAACGGAAATCCTTGATGGCGTCTGTATTGCGGTTTTACCGGGATCATTCAGCGCCGCCCTTTCGGAGACGGCTAAAAAATCCGCCGAAGCCGCGGAAGAATATATGCTGTTGAACGCCGCCGCCGCCGCGATTGAAAGTTCAACCACCTACGATCCGAAAGAATTCCACACCCGGAAAAACAATATCGCAAAAGAGACTGCGCGTGGCTTTCTTCCCCACCAACTCGCCTACGCCCGATGGGTTACCCAACAGGATAAGGAAACGGCCTCCCAAACCTTCTTGGATTCTCTTGAAAAAAACGATTCGGGCTCCGCGCAGTATTGGTTCTTAAATGCCCGGTTGGCTTTTCGCAAAGAGAATTACTCGTCCGCGCGGAAATTGCTGGATCAAGCGATCGAACGAAATCCAGACACGCCCCGCTATGAATTGGCCCAAGCGCGAATTTACTATAAAGAAGGCAAACTGAAAAAAGCGATTGAACTGACAGAACAACTGAATCAACAGTTCCCCGATGAGATTTCCGTCTCCGCCCATCTCATTGCGCTCTACAAAAAGAACGGCGACACGGAAAAAATGAAACGC
>CAXXSM010000067.1:0-36818 GCA_963663405.2 bacterium | reverse complement strand
ACGGGTAGGCCGTCTTCTCCATCTTCCGTGATTAGTACCCCGTAATAGGGGCTGTTGTATTCATAACCGCTCCCACCTAATCCGCCTTGGCATGGAATGGTTCTTGTAGATTTTGGATATAACTTGCATGGAAGAATTGTGTAGAGCGATTCCCGCGCCTCCATCGCCCACCATCGATTGCTACAGGGATTCGAGTAATTACTGGATCTTGATTTGCCAAGCCATTTCCACCGATTCCACCGATGAATGTGGAAGGACTGCCATCAAAAACGATCTCTCCATTGGAATTGCTGATTACAAGACCTGCGCCTCCATCGCCACCTCCTTGCTTAATTAAATGACGGTGAGAACGAGCGTCATATCCTTTGCCTCCTTGAAATATACAGTCATCAATAGACATTCGTAAATTTCGACAATTATCGATAGAAAAAGAATGGCTTCCATGTATATTTGAATCAGGATAGGAACCATAACCAACGTCATACGTACCACCAATAAATCTGCTTTGTTTACAAATAAGTGTCGAGTCAAGAGCGTTATCAATTATAATATTATTATAACTATCATGAATATTAGCGCTGATTGTACTATTTTGAATTACAAGAGATTCGTTATTTGAATGGCCAAATAGAATGGCGGGATAAAGAATATTGTAACTCGTATAGCCTCCCCCATATAGATATGAATATCCGTGGATAGTGGAGGTATTAATTACAAGGCTGCCTTTACATTCTATCAAACAATTAAAAGAGCAATCTATAATTTTTAATTGACCTGATTCTATGTATAAAGGAGATGCAACGAGTCCTCCATATATTGCAGATACATATCTAGATTTCAACGGGGTTTGAATGTAACAATTTTGGATTGTTACATTGGAGTTTTTGACTAACAACATCGTGTTCGTATTATCATGGCCGTTGGGATAGGCTGATCGTATGGTTGTTTTACCTTCAACAGGTTTTCCAATTATGACAAGGTCTTTATCAATCACTTTTACACCCTGTGAATCGCTTCTCATATATTCTCTTGAATAGCTTAGGCGAGTCCAATCCACAGAATCAGTCGCAACAACGATCTCATCCCCCGACACAGCCAGTTCAACCGCCTCTTGAATACTATCCGCGTCTTTGGGAATGGTGATGGTTTTGGAATACACGGATTGGGCTATCAATGTGTGTATGATTGTGATGAGAATGATGGTTGTTTTACTAGAATACGTTATGTTCATGATTAGCTCCTAACTGGTTAGAATACCATCCAGTCTTGGATTGGAGTGGTTGTTTCGAATGTGGAGTTTTCGTCGATGGAGATGGGCAGGCCGTTATCGCCTATTTGGGCGATCGCGTCTTCGTTTTGCGCTCCAGCTCCTCCATGACCGCCATAGGCTTGGAATGATGGTTGACCGGTATTTGAACTAACGTGAACTGTAGAATTTATTATTGATATCCCATGGCCTCCATCTCCTCCATCAATGATGAAAGGTTCATATGAAATACCTGGGTACATCATATATGGATCTTTAATTGCAAAACCACATCCACCACATCCACCACTGAATGAAGATAGATTGTTATTGAACGTTATATTTACATCCGAATTGTTGATAGATAGACCAGAGCCACCATTTCCCCCACCTTCTATTATGCTGAAGCGGTGCCATGCGCAATCATATCCTTGTCCACCTTGAAGGTAGCAACCATCAATTGATAGATCAAGGATTTGAGAGTTGTCAATTGCGATTGCATCTGTACCTACAATATTGGCGCCAGGATAAGAACCGTATCCAACATTAAAAGTCCCTCCAGAAAATGCGCTATTTACCAGAATTAGTTTACTTTCTTCTGTATTTTCAATAATGATATTTCGATAACCATCGTGAGTATTACTACCAATTGTGCTATTGAGAATTTCAAGCGTTCCATTTTTTGAAGGACCGAATTGAATTGTGGGATTTTGAAGATTTTGTAATATATATACGTAGCCAGTCAACCATGCATATCCATAAATAGTAGAACGATCAATAAAGAGGTTGCTTTTGCATTCGATCCAACAACCGAACACACAATCTATGATTCTCAATTGACCAGATTCTATATATAGAGGAGAGGCAACTGGTCCACCATTAATTCCACCTACATATCGACTTTTTAATGGTTGCTCTATACGACAATTTTGAATTGTAACAGTTGAGTTTTTAACAAATAACATTGTATTTGTATCATTATGAGAACTTGCATAACTTGATTGAATTCGTGTTTTCCCCTCACCAGGTTTGCCAATGATGGAAATATCTTTATTGATTATAATTACACCCTTTGAATCACTCTGCAGAAAAGGAGAACTATAGTAAGGTGATTGTGTTCTTCGAGTCCAATGAACTGAGGTGGCCGAAACAACAATCTCATCCCCCGATACAGCCAGTTCAACCGCCTCTTGAACACTCTCAGCGTCTTTGGGAATCGAGATGGTTTTGGAATCTGCGGATTGAGAGAAAACTATGATGATGGTCGAAAGGATTGAAAACAATTGAGTGGTATAAGAAGATCGCATTTGAATACCCTTTCCGTTTATACAGAATTTGTTTTGTTCTATAATCGGATTGACGGAACCATCCAAAGGGGATTCTTCCAACATGATGCTTGAATTTTGGTTTTGACCGCCGAATCTTATTTTATTTTAATAATTTGCAGGAGAATGGTCATACAATATCATGCGGCTAAAAAAATACCCACTTTTTATTCTATCGATACTTATTATGGGCGCCGGATTTGTTTTTGCGGAGCAAGGCGCGGAGCCACTGATCGGAATATTGAACGAGGATTTCCAAAAAGAAGCCTCGCACGCTGATCCAGTTGAATTACATGATTTCCTCCGGGAGCGCAAGATCGACGCGCGATTTCTTTCGGCGGAGCAACTCGTTGATCCCTCTCTACTTACGAGCGAAAAGATCGATATAGTCATTCTTCCCTATGGCTCCTGTTTTCCAATTGAAGCGAGGGAAAATTGGATCTCGTATTTGAAAAACGGCGGCGCGTTTGTTTCGTTAGGGGGGTACGCCTTTGATGATTTGATGGAAAGGGAAGGCGATCAATGGAAAAGCGTTGAGACAAACGATCCGAAAATATTTCTTTCCGGACGGCGTGGGAAACCGGAAGATACGATTCAACTGAGACCCGATCAGATCGTGATCTTCGATCCCACATATTCTTTCAAGCGCGTTGCGTACATGGGAAATAATAGCGATTCTCCATTGATGGATCCGGATTGGTCAAAACCAGTCTCGCTTTGTGGATTCCCCGCGACGGCTTTGACGGGAAACAATAATCCAGTTTTTCCAAAGCCTCACGCGCGGTGGTACTCACTCGTTATGTCCTACGATCGATACAAGCGAAAACGCGGGTCGGTATTCAGTTTGATGATCCATCACGATGGGCCTTATCGTGGATCGGCGTGGGCTTTTTCAGGTGTCACGAGTGAAAATCTATTCTCCAAGCGTCATCCGGAAATGTTGAACGCCCTGCGTGAAGCGATTGACATGATGCGAATCCGTACCGCGCTTGTTCGTGTGGAAGCGGTGTTTGATTCGTCCAACGGGAAGGCGGTTGTACTCTCGACGTTTGTGAATTTGGGGAAGAAACAAAGGACTGTCCAGCTAAAGACATCGATCCATTCAACACTGCTGCCGGAAGAGACTGTATCCATCGCGCCTGGAGAAATCCGGAAGGTTCGTCAGGCGATCCCTGCATCGTTATTATGTGATGGTTTCAATCCCATCATCGTTACCGCTGCTATTGAGAGCCATTTTAAAGATTG
This sequence comes from bacterium, assembly GCA_963663405.2. Taxonomy (GTDB): domain Bacteria; phylum Hinthialibacterota; class Hinthialibacteria; order Hinthialibacterales; family Hinthialibacteraceae. Next base: position 33,002 of record CAXXSM010000067.1, on the reverse strand, counting down.
TCTAAAAACCGGATTGATTCAATCCCCGTTGAATCATATAAGTGAAACGAATTACACATTCAAAGAGAACTATTTCCGGGTGAATGATCGGCCGCAGATTCTTTTCGGCTCCAACCAGACCGGAATGATATGGTATTCCCCCCGTGAGAATCCGGCGGTTTGGGAACAGGATTTGATCCGGATGCGAGATAGCGGATTGCGTGTGTTGCGTGTTCTTCACTTTTCGCCTTTCACCGCGCAGGGGTATGAAGGGCGTGGCTATCACACCTCGATGGATCTGAAAAAGACTCCGCCGGAAAAATTGATCCAGCAGACGGATGATTTTGTTTCCATGTGCGCCCGGCACGGGATCGCGTTAATCCTTTCTCTTCATGATTGGCTGCCGGTTGAATTGAGTGATGAAGAATTGGACGCGCAGCGAAATTGGGCGCGATTCTGGTCTGATCGGTATAAGAATTATCCACATGTTTCCTTCGATATTCAGAATGAGCCATTCATGCTGAAAACAGACACCCCTCTCCGGCGGGAATTATGGAACCGCTTCCTTCAAAAGAAATATGGAACCGATGCGGAACTGCGGCAGGCTTGGGGTGAATTCGCGTCTTCGGAACCGCTTGGAGAGATCCCCTGTCAATCCGGTTCGGATCAATGGAATGATCCCCGCCCTATGGATTACAACCGTTTCCAGGCCTGGCTTCTGAAACGTTGGATTGACGCGAACCGGAAAGGGATTCAAGAAGGATCGCCGGACGCATTGGCGACGGTTGGTTTCCTGCAGCGTTCCTTTGAGGCGGATAAATGGCTCGCGGAAGACACATTGGATTATGCGAACGTACACTATCATGGCCCTCTTGAAGAATTCCCTTGTGTGCTGAAAGAGATTGACCATCGATTTCGAAATCAGGGGCTTTCTGTGGGTGAGTTCGGCGCATGGGACGCGCATGAAGCGCGGACGCATGGGCGGTTCATCGATCCTACATCCTCCGCTGTACAGCATATCCTCGCTGTGGGGCATGAGACGCTGGGGATGGGAGGCTGTTTTGCGCTGAATTGGGATCTGAAAGATTTTGATGACTGTATCTTTCCTTGGGGATTATCGAACGCGCAGGATTTTGTTTCAAAGGATTGGCTCAGCGCGTACCGGAATATGAGTCTGTTCTTCTCTTCGATTCAACCACGGTATGAAGATACCGGCGTTTATCTCCTGATTCCCGATCATCACCGCCTTGGCGCAAAGAGTGGATTGATTCTCCGCGCGGTTCGTAACTCGATCCAACTGCTATTTGCCGCGCATCTCAATTTTAATGTTATTAATGAAATGAATCTGCACGAACTGCCGCCAGAGGCGCATACAATTCTTTGGCCGATTCCCTATTGCCCCAGCGATGAGGTTTTCGATCGTGTTCTTTCGTTCGTTCGCGATGGGGGAACTCTCTATTTCTCTGGAGATGTGTCCTTTGACTCTTTCCGCCATCCGAAGCGCGGGGAGAGGATGGAGCAGCTCGGTTTATCTCCCATTGAGCCAACGTTTCCTTTTGATAAACCGGTTCCCTCGCAAGTACCACCCTTCCAAATATCAAAGATTGGGAACGGCCGTGTGTTTTTTACTCCATACCCGGTTGAACTCAAAGCGGCGCATGAATGGATTGAGAATCCTTACATCCGATTTTTAGAACAAGCCCAGCTGAAAACAATCTCCATCAGCCCAAACGATCCGAATCTTCATCTATTTTCGATACCACAGCAGGATACGAACGCTTTGGTGTATACCTTGTTCCGGTTGGATAAAGATTCTCATGCGCGTAGCTATTGCGTACGGACGATCGGAGGGGATGTGGAATTGAGTTTGGAAGGTATGCAAACGGGTTTGATCGAGATTGATCCCGCTGGTTCGCTATCTGCGATTGAAGGGATGGGCGAGTTGCGATGTGGAGAATTCGCGGCTCGAACGACAGGGCATATTATGCTGCGGGCGCTGGATCGGCGCGGATTGCATGAGAGCCGCGCGGTTGCTGTTTTTCCAACAGAGCCGGGTGTATTAGAGATTCATTGGAAAAATCAAGCGGTTCCGAAGATACTCGTGGGAGATCTGATCAATGGGGAATGGAAACAATATGAAACGTTGAGTTCTGAAATGGAAGAGGAGAGTGTCTATATTTCAATCGATCCAGATCGGGCGGTTTCGATTCTGTTGTTAACGGATGCAGAGCATGAAACCAACGCTGTAGCGCATTTGCTGGTTCCCCGTAATGAATAGGCCCGTTCGCTCTTGCTCTAAAGGGGGTACAATAGTCAGATTCCCATAGCGATTCAATGAAGGAGAATAAAACGAGCGAATGAATGAGAACGAAATTACACTTGGACACAGCCCCGATTCGGATGACGCGTTTATGTTTTACGCGCTCGCCAAGGATAAAATCGACACGGGAGGGCTCCGGTTTAAACATATTCTGCAAGATATTGAAACCTTGAATCACCGCGCCGCTGTGGGGGAATTGGATATCACCGCCATTTCCGTCCACGCGTATACGTACGTGCATCAACACTATGCGCTGCTCACCGCGGGGGGCAGCATGGGCGATGGATACGGTCCACTCGTCGTCTCTCCAGAACCGATGGATCTCGAAACGCTCAAAACGAAAACTATCGCGATTCCCGGCAAAAAGACGTCGGCCTATTTGGCTCTTCGTTTATGTCTTGGTGAATTCAAGTTTGATGTCGTTCCGTTCGATCAAATCATTCCCGCCGTGCTGGGCGCCAAAGCGGACGCGGGTTTGATTATTCATGAGGGGCAGCTGATTTATGGCAGTCAGGGCTTGCATAAGGTGATTGATCTGGGCGAATGGTGGGCGGAAGAGACCGGCGGGCTTCCACTGCCGCTGGGCGCGAATGCGATCCGGAAGAATCTAGGCAAAGAACGTATTATGCAAATCGCGCCTTTAATGCGCCAAACCATTGAATACAGCCTCTATCATCGCGAAGAAGCCCTGGAACACGCCTTGCAGTATGGGCGGGATCTGCCGAAAGAGAAAGCCGACCGCTTTGTCGGGATGTATGTCAACGATTTGACGCTGCACTTAGGCGAACGCGGCAAGAAAGCGTATCAACTTTTCCTCGATCGAGGTTATGAGGAAGGAATCATTCCCCATCAAGTGGAATTGGAGTTCGTCGACTGCGGGTAATATCGGTGGGGGGAAACCAGGGGGAATCGTGAATAATGAAACGAATCAAGACCGCCTTATGGATTGAATGGGGGATTGCCTTACTCGTATTGGCCGTGTTGTTTTGGAAGACGCTGCCCAATTTTTTCGCCGCGCAGAGTATTAATAATCCCTCGTATTTTCCCGATCCTAATTTTCTGGCAGCTGTGCAAGAATTTATGGAGTGTGGGCCGAATGGCCGGTTTTTGAAGGCGGACGCCGCTAAGAAAAAAAACGTGCTGAATTGCCGGGGCCGAAAGATCGAATCGTTGGAAGGCATCGAATATTTTACAAGCATCACTGGACTCGATTGCTCCAACAATCAATTAACTGCATTGGATGTAACCAAAAACACCGATCTTACATTTCTAAACTGTTCAAAGAATCAACTTACTCATATCGACCTTTCTCAAAACTTGAGATTGACACTCCTCGATCTATCCAGCAATCAACTGGAAACAATGCCTGATTTTAAACTGCATGTCATGTTAAGGGGAATCGATGTCAGTCTCAATAACTTGAATCAAGACGCCTGCGAAATGATTCGATTGCTAGAGAAACGATATAAAGATACCACTCGCACAACGGGGAACCGCGTTGTTTATGGTATTTTATATTCACCCCAGAATGAGGGAGTGTCTCTCGATTGTGATGAATAGAGATCGTGAAAGAAAGCAAGAGTAAGTTAAGTTAACGTCAGGATGTACGGCAGCGCTGATCCCTGACGCTTTCAAGGGGAGGGGATGGATTACGATGAGACGAATCAAGACCACTTTATGGATTGAATGGATTCTTGCTTCAATCGTTCTTGTTGTATTGATCTGGTTCATGCTTCCCTACTTTTTCGCCGCGCAGAATATCAACCGCCAAACTTATTTTCCCGATCTCAATTTTCTTATTGCTTTATGTGAATTTATGGAATGCGGGCCAAATGGCCGGTTTACACAGAATGATGTCAACGCGAAAACTGGCATGTTGGACTGCCGCGGTCGAGAGATTATATCCATGCGTGGGATCGAATTTTTTACGAATATAACTGGGCTCGATTGCTCAAATAATGAATTGATGTTACTCGATGTAAGCAAGAACGTACAACTCACCAGGTTGAATTGCGCGAAGAATCAGCTTTACCACATAGATCTTCCCCAGAATTCTTCGTTAGTTCTTCTTGATCTTTCTGAAAATCAATTCGATGCGCTTCCTGATTTAAAAAAACAGACAAAGTTGAAGGGATTGGATATCAGTTTTAATAACTTGAATTCCAGCGTTTGCGAAGAGATACTCTCTCTTGAAAAACGGTTTGCTGGACCTGCCTATGTTCACAACGGGCGCCTTCGCGCCGGATTGTTGTATTCTCCTCAGAATCAAAATATATCATTAGAATGTAATGAATAGTATTGGATTTTTCGCTGAAGGTTGAAGGAAGATTTGGGATGAACTGTGTTTAGAATTTTGGCGTATGATCATTGATATATTGCGCAAATCGAACCCAAGTTTCAACCAGCCATTGCTCTGCGCGCTGTTCGAAATCGAATCCCATTTCTTGTTCCGCTGTCGTAAGAAAACTTTCATCGAATGTCAGTGTTTTAATGGTGATTCCTAACAATTGTTTTCGTATTTTTTTACGCCGGTGAAGAAAGCCGGTTTTGACGATCTTTTCTAGAATGGTCTGTGCCAGATGGATATCCGTATCGGGCTTGGGTGTAAATTGAAGGACAATTGAATCGACTTTGGGCATGGGAAAAAAAGTGTTGGGGGGGATCACACGGATTTTTTTAACGTGGTAGAGATAATTCAAAACGATGGATAACCGCCCGTACGCTTTCGAGCCGGGAGACGCGGTGATTCGTTCGCCTACCTCTTTCTGAATCATTACAAATATTCCCTCAAAGCGGAATGGGCAATACGCCAGCCGGAAAAGAATGGGTGTGGCGACATTGTAGGGCAGATTTCCGATCACATGCCGGGCTCCGCTTTGCTGGGCCAGCCGGCTGAAATCAATTGCAAGCGCGTCGTCCTGGATGATGTGTAATGAACTGGATGAGACGTTTTGCCGGCCGGCGATTTTTTGTAGGAGTTGTGCGAAGACTTTGTCTTTTTCCACCGCTGTTACGGATAATCCTCTTTGCAGCAGAAGCCAGGTAAGATGACCCAAACCGGGGCCGATCTCGATAATGGAAACGGACTGAGGGAGAGCGGTCGAATCAAGAACACTCGATAGAAGATTCCGGTTGAGTAGAAAATGCTGGCCGAGAGAACGGGACAGATAGCGGCCGTTCGATTGAAGAAACGCGCGCAATCCGCGAACCGTATATAATTCGCCCGGTGGGGAGAAGGAATTCGCCGGGGCGTTGTGAGAAGGCGGGTTCGATGCTATGTTTTCATTCATAATTTAAATTCATTGATACACAAAAGAGTGAGGTTGTATTCATGCCAGTAGATACGATAGCCGTTCAGGATGGACAAGTCAAAATTCTCGATCAAACGCTCCTGCCTGTTGAACTGAAATATATCACCGCTGAGACGGTTGAACAGGTATGGGAAGCGATTAAAGTGCTGCGTGTACGGGGCGCGCCCGCCATCGGGATCGCGGCGGCGTTTGGAGTCTATATAGGCGTCAAGGATTCCACCGCAAGAGAGTTTAACGATTTTTGGAACGAGGTCGTAAAAACCGCCGATTATCTCGCTACTTCTAGACCAACGGCTGTAAATCTCTTCTGGGCGTTGGACCGGATCAAGCAATTCACGCTGGATCATAAATTATTGCCAATTCCCGAATTGAAACAGGCGATTTTTGAAGAAGCGCAATTGATGATTGAAGAAGACGTGGCGATCTGCCGCGCTATCGGTGAACATGGAGCGGAACTGTTGAAAGACGGAGATGGCGTATTAACCCACTGCAACGCCGGTGGATTGGCGACCGCGCGTTATGGAACCGCGCTGGCTCCGATCTTCGTCGCAAAGGAACAGGGAAAATCAATCAGCGTTTTCGCGGACGAGACTCGGCCATTGCTGCAAGGCGCCCGCTTGACATCGTGGGAATTGCAGGAAGCGGGAATCCCGGTGACGCTCATCTGTGACAACGTGGCGGCGACGGTTTTATCGAAGGGGATGGTCCAAGCGGTAATCGTGGGAACCGACCGCACCGCCGCCAATGGAGACGTCGCGAACAAAATCGGAACATATGGCGTCGCCATCCTCGCGAAAGAGCATAATGTGCCGTTCTATGTCGCCGCGCCGATGTCATCTATTGATATGTCGCTATCCGAAGGCTCCCAGATCCCCATTGAAGAACGTGCGGCGGAAGAAGTGACTCGTTGGTCCGGCGTCCAGACGGCGCCGACGGGAATTCAAGTGTATAATCCAGCCTTCGATGTAACGCCGAATCGATACGTCACGGGAATCATCACAGAAAAGGGAATCGTCTATCCACCATATGTGGAAAATCTTGAAAAACTTTTCGCTTCTTAAAAGATATTTTCTCTCAAACAACATTGAAATAGTGAAGACTCTTGCTCGTATGATGTATAAGCGCTGTTTTGTTTATTGCTATACGATGTAGGCAGGAGCTCTCCTTCATGTCAATCCAGAATCAGCTCGTCCGGTATCATTCTTTAGACGCTTTACGCGCGTTCGCGTTGCTTTTGGGAGTTGTCTTTCACGCCGCGGAATCGTTTGTCCCCAATAATACTTTTTGGGCGATCGCCGATCAATCTCCCAGTGTTTTTTTAACCGCTTTCCGTCATGCGTCTCATTCATTCCGGTTGGAGATTTTTTTTCTAATCGCGGGATTCTTCGCTCATCTGGTGATCCAACGGCGGGGGGTGAATTCGTTTATCAAGAATCGAATTCAGCGTATTTTAGTACCCTTGATTGTAGGTTGGATCATCCTTTTCCCCCTATTGGCGTATCTCTGGGTATGGGGAAGTTTAAAATCCGGGAATTTTACATTCTTGCCTATCCCCGAAGAATTACGGCATCTACCCGCGTGGCAGCTGACACTTGGATTTTTCATCTCACTTGAATTTATAAAGCATTTCGACCTTACGCATCTTTGGTTTCTGCATCAATTGCTCTCCATTTACGCGATAATCTTTATTGTCCGGTGGCTTTTTGTTTCCTATCTCGATCGTGATGGAAATTGGCGTTTGTGGATGGATCAAATATTTGCAGGATGGATGCGTTCGTGTTGGAACGTCGTTCTTTTTGCCATTCCAACCATGTTTATGTTAATGGGGATGGATTCATGGAGCGTCGATACACCGAGAGAATCTCTGATTCCATATGTTCCCACTACGATTTTCTATGGTTTCTTTTTCAGTGTGGGTTGGTTCCTTCACCGGCGTGTGGAATTGTTGGATGAATTTACCCGGCGCTGGCGTCTTCATCTGATGGGCGCGTTTCTTTTCGTCTTCCCTACTTTTTTCTTTGGTTCTATAGCGGCGAATTTGGGATTTGACGAAGTTTACAATTTCGCAGGACGAATTGTGTATACCATTTTGTACGCGCTGATGATGTGGCTTTGGGTTTTTGGAGTGACGGGAATTTTCCTCCACTATTGTAAGAACGAAAATCCAGTAAGACGATATATCGCCGATTCTTCGTATTGGCTTTATATTGTTCACCTTCCGGTGGTGGTTGTTTTGCAGATTCTCTTCGCGTATGTAGATCTTGTTTGGCCGGTCAAATTTCTTCTGATCAATCTCGCCGCATTTCCCATCCTTTTTTTAAGTTATCATTATCTTGTCCGGTCCACTTTTATTGGCGCTACATTGAATGGACGGCGCTATCCCCGGAGCTGAAAATTTATGAGAAGTTCTTTGAATATAGGTATTTATTTGGGTATCAATCGTTGAGTTGTGGTAAAGTGGTTCCCAATTAAGCCAGGGCAGAAAAAAACCTTGCCCTGGGTACCCACCGAATTACGCCAGGGTAGAAATAACTTTTCCTGGGCGCCCACAAAGTTATTTACTTAATATTAATTTTCTATGAATGCCCGTGGAGCGCTTTTATTGTTCCAGAATATCATTCTAAATTGTGCTATGGTTTAGTAGAATTAAAGATTCAAATTAGGTGAGATTTCTGGTTGGAAAAAGGAATGTGAATCATGAATAGAATTATGGTTGTGGTTTTCATCCATTGTGTTTTTGCGTTTACGGTCTCTGCGGATGATTGGCCGATGGTCCGCGCGGACGCGGCGCGTTCGGGGTATACTGCTGAAACGCCGCCGGATTCACTCTCGCTCCAATGGATGTACCAGGCGGATCATGCCCCCTGTCCCGCATGGATGGGTGGGGATACAAGGATGCCGTTTGATTATGCGTACCAAACCGTTATCGCGGATGGAACGCTCTATTTCGGCAGTTCCGCCGATTGCAAAATCTACGCGCTGGACACGTCAAATGGACAGGAACGTTGGTCGTATTTCACGAAAGCGCCGGTCCGTTTTGCGCCTGTGATCTGGAACGATCGCGTTTTCGCCGTCAGTGATGATGGATATCTGTACTGTCTTTCAGCTCATGACGGAGCGCTGATCTGGAAACGCAGGGGTGGGCCGGACGATCGGATGATTCTAGGGAACGATCGCATGATCTCTAAATGGCCCGCGCGCGGGGGGCCTGTTATTTACGATGATATTCTTTATTTTGCGGCGGGGATCTGGCCGTCGGAAGGGATCTTTTTATACGCGCTCGATCCAGTTACGTGCGCAGTTCTATGGCTGAATGATGAATCCGGTGGGATGGAGTTGGATCAGCCTCATGGAGGCGCCCGCGCGAAAAGCGGTGTCTCCGCACAGGGGGATCTTGTGGCTACGGAGGACCGGCTTTTTATGCCGACAGGCCGCGCCGTTCCCGCGTCGTTTCGCCGGTCGGACGGCGCGTTTGAATATTTCCATTTACAAGCGAACCGGGCGGATGGTGGTTCACCGGTCATGGCCGCTGGATCGGTTTTTTTCAATAACGGTGTAGGATTCAACCGTGAGACCGGTCTGCCACAGATCAAAAACCAGGGAAAGGTGATGGTCTCTATCCCTGGTGGAATTGTCCAATATTTGAAGAACAAAATCGCGGTGTATGAGTGGGCTGATGCAGAGAGAGTTGATAAAAGAGGGGACAAATTCACAATTCAAGACTTAAAGGAACGTTGGTCGTTAGAGGCGCCTCATGAATGTGTCTCCCTAATCGTTGCGGGAGATAGGATTGTCTCCGGTGGAGATGGTTCCGTCTGTTTAATTGATCGCAATACAAAATCAGTCTCTTCAACTTTTAAGATCGATGGAACACCCTACGGATTGGCATTTGCGGATGGGCGTCTTTTTGTAAGTACGGATCAAGGGCGGATTTATTGCTTCGGCGGAGAAGCCGTAGAGACGCCTCCTCTCATTCAATCTCAATTTGACAACGCGCCGTATGAAGATAATTCTCTCTATGCGCAAGCCGCGGAAGCGATCGTTCAAAAGACCGGTGTGACAGAAGGATACTGTCTCGATCTGGGATGTGGGGACGGAGCGCTCGCATATGAATTGGCGCGGCGTACGTCATTGAAGATCTACGCCATCGAATCCGATCCAGCCAAAGTTGCGATCGCGCGTGAGAGATTGAATGCGGCTGGTTTGTATGGCGTCCGGGTGACAGTTCATCAGACTGATTTGAAAGATACCGACTATCCGGATTACTTCGCCGATCTCATTGTATCGGGGCGTTCAGTGGAAACCGGTTCCATTGATTCCGCGATTCGTTTGGAGGCATCCCGCATTCAGCGGCCTTTCGGAGGTGTGATTTGTATAGGAAAACCGGGCTCCCTGAATGTAAACGTGAAAGGCGCGCTGGAAGGCGCGGGGGAATGGACGCATCAATATACCAATCCAGCCAACACGGGATGTTCGGCCGATCGTTTGGCGCGAGGCCCGCTGGGGATGTTATGGTTCCGCGATCCGGATTTAGTCATGCCTTCCCGGCATGGACGCGGCCCCGCTCCCTTGTTTTATAAAGGAACTCTCTTTGTCGAAGGCGTGGACGCCTTGCGCGCGGTGAACCCGTATAATGGACGTACGCTGTGGGAATATCCATTTGAAGGAATCCTCACCGCATACGATCAAGAACATCTCATGGGAACCGCTGGAACGCAGAGTAATTTCTGCGCGGCCAATGACAGCGTCTATATCCATCAAAAGGGAGTCTGTTTCCGCTTGGACGCTGCGTCGGGGAAGAAAATCGGCGCATTCAAAACGCCGGTCTGTCCAGATGGGCGGCGTGGAACGTGGGGATATATCGCCTGCGTGGGGGATACATTATTTGGCACAGTCTCCAATGAGGCGCATGTGGTAAGATGGCGCTATGGAAAAAGCGCGATGAGTACGCAGTTCACTGAATCGCGAATGTTTTTCGCCCTGAACGCGAAGACAGGGGAACTGCGGTGGAAATATACGCCAAAACATTCGATCCGTCACAACGCCATCGCGATCGGCGCGGGACGGGTGTATCTGATTGACCGCCCCATCGCCGAGATGGATCGTGTGGATTTTGATAAAGCGAAAAATGAAAACAAAGTTCCCGCACATCCCGGCGGAGAATTGATCGCACTGGACATGGAATCCGGGAATATCGTATGGCGGGACAATCAAGATATTTACGGCACTATGTTGGCTCTCAGCGTTGAACATGACGCATTATTGATGGCCTATCAATCCACCCGCTTCCAGCTGGATTCCGAACGTGGGGGGAGAATGACCGTGTTCCGTTCCTCGACAGGAAAGCGGCTGTGGGATAACGAAGAAAAATACGCTTCCCGGCCCCTTATCAATGACAGAATTATCTACGCGCAGCCAGGAGCGTGGGATCTCCTCACAGGCGAGCGTCTCCCATTCGAGTTTTCGCGTTCATACGGATGCGGCATCCTAGCGGGATCGTCGAATCTGCTGGTCTACCGCTCCGCCACGCTAGGGTACCGCGATCTTCAGAAGGATGAAGAAACACAGAACTATGGAGGTATCCGCCCCGGCTGTTGGATCAACACCCTTCCCGTAGGAGGCCTTGTGCTAATGCCCCACGCGACAACACGATGCACGTGCAGTTATTTAATCTCCGCGTCCATTGCGTTGCAAGCGTTGGAGCGTTGATATTGTTGTAATGGGAAGATTTGTATATATTTTTTATGATCTTCTGTTATTTGTTTGAATCCTGTACAATATTTGTATATATTAGATACAGAAGAGGTTATCATGCACGTTGATATACCACCAAAACTTGAGGCGTTTATTCAAAATCAAATTTCTAGTGGCGCTTATAACAGCGCCGCTGAAGTTGTGCGGGATGCGCTTCACCGCATGGCGCAGGAGCAAAACAAACTTGATGTATTACGCGCTGCCGTTAAGGCGGGTGATGAACAATTGGATCGTGGTGAAGGAGTGGTATTAACTGATGACCTCATGGATGAAATGTTAAACAACGCTCTTGAACGCTATCGAAGAGGTGAAAAACCAAGTTCTGATGTCTCCGCCTGAATTATCTATTGTCCTTTCTCCACTTGCGAAGCAAGATTTTGAGGATATACAAATGTATACTCTTGAGAAATGGGGAGAAGCGCAGCGTGCAAAATATGCAGCGCTCATTTATAGCGCCTTGAAAAAACTTGTTTCTTTCCCTGCGTTTGGACATAAACGGCCTGATCTATCACCGGATCACCGGGCTTACAAGATAGGCCATCATTTTATTATTTACAGGATTGTGGGGCATGAAATTCAGATTTCACGTATCTTGCATGAAAGTATGGATTTTCAACGATATTTCGATGATTAATCAGAATATGATTGCCTCTGATTTGCCCCCGATGGAGTACTTGTCCTAATATCGTATATAGATCATTCTTATAACCGTTCCTCGACAGGAAAGCGGCTGTGGGATATCGAAGAAAAATACGCTTCCCGGCCCCTCATCAATGACAGAATTATCTACGCGCAGCCTGGAGCGTGGGACCTCCTCACAGGCGAGCGTCTCCCATTCGAGTTTTCGCGTTCATACGGATGCGGCATCCTAGCGGGATCGTCGAATCTTCTGGTCTACCGCTCCGCCACGCTAGGGTACCGCGATCTTCAGAAGGATGAAGAAACACAGAATTATGGAGGTATCCGCCCCGGCTGTTGGATCAACACCCTTCCCGTGGGAGGCCTTGTGCTAATGCCCCACGCGACAACACGATGCACGTGCAGTTATTTAATCTCCGCGTCCGTTGCGTTGCAGGCGCTGGAGCGTTGATTCGCTGAATTACGTATTATTTTCTTACTGAGCAGTTTGTAGATCGGATGTTTTAGAGTGGTGGGATAAGGGAATAAATTCAATCTGTACTTTTTTGTTCAAAGCCGCCGCAATACGCCAGAGCATAGATAGAGAATGACCTTCATAGTCCGCGTCTTCCAGCTGAGCGATTGTTAAACGGCTCGTTCCTATCATCTCCGCTAGTTCTTGTTGCGTAAGTTTTGCTTCTTGACGTAAATCATAGATCTTGCAAGCCACATCCAAATTGGCTCTCTCTTCTTCTAACGCGGCCAGCATTTCAGGCTTGCCTTTGAAATACCGGTTGTGAATAATCTCAAGCGCATCGCTTGTTTTTTGCTTTTTTGTCATGATTTTACTTCCTCATATGAATGTTTATCCGGATTCTTTTGAAATTTTATTTTCCGTTCTATCGCATATTCTATTTCCTTGGAAGGGATATTTTTTTCTTTCGTTAAACCGTGCGAAAGAATGACCGCTGTATTTTCATAAAAGAAATATAAAATCCGGTAATGAATTCCTTGGGATAGCGCTCTTAACTCATAAATCCCATCTCCCAGATAATCGCCTATTGGACGCCGTATTTCATAACCTTGTTCTGCTAAGCGATCCATCCTTGTGCGGCATTTGATAACGGCCTTGTTAGGAAGATCTCGAAACCAATCCAATAGGGGAATCGTACCATCTTCTTCTTGATAAAGTAAAATGCGAGTTGTTGGCATAAATCTCTTTATCTATTGTTTCAATGCATCCATCATGGAATGTGTGTGTTTTTTTTCGGATAATCCAGTTAAATCCATTGTACTCTTTCTATTCCAAAAATGAATGTACAAATTTAAATATAAATAATGTGAACTGTTTGTCAAAAGAAAGATTGTAAAATCAATCTCAAGAACTGAAATACATTATGGTTCAATTGATTGTAAAAATTAATTATCTCTCACAAGACTTTCTAGAATTATAGATGAGTGTATAAGGAATAGAAAGAAATTAACACAATTTAATCAACGATATTGGGACAAATGATTTTATCCTGCTAGAAATCTGTTTGATTGAATATGCCCTTTGGAGGCTCGTTTTGCAATTCCTATTTTCAACGGCGTTATTTATCAGCGCGGCTCTATTGTTCTGGGCGCAGCCGATGGTCAGTAAGATGGTTTTGCCCTTGCTTGGCGGGGCTCCATTGGTTTGGAATACGTGTCTTGTTTTCTTTCAAGCGGCGCTGTTGGGTGGGTATTTATACGCGCATTTGAGTTCCCGGTTTTTGGGAGTGAAGGGGCAGGCGCTATTACATTGTATCCCGGTTGGAATCGCATATTTTACGCTTTCCTCTGGCTGGATCGATTCCACGCCACCGGTGGATTGGCCTGTGCTCTGGTTGTTCCAGTTTTTATTGGTAACGATCGGATTCCCTTTTTTTGTTCTTTCCGCGACAGCTCCGATGCTGCAGCGCTGGTATGGATGGATACGCCATCCCGGCGCCCGGAATCCCTATTTTTTATATGCGGCCAGTAATTTAGGGAGTTTTATCGCTCTCTTTGGATATCCGTTGTTTTTAGAGTCCATGCTCGATTTCGACGCGCAACGAAGGGCATGGTCGATTGGATACATCGGATTTATGCTTCTGATTCTGGGTTGCGCGGTTTCGGTTTGGAGATTGAATGCGAATGATATTACTAGTTGCTCAAAGGAAAACACAAAAGGAGACAGTGGGCAGACGATTTCTAATCGAAAGCGTCTGCATTGGATCGCGCTCGCTTTCGTCCCTTCGAGTCTTCTACTGGGTGTCACGAATCATATCACAACCGATATCGCCGCCGCACCTCTGTTCTGGGTGATTCCTCTTGGCTTGTATCTGCTGACTTTTGTCTTCGTGTTTGCGCGGAAACCGCTTATACGGCGGGAATGGATGCTGAACGCGCAGCGGTATTTAATTCTTCCGCCGTTGGTTTTGTATATGGGGGGATTGAAAACGGTGATATGGCTCGATTTCCCGATCCATCTGGCGGCGTTTTTTGTCTTTTCGATGGTTTGTCATGGAGAATTGGAAAGGACAAAACCCCATCCAAACCGTCTAACGGAATTCTATCTCTGGTTATCGCTGGGTGGTGTATTAGGGGGATTGTTTACAGCGTTGATCGCTCCCGCGATCTTTAACGCGATCGTTGAATATCCAATACTGATGATCGCCGCCTGCGTCCTCCGGCCTCGTGAGAGTGTGAGAGGGCCACTCCGGAATATGAGTTTGTTAACGTGGGCGATCGTGGCGGCCATACTGATTTTGCCTATTGGAATCATGACGGGGAACCGGGAGATCGCGCTCCATGTGGGAACGATTAGCCTGATTTTGGTTTGTTCATTTGGGGGTGTTTTCTTCTTCTATTATTTAAATACACCAAAACGGATCGCGCTGGGTTTGGGATCGTTTTTACTGGCCGGATCGTTGATGGTTCAATCCCAACAAAATGTACTGATGCGGGATCGTGGATTCTTCGGTGTGTTGAAAGTGGCGGTGGATTCGCGCAACGAATACCATCTTTTTTATCATGGAACAACGCTGCATGGGGCGCAGCTGCTTGATCCCGAACGAAGGGGGGAAGCGCTTACGTATTTCCATCGTAACGGGCCGCTGGGCCAGTTTTTCGCGTCTATCGATTATGCCGCCCCGCGA
The DNA here is from genome assembly GCA_963663405.2 of bacterium. GTDB lineage: Bacteria > Hinthialibacterota > Hinthialibacteria > Hinthialibacterales > Hinthialibacteraceae. Next base: position 17,859 of record CAXXSM010000067.1, on the reverse strand, counting down.
TCGATCGCGATCTTTGGTCTAGGGGTAGGAACCATCGCCGCCTATGGCAGGGCTGGGGATGAAATGATGTTTTACGAAATCGATCCAAATGTAGAGACAGCCGCGCGAAACGCGGATTGGTTTACCTACCTGCGCGATTGTCCGGCGAAAGTAAACGTGGTTCTAGGAGACGCCCGTGTCTCTTTACGAAACAAAACGGATGTGTCATATGATCTAATCATACAAGACGCTTTCAGTTCCGATGCGATTCCCACGCATCTGCTAACTCGCGAGGCGTTCCAATTATATCAATCCAAACTCAAAGGTAATGGCGTCCTTGTGTTTAATATTACGAACCGCTACATGGACCTTGAACCGGTTTTAGCAAGATTGATCGAAGACGCCGGGATGGTTGGATTCATCCAACGAGATCTGGATTTAAGCATGGAAGAGAAGCGGGGGAAGCGATACCCATCGATCTGGGTTGTAGCGGCGCGAAATCAGGAGGATTTAAAACAATTGATATCCGATCCACGATGGAAGTCTTTGGAGGATCGTGAGGGTGTCAGGCTTTGGACTGACCGGTATTCGAACATTCTTTCCGTGTTGAAGACACCTTGGGGTGGCTAAATACGCTTGTTTAGGATAGTTCGTTTATCGCCAGTAATTCATGTGTGTTACAAACTCCTCAAACATAATCCGGGTCATTTCCGGTGGAACTCCCAGCGCTTGGGGATCGCCATAGTTAAATACGATGAAGCCTCCTTCAGGCACGCTCCAATGTTGAATTAATAATCGTACCTCTTCGCGGACTTCTTGCTCATTGCCACGCGGGAGAGTCGTTTGTATATCCGCTGTGGTGAGGAAACCGACCTTTCCTTTGAACGTTTCTCCGAATTCAATAAGTCCATAGGCTTGTGGTTGCTGCATGTTAAGGACATCCACTCCGGCTTTGATCAAGCGGGGAACGAGAGCGTTGATTTTACCACAGCTGTGCAGAAACACATGCCAACCAAATCCATGAATCGCCTTGAACAGTGTCTTGTATCGCGGGGCGAAAAACTGATCGAAGATATTCATCCCCACAAACGGCCCTTGCTGTGTTCCCCAATCGTCCGTAAGAAAGATTCCATCGATCCGGTTTCCAAAACGGGTATGTAGCTCCTCTAACTGCTCAATCCGGAATTGAAGGATGATATCAAGCAGGCGTTCAGTCTGTTGAGGATTCAGATAAAAATCCTCCATCGCTTCGGCGAATCCACGCAGCATGTGAAGACGTTCAATTAGGTTAAAATGAGCGGTTACAATAACATATCGCCCATCCGCTTGATCGAGGAGAGGTTCCATTCGTTGAAAATAAAATGGATTGGTTGGATCGGGGGGATGAAAGCGATCGATGTTTTCTTGCGTTTTGAGAGGGTGATCGACGACTTGCCCCATGTTTTTTTCCCCGGTTACCGCCCATCCACAGCTCCAATCATCCAGCGCCGCGTTATCAAAAAACCATCCAGCCTGCGCGCGGTCCATCTCCCAGATATCACAAACATCATCGGGCGCTTCAGGTATTTCATGTTGAAAGAAGGGAAGACGTGGCGGATTTTCAAACTCGATCGCCCGGCGCACAATTTCTCTTGATTTCATCGGTGATTCTCCTTGGTGCAAAAATCTAAGTCTATACTATAGTTGATCAATGAGATGGGATTGTAAATATCTTTGTAGAATGGATTTGGAGATTGATGAAATTATCTAGAATGTTTTTTTTACTGCTGATTGTTGTAAGTAGTTTTGCCGCGACTTTTCCTGTGAGCGCTGTTATGGTAATTAACGAGATACTATATCAGTGCGGCGGACAGCGAACTCGAGTTTATTGAACTCTATAATTCAGGTGGAGAATTCGCCGATCTGAGTGGATGGAGCGTTAAAGATGACATTGACTCTCATCGATTTACTTTTCCTTCAGGAACGGTGATACCATCAGAGGGGTATCTGGTTCTCACGAATGACGCGGACCGGTTTCGGGCAGTGTACTCATTCGACGCTGATCTGAGCGGATTGCCGTTCAATCTCTCCAATGCTGGAGACACCGTTCGGTTTGTTTGATTCAAGTGGTGCGCTTATAGAGTGGATTCGCTACGACGATCGCGCCCCATGGCCGGAGAGCGCGGGATGGGAGTGGAATCTCGCTCGAACGGCGCCATCCCCTGCTTCCTGCAAACGAACCCAGCGCGTGGGCGGCGTCTACACCTAATGGAACGCCGGGAGAACGGAATTCCGCCTATACTGAAGAACTGGAGCCGTTGATTCTCGATCTCGATCACAATCCAAAAATTCCCAGTCCATCAGAAGATGTAACAGTCACCGCGCGTGTCTTGGACGCGGATGGGAATGTGGATTCGGTTCATCTCTCGTATGGTTATGGTGATGGTTTTATCATATGAAACCATTGCGATGATGGGATGATGGATTGCATGGAGGATGGTGAAGCCGGTGACAATGTTTATGGCGCATCGATTCCTGGATCGAATAATTTAACCGTAATTCGTTTTTATATCCGGGCGGTGGATGACGAAGGATTGGACGCGTCGTTGCCGATGGAAGGGGCCTCGCGAGCCATATTTGACTGTTGTGGAATCCCAAGGGGAGAGCGGAGCGGGTATCGTTTCTCCGAATTGTGATGACGCCGGAGAATCAAGCGGGCATTTTTACAGAAATATCAGACAGATGAATATACGCCCCGCGACGTTTTATGATGGCGAGACAGTGTATTACCGTGTGAATATCCGCCCACCGGGGCCGTTTCGCGCAGCGCCAACGCGCGATTCAAAATTCTATTTTCCACACCATCAGCTCTACCGCGATAAAATCCGGCGGCTCAATTTGAATGGAACCGATTATTCGACGTTGCTGAAGCAGTTATATCAGTTATCAATTATATGGCGCCGCTGGGCTTCCCAACCTGGAAACGGAGATCGTCCGCTTTCATATCAATGGAAGCGCCGCGCAAGGGATCCCCTACCGCTGCGCGATCGAAAATCCTGACCGCCAGTTTCTCCGGCGAAAAAATTTCTTTTCGGACGGCAGCGGTAATTTGTATAAAACGACATTGGATGGAACACCCGGAAAACAAAGCGACTTGGCGGTATATAGGCGATGATCCATCGCTTTATGAGAGGTGTTATCTAAAACAGACCAATGAGGAAGAAGCCGATTGGAGCGATATCGTTCAATTCTGCAAAGCGCTGTCCGAAACGGAAACGTGGGATGATGATTATTTGGAGCAGGTCTATTCGGTTTTGAATACGGATGAATTTCTCCTCTGGATGGCGGTATCCCGCCTGTGTGGCGCATTGGGATTCGCCTTATACCGATCATGGACATAACTATGTGCTCTATAACAATCCTCAAACGCGGCAGTATCCATATATTGGCTTGGGATTTGAATGGAACCTTCAATTACAGTTCTGATCAGAATGGAACGAGTTATCGAAAACTCTACACGCACATTCGTTCGACAAAGTTTTCCGCGATTAATAAGATTCTCAATCATCCTGTGTTTGGGGCGCAGTATTACCGCAACGTGGACGGGTTGCTGAGCGCGCTTTTTTTCCAAATCATCAATGGACGCGCGAATCGAAGAGGCGCGGTCAGCGTTGCAGCTGTCATCCTACCAGACCAGTTTTATGCAAACGTACTTGACCCGGCGCCGGGAGGATCTCGCTGAATGGATCAACCGAGAACAAGGCGCGGCGTTTTTAACAAAGCCGGTGTATCAAGCGATCGTTGGCGATCCCTACATGTATCGCGCCACCGCCGTGGATTACCGGAGGGCTTCACGGGTAACCTATGATTTGAAACAAGGCCCGTCATGGCTGACACTTGATACCAACCGGGGGATTCTTCAGGGTGTTCCTCCAGAACCGGGCCGTTTTGAGATCGGATTAACCGCCCATACAGGACAGGGGATTGAATTGACACAATCCTTTGAATTGCAAGTTGTCTCTCCAGAACCGCGCTTGCTGATGAATCTGAATGAAAGTTCCGGTCCGGCTCTCGATGTAAGTGTCTATGGACATGAAGGCCAGTTGGCTGGAGACGCGCAGCGCGTTGAATGGGCGGTTGGGACAGGCGGTCTATTTGGATGGTTCGAGAGACTATATCCGGATTCCCCATTCAGAAGATTTGAATCTGACGGGAGAAATTACAGTCGAAGCGTGGATTCGGCCGATTCGATCTCCAATGGGAATCCCGTGATTCTAACAAAGGGTGATGAGGATCATTTCAATTATACATTGATGTTGGGATATGGGCCGTTCAGCTGGGACGCGATGGAGCCGTGCTTCATGCCTGCGCGTTTTGGGATCGAACACCGAGTCTATTATGGGCGCAAAGAGATCGAGGCGCAGCTGCGTCCGAGAACGTGGAGTCATATCGCGGGTACATACAATTCCGCCAGTGAATTAGTCTGTGTCTATTACAATAATTACCGTATCGTGGAAAGTTCCTGCCGCGCGTTAATGCCGGAGAATACGAACGCTCTATTGATCGGATTGAATGGATCGCAATGTTTTCGCGGAGCGGTGGATGATGTCAAAATTCTGCCTTTCGAGAAAACGGCGTTCGCGGCGGGATTGTGTCTCAGCCGTGTGGATGTGTCCGGAATTTCCGCCGGGCAGGAACGTGTAGCGATTTCGTTGTCTGAACACCGGCCTGAACCTGTTTTGACAGAAGAGTATTGCCTCTATCTCGAAAACATGGATAAGTGGATTCCACTCCCACCAGCGAATCTACAGCCTGGTGAGAGCGTGGAGTGGTGGCTTGACGAGTTGGGCGTAAATCAACCACTCAGTCAAAACGAAACAATGGCGCTTTATCCACTATCATCTATGGGAACACCTTCGCGCCGGACGATACTCGATCAAGTATCATGGGGAGAAGAGGCGCCCGGAGTCTCTAGTCCAGGTGTACAGGCGGGCGTTTGGAGTCCGGACCGAACAGTCTCTCTCAACACGGCGCTTCCATTGACGATCGCGTTAAAAGCGTTTTGTGACAATGATGAAATGGAAGAAGATTGGGAAACACGTCCACAGGCGATGGATGGCCCAGCGATCAATTCGTTCACAATCAACGGTGGCGCTGAAAAGACAGCGGAGCGCGCCGTGACCGTCGCTATCCATGCGGAAGGAAATCCAGCTGAGATGCGCCTATCCAATAATTCGGATTTCGAAGACAACTGGATTCCCTATCAAGAACGATCCAGCTGGGAATTGGAGCCGGAGGATGGAATGAAAACCGTATACGTTCAGCTAAGGGATAGCGATCAGAATCGTTCGGCGGTACTAACGCAGACCATCCTTTTAGAAACGGATACCCGCGTGAAAGAGTGGCGGATTGAATAGCGCTTTGTTATGGAACTTTCTCGATTCGATGTGATTTTGGTGGGAGGACAGATTCCAGAAAATGTGGGATTCGCCGCGCGCTCAATCAAAGCGTTCGGCGCTGGCCGGTTGATCTTGGTGGCGCCCGCGTTTGAATGGAGCCATGCGTCTCCCGCCTATAAAACCGCGAGTGGATCGGTGGATGTTCTCGAAAACTGTATCGTTGTACCCGATTTGATCGAGGCCGTCTCTTCCTATCATCACGTGGTTGGTTTTTCAAGACGGCGCCACGATTTTACGCGGCCCTATATGGATTTGTCAGCGTGGAGCGAGTGGGGCAGGGAAGCGCTGCCCGGCAAACGGGTGGCGCTGGTTTTCGGCGCGGAAGATTTCGGATTGTCCAACGCTGACAAACGCCTTTGCGAAAAAATCGTCTATATTCCACTCAATAATGAAATCCTAAGCCTCAATCTCGCGCACGCCGTAACGGTGGTTCTCTACGAATTATCCAGGACACTGGCTTATGACAATGAAATTAAGGTAGAGGAACACCCGGCGTCGCATGAAGAAACACAGCGTCTTTTTGAAAACGCCGTGAATGTGTTAGAGTCAACAACTTTCTTTAAACCAGGACGGCGGGAGCGGCAGATCGAGGTGATCCGCAATTTGATCCACCGGTTAGAACTCAGTCAACCGGAATATGATTTTCTAATGGGAATGGTATCCTCGTTGAATAAGGAGATTGAAAGATGATCAATCGGCGTTCTTTTCTACAAACCATCAGTTCCGCGGCGGTGTCTCTGAGCGCCTATGGCAAAGCCATTGAATCACAGCGAAGGCCCAATATCGTTGTGATTCTGGCTGACGATCTGGGATACGGCGATCTCGGCTGTTATGGAAATACACGAATTCAAACACCGAACCTGAACGCCTTAGCGAAGGACGGAATTCGCTTCACCGATTTCCATTCCAGCGGAGCCGTCTGCAGCCCCACCCGCGCGGGTTTGCTGACTGGACGCTATCAACAGCGCTGCGGCGTGCCGGTGGTGATTTCGGCGAAGAACCACCGGGATCACGGCCTCTCACCGAACGAGATCACATTCTCAAAACAATTAAAAGCCGCTGGATACGCGACAGGGATTTTTGGAAAATGGCATTTGGGATATCACCCGCGTTTCAATCCCGATAAACATGGCTTTGACCGGTTCCGGGGATACGTCAGCGGAACGTGGATTATATCTCACACATCGATCAAACCGGCGCAGCCGACTGGTGGGATAATTCAACACCGATCGAAGAAGAAGGATACACAACCCACCTAATCACAAAACATGCTGTGCGATTCATCGAAGAAAACAAGGATTCCCCCTTCTGCCTATACGTCGCCCACGAAGCCCCCCACTACCCTTATCAAGGACCGAACGACAAAGCCGATCGCACCATAGGCGGCTCCGCGCCCAATCATGGAACGCGTAAGGATATCGCAGGCGCATATAAAGAAATGATCGAAGAGATGGACAAAGGCGTTGGGGAAATCGTAACAACGCTGCGGCGCTGCGGTCTGGAACAGAATACCTTGATCTTTTTCTTCTCCGACAATGGCGCAATGAAATACGGCTCCAATGGCCCGTTGCATGGTTTCAAAGGAAGCCTCTGGGAGGGAGGACACCGCGTCCCCGCGATCGCCTATTGGCCAGGAAAAATCGCGCCAGGACAAACCTCCAATCAAACAACCATCTCCCTCGATCTATTCCCCACCATGATAGCCCTAGGCGGGGGTGTCCATCCCACAAGAACACAAAATCGATGGAGCCAATCTCCTGCCCCTGCTGACAAACAACAAGCGCATAAAAGACCGAACCTTATTCTGGTCGTATCAAAAACAGAAAGCTGTCCGGAAAGGGCCGTGGAAATTGATGGTCTTTGAAAAGGAAAAGGGGAGGGAATACGCTCTGTTCAACCTCGATGAGGATTTGGGGGAGAAGAATGATCAGGCTGGGCGGTATCCGGAATTGGTTGAAGAACTGTTTGGGGAATTAGGGATGTGGGAGAGAGAGGTTGGTTTGAGAAAGACGTGAATCGGAGCATTTATAAAAGCCTAGATACTTTCTTTATTTGAAGAAGGAGTGAATCAATGGCGAATAAGGAACACCTTGCGAAACTTAAGGAAGGAGTGAATGCATGGAATGCTTGGCGGGAAGAAAATCCGGATATTAGACCCGACCTTAGTGATGCGGAACTCACTAGGATGGACCTTAGGAAGGCGAATCTCATCGGAGCGAACCTTTTCGGAGCGAACCTTAGCAAGAAGAACCTTGGCGAGGCGAACTTTAGCGTTGCGGATCTCAGAGGGGCGGATCTCAGCGAGGCGGATCTCAGTGAGGCGATCCTCGGCGGATTTTACACCCGCAATAATTACATAAAGGGAGCGAACCTTAGCAGTGCAGATCTCAGCAAGGCGAACCTTAGCGGGGCAAACCTTATGTTGGTGGACTTGAGCAAAGCAAATCTATGTGGGGTGAATTTCAACGGGGCGATCATGTGGAAAGCGAATCTCAGTGGATTGAACCTTAGTGGTTTGTATCTATGCGATGTGGACCTTTGTGAAGCGAACCTTAGTAAGGTGGACTTAAGCGAGTCGGATCTCAGTAGGGCGAAACTTGTCGGAGCTAACTTAAGTAAGGCAGACCTTATTGGGACAGATCTTAGCGGAGCGAACCTTTCTGAGGCAGATTTTAGCGGAGCGAACCTTAGTGTGGCGAACTTCAGTAGAGCAATCCTTAGGTATGCGGATCTTAGCGGAGTGGACCTCTGTGATGTGGACCATATTTATTTCGATTCGAATTACATTAAAGACGCCCGCTTTTCTCCGAACGCAAGAGATCCATGGTCTGTTCTTCGGAGAAATTACACCGGACCGAGGATGATTTTTAACGTGTTATGCCTTGTCGCATTTTTACTACCCTATATCGTTAAAACAATTGGATTGGTCGCGTTAAATAATCTTGAAAATCATGAATATACATCCCATCTAATTTCTAAGTTTGAAAATTCAGAGATTGCGTTGCAGTCTATCAATCATGATAAATCTGAGATTGATGAATCGCGAAAACAATCTCCTATTATAAATGGTAAGCGATATCGAATTTATCAAATATTAATCGGCTGGGATCAGGGCTGGACGTATTGGATTCTTTCTCTCGTTTTGATTATTTACAATTTAGCTCGCGCCTTGTTGACGTATTTCGTTGGCGCGCTCCGGGAAGAGGAGGAGCGATCAGGATACACACCAAGTCTGAATGGCAAGGTTCTTTATTCAACCAGTTTGGATAATATTCTACCGATTTCGCATCATTTTCGATGGCGATTGTTTCGTGTACATCTCTTTTCATATGGATGGATGATTTATCTTCATTATTTTGTTCAAGCGGCGCTATTAATATCTCTTATATCGTTCGCTTGGCATGGATATCATTGGTTGACTGCTGAAGTATGGATACCTCAGATAGATTGAAAAGATAGATATAAATCGAACGCCTGAACTTATGTACAAAGGAACATTAAATGAATCGCCGCAAATTTATAAAAACCATAGGTATAACTTCCGCTTCCATAGGTCTCTCTTCCATCCCAGCAATTCAATGTTTTGGAAAGGATACGGGGATTACAAATCCACACAATACGGACGCGCGTAAGCCGAATATTATTTTCATTATGGCCGATGATCTGGGCTATGGTGATCTCGGTTGTTATGGGCAAAAATTGATCGAGACGCCGAACATAGATCAATTGGCCGCTGAAGGGCTGCGGTTCACCCAAGCGTACGCGGGTGGGCCGGTTTGCACGCCTTCGAGAAGTGTGCTGATGACGGGTTTACACAACGGTCACACTCCGGCGAGGGATAATATCCCTCATTACAACACGTATCTCGAAGAAGACGATGTCACCATAGCTGAAATACTGAAAAAAGCCGGTTACCAATGTGGAGGAATTGGTAAATGGTCTCTCGGAGACGCCGGAACGGTTGGCCACGCCACAAACCAGGGATTCGATATGTGGTTCGGTTACCTCAACCAAGACCACGCGCATTATTATTACACCGAGTATCTTGACGATAACGAAAAACGTCTTGAATTGACAGGCAACACACAATCGCGGAAACACTATAGTCATGATTTGATGACCGATCGCGCATTGGAATATATCAGAAAAAACAAAGATGCGCCGTTCTTTCTCTATGCGGCTTATACGTTACCGCATTTTTCTTCAAAAAGCGAAGATCCAGATGGACTCACCGTTCCATCCATCGCTCCTTACGCCAACAAAGATTGGGATGAAAAATCAAAGAAATATGCGTCCATGATCCATCGGCTCGATCGAGATGTAGGCCGGATTGTGGCGCTTGTCGAAGAACTCGGTCTTACAAATGATACGCTATTCATTTTTACAAGTGACAATGGAGGACACAGCGGAACACCCCAGCCTTTCCATACCAGCGGACCGTTGCGTGGTTTCAAGCGCGATCTTTTCGAAGGAGGTATCCGTGTCCCATTTATCGCGCGTTGGCCGGGTACGGTTCCAGCAGGGAAAACCTCTGATGAGATTGTGGCGTTTTGGGATATCCTGCCAACCTTCGCGGAACTGGCCGGTGTAGAATCCCCAGCGAATATGGATGGAATATCGATTGTCAACGCTCTCAAGGGCGGACGAATCGAGCGCCCTCATGAGTATTTATATTGGGATTATGGCCATTGCCGTGAACGCTACGGCCAAGCGGTCCGCATGGGGAATTGGAAAGGAATTCGCTGGAGCCATGAAGGTAAAATCCAGCTCTATAATCTCGAAAATGATATCGGTGAGACAAAAGATATCGCCAGTCAACACCCAGCCATCGTCAAGAAGATTGAAAAAATCATGGAAACAGCCGTCAAACCGAGCAGTAAATATCCAGTCGGCGAGATATACAAAGGCGGCCCTATTTGGAAGAAAGAGTCAAAGTGAAATTAGAATAGATATGATTAGTCTAGGTAATCGTCGATTCTCAATTAATTTCTTCTATTAAACCTCATCCGGAACAACAAACGGCTTCCTGTATTCGCGTTTTAACATCCGGTTCGCTTCCTCATCGCGCAGGCAGCGTTGTGTTTCTGGATCGAACGCAAGTGAACGGCCTAGCCGGTACGAAGCGTTCCCCAAGTGAATCAACGCGCAACTCCGATATCCTTCTTCCACATTACCCCGCAAGATGGAAGGATCGTTCGTGCGGATCGCGTCAATGAAATTCTGATAGTGGCTCATGTTCGCATAGCCTTCGCTTTTGCCGGATGGGCCTGGTTCGCGTTTTTGGCCTAGATAAGTCTTCCAGGCGCCGCCTCCCATCACCATATAACCTTCCGATCCATAAAATATGTTGCCGATATTGTTGCTTGGCGGTTGCCCTAATCCTCCTTCATAATTTGTTACCCAGTGCCGTACTTCAAACTGCAGAATTTTCTTCTTGTCTCCGCCGCCGGATGAATTAGGAAACTCGAACATCGCCATCAGAACATTCGGTGTGGTTTGATCGTCGTCAAACATGACATGCCCACCCATCGCCATAACCTTGGTTGGCAGCGTGACGTCTAATCCCCAGCGGGCGATATCCATCTCATGAACGCCTTGATTCCCCATGTCGCCGTTCCCATACTCCCAATTCCAATGCCAGTTGTAATGAAACCGGTTCTTGGAGAACGGCCGTTTGGGCGCGGGACCAAGCCATAGATCATAATGAACGCCTTCCGGAACCGGCTCGTCCGGCGTATGTTGGATCGTATCCCGCCACTTATAGCACATCCCTTTCGCGAGATAGACTTCCCCCAATCCCCCTTTCTTCATAAAATCCATTCCTTCCTGATAGGCGTCTGAACTGCGGCTTTCTGTTCCATGATGGACAATCCGCTTGTACTTGCGCGCCGCCGCGATCAGCTGTTGACCTTCAAATAAGTTATGGCAGAATGGTTTTTCAATATGAGCGTGTTTCCCGGCTTGACAGGCCCACACGCCCGCCAACGCGTGCCAGTGATTGGGCGTCGCGACGCTGATGGCGTCAATCGATGGATCTTCCAAAAGTTTCCGGATATCCACATAGGTTTTCGGAGCGGGATATCCATTCTTCTTCAACCAATCGACTCGTTCTGGAAACATGTTTTCATCGATATCGCAGAGGGCGGCGACTTCGACGTTTTCGAGTTGTGGATAACTTTTTATATGGCTTCCGAATCCATGTCCCCGAATCCCAACCACCGCAATCCGAACGCGGTCGTTCGCCCCAGCCCAGGAAGGTTTCGCTGACCACAAACTCAAACTCGCGCATGCGCCAAGCGTGGCTGATGTTGAATTCTTTATAAAAGAACGCCTTGATTTGTCTTGAATCGTCTCCATGATCCATTCTCCTTTCACTCAATTTAAAAACTCATAGTTAACTTTAGCCTTCATTTGGCATGCGCTATAGGGACGATTGGGATTCTCGTAATTGGTTGACATGATACAAAATAAAATTCAAATCTTCCTGCACAGTTTCTCAAGGTTCACCCGGTCAACTTCATCAAAAGCATTTAATTGATTAGAGTCAATATCCAGGACGGCGATTGTTTGCCCGTCGGAATTGAGAATTGGGATCACAATTTCGGACTGTGTTTTAGAGGAGCAAGCGATGTGGCCGGGGAATTGGGTTACGTCGTGGACGAGTTGGGTTAGCTTCGTACGGGCGGCGGCTCCACAGACTCCTTTGTCGAAAGGGATGCGAAGACAGCCGTGCGTTCCTTGGTAAGGGCCGATTTTTAGGAGCCCCGGTTCCGTGACTCGGTAGAAACCGGTCCAGTGGAAATAGTCGAAACTGTGATGGAGTTCACAGACGATCGTCGCCATGATGGCGATTTCATCAGTTTCGCCTTCGATCAATTTTTGTATGGATGTCAGAACGTGGTTGTATGTTTCTTGTTTGTTTTTCATGGGTATTTTTTATACTATCGGAAGGAGTGATTCTAGGTTCATGTTGGTTATTTTTTGTCTGAATCAGGATTCCCAGGATTTATAGGATGAACAGGATAAATGATTATGTAAGTATCCTGAATATCCTAGACATTCAGAGCATCCAGATTCTGACAGAATTAATTCTTCCCCGGCCGCAGGAAGGGAATCGAAAGGGCCATTAATCCTAGTCCAAATGTAAGCAGCACAACACATTCTGGAATGATGGCCGAGAAACTCTTGCCGAAGGACATCACGTCATGCAGGGCTTGTAATCCCCAATAGGTTGGTGTGAGCTTGGCGATGGTTTTAAATGTATCGGGCACGATTTCGATCGGCCACCAACAACCACCGAGTCCGGCCAGTATCATTGTAAGAAGGATGCCTACGCTGGAGATCTGTTGTTCGGTCTTAAAGATCGAACCAAATAACATCCCCATACTGCCAGCGAAAATAGAAAAGCAGAGCAATACAGGAACCAGCGCTAGAGGATGATCACCCCAGGTAATCCCAAACGCGAAATAACCGAATACAAGAATGATTAAAGATTGAACTAATGGAACCACCAACCGCCCGAACACTTTTCCGATGAATATCTCCACCGGTGTGACCGGCGCGGCGGATAAGCGTGTAAATTGTTTCTGCGCCCGTTCTTCCGCCAGTGTAATCCCTCCATACATGATGCTGTTCATTAAGACGAACATGATCAAGTAGCCGGGCAGTGAAAACGCGTATCCTATAGGGGGAGGCCTGAGAGCGCTGTGCTCGATCGTTTTTACGGTGACTTTTTGTGGTTTCGCCAATTCTTTTTGCAGGTTTTCTTTGGTCTCTTCATTCCATCCATGTGTGATTGGGTCCACATGGATCATGGCGCCGGTGAATTTGACAATGGTCTGCGCGAGACGGGTCTGCGCCGATAGAGTGTGATCGGAATACTGCTTGCCTTTGGTAAAGGCGATATCGACCGGTTCTCCCGCCAATAAATCTTGCGAGAACGTGGCGGGCAGGATGATGGCGCGGCTCCAATACTTGACGTTCACTTCATCCGTCGCCGCGCGGATATCCACAAAGTAGCCTTCGGATTCTAATTGGTCGATAAAGATTGTGGAAAGTTCGTGTTTGTCGAGATTGACCACAGGAACCCACGTATTCTGATTCCGTGGATTCGCGGCGAAACTCCCAAACATCGCAATGATGCCGATGGGCATAATGATCAGCCATATGACGGCTTGTTTGTCTTTGATTATCCGGCGTATATCACAGAGGGCGATTCGGAGAGCGTTCATGAGAGACCTCCTGATTCAATGCGCCGTTTGAAGAACCACATGCCGATTGGGGTTGTCACAACGCCGATACAAAACAGAATGATCGCTGGTTTCACAAGCTCATATAATGGTTCCGAATAGATCAATGTCTGGAGTCCAAGGATTCCCCAGCGTACAATCGTTAAACTTGCAAAGGTTTGTAGAATCGCAGGCATTTCCCGGTAGGGAATCATGCTTCCGCCTAGAAAACAGGAAAAGAGAATAACCAATATGCTGATCGCGTCCGCTTGGGTTTTCGTTTTCGATAGCGCGTAGATCATCGATATGATTCCAGTAAACGCCAGATTGACAAGGCAGAGGATCGCGAGCAGGAGAAGGGGATTCCCCCAGCTCATTTTAAAAACCAAAGTCGTAAATACGATCAGAAAAATTTCCGAGATTAAACACAAGAGCATGCAGCGCAGCATTTTGGAAATCAAGAGTTGCGATACGGTTACTGTTGTTGCGAGCATTCGGGGCAGTGTCTTCCGGGCCTGTTCGGTGAAAAAATCGCTCATGGCGTTCTGACCGATGAAGAAAACCCACATCAGCATCATACCGGGAAAGATAAATTCAAATACTTCTTTCATGATCCACCCTCCTCTGGCTGATTTACTTGGATGGTCTGCGAAACGCTGGGAATATACGCGTCCGCTTCGATATTTGAGAATGTGAGGATGGGGGGAATCAGATATTGTTTGACGTTCTTGATCCGTTCCATAGTTTGGTACGCCATCACGGAGACCGCTAAGCTGGAAGGGAATTCATCTTGATCAACGAATTTAGAGATCTGTTTTAATTCCGGTCCGATTAAATCCACCGCTTGCGAGAGACCGGCGGCCAGCAATTCGGTTCCCTGTTTCACGATTTTTGGGAGGATGTTTTCCGCCGGATTTGGATAGAGTTGTATCTCGCAAGTCGCGCCGTCAATAAGATTTGCGGTCATGTTTTCCGGCAAGACCACCAAGGCGGATACTTTGCGTTGTTCTATAAGTGAGACACCTTCTTCGATTGTATCCACGAAATACAGCCGTAATTGATTGGCTGGATCGTCCTGCGATCCCATTGAGCGGAGCATATGGGAAAAGAAATCGTCGTCCTGATCGAGAATGGCCAAATGGATAACGATGTTCTGTTCCGCGCCGTTATTGGGATTGAAGACCATGCCCATCATTGCGCCCATCGCGATTGGGATCGCCAGCAAAATCAACGTTCCCCACGGGCGTTTTAAATCCCGCAGTAAATCCTTTTTCACTAGAGTCCAAATTACGTTCAATCTCTCAACTCTCTTCCCGTCAGTTTTAGAAAGACGCTTTCCAGACTGGGTTTTTGGATGGATAAATCTGTGATTTCCAATCCCGCTTCACTCACTTTTTGAATGATGGATGCGACGTTTGTCCCATTTGGTTTTAGAGAGAGCGTCGCGATTCCATCGGCCAGATTGAGAATCGAGGCGGATTCGTGTTCCAACACAGATTTAATTTGAGCAGGGGAGAAATTTCCATGTATTGTGATGATACTGCCGTCACCGACAACATTGGCTAATTCATCCACGGCGCCGGTTTCAAGAATCTTGCCATGATCCATGATCGCGATGCGTTCACATAACGTCTCCGCTTCTTCCAGATGATGAGTCGTAAAAAGGACGGTGGTTCCCGCGCGGGCGATTTCGCGGATAACCTCTAGAATGTTATTTCGCGCTTGGGGATCAATGCCGACCGTAGGTTCATCGAGTAATACCACTTTAGGTTTATGCACAAGGCCGATGGCGAGATTCAAGCGCCGTTTCATCCCACCGGAATAACGGGCGACCGGTTCTTTGGCGCGATCCGCGAGCCCTACTCGTTCGAGAATCTCATTAATGTTTACCTTCAGTTCTGAGCGGGGGACACCGTACAGGCTTCCCCAGAACTCCAAATTCTCTCGCGCGGAGAATTCTTCATAGAGCGCGGTCTCTTGCGGCGCGAGTCCCATAATGCGTTTCGCCTGGACCGGCGCCTGCCAGACGTCGATGTCAAAAACGCGCACGGCGCCGGAATCCGGACGCAGCAAACCATTAATCATCGACAAAGTCGTCGTTTTCCCGGCTCCGTTGGGCCCAAGAAATCCAAATAATTCTCCTTCCTTCACTTGAAAGGAGACTCCATCAACCGCCCGCAGGTCACCGTAACTTTTCTTTAATTCTTCTACTTGAATCATCAATCCGCTGCCTTTATTGATGGATTTGGATGCGCGCGCGCTGCAAAGCAGCGTATCGCAATATACCTTTATACGTTTTGTCAATAGGAAAATTTCAATGAAATTTCAATGAAATGGATTTTTTTCAGTAAATCTGTATTCTTGTCAACTACCCATTCTTGGTTTGGAGAGGAAATCACGCGGCGTCCCAAGATTCCCAATTGGTCTATGCGGTGTTAAGAAACGTTTATACCTAGCGCTTTTTGTACTGCTTTGCCCAATTCTTCGACTTTATAAGGTTTAGATATCACACCGCTGAAACCATACTGCTGATAATTTGCCATGACAGGATCCCCTGAATAACCGCTGGAAACAATCGCTTTGACATTGGCGTCGATCCGTTTGAGTTCCATGACCGCTTCCTCTCCCCCCATCCCACCAGGAATAGTTAAATCTAAGATAACGGCATGAAATGGATCTCCCGAATCCATCGCTTCTTGATACATTGTGATCGCTTCGGCTCCATCTTTAGCGAAATCCACACGATAACCGATTCGGATAAGCATCTGACCGGCGATATCTCTCACCATTGTCTCATCGTCCATGACAAGAATTCGGCCCTGGCCTTCGAGGAGCGGTGTCTTTTCTTGTTTCGGAGAAATCACTTTCTTCTGGGTGGACGCGGGGAGATACACAGTGAAGATTGTGCCTTTTCCCAGTTGTGATTGGACCGTGATCAAACCATCGTGGTTTTTCACAATCGAATAAACCGTGGCCAATCCCAAACCGCTGCCCATTTGTTTCGTCGTAAAGTACGGATCGAAGATCTTTTGGAGATGATCCTTGGAAATTCCAATCCCATGATCTTCAATCGTTAGTTTGATGTAATTCCCTTCCGGCAGGGTGGGAAGATACTTGTTTTCGTGTTTCTGATTCGTTAGATTTTCCCCTCGGACTTCGATGGTTCCTCCTTCGGGCATCGCTTGATAGGCGTTGATCGTCAGGTTTTGGATGACTTGGCTGAATTGCCCTTTATCTACATCAACGAGCCAAAGGTCTTCAGGAAGGTCAAATTCGCACCGGACGTTCGAACCGCGCAAACTAAAGATCATAGTTTCCCGTACGATTTCAGAAATATTCTCAATTTGCTTGATGGGCGCTCCGCCTTTTGAGAATGTGAGAAGTTGCTGCGTTAATTTTTGCGCGCGGTAGGATGCTTTTTCCGCTTCGGTCAATCGTTCGAACACATCGTCTTCAGGTGAGAGCATGGTTTTGGCGAGAGAAACATTGCCAAGGATCGCCGTGAGAAGATTATTAAAATCATGGGCGATCCCCCCGGCGAGAATTCCTACGGATTCCAATTTTTTCGCTTTGAGCAACTCGTCTTCCATGTGTTTCCGCTCGGTAATATCTTGGAGTGTGCCCAACGAGCCAACGATTTTACCCTGTTCGTCACGAACTTGGATGGCGGCGTTGGCGACCCATTTTTCTTCGCCTGTCTTGGTTTGTATGCGATAATCCGCCCGCCAGCTGAATCCTTCTCCTTGCCTGGCTGTTTCCGCGGCTGTCTCAGGATCTAGGTTCGCTAAATCGCCTATCAGAATTCGTTCCTTTCGTAGTGATTTCCAACGTTCGAATGTGAATTCTTCCACCGAATATCCTGTCAATACCTCAATTCCGGGACCGATGAAATCGTAGTTCATAGTAAAGTAATTCTGATAGTAGGGCACAGCGCCCATTACTTCGATCGCGGATCGATAAAGCCGTTCGCTCTCTTGCAGCGCTTTCTCAATCCGTTTCCGCTCGGTGATGTCTTGAAGGATGCCTAACGATCCAATGATCCGGCCTCCTTCGTCCCGTACTTGAATAGCGGCGTTGGCGATCCAGCGTTCTTCGCCTGTTCGAGTTTGAATCCGGTAATCCACCCGCCAACTAATTCCTTCTCCTTGTCTGGCGGTTTCGACGGCTTGTTCGGGCGCCAGACCGGCTAAATCTCCTAATAGAATCACTTCCCG
>CAXXSM010000066.1:0-16183 GCA_963663405.2 bacterium | reverse complement strand
CGGAGCCCGCATCGCTCCACCATTGCCGAACGAGCCTTCCCGATAGACCGACCTACCTGCTTTTTCCCAAGGTTCCCCCGACGGATCCGTTTCAAAACCTTCGCCGCGCCTGGACCGTACCCACGGGACCATCGATACGACCGCGCAAACCGCCGCGCAAGATCGTCCTGATCCACTCCCCCGCAAGCGATCAACGACTCAATCACATCAACCGTCATCCGCGTATCATCCGTCCAACGCCGCTTCCCACCCCGCCTTCCAATAACCGCCCAAAGCCCCCTTTCCAAAATCCCCCCTTCATAAGGAGCCCCAAACGCGTCCCCCAACACTAAAGCGAGGATGGAACCGGTAATACGATTGGATTTCATATCAATCTAGATTTTGACTTTAGATAACTCATCAATTCACAATACTTCAAGCGCTGAGAGAGAAATCATACAAAACAACTATATCCGTTTGTTATTTTAGGTTCATTCGTTAATTGAGTACAAAATCTTTTGGATAATTACGCTCTTTTTGCAGGATGGTTTAATCGTCTGAACCATGATTCTAAAGATTATAAGATTACCATGATTTAAAATCTTGAGAATCAAGTAAATCAAGGTTCAGACAATGAAGAATCCTTCATAATAAAAGAAAGGATTGTATATCAGAAACGTACTCACTAGCCGGAAGAAACTAAATTTCATTCTTATTGAAATAGTTCCAAAGATCCTTTTTCGCGTCTTCCCAATCCACAATCTTCTCTTCACCCGAATGAAGCCGTTGCTCGGTTTCTTGAAGAACTTCCTTATGCCATTTTGGCGATTCAACCTTATTTTCTCTTGATAGGTCTTCCCAAATATCCTCCATCACCCTTAGTTTCTCTTCAATGGAAAGACGGCTTATATCAATGGTGTTTTGCATGACATGAAAACCTTTTTATACAACAGCATATATATTGATTACTTTTCCGCATACAGAAGAATGTTAGCGTCAACGAGTATCAACGAGAATCTTCACCTTCAATCTGCGCCAGTAATTCTTGGATATTTTCAATTGTGTACTCAGACCGCAAACCCATCGCATGAGGTTTCGTTTTGTAAGGCTGGCACTTCACAGGCCGCTCTACATGGTCAAGGCCGGCACGAAGAGCATCGTTAATCACTGTTTTAAATGGCGCGTGTAGTTTAGCCGAAACAGCCCTTACGCGCTCCATCACATCATCATCTATCGATAGTGTTGTTCTCATATCTTACAACTCATCCCCCTTTACCGGCGCCACATCAGGAACCTTATCCATCACCTCCAAAAAGGATTGTTCATTTCCCTTCTTCACTCTCTTATGCAGATATTTTTCAGTCAACAACGCTGGTACTTTCTCGTGATTATCTAAAAGTTTTTGAACAATATACCCCACTATATACTCATGTCTTGTTGTTTCGACAAGATCTTGATTCTCCACTAAATCAGCAATGGCTTTACTTATTATATTCCACAAAGGCGCGTCTTCATATTTTTCATATAGATGTTTCATTTTTCCATACTTCCATTCTGCTTTTTTCAGAACACATGGCTGAATATCTAACTCAAAACGTCTACTATTTAGCCACCCCCATACAAATTTGTCAACAAGAAATTATTCTCCCAATATGACAATCCCAAGCACCCCCCAATCCTTTCTTCCCCTATCCAACTTTTCTGCTACTATTGCCGGTAGGCTTATTGACTGTGACACAAGGATTTAACTATGACCGAAGACATTCGAGTTGTTATTATCGGGGCGGGATCTTTCGCCTGCCGGTATCATATACCGCATCTGCTTCGGCGGGAGGATGTGGATCTTGCCGCGATCGCCAAACGGACGGAATCGAGCCGGTTGATGGCGCAGGAAGAATTCGATATCCCCGCCGGGTACGCGGATTACATCGAAATGCTCGATCGCGAAGAACCGGATGCGGTGATCATCTGCACGCCGCATCACGTACACTACGAACAGACCAAGGAATGCCTCAACCGGGGCATCCCGGTTCTCGTTGAAAAGCCTCTAACGATTGAAATCGCCCAGGCCCGTGAATTAGCGGCGCTGGCGGAAGAGAAGAACGTCCCTCTTCTTGTCGCGTACAACCGCCGGACCGACGCCCGGTATCGTGAAGCGGCCCGCATCATCGAAGACGGCGGCATCGGTGAAATCCGCTTTCTAGAGGGCCGCCGCTTCGCGCAGTTGGAATGGCTTCTCGCGGGAGAACTTCCAATGGATGACAACGCGCGGGATAAATTCTGGCCGGATGGAGACCGCCCCAATTTCCGCAGTGTAAAAGAACAATGCGGCGAAGGCTTTCTCGATGACGGCGGCACACACCTGATCGATACGGTCCTCTGGTTCGCCTATTCAAAACCGGTGGAGGTTTCCGCGATGATGCGAACGCTGCCATCCGGATTGGAGATCCGTTCCGCGCTCAACATCGCCTTCGAAAACGGCGCGCTGGGAACTGTCTGTTGTTCAGGCGACACCATCCCCGTCGTTCCCTTTGAAACAATCATTCACGGCAGCGACGGCTCCATCGCTCTTTCTAAAGAAGAGATTATTCACATTTATCGAGACCAACAGATGAATCCCGAAGTCACTTTCTATCCATCCACCACAACGGATCACTTTATCAACGTTCTCCAAGGAAGAGAGGAAACGCTCTGCGGCGCGGATATCGCGATTAACGCGATCGAAATCGCCCGCGCGGCGTTCCAATCCTTCCGGGAAAGAAAAACGATTACGCTTTAATTGCATAGGACAACAGAACCACGATGCCAACAATACTCGAAGAGATCATCGCTCATAAAAAAACCGAAGTCGAACAAAGAAAAAAAGAACGGCCGATCGAACGCCTCCAAGAACTTGCCCAGGAGGCGCCCCTCACACGGGACTTTCATAGCGCCCTGCGCCGCGAAAACAACGGTGTAAAACTCCTGGCGGAGATCAAAGCCGCCTCACCATCCAAAGGAACCATCCGTGAAGACTTCGATCCCGCTCAAATCGCCGCGCTATACGAAACCTCCGGCGCCGCGGCGATCTCTGTGTTGACCGATGAGAAATATTTCGCCGGATCGGACGCGCATCTTCAAGCCGCGTGGAAAGCTGTCACCCTGCCCATTCTCCGGAAAGATTTCACCATCGACGAGTATCAATTATACGAAAGCCGCGCCATCGGAGCCGACGCCATCCTTCTCATGGCGCAAGTCCTGGATCGAGACACGTTCAAACAACTGCTGGAAAAGGCGTATGAACTCGGATTGCATGTCCTCGCCGAAGGGCACACCGGTGAACAGATCGATTTCCTCGTTTCCACGGGAGCACGAACCATCGGGATCAACAACCGCGATTTCACCACAATGAAGGTCGACATCAATACGACCCTCATTCATCGAAACCGGGTTCCTAATAACCGCGTTCTCATAAGCCAGAGTGGTATATTCACACGTCAGGAAACGCTGCGGCTGGAAGAAGCCGGAGTCGACGCGATCCAGGTCGGCACATCGATCATGGGAGATGAGGATATCGAAAAGCAGATTAAAACCCTGATGGGAACGTAAAAAAACTAACCTTTTCTCTTTTACATACAAATGAACATTCCGCAATTCTCCATTCGGAATCCCGTTATTGTCAACATGCTGGTGATTGTATTGGTGACCGCCGGCGTTCCAACCTATTTCTTAATCGTCCGTGAATTGTTCCCCATTATTCCGCAAGACCGCGTTCTCGTCGCGACGGTCTATCCCGAAGCGTCAGCGGAAGATATCGAAAAACAAATCACCGCGATTATTGAAGATGAAATCGCCGTTGTGACGGGAATTAAAAGCATGAGTTCCGTCTCGGTTGAAGGCCGAAGCATCATCAAACTGGAACTGGAGGTCGACGCCGATATCAACGCCGTCATCCGGGATGTGCAAGCGCAAATCGACGCGATCGACTCCTTCCCCGAAGACGCCGAAGATCCTGAAGTGCGGGAAATGAATTTTGACTGGCCGATCATAAACCTAGGACTGCGTGAAGATATAGAAGAAAAACGCCTCAAAGAAATCGCCGAAGATTTAAAAGATCAGATCCTCGAAATCCCCGGCGTCGCGAACATTTTCCTCCTGGGCGTCCGGGAACGGGAGGTTCACGTTCTCGCCGATCCAGACCGGCTCTACGCCTATCAAATCTCGCTTCCCATGCTGGCGCGCGCGCTGCTCGCCAATAATCGCGATCTCCCCGCCGGAACACTTAAAAGCAACCGCCAGGAGTTTCTCGTTCGGACGCAGGAAGACTTCACCAACCTGGAGGATATCCAAAAAGCGATCGTCCGTACAAACAACCGGGGCGGGAAAGTGACAGTACAAGACATCGCGAAAGTGGTAGACACGTTCGAAGAACGGAAAACCTTCGCCCGTGTGAACGGCGAAAAAAGCGTCGTATTAATGCTGCGCAAACAACCCACCGGCGATACGCTCCGCATCAAACGCGCCATTGACGAAACCATCGAACAATTTACCCAGCAAATCCCTGAAAAAATCACCATCACGCCCTATCTCGATTTTTCCTTCGCCATCCGCGAGCGTCTGCGCGTGATGCAATTCAATGGAATATTGGGATTAGGCTTGGTCCTTGGGCTGCTCTGCCTGTTCCTCGATTTCCGCACAGCTCTAATGGTGGGCCTGGGGATTCCCTTCTCATTTCTTGGCGCGATCCTCATCATGCAGGTCTGGGGCCTGTCGCTGAATATGCTCAGCATGTTCGGTATGATTATCGTTTTGGGCATGATCGTCGATGACGCGATCATCATTGCGGAAAATTGCTATCGATATCTTGAAAAAGGCTACTCCCGCGCTCGCGCCGCAATCGTAGGCGCGCAGGAAGTGGGCCTCCCGGTTGTAGCCGCCGTGCTTACTTCGGTCTCCGCGTTTCTCCCTCTGCTTTTAATGGAAGGAATTTTGGGTAAATTTCTGAGTGTCATCCCCGTTGTAGTATCAATCTGCCTCCTCTGTTCTCTTTTTGAAGCGTTCGTGATCCTGCCGTCGCATATCGCCGAATGGTCGGCGAAACGATTACCCACGCAATCCCCCGGCGATAGTTCGCGTCGAAAACGCAATTCATATTGGTATAAGGGAATTCTGAATTTCTACCGCACATGCCTGCGGGTTTGTCTGCGGCGCCGGTATCTTGCGATTTTTTGTGTATTCGCGATCGCGGCGTTCTGCGCTTGGTTTGCGATGGCCGTCATGGATTTCATCCTCGTGCAAAACGATGACATGAAATATTTCCGCGTCAATGTCGAATTACCCGTAGGCGCCCGGTTGGAACGCACAGAAGAAATCATGAAACATCTGGAAGCCGTCGCGCTCCAATTGCCGAAAAATGAGATCGAAGCCTTCGTGACATTCGTCGGCTACCAAGTCGATGAATGGGGACAGCTGCGAATCGGCAGCCATTACAGCCAACTCTGGATCGATCTATCCGAAACGAAATTCCGCAACCGGCTGGGGATCAAAATCCTCGAAGACTTCCGCCGCCGGATTCCTTTTTTACCCGAAATCAAATCCATCGAAATCGAAAAAGAAGCCACTGGACCGCCGCAGGGCAAAGCGGTCTCGGTGCGTATCCGGGGAGAGGATTTCAATACTCTGCGCCAGATCAGCCATGAAATACAGGATTATCTGCATACAATCAACGGCGTAGTCGATATCAAAGATGATTACCAAGAAAGCAAAACAGAATTGCGCGTCAAAATCGACCGCGTCCGCGCCGCTCAGATGCAATTAACGCCGGAAGACATCGCCGCCACGATCCGCTATACGTTCGAAGGCGGCGAAGCGGGCCGCCTCTTCGACAACGATGAAGAGGTCGATATCGTGGTCCGGGTCAACGAACGAAAACGCGAACGCATTGAAGATCTCTCCAATTTACGATTCCTCAACGCCAGCGGGAAATGGATTCCCTTCAGCAACACCGCCCAAATCGAACCAGGACACGGAGCCGCGCAGGTCACCCGCTACGATAACCGCCGCTGCGTCACTGTCTTCGCCGATGTCGAGACCGATACAATCACCTCGCTGGAAGTAAACCAATTGCTGCAGAAACGGTTTACTGTTCCGGATGCGCATGGGAAACCACTTTGGACACAGATGGCCGATCTCCTATTAGGCGAGATTCGAACCGGCGTTCCCATAAAGGGATACTCAGGATACACCCTCACCTTCGGAGGTGAAAATGAGGAAACTCAGCGGTCGCTCAGTTCACTCATGCGGGCTTTCGCGCTGTCATTCTTATTGATCTATTTCATCATGGCTTCCGTGTTCCGTTCCTACGCGCAGCCACTTGTCGTTTTAACGACGATTCCCTTCTCGTTTATCGGCGTAGTCGTTGGGCTGTATTGCATGGGAGAGCCGATCGGAATCATGGCGTTGATCGGGATTATCTCACTCAATGGTATCGTTGTGAACGATGCGATTGTATTAGTGGATTTCATCAACAACGCCCGAATGCGGGGAGTTGGACGGTGGCGAAGCGTCTACGAATCAGGCGTGCTGCGTATCCGGCCGATTATCCTTACTTCAGTCACAACTATTGGAGGTCTCCTGCCTTTAATGATCTGGGCGAGTGGCTCTTCAGAATTCTTAAAACCGATGGCCATCGCGATTTCATGGGGATTGGGTTTCGCGACCTTCTTAACACTCCTCGTGCTTCCCTGCGTCTTCAGTGTTTTGGACGATATCAAAATTTTCTTCAATATTGATACAAAACCCGCCATAGGTCCCAAAAACAGCGAATAAAAGACCAAAACCAATCAACTACTACGTTCTTACGGACCATACTCTTCCAAAAAATGACTTTTTCCATCCTAAGAAAGATACCTTCTCCTTCATTAATCGTTCGTTTCAGGAATACTATATTAAGGTGAGAATAGGATTCCCGATGGGATATATATATTGTATAGGGCGTCTCAATCAACATCGATATCATGGAGAATAGGATGTCATTTGACAGCTTATAGTTTATGTTATAAAGGCTTCGGAAAAAAAAATCGAAAGTTCAATAGATTCATATTCCAATATAATTAAATCTCATACTCAAGAATCAATTTAATAAAATATCAAGTTTTACCGTTGGATCTTGTATAATTGCGATAACGGATGGTATTAGGAAAGAGAATGGGATTGGCAAAACATTCGTCTAATGATTAAACGAGATCCATATCATCGCTGAGAATAATAATCGAAGGGAGGTTTTCACATGGACATTAATATCACCAGCAAAGGACATACCCTTTCAGACCACCTGAAAGAATACGTCGAAAAGAAAGTCGGCAAGCTGGAAAAATACGCCCATGGAACCTGTGAAACACACGTAGTCATGGAACGCGACATAAATGGTCAAATCGTTGAAATCACGTTCCACGGATTACATAAAACCATGCATGGACGTGAGACAGGCGAGACCGTTCATGCGTGTATTGATGGCGCTGTCAGCAAACTCGAAGCGCAGCTCCGTAAACAAAAAGAAAAAATGCAAGAGAAAAAAAGGGCCAAAATCAAAGAGATAGAGACAGAGGAAGAAGAATAGACCATGCATCCACTGGAACGAATTATTAATGAAGCCAAAGCCAATCCGCTCCGCATCGTTTTGCCGGAATCCACAGACGAGAGAATGTTAGAAGCGGCCCGGACCGCTACAGATGAGAAAATCGCTGATGTTCTGTTGCTGGGAACCGCGTCCGCAATTCAAGAAACCGCGCAAGCCAATGACGTTTCTTTGGACGGAATCCAGGTCATCGATCTACCTTCCCATCCCCGCAGCGATGAATTCGCAGCAACGTTCGCCGAACGCAGAAAACATAAGGGATTGACACCCGAAGAAGCCGCGAAAATCTTAAGCGATCCCCTCTTTTTCGGCGCCATGATGGTGCGGGAAGACGAAGCCGACGGCATGGTCGCCGGCGCCGTCAACGCGACCGCTAATGTCATCCGCGCAAGCCTTCAAATCGTTGGCATGGAACCCGGCATCAATACGGTTTCGTCCAACTTCATCATGATCGTCCCGGATTGCCCCTATGGCGTCGACGGGACTCTGCTTTATGGCGACTGCGGGGTCATGCCCGATCCCAACGCGGAACAGCTGGCGGATATCGCCATCTCTACCGCCGATTCGATGAAAGCGCTGATCGGCGCCGAACCCATCGTCGCGATGCTCTCCTTCTCCACTTGCGGCAGCGCGAAACATCCACTGGTGGATAAAGTCATCGAAGCGACGAAGATTGTCAAAGAAAAACGCCCAGATATTAAAGTCGATGGTGAACTCCAAGGCGATGCGGCCCTCATTGAAGCGATCGGCAAACGCAAATCCCCCAATAGTGAAGTCGCCGGAAAAGCCAACACGCTGATTTTCCCCGATCTCAACGCGGGCAATATCGCCTACAAACTCACCGAACGGCTCGCCAAAGCGGAAGCGTACGGCCCTCTGCTCCAAGGCCTTGCTCTACCGATTAACGACCTTTCACGAGGATGCACAGCCAAAGATATCTTCAACACCATCGCCATCACATGCGTCCAGGCGCAGGCCGCAAAAAAACGCGCTGGATAAGCGCTTCACCCTAGGCTTATCCACTACCCTGCGACATTCACAACAAAGAACTCTTTCTTCAACAAGGATCATCTATAAAAAAAGGATGAACCTTGTTTCCTTTTCGTTTCCTTAAGCGCTTTTAATAAGGTATTCATCAATGACAAATGAGGACCAGGTTTCGTATTCAACACCATCATAGAGATCGCTCACACTCTTCCATTCTCCCCGTCCCAACGCGCTTTCTTTGATCTCAACCGACTTGGATTCAAGCCGCGCGTCATACACAATCCCCAAATGAACTTGCCCCACATCAGATCGATCGTCATTAATAAAACCAACCGGTTGGAGATCGAGGGAAGAATCCACATGGGCTTCTTCACGAAGTTCGCGCCATGCGGCTTCGATAAGCACATCTTCCTGCGGTGTGAATAAATTCTCATCGCGTGGATTGATATGTCCACCGATTCCAATGGAATAAAGATGATGCAGCCGGCTCTCACCGCCCCGTTTCGTACGCCAATAACGAAAAACCTCGTTCTTATATCGCAATACAATATAGGGTATCAATTGTTTGAAAGCAGAATCGGTCTCCATCTCTTGGCGAGACTTGAATGACGCGGCTGCAAGCCATTCCTCAGGGCGCGAGTCTCCCAAAGGCTTAAAACCATGAAATTGAATAAAGGTTCCCAACATAGCGCGTGGGATGACGAGGATTGATTCTTGAGACATGAAAATGATCCTTGCTGAGAATGTTACAGAGTTGAACGTAAAACCCAATTCAATTCGTTTACCCCTGATCTTCTGGGGTAATCTTAAAACCGTGTTTTTTAGATTCTTCCAAGGAGACCGGCAAA
The DNA here is from genome assembly GCA_963663405.2 of bacterium. GTDB lineage: Bacteria > Hinthialibacterota > Hinthialibacteria > Hinthialibacterales > Hinthialibacteraceae. Next base: position 6,754 of record CAXXSM010000066.1, on the reverse strand, counting down.
CCAAGATCATTCCAGATCCGATCGATTTTTTCTTTGACTTCTTTTGTCATATCAATATCGGGAGGCCATTGCCGGGTATAACCTTCTTCAGGAAGTTTGCGCGTTGCATCGATCGCCATCTTCGATCCGAATCCCAGATATTCGGAAGAATTATCCAATACGTCAACCGGTCCTTTCACGATTTGCACGTCCCGTTCCGGCGCCACATTATTGGCGAACCGCCACAATACTTCACGGGGATTACGCACATTGACATGGGCGTCCACGATGATGATGGATTTCGTCAGAGAAAGGAGTCCTGTGCCCCAAATAGCGTGTGCGATCTTGAAAGCGTGTCCTGGATACGATTTTTTAATGGAGACAATCGCCAAACTATGGAATCCACCCTCGACAGGAAGTTCCAGATCAATGATTTCAGGAAATGTAACCTGGATCAAAGGCATAAAAATACGCTCCGTCGCTTTCCCCAACCAAGCGTCTTCCATGGGCGGAACGCCGACAATCGTTGATGGATAGATGGGATCCTTGGCCGTTGTCACGCATGTAACGTGAAAAACGGGATACGGTTCAGCGAGAGAATAGTATCCAGTATGATCGCCAAAGGGGCCTTCCAACCGTTCTTCGGCTGGATCGATCCACCCTTCAATGACAATCTCCGCGTCCGCGGGAACTTCCAAATCAATCGTTTCGCATGGAACGAGTTCAACAGGCGCCTTTCGAAGAAAACCGGCAAACATAAGTTCATCGATATTCGGCGGAAGCGGGGCGGACGCCGCGTAGAGAAGCGCCGGATCACCGCCCAAAACCGCCGCCACTTCCATGCGGCGGCTTTCTTTGGAATAACCGCGAAAATGTTCCGCCCCTCCTTTATGAATCTGCCAGTGCATCCCAGTCGTCTTCCCGTCGAAAACCTGGATACGATAGAGCCCAACGTTACGGGCGCCGGATTTCAAATCCCGTGTATAGACTTGTGCCAGTGTAATATAAGGTCCACCATCCTTGGGCCAACAAGTAAGAGCCGGCAGAGCGTCCAAAGGATTCTCACCAGAAAGTTTCTTTTCTTTGCAGCGGCCCCCCTTAGTTTTTTTGGGCGAATACCCGGCAATTTCCTTCAATTGAAAGAGCGCCTGGATTTTTTCACGGAGCGAGCCGGGTGGTTTCATTTGGACAAGCGAACGAATCCGGTCGGAAATCTCATCGACATGATCGACACCGAGAGCTAGCGCCATCCGCCGTTTCGATCCATAAGCGTTCATTAAAACGGGCATGTTATAGTTGACCGGATTAGTAAACAATAAAGCCGGTCCACCCGCTTTGCAGATCCGGTCCGTAATTTCAGTGATTTCCAAATAAGGAGAAACGGGATGATTGATTTCCACCAATTCATTCTCCCGTTTCAAACGATTGATAAAGTCTTTGAGATTTCGATAGGCCATAAGATTGATTCACTTCATTCATTACAAAAGAATATGTTTGGATATAGTACTCGCCTCAATGGAAGAGAAGAAGTGCGAAAAAAAAAATCAGGAAAGAATGGGTGGGTTCCTCCATCCAATGAATGCCATCCATTTGCATTCCAAGCGCGAAAGTGGCCTCCACATATAAGGTAATATATTTAGATAATATTAGAAAACAATTAATATTTGTGCGGTTATTATGATAAATAAAATTCAATCCCAAAAAATCCTTTAAAAAAGATGTTTAACGAGGGAATTACGATTCTATATTTTTTAACAATAATGTGTAATTTATTTCAGAATGAGAATTCATGTTCCAATTCTATTCCTATATCTAATTCTTTAAACAAAAAAAATATTGAGAAAAGAATTCATGCGTGAGTTCGATTTTACTTACAACCAAAAATATTACAGTGTATAATGGGAGAAATTAGGCGGCCGGGAAAATCTAAAAAATCACAAAGTATTAAATTCCGAAAAAGAATACTAGGGCCGTTATTTATATCGTGTTCTTCGTATTCATGTTCCTTATATAAAGCATTCGATCTATCTTCTGAGACGACATTAATAACTCTTCTGGGCCAGGGATACTTGATCATAAAAAAAATCAAGGGTTGTATTATAAAAGTTATGACATTACATTTTTGTCTTGAAGTAACACGGCAATCTTGGTTTCAATATCTTTTTAGGGTATCTTGAATTTAGCGATTTTAAATTATCCTGAGGGTGATAATGGATTCGCAATCGTCGAGAAAAACAAACGGCGTTCGGACGGATAGAGAATCTAGACCAAAAAGAACGGATAGCAAGAAAAATCCGATAGACCGGATGAGGAATCCATCGATGAACCCAAATAAGAACAAGGAACACCGAAACAGTGGACAGGATCAATCCGCGAATCCTCAATCGATCCCAGTCAAAAATGAAGAAAATTTTATAGATAAACTATCCCGAAAAATCGAATTGGAAGAAAATGTCCACGAAGCCCTGCGGGATTCAGTTTATGAAGCGGTCAAAGCCTCCGAAGAATTTAAAAAAGAAATGGCGGAAGAGGATTTTGACACGCCATCAAACGTCAAAGCCGAACAAATCGAACAAAAAAAGCGGGAACTCTACACAGTTCTCGAAAATCTTGACCAGGAATTAGCAGGAAAAGACGCCAAGGAAGTCGCGGCGTTTTTTAGTTCCCTTCTCAATATCCAAAGCCAATTGTGTCTGCAGAAGACGGAAGGCGTTATCTCGATCCGGGTCCGGATCAGCGATTTTTTCCCAACGATCAAACAAACCAAAGCGTTAGTGGAAAAATTCCGGCAGGAACTCTCACTCATCTTTACACCGGAAGAAGTGATCGCGATGCGGATGAAATATGTGGATTTAGACGATGATGAACCGCTGAAGCCATTTATCACCACCGTGCTCGATCAGGCGTATGATGGCGCTCAATATAACGAAATGAGCGGCTATCTGCTTCTGGAGATGACCAAATTCTTTTTAGCCAAATTAGAAATCAATGGATATGGCAACACATCTAAAACGGCGGATTTCAAAGGACGCTACAAACGCGCGCGAATATTCTTGAAAAAAGCGATCGATGATTTACGGGAAATCGAACGGTTGATCCTTAAACATTTGGAAGAACGGCCGGTTTTGAAAGAGCTGCCAATTTTCCTGCGCGCCCTGATTCATATCAAAATTGGATTGGCCGACAAAAAAAATACCGCGAAAATCCTCCACCACATCGTATCGTTATTAGGCGGCTACGCGCGCGCCCGCAGCGCGGTCGCGTTTGATTTCAATCGTCTGCCCTCCTATCATCACGGCCTGCGCCTCCGGCAGAGCATCATTCTAAGCCTTCAAAAAGATGTGTTGAAATATACCCTTGAATTGTTTGAAGAAGAATTCCGGGCCGTAAAAGAGGAATTTGAAAACATGCTGTCTGAGATTGAAGCGGCCGCCGAAACGCTCGATCCAAAATCACCCGAGTATGAAGAGTTGATGAAAAAGAAAGCGGCCATGCAAAAGCGGTTCGAGGAACAAAGGCGCAAATTGAACGTTGTAAAAAACCAAGGAAGATTGATCGAAGTTCAGCATAAAATGATTAACGACTCCATCAAGCGGTATAACGATCAAGAAGCAGTGCAAAAGAAAATCGACGAAGAAATCAAATCCCGGCCTAAAATCGACACTAAATCCTCTCTCCCTACAAGAAAGAAAGTGACTCGTATGGCCATTACCCAAAAACGGGATTTATAACACGAGCTCTGAATCCTATTCATCCTTTCTATTTTCCTTCCCCAAACCAAATACAGTCTTGAATCCTTAACTCCCTCATTCATCGGGATGGATTGAATCCATATTGATTCATGGGAAAGGGTGCGGTAATCTTTAAGATAGACGGGATGGATCATGTACGATCGATTCCAAACCTTAATGAGGAAGCGAATATGTTTGAGAAATGGATGAACGATACAGAAAAACTATATGACCGGTTGGTTGAATGGATCCCCAATCTCTTTTTCGGAATCATGGTTTTTTTAATATTTTGGCTTCTTGCGGGCCGGTTCCGGGCCGTGATTATCCGGATCTGTCAGAACCGTTCGTTAGATGAGGATCTAACAAATTTCTTCGCGGAAACCGTCAAGACGATCCTTATTATCGTTGGAATCGTCTGCGGCTTGGGAACAATGAATGTCGATGTGACCGCATTGGTGGCGGGACTCGGATTAACTGGATTCGCGCTGGGATTTGCGTTAAAGGACCTAATCTCGAATCTCTTAGCGGGTGTGCTGCTGCTGCTCTACCGCCCCTTCCAACGGGGCGACCACATCGACGTCGGTGGATTTTCAGGATTTGTAAGGGAAATCGATCTGCGATACACCACACTGGAGGAAGAAGAAAAAATCTACCTCGTTCCGAATTCCCTTCTTTTATCAAAAGGAATCAAAGTCGAGCGGCTGGCGGAACCCGATTAATCACCATTCTTCTTCTCGGGATAGAATGTTTGTTTGTGATGTTCGGCGTATTGTTTCATCTTTTGAGCGATCGTTGGGTGTTTGGTTAATACATTGGTGGTTTCATACGGATCGTTTTTCATATCGAAAAGAGAAAGTTCGATTTTATTCTGCTCGTATTTACCTGGCATCCCATCTTTTCCCGCCGTAACCAGCGTCCGATAGTTGTGTGGAAGATGCAGTTTCCATCGTCCATCCCCACTGATTACGCCCTCGAAATTCTTCCCCGTCGAAAATGGATAATACTCCTGTGGATTTTCCGCGCCTGGTTTCCCAACGATCAGATCCCACACATTTTTTCCATCAACCGGATTATCCGGAAGCGCGGCGCCGGTCACATTCGCGATAGTAGGAAGAATATCAATTGAGCAGAAGGTTTTATCCGAAACAGAGCCCGCTTCAATCTGTTTTGGATATTTAACAATACACGCGCTCCGCGTACCGCCGTCAAAACTCGTTCCTTTGGCCTCACGGAAAGGGGTTTCTCCAGCGTGGTTTCCATAGGAAATCCATGGGCCATTATCCGAAGTAAAAAGCACGAGCGTATTCTCTTCCACCCCATTGTCCCTCAGCGATTTCATGATCTCACCAACAGACCAATCGATCTCCATCATGACATCCCCATATAACCCGGCGCCGGATTTCCCTTTAAATTTCTCACTGCAGAAAAGCGGCACATGCGGCATCGCATGAGGAACGTAAAGGAAGAACGGTTTCTCTTTGTTGCGCTGAATGAAATCGACGGCGTGTTCCGTATACCATGTGGTGAGCATGGGCTGATGCTCTGGTGTAACACGTTCAATGATGACTTTTCCATTCACCCAATATCGAAGAGGATACTTGCCCCAATATTCCGGATTCTCCGGATGGAATTCCCACATGTCGTTTGAATACATCAATCCACAGGATTCATCGAATCCCCTCGCGGGTGGCCGCGTATCCGGTTGATCGCCGATGTGCCATTTCCCGAAGACCGCTGTCATGTATCCACGCGCTTTGAGAACTTCCCCAATCGTCGCATATTTTGGATCGAGTCCTCTCGCATTTGGTCCATGCGCGCCGAAGACCTTCGTTCTACCTGGATAACAACCGGAGAGGAGCGACGATCGTGAAGCGGAACAAACCGCCTGTGGCACATAGAAATTATGAAAGCAACACCCTTCGCTGGCGAGGCGTTTGACATTAGGAGTTTTGTATTCATGTTCGCCAAAAGGTCGAAAATCGGCCCAACCGGAATCATCCAGGAAGACGATCACGATATTCGGCGGCTTTTCCTCTTCCCCGCTCCATCCGTTTTGCAGCGCATTCATCGCGGCGATTGACAGCGCCGATGTTTTTAAGAACTGTCTACGCGATTGTGTTTTATTTATCTCTGTCCTATTCTTATCGTTTTTCATAGTTTTCACCTCCAATGGATTACTTTAGAATCACATCGACCTGCCAAGGGCCTTTTTGACTGGTTGCCCGCTGATAAGGTCGCCATGAGACGCGTATCGCCTTTACCGGCCCCAACAGATTCAAATACGCATTCTGAAGCGTTTTCAGGGATTGACCGCGTCAACGTTTTACCACCAAACTCGAGCCGGGCTTTCCATTTATTTTCTTGCGGGGGAAAACGAAGGCGGATATCGTAGGCTCCGGATTCGGCCGAATACAATTCCCAATACCCATTCGAATCTCGAGCCCACGGAATGCCCTTCACATGCCGCCAGTTTTGCCGGGTAAGGACAACGGGATTTTCATAAGGCGTTCCGATATATATCCGGGGCGGCGCGTAATTATCAGACCGTGTGGCGCTGACATCGTTGAACCATTCTTCATACGCTTTACGCATCCGCTCCACGATCTCCGGATGTTCTTTGGATACGTCACGTGTCTCCAGAGGATCGTTTTCCATGTCGTAGAGTTCGAATTTTGGTTCCCCCTCAAATGATTCCTTGCCGAACCCGCTGGCGTGGAGCAGTTTCCAACGCTGCGAACGGGCAGCGAAATTGTGATAGAGAACAGGCTTGTCCCCCCGGTGGGATTGAATGACGATCGTACGATCAGAAACCGTATCACGTTGCCCTTTAAGCAGGGGAAGCAGACTCCGCCCATCGAGTTTCAAATTCTGCGGTTTGGACACACCGCAAGCGCCGAGGATCGTTGGCAGTACATCGATATGCGCGGCGATGCGGTCCGAGGAGCGCCCCGGTTTCACCACTGCCGGCCAATGCACGAAAAACGGCGAGTGGATACCGCCTTCGTACACCTCCGATTTCATCCCTCGCATTCCAGCGACGTAGC
>CAXXSM010000065.1:0-32874 GCA_963663405.2 bacterium | reverse complement strand
CTGGATGAAATTGAACCACACGTAAAATCATGGGAAAAACTCGTCCATCCCAGCGACATGATGATCGTAATGGATACGCTCAACGCTCATCTGGAAAGTAAAACGGATTTTTACGAGACGGAACATCGCATGAAACACAAGTCGGGCGATTGGATTTGGGTGCTCGATAAGGGCCAAGTGATCGAACGCGGTACCCACGGCGAACCACTTCGCGCCTGTGGCACGCATTTGGACATTACTGGGCGTAAACGAGCGGAGGAAGCATTACGGGAAAGCGAAAAGTTTCTTCATAATGTTTTTGAGGGAATTCAGGATGGGCTTAGCGTGTTAGACCGCGATCTAAATATAATGCGAACCAACGCTTGGATGGAGAGAATGTACGCCGATGAAATGCCGCTCATTGGAAAGAAATGCTACGCTGTCTACCAGCAACGCAATTCTGTATGCCCTTGGTGTCCTACGATTAAGGCTTTAGAAACGGGGAAACGCATAGAGTAGAAGTTCCTTATCCTAGTGAAGAGAATGCGAAAGGATGGATCGACCTGTCTTCTTTTCCCCTCGAAAACGAAAAAGGTGAGGTGACGGGCGTAATTGAGTATGTAAAGGATATCTCCGAACGCAAACGAACGGAGCAGGAATTGCGTGAGAGTGAATTGCGGTTTAGAAAGGTTGTCGAATCAAGTCCGATGGGGATGCATTTCTATGCCCTGGAAAACGACGATCGACTTGTTTTTAAGGGCGCCAACCAAGCGGCCGACCAGATTTTGGGTATTAAGAACAATCAATTCATAGAAAAATCCATCGAAGAAGTTTTCCCTGCGCTTACAGAAACAGAAATTCTCGAACGATATCAGCAGATAGTGCGCAACGGAGGCGTTTGGGAGACAAAACAGATTCAGTATAAAGACAGCCAAATTTCAGGCGCGTTTGAGGTTCACGCCTTTCAGATTGAAGCCGGCTACATGGCTACCATGTTTTCTGATATCACCGACCGAATTCAAGCGGAAGAAGAAAGGAAATATTCTTTGTCTTTACTCAAGTCGGCTTTGGAATCGACCGCTGATGGCATACTCGTTGTTTCAGGAGAAGGTAAATGGACTCAATTTAATAAAAAATTCATCGACATGTGGCAGATCCCTCAGTCGATACAAGAATCCAACGACGATCAACTTGCGCTAGATCACGTACTCGCGAATCTTGTGGATCCTGTAGAATTTATAGCCCGCGTTCGTGAAATGTATGATAATCCTGAAATGGTTAGTTTTGACGTTATCAAGTTGAAAAATGGAATAATATTTGAACGGTATTCCCAACCCCAAAAGTTAAGCGGCAAAGTTATCGGCAGAGTGTGGAGTTTTCGAGACGTTACCGATCGCATACGCGCGGAAATGGCGTTACGTGAGAGTGAAGAGCGCCTGCGAATCCTATTCGAGCAGGCGGCTGACGCCATTTACGTATATGACTTAAATGGGAATCTGACCCAAGTCAATAAACAAGCATGTGAATCAACAGGATATTCCAAAACTGAATTACTGCGTATGAATGTTACTGATATAGACGCAAAAATATTGACGACGCAAGAGCAGTTACGCACTTTTTTCAATCAAGTATCAATAGGGCTCCCCCTGACGGTTGAATCAAATCATCGAAGAAAAGACGAATCCGTTTTCCCTGTTGAAATAACTCTTTCTCGTCTTGAAACACCGGAAGGAACGCTTGTGTTAGGTATCGCGCGCGACATCTCCGAGCGTAAAAAAGCTCATCAATGGCAACAACGACAACAATCGATACTAATCGAGATGGCGCTGCACGAAGCCTTTATTAATGGTGATGTCGATACGGCGACTGGATACCTTACCGAATCCGTGGCTGAAGCGATGAGCGTATCCCGGGTGAGTATATGGCTGCTCGAAAATGAAGAAACGGAGTTGAGATGCTATAGCCTTTATATCCTTGCTGAAAGAAAGCATCAATCTGGGCAGACATTAGTCACAATTAACTTTCCAACTTATTTTAATGTGTTAAAGCAAGGCCGCACTATAGATGCGGTTGATGCGCAAAGTGACCCGCGAACACTTGAATTCACGGAGGATTACCTTAAACCCAACAGAATTATCTCCATGCTCGACGCAACCATTCGGCTCCACGGCCAGGTTGTAGGAGTCATTCGTTTAGAGCAAGTAGACACAACCCGTCATTGGCAACTCGATGAGATTTCTTTTAGCGGACAGGCCGCGGATCAAATGGCGCAGGTTCTGGCAAATGCGGAACGTAAACGAACGGAGAATCAACTTCAACAAGCCCAAAAGATGGAATCCATCGGACGATTGGCCGGTGGAGTCGCCCATGATTTCAATAACATGTTGGGCGTAATTCTTGGTCACGTGGAGTTGGCCATGGACAAAATAAATCCTTCGGATTCACTCTATAACGATCTTCAGCAAATTACTCAAGCGGCCGAACGTTCCGCCAATCTGACGCGGCAATTGTTGGCGTTTGCGCGCCAACAAACTATATCTCCCATAACCATCAATCTGAATGATACAGTCGAAAGCATGTTAAAGATGTTACAGCGGCTTATCGGTGAAGATATTGAATTAAAATGGCTGCCATCTTGTGATGTTTGGCCGATTCGAATGGATCCCATTCAAATCGACCAGTTGCTGGCAAACTTGTGCGTAAATTCCCGCCATGCCATAGATGGGGTGGGCAAGATAACAATCGAAACAGAAAACGAATGCCTGGATCATGCGTATTGTAGAGAGCATACAGGTTTTATCCCAGGCGAATATGTACGTCTCGCTGTGAGTGATAACGGATGCGGCATGGACAGAGAGACTCTTTCCCGAATCTTCGATCCTTTCTTTACAACCAAACAAACAGGTGAAGGGACAGGTTTGGGCTTAGCGACAGTTTTCGGCATTGTTAAACAAAATAATGGTTTCATAAATGTGTACAGTGAACCAGGCCAAGGAACTACTTTCACAATTTATTTACCCCGTCATATCGGTAAATCCGATCAAACAGTTATTGAAAATCCTTCGAAATCAGTAGTCCAAGGTCACGAGACCGTGTTATTGGTTGAGGATGAGCAGTCACTTCTGGATCTCGGAAAGATGATGTTGGAAAAAATTGGTTATCGCGTACTAACCGCTCACACGCCTGGAGAAGCGATTGATCTGGCGGCGAAACACGCTGGAGATATTCATTTGCTGTTGACGGATGTAGTTATGCCTGAAATGAATGGCCGTGATTTGGCTAAACGGCTTCTTACTCTGTATCCAACACTCAAAAGGCTGTTTATGTCCGGCTATACGGCCAATGTCATCGCCCATCACGGCGTACTAGACGAAGGCGTCAATTTCATACAGAAGCCTTTCACGCTGCAATCGTTGGCTGAAAAAGTGCGCGAAGTATTGGACACAGAATAAGAGCTATGGTTTTCTTATAGATTTTTTCAATAAATCCACATGTAGCTGTTATCCAAGAATCGGTCCACCGATAACCGGTTGACAATATTGATGTTAATACATAGGATCCCATTTCAAAACATACTCATAAACGGGACCACTATGGACGTAATTCAAGCGGCAATTCCTTTGATTTTGAAGGCTCTCCTCTTGTCAGCTCAATGGGCGGGAGTTACTCGTTTCAAGCAAATGAAAAATCTTGCTGAAGAGGAGGACAATCCCGAAGTCGAGAACCAATTTCTACGTGATCGCATTTTTCAATTGGAAACAGAACTGAAAATTTTGCGCAAACAAGGAAGAAATAAGAATCATAAACCACGCTATTCACTTCGAGAACGGTTGTGGATTCTCTGGTACAAGGAATATTTCCAAATTTCCACTCGGGAGATAACGAAACGACTCGGTGTGGCTCGATCAACGATTAATCGATGGCTGAAGAATATCAAAAATCAAAGTGGGAACAAAAACGAACCAGCAAACAAAACTCCTATCGAAGTGGCCCTACTCGTCTGGGAAATTGCCAAAGCCAATCCGCACTGGGGACGTATTCGGATATCTCTTCAGCTGTCGCTTCTCAACATTTTCTTGGCGGCCTCGACGGTTCGCAATATCCTGCAACGGCCTTATCCACCAGGGCAACCATCTCTGGCGCCCAATCAGGCTGGAGAAAATAGTGATCAATCCTCCCAGCGGTCCATTCCGGCTTGGTATCCTAATCACGTGTGGAGTATCGATCGAACGATTGTGTTTCGGTGGGGCCTCTGGCCAACATACGTTCTTGTTGCAATTGACCATTATTCCCGGAAGGTGGTTTGCTGCTCTCCCCTGGAAGGCCCCAATGCCGGTTGGACAATAGAAACCTTGGAACAAGCAATTGAAATCCATGGCTCTCCGAAGCATATAATCTCCGATCAAGAACCGATTTTTACCAGCGACGCTTTCGCTGAATTTGTTGATAACTTTAACATGAAGCAGCGTTTTGGCGCGGTTGGAAAACATGGTTCGATCGCCGTGACCGAACGAGTGATCAAAACGCTAAAATATGAATGGTTGAACCGGGCAGCAATTGTCAAAGGATTTGATCATCTGGAATCTCTTTGCAATTCATTTTCGGAATGGTACAACGAATGGCGACCACATTATCGATTTGAGGGAAGAACTCCCAATGAAGTTCATGCAGAATGCCAAAAAGATCCATTAAACAGTGACGCGAAAACAGTTCCCTTCCCTATTGAACGACGCCGGTTCGAAGAAACAAATACTATGGCTTTTCGTCTTTCAAAAGCGGCTTGAAATTGTATTGACCTATAATCATGTAACGATTCATCAGGGAAGGTGTATCCCCCAGACATCTAACCTAAAACGTTATTGTTAAAACAATTAAACAACATCTGTCACTGGCTTCATTCACAACCTTAAAAACTGCTAAAATCTCTTTTTCCAATCGGTATTTCGTGGTCCGATTCAAGCATAACAGCCACAACCTGCTTTACCTCGGTAGTAAAAACGGCTGTAGTCATTGGTTGCAGAAACATCACAAATCGCAACGATGCGGAAATCGTCTTCCCGAGTAATTGATCTCGTATGCTGTAAACCGCGACCACCAGTTCCGATCATAGCTATATTTAATAAGTCGCTTGGAGGAGTATTTCCCTCTCCACCCAGTACGTGACGTGGCATAAACGCTATCGAAGAAAGCGCCACTCCACTGATTAATGCCTCTCGACGAGATATTTTATTGCTCGGTTCTTTGTTTTTATTCGATTTCATAGTGGCCATCTCCTAATATAAGTTTAAGATTGCCTATGATGGTGATAAAACGACTGCCAGGATAAGCATCTTATTTATTTTCACAGAATTTTTGCCTACTGAAGCCTAAATGCATGGCAACTATACGAAAAATTATTTAGGTTCATCGATACGGACATGAGGTCCAACAATGGCGCCAAGAAACATACCATCACGAACAGCGGATGTGATGATTGTAGCGTCAGCATCGCCTACAAGAGTTTTCCAGTCACTGTCCTTCGTCTTGTATTCAAAAGAACAGGTAGCCTTATCTGCTTTAACACGTAAATCGATTTCATTTAGCGACGATAACTCTACTTCAGCAACTCGGCTTACATCCCGGCCTTCGACTTTTTCGAGATAGAGTTGAGCCTTACCGTTTTTATGCTGTACAGCCAGAAAATAGTGATACCTCTCATTCATGAAAAGCACTAATCCTGCAGAAATACCCTCTTTCTTTGGAATGCCTACTGATAGAGCAGACATGTACTTAGCATGTCGAACTCGACGCCCAAAAAAACTGGGATTGCCAGAACCTCTAAGCGTTTCTGACCGAGGAGTTAATTCGAGGCGTTCGGTTGTTGTATTTACGTTCCACCATTCCTCCTTAGGATCACGAAGCATGATCCACTCCGATGAAAGATCCTTCTGTTTGAAATCATCACTCCAAGTAAAACTGCCATTGAGAGGTGCATCTGATGCTTGAATTTCAACGCCATTGGGTGATTTGCTTACAAGTGGTACTCGCTCGCCCGGCGGCAAGATGATCGGCCAATCATCATCCGTCCAATTGACAGGCAGCAAGAACGTTTCTCGTCCCATTGGAGAAAGCCCATTTTTGTATGGACGTACGGCAAGAAATACAGCCCACCAGTTATCGTCCGGTCCGACAACCAAATCGGCATGTCCCGTACAAGTAACAGCGTTGGGTGCATTGCCATCCAAATCACGTTGAGTCAGGATCGGATTCTTATCCCAAGGGATGAATGGGCCATCGACTTTTTTACTGCGAAAAATGACTTGTGAATGCTGCGTACTCGTGCCACCCTCAGCACAGCAGAGGTAGTACCAACCATTGAGTTTATAGATATGCGGTCCTTCTATCCAAACCGGCTTTTCTGAAATATCGACACCGCCATTAATGAGTAACTTACGCGACTCATACATTTTTTTATTTTTAGGATCAAACTGCTGAATCCAAACTGCACGGTGCCCGTTATATAATGGTCTGTCTTCCGGAGCATCGTTATAGACAATCCAAGATGTTCCATCGTCATCAAAGAAGATCGAGGGATCAATTCCGCCAAACTTTAAGGGGATGGGATCAGACCATGGGCCAGCCGGATCTTCAGCGGTTACTACGAAATTGCCTGGGCCGTCGATCTTGGTACACACAACGTAAAAAAGTCCATCATGATAAGTGACGGTTGGGGCGAATAGTCCGGCGCTAACACGACGGTTTCTAAAGTCGAGTTGTTCAGGGCGATGAATAACATGGCCAATCTGTTTCCAATTTACAAGATCGGTACTATGAAAGATCGGTAAACCGGGAAAGTATTCGAATGTCGAATTAATCAGGTAGTAATCCTTGCCTGCGCGGCAAATACTCGGATCAGGGTGAAAACCTGCGAGAATCGGATTACGATACTGACCGGAAGAAAGTGGAAACGTTGCATTGATATCTTCTCCCGTGTATTCGAAATTATCGAAAGACACAGGCTTTATTTGTTGCGCGGATTTATCATCAGTCAAAATAAAGGAATCTATATCAACAAAACCTGCACTAGGCTCAGGATTGTAGCAAAAGATGGCGAATTGCTGTCCCTGAAACGTTCCCGTTTGCCAATCGAATTGGAGCGGAAATTCTGCACCAGCATCAGACCAATTCTGACCATCCAAACTATATGAACATTTTCCCTTATGGGTTTCAAAGTCCATCTCCGTACGGAGCGTAATAGAATGGGTATTAATGGAAGTTAGCATCTCGCTTTCATGTGTTTTCTGGCCGTTTCTTATATCTTCCATCACTTGTTTTTCAAGAGATAATCCGCCTTGTTCATTGCAAGTAACGATTAAGTGTCCGTTGAATTTTCCTAATGTCCCAAAACCGCAGATATCTCCAGGCTTGAGATTGCTTATATCCAATGTAACGGTACCTTGACACCACGGGCCCCAGCCCTTTTGGGTAAGCGTATTGCGTGCTGTCCAAAATTGATCGGATTGAGTTGCTTTAAGACGAAGATAGCCTGGCCGTTCGGTAAGCGACCAGCGATTATCGTCAGGATTGTGATTCCATTGCCATTGTAATCCCAGTGTATCGGAATCGAATTGATCTGAAGTTGCTGGCTCAAAGACCGGTTTGCCTTGAATTGGTTTGGTAGCAACATCCGGTACTCGGTCTGGTGCGTCTGGCGTTCCCCACATGGGCCAATCATCCTGCCAAAAGATAGGGCTGATATTAGTGATTCTGCCTACAGATTTGAAATCACACATCACGAATCCGTACCAACTCCCGTCAGGCAGATCGACAATGGCTCCCTGATGACCGCCGGTTCGATCGTCGATAGACCGTTTCGTTTCCCAAGGGCCATTTAGGCTTTTAGCACGCGATATATCCATTCCCAATCTTCTGGGGTATGGATTGAAACAAATAGTACCAATCTCCACGTTTGATAATCTTTGATCCTTCAGCGCCTCTGTTAAAAAAGACCTTTTTTTCTTCTTCTACTTCAGTGTAATCATCGTTTAGGGTCAAAAGAGTGAGTATTCCGTCGTATCCAGCCGATGTCGCTACATAACCCTTGCCGTCATCATCGAAAAATAAGGCTGGATCAAATGCACTGCGGTCTAATTCGGTATAACTCCAGGGGCCTCTTGCTTCTTTTGCTGTGTATATTCTAGTCTTTTGTCCCACTGGAGTTACAGCCACATAGAAAGTGCTATTATGGTATCGAAGGCTTGGTGCAAATATTCCAGATCGGTAGGCTGTACCATTTTGAAGATCGTATTCTGACCGTCCATCCAACCGTTTGATGACATGGGAAAGATATTTCCAGTTAACTAAATCTTGAGAGTGTAGAATCGTTAATCCTGGCGTATTCACAAAGGTGGTTGTCGCAAAATAAAAATCATCGCCGACTCTAATAATGTCTGGATCTGGGAAATCGGCATAAAGAGGTGGATTGGTATAGGTTCCGTTACCATTGTCCGATTGCCTTGCTAAAAGAGTACTTGTAAAAACAATGAGTAGGCAAAAAAGTGCGAGTGATGATATAAGTTTCTTAAAAAGATTTTCCACGTTTTTCTCCTCTAAGCGGTTAGATACGGTTAATAAAGTTGTGTTTTGATTATTTCTGATTTAATTTCAAGAGACTAAGTCGATAGGGTAAAAGTTCGTATCGACCACCGGACGATGGATCGCGTCCCTGAAAAAGCAGTTGTAGGTTATAAGGGATCGATTGTCATCGTTTCATCATATCCATCGCGGAGTAATTCCCCATGACTGATATCCTTGGGTCCAGGCTTCAATACCTTCTGCAAAGGAGACATTGTTGATCCCGGCAAACGGTGTATCCCATGTGTTCGCGTTGGTTACTCCGTCCAATCTCCATTTAGGTGATCAGCAATCCAGGCACGGTAATAGCGGGCAGGACCAATCGCTTCGACAAGTGTTATATATTTATCAGTGCCTTTGATCTTGTTAGGTCATGCTGCCTTCAAAAACATCAATCGTCTTCCTTCAATAATAACTTCCCGGTTCGCTCATACCTTTGGGGAAATCTTCGATCTTGGTTCGGCTACGATACGTACGCCCGTTATCACCAGTGAGAACAGATAGGCATGTGTGTCGTCACAAATCACCCAATAGTCAATCCATAAGCGTGGAGCAGTGGGAGTTTTGAATCAAAAAAGTCTTGCGGCTTGGTCCAGGTTTCCGGTTTGGAAAGATCATCCGTTGTACAATACTGAGGCTGTTGAGATTGAAAAAATTAAATACCATTTCTTGTGTGGACTGAAATAGAACAAATGCGGCGCACAATGATATCCGGTTAAATTCGGGTTTTGATCGACAAAATGTAATTTGGCATTGGGTGCATCAGACCAATCTTTAAAATTCAGGTACACCATATTCCAGGTTCTGGCGGATGTTGAATAGACCGTGGCATAGATGTGCCACAAATCATTGTAACGAACCACTGTAGGATCTTTGACCGATACTATACTGTGGGTTTCATCAGAGACAGGCTTGACCAGGATATCCGAAGATGTCCATTTCAACGGTGTGTCAAAAGGCGCTTCGACAGTGGTTTTACTTATTGGTTCGCGAGCATCCGCTTGGTTTTGTGATGCTGAATCTGAAATATAGGTAAAAAGAACACAGCATACGAACGCCATTGAGACCGCAAAATGAGTAACTTTTGATTTTTTCATTAGTAGACCTTTCAATACATATTACTATTGTTGAAAATTCATTTTGGTTATTGGCTTTTTCTCGTTAATTGCGTTTCTTGTAGTTCTTGAGATCTTGCCGCTACTTTTATCAAACCAGCTTTTTCAGTAATCGAGCGGACAATAGCCAAAGTCAATCCGTTAATAGAATTTCAAGCGTGCCAAAACAGCGTTTCATTAAGATTTAATTCACTATTTAATCTCCACTTCCTTGCAATACTTTATAATGATTCCCATTCAGCACTGTCATTGAATTATGTTCAAATCATGATCAAGTATGATTTCATTCCCCGCATCAATCTGCAGGTTTTTCGTTTGTTCGTTATTACAGGATATTGCACTTATTACCAATTTTTACTATGGATGATGGCTTTTGCCAGTTTTCCGTTTTTCCACTCAATGTCTATTTCAAATCCGCCTTTGGCGCATAAACCTTGAACCGATCCATTGGCAAAAGCCTTCGGCAGAGCAGGAAGAAGCAAAATTTCATTTTGCATACACTGTAGAAACATTTCCGCGATACCGGATGTACCGCCGAAATTACCATCAATCTGGAAAGGCGGATGAGCATCGAACATATTTGGGTATGTTCGTTGAGGGTGTATAAGCATTGTGAGTATCTTATAGGCGTGTTCAGCATCGTGGAGGCGCGCCCAGAGGTTTAGACGCCAGCCAATTCCCCAACCGGTAGCGTTGTCACCTCGAATCTCAAGTGATTTACGAACCGCTTTGGCCAAATCCGGTGTATGGATGACATTGATCTGGTCGCTGGGATAAAGCCCATAGAGATGGGATACATGGCGATGGTGAATATCTCTCGCTTCCATATCCCAGTCTTCAAGCCATTCCTGAAGTTGACCTTCTTTTCCGATCTGATTTGGGGCAAGCCGTTCGCGAGCGGATATCACTTTGCTGCGAAAATCGTTATCTTGCTTCAGGATTTCTGAGGCATTGATACAGTACGTAAACAGATCACGGATGATTTGCATATCCATAGTTGGACCGGCGCAGATACTCACACCGTATTTGTGTCCGTTCTCCGGTGAAAGCGAAGGGCAAGTAACCAGCCACTCGAATTTTGGATGTTCCACTAGCGTTTCAAGAAAAAACTGCGATGCGCCTTTGAGTACAGGATATATCTTTTTCAGGTAATCGTTATCTCCACCATACTCGTATCGTTCCCATAAGTGTTTACATAACCATGCGCCGCCGGTTGGCCAGAATCCCCAAGCGGGACCATCGATTGGGGCTGTTGCTCGCCACAGGTCCGTATTATGATGGCAGACCCAGCCGCCTGCGCCCCACTGTACTTCTGCTGTTCGACTTCCCGTTTCAGCGATATCCATTACCATCCCAATCAGCGGTTCAGTACATTCCGCCAAGTTGGTTGGTTCAGCGGGCCAGTAATTCATTTCCGTATTGATGTTGATTGTGTATTTACTGTCCCATGGCGGTCTCATACTTTCATTCCAGATTCCTTGCAAATTAGCAGGTTGACTACCTGGCCTGGAACTGGAAATCAGCAAATAACGTCCAAACTGAAAATACAAACTTGCCAGTTGGGGATCATTACCATTGGCAAAATTCTTTATGCGTTCATCGGTTGGAAGTTTCATCGCGTCGCTTGTCCCCAAATCAAGCGATACACGACGGAAAAGTCGTTGATGTTCAGTGATATGTTTTTGTTTGAGGTCTTGATAAGACTTTAAATTTGCCGACTTGATAGTTTCTTTTGTCAGTTCTGCTGGATTACCACTTACATCGGTTGTATCTTATGAAACTAGTATTGACGGCAATGAGAAGGATAGCCGAATCAGCTTTTTCTACGGTGATTTGGTTCTCATTTTCTATCAACTCGCCGCCGGTCTGTTTTACTCTCACACGAGCCTGAAATGTCAACGCGCCTTTTATCCCCATAGCATCACCGTTGACGCCATCCAGTAGGAGTGTTCCCGGTGATTCAACGGAAACAGATGCAGACTGAGGTGTTTTTATTCCTGCTGAAAATGAAATGCTGCCCCGGTTTATTGGCTTTTAATTGAATAACGATTACCTGATCGACCGGACTGGAAAAATATTCTCTAGAGTACTCAACATCATCATGAGTATATGAAACGCTGGCGATTGCTGTATCAAGATTGAGAGTTCTCCGATAATTTGTAAGCGAGTTTCCCTCCCGGAAAAGTAAGGAGCAGGTCGCCAACCACTTGATAGGGCAACTGCTTTAGTGGTTTCGCCATCATTTTCTGACCGATCAGGCGATCCGCTTCTCGATACTTGCCTTCAAATATCAGCTGTTGCGCTTTGGGTAATGCTTCCAATGCTTCAGAATTATTCGGATCGTAAGGTCCACCGGCCCATAAGGTGTCTTCATTCAGTTGAATTCGTTCTTGACTGACGCCGCCGAAAATCATTCCACCCAAACGCCCCATTCCCGATTGGAAGCGCTTCCGTCCATCGTTCTGATGGTTGTCGATACCAAAGGCTGAGCGGTTCAGATGGGGCCTGTGCGAAAATCACATTACTTGATAGAAGGAAAAATAATACAAGGAGGGTAACACGTCTTGATTGCATAGTGATATTCCGGACACCTTTCAAAAAGATTACTTTTATTTGTCTTCGATTGTATAGAAAAAGTTGCAAATTCTCTATATAAACGAGAATCGTGAAACTCGATTCATCCCATAAATGTTCAATTTTCAGTTTCCGTATGATATTTGCCAAATATCTAGAAAATACCAGTTAATATTGCAATGTGTATTGGATATGTATTTTTTGTTATAAATTAGTAAATGATTCTCATTGCATTTCACTTTCAGTTTGATGAGATATATTAAGAAATTCCAATGCTTTCACCTATCAATTGACGTTTCAAATGTGATATTTTATGGATTGTTCGCTATCTCATTCGTTTTTTGAGTGTTGGAACTTTCATGAGTAGTGGATCGACTTTTAAAAACTAAACCCCTCAAAAGGAGATTCCTAATGAAATCGGCTTTTTTTAATATTGCGTTAATCTTTGTTGTTCTCTGTGGCTCAATGTGCATGGCGCAGGATTTATCAGAAACGGTTCGCGAAGATTTCAAACCCTCTACCTTGAATCAGCCAGGCCAGGAATACCCGCAGGTTAATTCGCAAGGCTACGCTCGCTTCCGCATTAAAGCGCCCGATGCAAAAAGCGTCAGCGTGAGTTTTAGAGGAACAACTCTCACCAAAGGCGAGGATGGTTTCTGGACGGGAACCACGACAAGGCCGTTGGATGAAGGTTTTCATTACTATCATCTCACGATTGATGGGGGCACATTTAATGACCCCGGCGCATTAAACTTTTATGGTTCGACTCGTTGGGAAAGCGGCATTGAAATCCCCGCGCATGACCAGGATTTTTACGCTCTTAAAGACGTCCCTCACGGAAATATACAGCAGATTCTCTTTCCTTCAAAAAGCACCATTACCCCTCACGCCGCGCCTTTGTCTACACGCCACCCAATTATGATAAAGATTTGGATAAGCGATATCCGGTGTTATACCTACAGCATGGCTGGGGCGAAGATGAAACAGCCTGGAGCAACCAGGGGCGAGCCAATCTGATCATGGATAACCTGATTGCCGAAGGCAAGATTAAACCTTTTCTCATCGTCATGACATATGGGATGACCAACGAAGTCCGATTCGGCGGCCTTAGAAATTTCAGCATTGATCCATTCCAGACGGTTCTCGTTGACGAATTGATCCCTTATGTCGATGCGAATTTCCGTACGCTTACCGATCAACCCAATCGTGCAATGGCCGGTCTATCCATGGGTGGAATGGAGACCAAGACGATCACACTGAAGAATCTCGACAAATTCTCCCACATCGGGCTTTTCAGCGGTGGTACGATCTCGATGAGAGATGTTGAGAACACACCTGATTTCAAAGAAAAAGTAAAATTGGTATTTGTCAGCTATGGCAGCCGTGAACTAGGCGGTGGTGGACGCACAAGACGTGGCGGTGATCCAAAAGCAAACGCCGAAGCCTTAAAAGAAGCAGGGATCAATAGTGTTTTCTATGTTTCCCAAGATACCGCGCATGAATTTCAAAGTTGGCGGCGCAGCCTTCTTCAATTTGCGCAACTCGCATTCAAAGATTCAACAACCATATCACAATCCGTGCAGGATGATTCGGAAGAACCTCCCCGTCGCAGAGGAAGGGGCGGATTTGGTGGACCAATCGAACTGGGGCCAGACGATAAACCTGCTTTCGATGATCCACCAACAGGATTCAAAGACCAACGTGAGAACATCGCTCACGGCAAAGTGTCGGTGGTTGAGTATGATTCCAAAACGGTAGGCGCAAAACGTCAATTACGGATCTACACACCCCCCGGATATTCATCCGATCAAAAATACCCGGTGCTTTACCTACTGCACGGCATTGGCGGCAATGACCAACAATGGATGCAGTTCTGCAGTGTCAATAACATCATTGACAACTTGGTGGCTGATGGAAAAGTTCAGCCCATGATTATTGTTTTTCCCAACTGCGATGCAAACAATACGGTGGACAATCCCAAGTCTGAAGGCCTCGGAGCAGGTGGTCCCGGGTATAGCCGATTCGAAGGTTATGGAAAACTTTTCGAAAACGATTTGCTGAACGATATCATTCCATACATTGAGTCTCACTACTCTGTTCGTGCTGACCGCAGCCATCGCGCTTTAGCCGGTCTTTCAATGGGCGGCGGTCAGTCTCTGAACATCGGTATGTATCACATTGATACCTTTGCCCATGTTGGCGGATTCTCTTCCGCTCCGAATACAAACCAGTTCGGTGGGATGTACGATGCTGAATTCCTGCCCGATCCGGAGGCAGCTAAAAGTAAATTAAAACTGTTATGGCTAGGTTGCGGTAATAAGGACGGTTTGATCCGGGTGAGCCAGGGTGTTCACAACCATCTCAAAGAACAGAATGTTCCGCACATCTGGCATGTGGATTCCAACGGCCATGATCCAACGGAATGGGGTAATAATCTTTACTATTTCGTCCAACATATTTTCAATGAAGATGCGTCAAAAGTAAAAACCTCTTCGGACGAATCCAAACTTATAATCCGGGTTGCGTGCGGAGCCGAACAGCCATACACCGACAAAGACGGCGCCCTTTGGCTGCCTGATGAGGTCAAGGCTCCCGGCGCGTCGCTGGAACCTCTGGATGGTATGACCATTGAGCGGTACGAACAGTACGAGGTTCCCGATGTCGCTTTCCCAGAGATATTCCGAAGAGAGCGCTACAGTATGAGCGCCTACGAGTTCAATCTTCCTAACGGCAAGTACACTGTCCGCTTGCATTTTGCTGAGACGTTTACAGGAATTACTGGAGTTGGCGACCGGGTGTATTCATTTGCCGTGCAGGGACAAAAACCGGTTAAGGATTTTGATATGTATAAGGAAGCCGGTGGGCCGTACAAAGCACTCCAGTTCGAGTACAAAGGCGTGGAAGTATCCGACGGCAAACTGAGAATTACATTTACGCCGAATGTTGAAAATCCTGCAATCAACGGTATTGAAATCTTTTCAGAGTAAATGCACATCTTACTTGAAGAATGGGAGTAGTCCGTGAAAAGAAAACGAATTATCACAATAATGAGCGCATTGATCCTCTTGAATTGCGCACTTTCAAATGCGGCTGAACAGGATGTCCCCGTGTTAAAAGAAGTATTCAAGAATCACTTCCTCATAGGCGGGGCGATGAATCGATGGGTGATTGCAGGACGAGATCCCAATGCGGCGGCGCTCGCTGAAAAACACTTTAATACAGCGACTGCAGAAAACGCCATGAAATGGCAGCGCATTTATCCCCGGATCGACCAATACAACTGGGGACCGGCTGACGAGTTTATGGAGTTCTGCGAGAAAAATAAAATGGCAGCCATAGGCCATTGCCTTGTATGGCATAGTCAGGTTCCGCGCTGGGTTTTTCTTGACGATGGGGGAAGCGATCTGACAAGAGACGCGCTTTTAAATCGCATGAAGAATCATATCGATACGGTTGTCGGTCGCTATAAAGGCAGAATCAAGGGTTGGGATGTTGTCAATGAGGCACTGGAAGGCGACGGTTCGCTAAGGAAAAGCAAATGGCTAGAGATCATCGGTGAAGGCGCTGAAGAAAAGAAATACGATTACATCGAAAAAGCTTTTCAATGGACTCATGAAGCCGATCCCGACACTGAGTTATACTACAATGACTACGGTTTGGAAACCTCAAAAAAGAAAACCGATGGAGCGGTCGAGATCGTAAAGCATTTAAAGTCCAAGGGCATCCGCATCGATGCTGTTGGTATCCAACTGCATGGGGGATTGGAGTACCCAAGCGCAGAAGGTCTTGAATACGCGATCACCAGTCTGGCTGCAACCGGCGTCAAAGTAATGATTACGGAATTGGATATCCGAACACGGCGGCGAGGATATCGCGGCGCCGATATCAGTCGGGTGAACCGGCAGAGTACAAGTGATCCGGATGCAAACTCGGAGGAAACTCAGAAAAAAGTTGCAGAGAAATATACCGAGATTTTTTCGATCCTGAACAAACACAAAGACGATGTTACACGCGTTACATTTTGGGGCATCTATGATGGCGCATCCTGGATCGGTGGCTCTCCCTTATTGTTTGATCGGAGTTACCAACCCAAAGAGGCGTTCCACGCGGTAGTCAAATCGGTACAGGATAACCAATAGATTTGATTACTGCATTTTTTTAACAATATAGAATTCTCTGATGGATGGGTCGCACTTGCCGACCCATCACTGATTTATATATTGTTTAAATTTGATTATGTTATGAATCGTGTAATCACATAGGAGTATCAACATGAAGATGAAAATAATGATTGTTACACTGTTTGCTGTCATATTGGTAGTGAACTGCTTTGCCGAACAAATCGAGAAATTTCAAGCAGTTCAACTCTTCCCGTTGAAAGACGTGCGCTTACTTGAAAGTCCATTTTCCAAAGCAGTAGAAATCAATCGACAATATCTGTTGGCACATGATATAGACCGATTGCTTGCGCCATTCCGCCGCGAAGCGGGATTGGATGCCAAGGCGAAACCGTATGGCAACTGGGAGAGCATGGGGCTCGACGGGCATACCGCAGGTCACTATCTTTCCGCGATTTCACTCATGATAGCATCGGGGGCTGATCCAGACGGAGAACTTCAACGTCGCCTTGAAGCAATGATCGCTGAACTTGATCAAATTCAAAAAAACAACGGGGACGGTTACATCGGAGGAGTCCCTGGTAGTAAAGAACTATGGAGCCGTATCGCTGAGGGACAAATCGAAGCGATACGAAGAAAATGGGTTCCGTGGTATAACCTACATAAAATGTTTGCCGGACTCAGGGACGCCTATCTCCTCGGAGGCGCCGAAGCGGCTCGCGGTCTGCTCATTCACTTTGGAGACTGGTGTGAAAAGGTCACATCCGGTCTAACCGACGCACAAATGCAGCGAATGCTCGACACTGAATATGGCGGTATGAACGAAGTGTTGGCCGATATCTATGAAATTACCGGAGAGCAAAAATACATTGAACTGGCTAAACGCTTTAACCACAAGGCTGTTTTCGTACCACTGGAAAATCATCAAGACCGGCTTACCGGCCTCCATGCCAACACTCAAATTCCTAAGATTGTAGGAATGGAGCGTATCGCGGCGCTAACCCATGATAAAACACTACACACAGGCGCTACGTTCTTCTGGGACACAGTAGCGAAGCATCGCAGTCTGGCTTTTGGCGGTAATAGCGTCAGCGAGCATTTCAACGATCCCCGTGATTTCAGCAGAGTTATTGAACATCGACAAGGCCCCGAAACCTGCAATACCTACAACATGCTCAGACTAACGGAGCAGTTGTTTAAGGCGGAACCCAAAGCCGCTTATGCTGACTTTTACGAACGCGCTCTTTACAATCATATCCTGGCTTCGATCCATCCTGAAAAGCCCGGTTATGTTTACTTCACTTCAATCCGTCCGGACCATTACCGGGTATATTCACAGCCTGAACATGCATTCTGGTGTTGCGTGGGAACCGGTATGGAAAATCCAGGTCGGTACGGCGAGTTCATCTATGCCCAGGCCAAAGATGGAGTGTATGTCAATCTATTCATCTCCTCCAAACTTTCTGTACTTGAAAAAGGATTGGTTTTGAAGCAGGAGACTACATTCCCGGATGAAGAGCGTACACAGTTGCGTCTTCAACTTGAAAAACCTACGCGTTTCACACTGCACGTCCGCCATCCAGCCTGGGCCGATACCAGTGGTTTTGAAATCAAGGTCAATGGTCAAACTGTAGAAATCAAATCAGCCCCCTCTTCATACGCCGCGATTCAACGGGAGTGGAAAGATGGCGATACAGTGGATGTGGACTTCCCCATGCGCACGCACGTAGAGCGTCTGCCTGACGGTTCTGATTGGGTGGCTATCCTGAATGGCCCGATTGTACTTGCCAAGCCTGACGGGACAGATCAATTGGAGGGATTGTTTGCTGACGAAGGCCGAATGGCTCACGTTGCCAATGGCCCGATGAGACCACTCGATCAAGTTCCGACCTTGCTGACCAATGAAAAGGAACTTCTCAATCATATTTTTCCCGATGTGGCTGCCGGATCGCTTCACTTCCGTATTAAAGATGTGATCGAGCCACCTGAATCCAAGGGCATACCTTTGATGCCATTCTTCAGAATAAACGAACGACGTTACCAGATGTACTGGGAACTCACCAGTGCTGAAAAGATCAAGGCCCGCAAAGAAAAAATCGCCGCTCAGGAACGTGCCCGCGCCGCACTCGAAGCCGCTACACTCGACGCTGTCGCTGTGGGAGAACAGCAACCCGAAGTGGAGCATGACCTGAAAGGCGAAGGAATGGAGTCGGGAACTCACAATGGTCGACGCTGGCGGCATGGAGCCTGGATTCAATACACTCTTGATCCGAAAGGCGAAAAAGAGGTGACCTTGTCCGTAACGTATTCCGGTGACGACCGGGGCCGGGAATTCGATATTCTGGTTAACGGAACCGTGATCGCTACACAGAAATTGACCGGGGAAAAACCAAACAGTTTTATTGAAAAGCGGTATGCGATTCCCTCTGAAATCCTAGTAAATGCAAGCACTAGTCGGCTAACGGTTCGGTTTTCCGTAAAACGGTGGCTCGCTGGAGGGTTGTATGATGTGCGTCTGCTCAAGCCAGGCGCTCCGGAAGCAAAGTAGTATTTTCTTACTCTAAATTATTGGAGCGCGCAATGGTACAGAAAATAAAACAAACTTTACTTGTACTGATAGCCCTGGGCTTGTTCTCAGTCAGGGTGTTCGCCGATCCCGATCCGAATTTTTATATTTTCCTTTGTTTTGGTCAATCCAACATGGAGAATGGAGGAAAAATGGATGAGGTAGACCGAACCGCCGATCCACGTTTTCAGGTCATGGCTGATTTTGACAATCCAGAACGCGGGTGGATGAAGAACTATGTGATATCTTCTGCGGTTTGCGCATGCCATCCAGACCGCTTGCATTTCAATTCAGAAGGATCGAGAATGTTTGGTAAGAGATATGGAAAGACCATGCTTTCTTTGCTCGCAGGCAAAATCCCTGATTCAAGCCAATCTGTCCCGTCAAAATGATTAAGAGATTTGTTGTGAGTAAGTCTAAAGATTTATCCAAAGGACCTTATGCAAACATCATCTCCAATAAATAAAGGTATGTTCAGATACCTAAGCTGAGCGATTATGTGTGAATAATACTGATAAAAAACTGCGTAACGCTTTGATTTCTCATACGTTATACATATATGGCATTCATAATTTAATCTAACCTATTGGGTGAGGGAAATCAATGGCGCGTTCCAAGAAAAAATCGAAACGAAATCCGGCTAAGATCACTAAAATTGGAGTCACCTCCGATGTGCTGACTTCGCGAGGAGGACTCAATTTCTTTTCAAAGTATATTGAAAACATACAAATTCTTTCTGTCTTAGGAATGCTATTTGGCTCCATCCGAAAAAGTAAAAAAGGACAGTCAATCGAAACCATCTTAAAACAAGTGATCTGTAATTTAATGAATGGCATGAGCCGCCATTTGACTTACTTTGACCAATTGAAAACGGATCAAGGCTATACCGCCAGTCTCGAACTGACGTCGGAGGAGATGGTCTCCTCTCACAGCGTCAAACGATTTTTTAAAGCCTTTTCCATGCCCCTGGTTTGGGCGTTTCGCAAACTGTTGAAGCAACTGTTCCTGTGGCGGTTGCGGTTGGAGAATCCACCAGTCATTTATCTCGGAATCGATTCAATGGTGATGGACAACGACGAAGCCAGCAAGCGGGATGGAGTGCAGCCGACGTACAAAAAAAAGAAAGGCTTTCACCCGTTGCAGATGACGTGGAAGCGAGTGATTATAGATGCGGTGTTCCGTGGAGGCAAGAAACATTGCAACCATGGAGAGACGGTGGCCAACATGGCGCGAGAAATCGTGAAACTCATCCGGAAAAAATATCGGAAAGACGTAGCCATCGTCTTTCTTCTGGATGGAGGATTTTTCGACGAAAAACTCTTCCAGGAATTTGAAGCGCTGAAGGTCGGGTATATCTGTGGGGGGAAACTCTACGAAGACCTTTCGGACTATGCCGAAAGCCTGGAGAAAGAAGAGTGGAAAAAGTATACCAATGGGAAAGACGGATGGGATTATTACGAGATGGAGGATCGGCGAGCGAGTTGGTCAAAATCGCGCCGCGCCATTTTCTGCCGCTTCACCCCGGAAGATCCGCAGCGAGTGTTTGACGCGTTTCGTCCCCTGACGATACTCTATACCAACTTGGGGCAAGGTGAGTCGATTGACGAACAACTCCTATTCGTTGGTCGGCAGGATCTCATCCAGACCGAAAAGATCCTCGAATGCGCTCATGGACGGGGACGGGATGAACTAGTCCATCGCGCCTTCAAGAACTTTGCCTTCGAGGCCCTACCGTTCCAGCGGTTCGCTCCGAATGCCGCCTACTATTACACAATGGTTGTCTCTCACTTTTTATACGAATGTTTCAAAGCAGATACATGTGAGGCGATCTTGCCTCTCGAAACGTATGCGTCGACTTTCCGACGAAAAGTAATTGATATCGCTTCAAAGATTGTTCGAAAGAGTGGAGAGATATGGATCAAGTTCACTCAGGCCACTTGGAACGATCTCCAACTCGATATACTCTGGGACCGATGTAAGAATCCCCCTCAATTTGTTTGGACCTAAGTAAAAAAAAAGATAATTCCATCTTGAAGACCTGCCAATGTAACAGGATAAGTGCGCCTATAGGCTGTAAATTTCCACTCGACGACTCTTGTTCATACCCAACATTTCACTCACACGTTCTTTACTTACTGGATTTTCAATGAAATTTAACTTACATTTATCAAACAACATAGTTGATCTTTGTAATTTCATTTAAAGTGAATATTTTTCAAGAAGAATCGCTCAATTTAGGAGATAAATAACTCTAATTTCTACTCATAGTTTCTTAAGGGAACCTCCAGCTCATTGAGCTGATGCTCTAGTCAACCCGGAATCATTGAAATTTATAACTTCCTGATTTGTATGCAATTAATGAAAACTTCACAATGAGAGATTGGTGATTTTTGATTCAATATTTTGGAAAAGGGTGGACAGGAGGGTGGATGACGATAAAAAAGAACTTTTCAAAAAATGCTATAAGTCTAACAAAATCAGTAAGCGGGAGACGGGGTTCGAACCCGCGACCCTCAGCTTGGGAATAGAAGGCGGCAATGGTGGAACTACGCGGAAGATCGTTCTAAATCAGGTATTATCAAGCCTTTCTGAGACCAAGAAAAAAATGGAATGATACCCTTAAACACCCTTTCTAGCCCTTAAAATCCCCCTAAAGGGTGGACAGAGGGTGGACGAAAACTACCGTTCTTATTGAACAATACTATTATGAGAAATGGTTCAAATGAGGTTTTTTGTATAGTTGGCCCTCAGCCCAATAAGCTGATGCCCTCATCTATTTGCCCCCTAATAATCTGAATCTGTTCTTGGAACAACCATATGCGTCTGCGCGAAAGTGTGATTTGAACGTCCACTTATATTATTTTGGCATGATCTTGTTTCTTGGCTATAGCCGATTTATACAGTAAATTAAAGATATTCAACGAAAACAATTCACTACTTGCTGGAAATTATAATGTCAAAAAAGAGATTAAAATTCGAGGACATCAAATGGGATGATCTTGATTCCTGATCAGGATCAAAAATCGTCAACCGGGGACGTTCGTATAAATCCGAAGTCGAGGATTTACGATTAACGGAAAAAGGAGGGCTGCTGGCATGGGTATGGGGAACCGAGAAATACGCCACTCATGTCTGGATCGAAAAAAACGAGCTGGCGTGTGACTGCACGTGTCCCTACGATTGGGGACCATGCAAGCATGCTGTTGCGGTTATTTTACTTTATCTCGACGAAATCAAAGAGAAGAAAACAATCAAACCAACTCAAGCGAACGATCCCCGGTTGGGATGCCTTGAGGATGGATGGAGTGATGACGGGGATGACGAAGACGAGATTTATTCAACATTCAATACGACTAAGCAATCGTCCACAAAAACGCTCAGAACGTTTTTAGAGAAAAAGAAAAAAGCCGAATTGGTGGAATGGATTCTTGATTTGATCGACCAACATCCGGAATTGCGCAACAAGATTACCGATCGAATGAATCTCGTTGAAGGAAATATCGATCAATTATGCCAATCCATTCGGGCGGACATCGATGAAATAACCGATGAACCGGCCTGGAGCAATCACTGGTCAGGGGAATCAAGCATCCCAGATTATTCTGAAATCGAGCGAAAATTTGAAGCGCTTTTAAAAAAGGGCCATGCCGATGAATTAGTTGAATTAGGCCGCTATCTTTTCATCCAGGGGAACAAGCAAGTTGAGCAATCCGATGACGATGGAATGACGGCGACGGAGATCTCGCAATGTATGGAACAGAACTCACTATTTCGGCCGTTTTGGTACTGAAACAATCGCAATTTCAAATTCCGATTTTTTCCCCAGTCGAAAGTGAATTTGCCGATTCGAGCCATCGGGCATAAGGGGGTGGGTCTCATTGATGTTAGCCAGATACTGCTCCATAATCCGCCTTACTTTCGGTGGATAATTCGGTTTCGGAAGGAGAATGACTTCCACCTGATCTCCCTGTTGTTTGATGACTCCATCCGATTGAGTTAAGGAACGAAAGAGCACGTGATCATCCCTGTAATTATCATACTCTTTTTTGAACGGCTCCAGCATTTTGTAAAAGATATTTCGCGCCAACAATTTCAAAACGTCCATCAAATACTTATTGCGTGTATCCAAGCGGACGCAATCCTGCTCGATTAAAAACTCAAGCCGGGACATTTCCTTTTCTGTCGTTTTCATTTCCTCGTCAATCTCATCCAGCCGGTGAGACAAGGTTTGAATCTTTTCGGCACGTTTTGCATTTTTCCCGGGATGTTGACGTTCCTGGACCAAGAGTTTGCCCAATTTCTCTTGCGTTTGGCTTCGTTCCATTTCCAGCGCTTTATATGCGCCGCTCTTCATTTGTTGATCTTCCAGGTGATCTTGTAATCGCTTGTAAGGAATCACCGCATAACTGGTGATTTCGTTAATCCCAAAGTGTTTGTCCAAATACTTAAAATCATTTTCCTGGATCCAGCGCCGGAAGATCAAGGTAATTATCTCTGGGGCCGGCCGAGTCAAGTCATCGGTCAATACGCCCACTTCGATCGTCCGTCCTTTGGGATTGGTCGCGCGCACGCGCAGCCTCCGCATCGACGAATCCTTTTCCCAGCGCTCATCAAGGCAGGCGAAGGTATAGAGTTGCAGATCCGTAGCGCAATTGCGGTTCCGTTCCAGCGTGAAGGCTCCCGGCGCCGGTTCCGCTGGCCAAGGCGCCAACTTGTAATTCTTTTCCCACGTGATCACATGCGTGGAAGGATCTTCGATGAATTTCTGAAAGACTTCAAGACTGTATATCCCACGGTCAACGATGAAGGTGATCACCTTCTTTTTATCCATCTGTAAAAGCGCTCGAAAGTGGTTGGTCACCTGAAAAAACCGATCCCGCATGTCTTCGTAGTTATCGGTCGATTCGAGATACACCGGATGCCCCGCCGCCGTGTGAATAAAATCCATATGGAGCGCTTTATCCGCCGAACGAATGCTTGGACACCAGCCTTTCAAGACGTTCTGGATTCCTGTATAGAGTTTCGTATGGGGATCGTAATAAAAGTCATCGTTCGCCGCCGCATCGACCTCTGCGGCGTTTAACCGAAGAACCTGCTCCGCCATCGCGACCGTCGCCATTTGGCCCAGATGCGTTCGTTGGTCATGCAAGGAGCGCATGCACTTCCCCAAAAGCCGTTTCAAATCCTCGAAATCCAGCAACTTGGTTTGTTCGATATTGACCGCTCCTAACAAGATGATCGCCACCCATTGTTTGAGCAGCCAACTCTCCTCCCCCGGGAAAGCGTCGAGACTAAGAAACAAGGCGCTGAACAGCAACACGCCCAGGTGATGACACAGCGTCACTTCCTCCGGAAAGGCTTCCTTTAATTCGGGAGACTCCTTGCGATTGTTACAAGGCATTGGTGTGGATGACTCCTTAGATTGTTCTCGAATTTCTTCGTTTTCAGAGCCAATTTCGCTTGTCTTCTCCTCTTCTTCGATCTCGGGTTCCTGCTCACAATCCCAGGGAGTTTCCTCATTTTCCTTTTGAACTTTTATGCTTTCCTTCAATTCTCTCAGCAAGGGACGGAGCGTTTCCCCGGATAGCGTGCAGCCGAACACCTGCTCAATTTCTTCCCGCATCCGTTTGCTATATTCATATTTTGTTTCCTCGTAAATCGCGGGAAATCGCATGCGGATATACGATTCGATTTCCGGAGTGAGTTTTCTTCGCGCTTGGCGGCCAAACAACACTTTCCGTAGTTGTTCACTATCCCCAGAGCGAAGAGCGGCTCCCCACCGCTTCATAGTTTTCCGGTCCACTTGAAAGACTTCTTGCAAGATGGTCGCATTGAGGTTGGCGTTGTAGAGTCGAGCGACGAGTAATTTGTATTCGATATGCTCTCGATCGTCCGGTACAATTTCTAATAGATCCGCGCCGTAATAGACATGCAACTGGTCTTCCTCTTCATCGCAGAAAATCGTAAACACCGGATTTCTCTTGTCCGTGCCTAAAATCTTTTGTAAATAATCGGAATGTGATAAATGAGAAATGATGAGTCCCTCTCTGTTTTTTTTATGGAATTACTGGATTGTAGAGGGGAGTAGGTTGACAGCAAATTCCCTCGGTAAGCGGGAATTTTATTTGCGATTATTTTGGGGTAAAAATGGCTGTTTTAGTGAGGTCTGATGGAAATCGTATTTAAGGCGATCTCTCAATCCAATCTTTCAAAGGTCGAGCAGTTAAAATGGATGATCGATTTGTTCTTGCAGGACAATTACTCCATCCTCGATGATTACGAGCAATATCTGCGAAAGCGTATTTATACAAAAAGCGATTGGAAATCCGTTTCTGAAGAATTGGAAAATCGTCTCTCAACTATGCCGATTATTAGAGAAGACTCGTCTTTTTCAGAAAAGTATAATCGTCAGAAACTAATCGATTGGATCATTTATGCCTATGAGGAAGGAGGAAGAACCAAAGACATCATTCCTCTTTTAGAACGTGAAGCTAAAATTACGCAATGCTACGAACGGTTGGTAGATTGCTTGATCGGCTCAAAGGAATACGAGAGGGCTCGTGAATGGGCGCGTCGAGGTTTTGAGGATACGGTTGGATCTTTGTCTGGTCTCGCTTGGTCTTTGGAACGAAAACTCAGAGAAATCGCCGCCATTGAAAAAAACAAAAAGCTGGTTGCATCCTTTCGCGTTCTCGAATTCGTTCATTCGCCTAGTTCGAATGCATATCAAGATTTGCAAAAGACGGCCAAGGCAATACGCTTGTGGCCAACGATACAAGAAGCAGCCCTTCACTTTCTAGAAACCGGCGAACATCCCGAAAAAAGAGATTCGTGGCCATTGCCGGATTGCGGATTGACCGTTCCCAAGCCGCGATTTCAGCCGCATTTTCCCAATACGCAAACGCTAATCGATATAGCCATCGAAGAAAAGCGGCCCGAGGATGTGTTGAAATGGTTCAATATACAGAAACAGAAGCGTAACAGAGTTTTATCCAATGACGACCGTGTTGCCGAAGCGTTAAAATCAAAATATCCGGATGACTCTCTTGTCATATGGCGAACGCTGGCGGAATCTCATATCGCGGCAGTAAAACCATCGGAATACCAAACAGCGGCGATCTATCTTCGCAAGATGAAAAATCTGTATCATTCCTTGAAGCGAATGGCGGATTGGAAACAATATTTACTGGATTTGAGGTTGAAACACAAAGCCAAACGCCGGTTGATGCAGATTTTGGATACATTGGATGGCAGAAAAATTATCGATAATTGATTGCTTTATCGATATCGAACAAAAAAAGATGGAAAAGGAGTCGTTGGCTCTCTATCCCTTCTATATTGATAAAAATTGGAATGGAGAACATGAAATTTTTGTTGAAAAATGAGCAAAACAATAATCAGAAATACTATCTGCCTATGAAAAAAGAATACAACCTGATATTTTGCGGAAAAGATCTTTGAGGGGAAAAGAGAATGCAGAGGATTCGAATCGCCCCAGGCGAAACCGTTCCGTTGATGCTTCAGGAAGACGAGCGGACGCTGATTCTCAACGAAGCACTGCTTATCTCAGAAGAACTTGAGAAGAAGCTCCGCTTCGCCGTCATGGAAGGCGAGAATCTGGTCGTCCGGCTGAATCTGGACGAGGCGGACGAACTCGCCGGAGCGGCCTCCGCCGGAGCCGACCTCTGCCATAACAAGAAAAAACAAAAACGATGGAATCGGCTGTTCGAGAAGGTTCACCGCCTGCTTGAAACCTACACGGATGGAGACGAAGCGCCCCAATCCTTCGAAGATTTTCTGAATTCGCATTTTCCCCAAGAACTCTCCGGTCGGATACAATCCACAGTTCAGGGCCGAGAATTCGGCAGCATCGAGGAACTCAACGCCGCCATGTCGGAGATCATGGTGGAGCACAATCGTCAGCCCCAAGACGACATGGGCGGCTTATCCCCGGAACAAATCCACTACCTCATTGATTTCGATTGGGATAATCCGAACAGCGCTTTGCGCCTCAACCAGGCGATCCCTAAAGAAGAAATCTTGAGTACGCCGGTTGTTCACGATGTCCGGGTCTTCCTCGCCGGGATCATCGAAGAAGGAGGCGGCATTAAAGCAACCAGCTCGGGTAACCTCAACCGCCAATTCGTCCAGAAAATGATGGAGGCGTTCGGTCCGCCGCCGGATATCTTTGCTTGGACTATCAATGACAAAACCACGCTGAACGAAGATGACGCCATACACGTCCACCTCGTGCGCGTATTGGCGATCTGCTCCGGTCTGATCCGAAAACATAAATCCTCTTTCAAAATCACCAAGAAGGGCGAAGAATACGCCCATGAAGCGTTCGCCGTTTGGCTCTACGTTCACCTCTTCAAAACCCAATTCCAAAAATTCGATCTGGCCTACCTTGATGGAACGCCACAAAACCAGCCGTTACAAGACGCAATAGCCTATTCGTTCTACGCCATCGGAAAACGCCTGCAAGACTGGAAAAAGCCGGAGGACATAGCCGAACAAATCACGCTTCCCATCGTCCAAGACTACGTCTACGAAGATCGGGACTTAGGCATCCAAGTCCAGATGCGAATCCTCGAACCTCTGGTCCGATTCGGCCTGATCGAAACCCGAGCGTTACCTAAAGAAGAGAAAAGAATAAGAGACTACGAGTACCGCAAAACAGAACTGTACGATAAATTTTTCCGATTTAAATTATAAAGCAGTTTTGTCCAAGAACGGGGATTCCTTTCCATATTGAAAATTAATCTGCGCGGGAAAGAGAAAAACGCCGATACGGATACAAACAAATAGAAACTTCGATTTTCCATGTTCGAATAGAATCAACACCAAACAAAAGAGAGCCTTATGTCCATTACTCACACAAACCGCAAAGGGAAAACGTATTATCTTCATCTTGGGGAAACAAAAACGGGGAAATCCAAATATTATTTTTCTCCGAAATCAGACGGCGAATGCGTCGAATCAATCCCGCTTGGTTATGAGGTGTACGAAAATCCCAACGCCCACGTATTCTTACGAAAAATCCGGCCTAAAGTGATACGCGACGAAGAAATCTTGATTGTTGAACAAGGAATCAAAAAATACTCCAAAATCAAAGAATTCAAAATCGATGTAAGAGACAACGCAATAACCGTTTACCTATCTGACCAGAACAGGAATGAAGCCATAAACAACATGGGGCCATTAGGACAACTCATGACCCAACAGTTCCTACGAATCGACAGAGAACGCGCAAGTTATTCCCCCATGATGCGATTCGTCTTAATCGATGCGGAAAAGCGCATATTCTGCGTGGAACGAATGTGCTTCAGAGGCGGCGAAGATCACTGGATGTCACTACACCAATACGGCGATCTAAAAAAATTGGTACAACAATACGCCGAACACTTAGGCGAAGAATCATTTTATGAGCTAATGTAAAACCAGCGAAGATAGAAGCACCACCAAGCGATTTCAACCATCAAACAGGTCTCCATTCGGTAATGTGATTGGCATATCCGGAATACCGCGAAGAAATATCACATTATCTCGGTATCCATCATAACCATTCCCAATAAAATCATGCCAATAAAAAATGGCGTCGCCTTGTTTCATGAACAACTGGAGTTTCTGTTGCGCATCCGAATCTTTCTCCGTAATCCCATTCCTCTCAAAATATTCTAACCATTGAACCTTGTTATGTCCTCGTAAAAGATACGGAGTCGTAAAAACCACGCTATAATCCAGCCAGGAAAACGGAGCGTCAACAATCCCGGGCAAACCACAGTTCTCCTTTCTCTCCTCTGTATCCTGCTGGGCATATACACTTCCGCTCTTCGCCGGTTAGCAACGCTTTCAAAAGGATTTTATCTTCGAAAAATCCGCAATGTTCGTGAACTCCCATACACGAGCGCTTTTAAGTTTCAATAACCTGCAACCACTCAGCGCTCAAGTGCAAGATACCGGACAAATCGAGCAATATGCTTGCAATACTCTCTCGATCGTCGCCGAAACAATAATCATAAAAAGCCCACATGGTAAAATAAGAATTCGTAATAGGACTAATCGGCGGGAAACCCGGGATATACAGATCTTCCGCTTTGGCAACCTCTTTGTGATACAATTTTAATTCAGGGAGTATTGAGATTTGTTCGGCGAAAACTGAAACTAGATTTTGAGCGGTAATATGAATCGCATGAAGCGGATCGTAATTCTTCAATCGATCCGGGGGTTTGATTGTATTCGATAATTGCTCGGACTGGGATGCGATTTCCCTGATTTCATTGAATAAAACCAATTTCTTTTTGTTTGAGAATTTCTTTTTCAGTTTATTTGATATTTGTCCCACGTCACTTTTCCTTTCTGATTACGCTCGACTTAATCGATCCCTCAAATACGAATACCTCTTCTGCGTCCTATCATTTTTCACGGCGATAGCCAGGGCTTTTATGGTTCCGATCAGAACCACCAGTTTCTTGCCCCTCGTCACCGCCGTATACAACAAGTTGCGTTGCAGCATGACGTAGTGTTGGGTCAACAACGGAATCACCACCGCCGGGTATTCGGAGCCCTGTGATTTATGCACTGAGACGGCGTACGCCAATATGATCTCATCGAGTTCGGAGAATTCATAGGTGATTTCCCTCCCGTCAAAATCGATCTTGACCTCTTGCATCTCAGAATCAATTGACCGGATTCGGCCGATATCGCCATTAAAGACCTCTTTATCGTAATTATTCCTGATCTGCATGACCTTATCGCCCGCTAGAAATTTTCGGCCCCCGCGAGTTATTTCCTGGGTGGACGGATTTAAGGCGGTTTGCAGTGCGGCGTTCATCTTGGCCCCGCCCACAGAGCCCTTCTGCATGGGAGTGAGCACCTGAATATCATCAACTGCGTCGAGCCCGAATCGCTGAGGGATTCTCTCCCGCACCAGTTTGATGATGGTCTGAATCACGGCTTCCGGATCTTCTTGATGGATAAAATAGAAATCATCCAGTTCCTTGTCGTCTTTTTCAGGATGGGAGAAAGCCCCTGGTTAATCCGGTGGGCGTTGACGATGATCGAACTTTCCTTGGCCTGGCGGAATATTTCGTTGAGCTCGACGACCGGAACCGCTCCAGACTCGATAATATCGCGCAGCACGTTCCCGGCGCCGACCGAGGGCAATTGGTTGATGTCCCCCACCATGAGAAACACGGCGTGAAGCGGCGCGGCTTTGAGCAGGTGATGCATCAGGATCGTATCCACCATGGACATCTCATCGACAATCAGCAGATCGCAATCCAACGGATTCTCCTCGTCCCGTTGAAATCCTCCCTTTTGCTGGTTGTATTCCAGGAGCCGGTGGATTGTTTTCGCTTCCTGGCCTGTGGCTTCGCTCATTCGCTTGGCCGCCCGTCCCGTGGGGGCCGTCAGGAGAAATTGGATTTTCATGGTGGAAAAGACGGCGAGAATCGAGCGTATAATAGTGGTCTTTCCTGTTCCCGGCCCTCCGGTGACCACCAGGACTTTGTTGGTCAGAGTGGAGACGACCGCTTTTTTTTGTTTGTCGGACAGGATGATGGACAACCTCTCCTGCGCCCATTCCAGCGCTTTATCCGCATTGACGTCCCGGATGCTTTTTTCATGGGCGAGCAGGGCTTTGATCCGGGAAGCGACGGCAGTCTCCGAAACATGAAACTTGGCGAGATAGACAGCCCTGATTCCATCGCGTAACTCCTCAATGACGACTCTTCGTTCGGAAGCGATGACGTTCAGAGCGTTTTCAATGATCCCCGCGGGAATCTCCAGAATCTTTCCCGACTCTTCCATCAGCAGTTCGTAGGGATAATAAACGTGGCCTTCATCGGATAATTGGTGGAGTACGTACAGGATTCCTGCCTGGGCGCGCAAATCCGAATCCCTGGCGAAGCCGAGTTTCTCGGCGATTCGGTCGGCGGTTACAAAACCGATTCCGAAGATATCCGTAGCCAGGCGATAGGGATTCTCTTTCACAACTGAAATGGTGGCGTTGCCGTACTGCCGGAAGATTTTCGTTGCATAGATCGAACTCACGCCCTGGGATTGGAGGAAAATCATCACCTGCCGGATTTCTTTTTGCTCATCCCAGGCCTTGGCGATCATATCCACTCGTTTATCGCCGATGCCGTCCACTTCGATCAGTCGATTAACATCCCCATCGATCACATCCAGCGTCTTCTCACCGAACTTCGCAACGATCCGCTTGGCCATGATTGGCCCGATCCCCTTAATCAATCCCGATCCCAGATAGCGTTGAATGCCGGTCACGGAAGCCGGGACTTTCGATTCGTAATAAACGATTTTGAATTGCTCTCCGAACTTGGGATGAGTGCTCCATTCACCCCTCATCAGGATGATCTCCCCAGGATTCATCTCGTGCAACGTCCCGACAACAGTAACCAGTTCGTGACGTCTGTAGACTTTCACGCGCGCGACAGTGTACCCTGTTTCATCATTGAAATAGGTGATGCGTTCGATCAGCCCTTGGAGTTCAGTAAGCATAGCCTGCAACCAAAACCATTCATGTAATGGATCATTGTAGGTTCGCTTGCGGGAAAACTAAATAATACGTTGACCGGTTTGGGGAAATTGTTTTAAATCCAAAATCTATGGCAAAGATGGCAATCATACTGTGGGAGGATTTGATTTGTGACGAAGAAAGAGATCGTTGAAATCGTTATCCGGCAAATGAACAAAAAGGGAGAGAGAATCAGGATCAAGCATATTAAAGAGATTGTTGAATGCGTTTTCGAAACGTTTATCGATCTCCTGGCAAGCGATGGGCGGATCGAAATACGCGGCTTTGGAACCTTCAGAGTTAAAAAGACTCCCGCCCGAGTTGGGAGAAATCCCGTCACGGGAGAAGAAGCAGTAGCTACCGCCCACAATATCATTCAATTCAAAGCCGGAAGCTATATGAAAGAACGCTCTAATCGGGAATAATTTCGGTACACCTCTTTTGCAAACGTATACTTGGATCATTAATTTCTTAATACTGAACGAGATCTAATTCCCAAAATACCACAATTTCTCATCAAATCGTTTCGAAATGACTTGAATAAACGGGATGAGGAATTCGCTTCAGTAACCTTTTGATCACTAGAACTCATTCTTGATTCTCTAAATCCAACCTCCATATGCCGTCAAATTGAAAAGCAGCAACTTCGGTGTAATTCATTATTCTCCGATGCTATTTCTTAAAATAAGTTTCTTTAACATATACCAAATACGAGGGGAAATCATGAAAAATCGATTAGGTATGGTTTTCTTATTGTTTGTAATGTGTCTGTCCAGCGTTTATGCCGATACATTTGATGTGTCAAGCCTGAGCAAGTAGGCATGTCATCCAGTCGGTTAGAACGTCTCGATCCAGTAATGCAAAGTTATATCGACAATAATGAACTAGCGGGACTTGTTACACTCATCGCCCGGCACGGTAAAATTGTTCAATTTAAAGCTTATGGCTATCGCGATTTGGAAAACCAAATTCAATGGAAAAGGACGCTTTGTTCCGTTTGTATTCAATGACCAAGCCAGTCACCTGCACTGCCATGATGATATTGCTTGAAGAAGGTCATATTCTTCTCAGCGATCCGTTTCCAAATATCTTCCACAATTCAAAAATAGGGAGTGCTGATTAAAGAAAAAGATGGTAAAATCATAACCGTCCCCGCCGAATCGGAAATCACAATCCAGCAATTGGCCACGCACACATCCGACTTGTTTATGAGATTCCCGAAGATATCAGTCCAACTCTGTTCAAGAAAGTTCGAAGCAAAGATGTCTATAATCCGAACCATAGAATCAAGACCTCGTTGAATTCAGCGCTTCATTGCCATTGCTTCATCACCCGGTACGCATTGCAATATTGCGACGCTTCCATGGATAT
>CAXXSM010000064.1:0-19212 GCA_963663405.2 bacterium | reverse complement strand
TCGTTCTTCTTCCGTCATTGACATGATGTTCTCCTTTGCATGGGTAAAGATCCATCGTAAACAATGGTCTTGGATTCACACTCGTTTCGTTGTCACGATTCCGGCTTGCCAAGATACCGCGCGACCGGTTCGCCTGTCAGAAGATGCTGTTCGTAGGCCACAAGCCATAACCGGGCCATGAGAATCGCTTTGACGCAGGTGATCGAGGCGTCCCAATGGATAGATAACAAATTTGGACGACGCCGTTGGGCCCGTTCTCCAACGTGTGGAAATCGTGGGATGTGGAGAGGGAATTGACGGTCGCTTGGCCGCCAAAAAGCCGAAGAATCTCGGGTCGGATGATATACACCTTCGGTTTGCTGAAGGGAAAATCCAGTGGGAGAGGGATCATGACGGTGTAGTCCTGCGTTACCTGGGGCCCGTTGACGATCCCGGCGATATACGTGTTTTGGGTCCGGTCGTAAAACTTGAAATCGGGCATGTATTTTTGCAGTAATTTTTCTTCGATCGCCAACCGCGTTCTCTGTTGTTGTGTCCACATCGTTTAGGTCTCCTTTACAAAGTTCATTTGGTGTACCTTCCCAAATGGGAATTGGATTTAGGATTGCACGGCGCTCCACGGCCGCCAGAACCTCGTTATTAGCGGCCGCAGTTTCGACCAGGTATCCACGTTGTGTTGGCGCGCCGCTTGGGCGTGAAGCCGTTCATAGAGTGTCCCTAGCCGGATCGAACGGCCGTTCGCGCCATACGCGGAGGTGAGATCCCGCGTTTCATCGGTCGTGTTATCTTTGATAAGGATCTTGAGAATGGAGGCGGGATCGTTTTCCTTCAAACCAATCACCGCGATGTAAGAGGCTGTAATGGGGGATGGTCAGGATCAGAAGGCCAAGCGCGCGCCCAATCTCAATCGCCTGTTGCGCCGATTCGGGAAGATCGCGAATTTGATTTGCCAGGATGTCATTCTCCACGCTTCGGTGATGAAATCGCTCTGTTGTGTCCGCGATCGATTCGCAGCGAATCCGTTCCATGGGCGCTTGCGGAACGGAGGAGCCAGGATGGCATAGCTGGAGAGAGTTCCTGGAGGCCAGCGCCGACCGCAACGGGCTCATTCCAGGTAAGACCCGGAGAGGCGTCCGTAAAGCCCGTCCCTGTTGTGGCTCGGGATACAGGAACGCGTTTATGGATACGGCGCTGGGTTCCGAGCGTACACTGGTGGGAAAGAACCGGTTGTGGGCGCGGTTCCGTTCAAAACTGACGATAATATCGAGCCAGCGATCGATGTTGGGATTCCGGCGGGTAAGCGTCATAACCTGATTCAAATCGCCCCGGCTGGGGCTCATTGGCGCCGGGATGGGGATGCGAATGCCAATCGCCAATCCACTCGATTCCAAATTCCGCATGGAAGAACTGGTTGGCGCGCAGGAAGAACGCATAATCCTGGGCGAAATGGAAAACGTTCACAGGTGGCGTTCGGGCCGGGGCCTGTCAGCAGGGAGACTACGGGATAGCGATCGCGGGTGTAAAAGCCAAACAGATTGCCCCCGCATTCGAACGGATAGCCTCGTAAGGCCAACCCGCCCATCACTCGCAGTTCCGACTCGTAAATGGTGAGAACATGATTGATATTGTTGACCGGCGCTGGATTCAAGGTTCGGATCCTTTCCATCATAGGCTAAAGACAGCAAACAAATTGTTTTGTGCCTCTTGGGGTGTGCTTCTGCAAACTAGAGGCCAATCTCTTTGCCTGTCGTCCTGGTGATGGTGGCGCCGCTGGATCGAATGTAGGAAATTCCCTTTAAATAAAGGGGATATTGATGTTTTCGTGCAGAAATACAATAATTTTCAAATGTCGGAAGGGTAGACAGACACCCGCCCGGTGAATAAGAATATTTATAAAAATATAAATCTGGTTCTATCATGGAAAAAACTCATCGGAAAACTGTTGTTCGCCTGGATCGGCCATAACGACCTTCGGGGGATTGGCCAAAACACTTCCGCCCAAGAAACAACAAGCCGTGCTGGACGCGTGTCCACCCGGTCCTCCATTGGATGAGATTCAAAGCCCCATCAAGGTCTTGGTGGATCAGGTCTCGTTCGACGCAATCCATTTATTGAGCAACTGCGGCGCCAAATTGACCGGCCAGTTCTGCCGGTGGCTTGGATCGAATGCGATCGCGCATCCGGTGAAGATTGCCAATCCCACGGACTACAAGGGGATTTTCACCGTGGTTGACCAGGAATTGGGGACGGTCCCTGAATGAACGGACGAACGCCGATGCGGAGTTGTGCATCCATCTCAGTCCCGGCACGCCCGCGATGGCCGCCGTCTGGGTGCTGTTGGGGAAGAGCAAGTATCCCGCCACGTTTTACCAGACGCATCGAGACCGGTACTGGGAGACCGAAATCCCGTTTGATCTCGCGGTGGATTTCGTCCCGGAACTGCTGCGGAAGCCGGACGCGTATTGGCAGCGTCTGGCCAGTAAAAGTCCACAGGAAATAGAAGGATTTCAACGTATTGTGGGGAATAGCAAGAGCATACGTTACGCGGCCGGCCGGGCGAAGAGAGCGGCCATGCGTGATGTGCCCGTGCTTCTGTTGGGGGAATGCGGCACAGGGAAAGAACTGTTCGCCCGGGCGATACATCAAACCAGTCATCGAAAAGAGAATCCTTTTGTCGCCATCAATTGTGGGAGCGATCCCCAAGGATTTACTCGAATCGGAATTGTTCGGACACGTGAAAGGCGCGTTTACCGGCGCGCACAAGGATAAGGATGGCGCCTTCAAAACCGCGCATACCGGGACCTTGTTTTTAGATGAAATCGGGGAATTGGCGCCGGAACTCCAAGTGAAACTGCTGCGCGTTTTGCAGCCGCTCGATCTCCAGACTCCCTGGCGCCGGGAATTCTCTCCCGTCGGCGGCGAGAAAGTGATCCAAAGTGATGTGCGGATCATCGCCGCGACCAATAAAGATATATTGCAGGCGGTGGTGAACGGTGAATTCCGAGAGGATCTGTATTACCGGTTGGCGGTGATCGCGATCAAACTGCCTCCGTTGCGGGAACGGCGAGACGACATTCTCCTGCTGGCCCAACATTTTTTAGAGGAAATGAATCAGCAATTCACGACCGCCGATGAACCGGGGTATAAAAAGAAAAAAAATTCTGACAAAGCCAAAAAATTTCTCAAAGAACAACCCTGGCCCGGGAATATACGAGAGTTGTATAACGTGATCTTACAGGCGATGGTGATGGCGGAAGGTTCGGTGTTGAAGGAAAACGATTTCGCCGCCGCCATCATGGAGGATGCCGAGTTTTCAAGGAAGTCTGCTGGATCAACCCTTGGGCGATGGGTTTAAACTATCCCTGTTGTTGGATGATATCCAACGGATTTACTTACAGAGAGCGATGGCCGAAGCGCGCGGCTCGAAAACCATAGCGGCGAAATTGTTGGGGTTTAATAATTACCAAACCTTGTCGAATCAATTGGAACGGCTGAACGTGCGATACGACGGATCGGACGATTAGAGCCGCTGTTTGACAGAACATACCATTTACGTGGATTTGAACGCTCTAACCCGGCCAAACTTTACTGCCATTTTAGTGGAGGAAAAGGAAAGGAAAAAGATCGGGAAATCCAGGAATTGAAACAATGGTTAATCAGAGTTGGAAACGTTTGCGCAGTCGCTAACTGGTAAAATTGAACAAGAAAAAGTTGATATTTTTCCATCAAACAGAATTACAAAATATAGTCCGGAAAGATTTGTAACGATCTTTTGCAATTATGTATAAAATAAGGTATAATCTATTGCGTAGAATTGATTGTTATGATAGAATTCCTACTGATTTATACTGGGTAATTTTGCTGTTCTGTGATTCTGTATTGTGGAGTTGGGGGATATTGCTTGTTCCATAAGATAAAGCCAAACCTGTTGTGAGACAGGGACGGAAAGCTGCGGGTCTTGTTTGTAAAGAGACAGCCGGGCCGCCTGAGTGAGTTTGTAGGCTGCCCGGTTTTTTTATGTTTCAATAAAAATTGACATTCCATAATCAAGGAGGCTGTTCATGTTAGAGAGAACGATTCGTTTCACCACAGTATTGTTAGTTTCCGTGTTTTTTACATCTTTTGCGAGCGCAGCGGTGCCGGGAATCATCGGGTACCAGGGACGAGTGATGGTGGATGGATCGCCGTTCGATGGGACGGGGCTTTTCAAGTTTGCGATCGTGACTTCCACCGGTGAGATTTTATGGAGCAACGATGGGACATCCGGGACGAATCTGGTCCCTAGCCCGAGTTTCCTACTTATAAAATAAAGCATTCGTATCTTAAGAATCTTCAGGATGATGTGAAGGGCAAGATCTTACCCTAAATCCTGAAAATCCATTTCATCAAGAGAAAGAATGGAAATCAATTGTTGCTGTAATTCTGAGATTTTGGACAAAACTACATGCTTTCGTTCCGTTTTCTTGCGACGTGTACGGGGATATATATTAATCACCTCTCGAATCGCGTTCAATTCAGAATGAATTCTTTTGGTTGAAAGAGAAAGACCCGCTTTTCGTATTCTACACATCATTAGAGATCGTAATAGAATAGCAATTGTACAATAAAGAGCGTGAACTTTGATTTTCGAGTCGGTCCAATGATGCAGTGGCCACCAGCTCCCTATATCTCGATCTTTCATATCTTTGAATACATTCTTGTAAACGGCGGTCGAAAAGTGAGTGAGAAGTCGGCGTAAAAACGGCGGTCCAAAAGTGCGGTATATAAAAGCCGATACCTGGAAGAAATCGTTCAAGTCAGAATTCAGCGGACGAGTTTCTTCCGGAGGTAGAAAGGATGTATACCGAGATGAAAGAATGGACTGATATCCGAATACGAGTAA
This sequence comes from bacterium, assembly GCA_963663405.2. Taxonomy (GTDB): domain Bacteria; phylum Hinthialibacterota; class Hinthialibacteria; order Hinthialibacterales; family Hinthialibacteraceae. The sequence continues at coordinate 14,330 of CAXXSM010000064.1, read as the reverse complement.
GAAACAAGGAGGAGAAGAAGAGCGAGATCTTGGAAGAGACAGGGATGCATTGGAAGACCTTGGAGAAGATTCTAACCCATCCCGAGCCGCCCGGCTACCGGATGAAGCAAGCCCGCCCGAAGCCCGTCTTAGGCCCCTATCTGTCCCGAATCCACGAAATCCTGAAATCGGATCAAGATCCCGCGATCCCTCGGAAGCAGAAACATACCGCCCAAAGGATTTTTGAACGGATCAAAGAAGAAGGCTACCAGGGTGGTTATACCCAGGTGAAAGAGGCGGTGCGGGAATGGAAGAAGCATACCAAGGATGTGTTCATTCCGTTGACTCATCCGGCCGGTGAAGCGCAGGTCGATTTCGGATTTGCGTTGGTGAAGTTGGCGGGCGAGTTAAAGAAAGTGGCCTTTTTTGTCATGACCTTGCCTCACTCCGATGCGATCTTTGTGATGACCAGTGAGCGGGAATGCACGGAAACGTTCTGGGAAGGGCATGTGAGAGCGTTTCATTTTTGGGGCGCGGTTCCGAGACGAATCGCCTATGACAACAGCCGGGTCGCGGTGTCCAAGATCATCGGAGCGCATAAACGAAAATTAACGTATGGATTTCTGCAATTGCAAAGTCATTATTTGTTCGAAGAGCATTTTTGCTGCGTCCGCCGTCCCAACGAAAAAGGGGTAGTGGAAGGAACGGTGAAATATGCGCGGTTGAATTTCATGGTCCCGGTCCCTCAAGTGCAAACGTTGGAGGAATTGAATGAGAAATTGGAGGCGAATTGCCGGGAGAATTTGAAGCGTAAGTTACGAGGCCGGTCCGGAACGAAAGAAGAGTTGCTGAAGGCCGATCAATCGGCGTTCTTGCCCCTTCCTCCTTCCCCATTTGACGCCTGCCGGAAAGACGAGGTCCATGCCAGTTCCTTGTCTCTGGGCCGGTTTGACTGTAACGATTATTCGGTCCCGATAGAGTACGCCCATCATCTCCTGGTGGCCAAAGGCTATATCGATCGAGTCGTATTTTGTTATCAAGAGAAAGTGATCGCGGAGCATAAGCGGATTTGGGAGAAGGAACAAGTGGCGTTGAAACCGGAGCACTACTTGCCTCTTCTCACGTCCAGACCCGGCGCTCTGGATCACGGGAAACCTTTTACCGAGTGGCGCCTCCCCCCGTGTTTTTCGGTTTTACGCCGCCGGCTGGAAAATGAGTTCGAAGGAGGAGAAGGCGTTCGGGAATACATTCGAGTGCTTCAGCTCTTGCGAACCCGTTCATTACCCGAACTGAGCCGGGCCGTGGAAAAAAACGCTGCGCGTGGGCGGTTGTACGCGGGATGTGGTGGCGCAATACCTCTACGGGGCTGAAGGGGAAGGACTGGAGAAATTCCGTCTGGATGGCCGGGACCATTTACGGTATGTCCGAGTCGATTCGCCTGACTTGTCCGCTTATCAGGGGATGCTGAAAGGAGGGGCGCTATGAGTTCCTCCCAATCGAACGTATTACTGGAATACTATTTAAAAAAATTAAAACTGCCGACGATCTTGCGCGAGTATAAAAGCATGGCGGCTAAGTGCCGCGCCGACCGCTCTGATTTTACCACGTATCTCCTTCGGCTGGTTGAATTGGAATCGATCGAACGGGATCAGAGGGCGGCGGATCGGCGAGTGAAAGCAGCCAAATTCCCCGTGGTCAAAACAATCGATACCTTTGATTTCACCGCTCAGCCGTCGATTAATGAACCCTTAGTCCGTGAATTGCTCCAAGGGGAATATATCGAAAAACGGGAGAATTTGCTCCTAATCGGGAATCCGGGGACTGGGAAAACTCACATTTCTTGTGCCTTGGGATTCGCCGCTTGCGCGCAAGGCTACAAAGTCCGTTTTTACACGGCAACCGCCTTAGTCACCCACTTGCTCGAAAAACGAGAAGAACGCTCGTTAGAAAAATTCCAAAACCAACTGACTCGTCATCATCTCATTTTAATTGATGAACTTGGCTATGTTCCGTTCTCCAAAGCGGGAGCGGAACTTCTTTTTGATGTGGTCAGCCAGGCTTATGAACGGACCAGTCTCATCGTGACGACAAATTTACCTTTCGAGGAATGGACGGAAGTGATGGGAAGTGAGCGCTTAACTGGGGCCCTCCTGGATCGATTGACTCATCGAGTGCACATCCTGGAAGCCAATGGAGAAAGTTACCGGCTCAAGGAATCCAAAAAACGGCTGAAACAGCGCCCTAAAAAAGAGTCTTCTCAATCTTAAGGAGTTCCCCGGCTGTCGTTGGCCAATGAATTCGAAAAAATTGGGCTCTCAGAAGATGATCTTTTGAAGGGGAATAAAAAATGGAGCGTCCTTGGAATTTCAGTCGAGCGGGCACAAGCGACCCGTTTACTCCAAATTGGGGGCTTTTGCCCCCAAACCCCCAGAGTTTTTTAAGGCATAGGCAAATGCTCAAGATTGTCGTTGGCCAAAAAGATGAAGGGGACGAGTCTCATTCATCGTCCCCTTGACGACAATCCGTCGCACTTGCGCCAAGTTATCCCTTGATTGGGGGTTCTCCAGCAGAGCCAATCTCCGTTTGACTTGGTAGTACAATCATCGGATGGTAACTGAAAAACTAAATACCATGACTTTCAATTAAATAATGCTCAGCATCTATTGACAACTCACAATGGAGTCGATTATTCTTGGAAAAAATCCGCACTTTTCGACCGCCGCAAGCTCACTTTTCGACCGCCGTCAGCAATTTGATCTGCGGGATTCCACGAATCGAATGCAAAGAATGTGGTGACGTGCGCCAAGTTAAAATTCCCTTTGCCGACCCTCATAAGAGGTTCACGCGCCCATTCGAGCGTCAAGTTATAGAGTTATGTCGTCACGTGACGATGCTGGAAGTCGCCAACCATTTAGATGTAAGCTGGGATACGGTAAAAGATATTGAAAAGCGGTATTTGCACCGACGTTTTGCCCGCCCCAAACTTAAAAAACTTCGCCGAATTGCAATCGATGAAATCGCGGTTCAGAAAGGTCACCGTTACCTCACCGTGGTGATGGATATAAAGAGTGGAGCCATCGTTTTTGTCGGGGATGGAAAAGGCGCTGATGCTTTAGAGCCCTTCTGGAAAAGGCTGAAAGCATCACACGCTAAAATCGAAGCCGTTGCGCTGGATATGTCTCCAGCCTATACCTCGGCGGTGAAAAAGAACATTCCTAAAGCTGTGATGGTGTATGATCGTTTTCATGTTATGAAACTCTTCAATCACTATCTCTCTTGTCTGCGACGGGAACTTTATACCCAAATGAAAGATAAAACGATGCGGGATATGCTGAAGGGTAGCCGTTGGTTATTGCTCAAAAATCCTGAAAACTTGAATGAAGATTATGATGAACCCAAACGGCTTGAAGAAGCTTTGGCTGCCAACCAATCGCTAGCAACTGGCTACTATCTAAAAGAGTCTCTACGGGAAATCTTTTGGAATTGTGAAACATATGAAGAAGCGGAAACCTTTTTAGATCAATGGATCGCGGATGCAAAGGGCAGCAAGGTTCGTTTGATTGAAGATATGGCCTATTCGCTGGAAAAACATCGTCAGGGTCTCTTGAACTATCATCTCTGCCCTATTACTACGGGCCCTTTAGAAGGAACCAACAATAAAATCAAAACACTGAAACGCCAAGCATATGGATATAGAGATCAAGAATTCTTTAAACTCAAGATATTGGGGCTTCATACCTGCAAGTACGCACTTACCGGATGAACCTTTATTTTTCATTTTAACGTAGTAAAATATCGATTTAGCACTAGAATTTGCAAGAGAGAGACAATACATGGATAATCGCAATTTATCAGCGCAGAGAATTGTCTCTGAATGAGTGTTTTTTCTCTATAAATTGAATGTACCCGAAGTAGGTTGCAATATGCTTTAAATCAATGGGAGCAGTGTTGGGGGAAACGACCGTATTTCAATAGGCGCATTGTTTAGCCGATGCTTATGTATCGGGGGGAGAAGGCGAAAATGAACAACACGAAACATTTGGTGATCTTTCTACTGGATGAACATCGCTATGCTCTTCATCTGCCCATCGTGGAAAGAGTCATCCGGGCGGTTGATCTGACCGAGTTACCCAAAGCGCCGGATATCGTGATTGGATTGGTAAATCTATCGGGAATTGTTATTCCCGTCCTCAATATTCGCCGCCGGTTTCGTTTGCCCGAACGAGATATCGATTTAAATGATCAAATGATTATCGCCCATACGAAAAGCCGAATGGTGGCGATGGTCGTAGACAAGGTTGTGGAAATCATCGATTATACGGAAAGCGCGATCATCTCAACTGAGAAAATAGCTCCAGGTTTAGAGTATGTGGAAGGGGTGATCAAACTAAAAAATGATCTCATATTGATTCACAACATTGATCAATTTCTATCCTTGGAAGAGGAGAAAGGTATAACCGTCGCCTTATTGAGCAACGGATAGGCAAGATGATGGTAAATCGCTTGTCTGACTCTCTGCTATGTCAATTCAACGAATTTGTAGCCGCTCAAATCGGTCTTTATTATCCGAAAGAACGACACCATGAATTCGAGAGCAGAATTTTTTCCATTGCTAAACAATTTGGTTATGCAGAGATCGGCACTTTTATCCAGTGGTTGATGTCAGCGCCGCTGACCCAGGAACAAATCGAAACACTGGCCAGTCATCTGACAGTGGGGGAAACCTATTTCTTCCGCGAAAAAAGAACTTTCGATGTTCTTGAAAAGCATATTTTTCCGGAATTGATTCATACCCGCTCGAGAAACGATCGGCGAGTGCGAATTTGGAGCGCTGGCTGCTGTACGGGAGAAGAACCGTATTCCATCGCGATTTTATTAAACCAATTCATCCCAAATTGGCGGGATTGGAACATTACGATTCTGGCCACAGATATTAATCCACATTTTCTGAAAAAGGCAGAGCAAGGTTGTTACAGGAATTGGTCGTTTCGGAATACGCAGGAAGGGATTCAAGAACGATATTTTGAAAAAATAGATGATACCCATTTTAACATTCTTCCCTTCTTGAAAAAATGGGTCACCTTCTCCTATTTAAATCTGGCCAAAGATCCGTTTCCTTCATTGTCGAATAACACCAACGCCATGGATATTATTTTCTGCCGGAATGTCCTGATGTATTTCAGCCCCAAAATCGTGAAACAAGTCATTCGAAATCTATACCTTTCCCTGATCGAAGGGGGATGGCTGATTGTCAGTCCTTGCGAATTATCCATGGACCTTTTTTCTCAATTTCAGTCAGTTCGTTTTACTGACACAACTTTGTACCGGAAGGACAATCAACCAGCGCGAACGATAGAATATATCCCCGATAAAATAGTGGAAGAAACGAAAGCGGTGGATTTTCTCTCGTTGGATCAACCCATTGAATCATTACCCGAACTCGATTTTCCTTTAGAAACGATCGAAGATCCGCCGCAAAAGATTGAAGAACCGGTTGTTCCGGCGCCGCCTCCTCCTTCATTTGACGAAATCCTGCGGCTGTATAAACTTGGCCGTTACAAGGATGTGGAGACTGCGCTTTTGGACCGGTTATCACTTCATCAAGGCAAAGTGGAGGAATTGGTTCTATTCGCACGAATCTGCGCCAACCAAGGCAAGTTCCAAGAGGCGCTGGGGTGGTGTGAAAAAGCCTTGTCAGCCGGCCGGCTGAATGCGGGACTGCATTATCTGCAAGCCATTATTTTTCAGGAACTGGGAAACCTGGAGGAAACCGTGGCGTCACTGCAACGGGCGCTCTATCTCGATTCCCAATTTGTTCTTGGGCATTTTACCCTGGGCAATCTTACGCGGCGGCAAGGAAAAATCAATCAGTCCAATAAGTATTATTCCAACGCGCTTTCTTTGCTGGAGGATTATCAACCGAACGATCTTCTCCCAGAATCCGATGGGATTGACCGCCGGAAGACTAGAGGAAATCATTCGATCCACCATCTGGACGGAGAAATCAGGATGAATAAACCGGCAGACGATTTAAACGAATTGGCCTGGCATGGATTGGCGCGAGATTCATCAACGGATTGCATCGGCGCAGAAGGCGCTCGAATGGGGAGAGAGCCCAACCCCCGAAGAAAAGAAGAGAATCCTACAGGCGCCGGGCGCAACTGTTGTCACAATCCCAAGAGATCGACTCACCCGGCCAGGAAATGTTGCATGTGGTGGCATTTTTGTTGGCCAATGAAACTTACGCGATCGAGATGGCGTATGTGCAAGAAGTCGTTCTTTTACGGGAATTCACTCCTTTACCCGCCACGCCACCTTTCGTCCTTGGAATCATCCATGTCCGGGGAGAAATTCTGTCGGTTATCGATCTGAAAAAATTCTTTGATTTGCCGGAGAAGGGACTGACCGATCTCAATAAAGTGATTGTGATTGAAAATGAATCCATGAAATTCGGCGTTCTCGCCGATGTCATCCTTGGTGTTTCTCAAGTACCGGTCATGACCATACAACCAGCGCCGTCCACCTTGACCGGAATCCACGCCGACTATTTGCGGGGTGTGACGTCAGAACGATTAATCGTACTCCATGCGGAAAGTATCTTGCGAGATTCCAAAATCTCGCTGATGGAAAATAAGGAATAATTTATCAAAGTTCTATAAAGGAGAGAGATAATGAAATGGTTTCTAAATCTTAAAACCCGTTCGAAATTCTACTTGTGTTTCGGATCCATGATTCTTCTTATAGCCATCCTAATTGGAGTGTCTTACTCGGTTATTCTGTTTATGCACAAATCACAAAAAACATTATTCGAGAGTAATTTCATGTTTTCCGTCAATCTGATCGAACTTAAATCTCATATAAATCATTCGCGGGTTGCTGTACTCGAATTATTGTTATCAACCGACAAAACACATCAAGAAAAAATAATTCAAGACACCATACAAGTGAAGAAAAATATTGATGAACGGATAAATACTCTCCTTGATTTATTAAAAAAAGAGCCGGAATTGTACAAGAAATTTGAAAAAATGGATACTATCCATGAAACCTATTCTCAAATCCGAGATACACAAGTTATCCCTTTGATTCAAGAGGGAAAACTAGAGGAAGCTAAAGATTTATCCCTAGGTATACAGGACGATAATTATGATAACTTTCGGGATATTTCGCTAGAACTCGTCGATGACGCCATAACCAACGCGCAGCGTCTAATGGATGACTCCACTACTAAGGCGAGAATTTCTAATTTCCTCTTTTTGATCATCGCGGGGATTGCCCTTTTGTTGGGAATCTCAATAGTTCTTTTCATGAATCGGATTATTGCTGATCCGCTCAAAGAAATCTCCAATATAGCGGAGCAAGTGACTGCAGGAAATCTACGCATGAAAATCAGGACGGAGACACGAGCGGATGAAATGGGAATCTTACTCAATACATTTAAAAATATGATTGAGAAATTTCAAAAAATAATCCGTGAAATCGTTGAAGGCGTCAACATACTCGGAACTTCAGCGTCAGAGATAATGACAGCGAGTTCCCAGGTAGCCTCTGCGGCGGTGGAAACCGCGACCGCGGTCAATGAAACGACTTCCACGGTTGAAGAAGTCAAACAGACCGCCCAAGTCACCACTCAAAAAGCCAAGAATGTATCCGACAGCGCGCAGAAAACCGTACAGACTTCCCAGACCGGGAAGAAAGCGGTGGAGGAATCCATCGAAGGAATGAATCACATCCGGGAACAAATGGAATCCATTAATGAGAATATCCTGCGTCTGAGCGAACAGAGCCAAACCATCGGAGAAATCATAGCGGTGGTCAGTGATTTGGCGGATCAGTCGAATCTCCTGGCTGTCAATGCCGCTATCGAAGCGGCGAAAGCAGGCGATCAGGGAAAAGGATTCGGCGTGGTGGCGGAGGAGATCCGTCGATTGGCGGAACAATCCAAACAGGCGACAACACAAGTGCGCGCCATATTGAACAATATCGTTACATCCGTAAGCCAAACAGCGATGGCTACCGAGCAGGGGACCAAGGCAGTGGAAAGAGGTGAGAAATATGCGAAAGAGAGCGGGGATGTGATTCGGTTGTTAGCGGAAAACGTCACCGAATCCTTTCAGAACGCGACTCAAATATCCGCTTCCATTCAACAACAATTAATCGGCGTCGATCAGGTCGCCCAGGCTATGGAAAATATCAATCAAGCCAGCGCCCTGAACGTGACCAGTTCCAAACAGGTGGAGACCGCCGCGCAAAACCTGAATGAGCTGGGGCAGAAACTTAAACAACTGGTCTTGCAGTATGAGGTATAAATATACTCCATGAATGTCAACAACGAAGAGTTTTTCAAAAAACTCCTGGCTACGTTTAAGATCGAAGCAGCCGAACACCGGCAGACGATGATATCCGGTCTCCTGGATTTGGAGAAAATCCCGGCGATCGAGAAACAAAAAGAAATCATTGAGACCACTTATCGAGAAACACACAGCCTGAAGGGAGCGGCGCGCGCGGTCAATTTTGGAGAAATCGAGACACTATGCCAATCGATTGAAAAACGTGTTTTCAGCCTTGAAACGTAATTTTATCCCCCTTTCACCCTCCTTGTTCGACATTCTGCACGAGGCGGTGGATGTTCTGGACAGTCTGCTCAAATTTTCCGATGAATCCGCCGTTGGAGAAAGGATTCTTCCGGGAGGGATACTCCACAAATTGGAAGCGGCGGCGCAGGGGAATTTGTCTGCTGGTGAGAAAACGACATCCAAGGAGGAAGTGAAAATTCTTCCTTCCACGCAAGCGGAAATTGAACCACCCACCAGCGAGCCGAAGCCCACACAAGCGGAAAGCGAACCACCCGCCGACGAGCCGAAGCCCGCGCTGACGGAAAACGTGCGCATTTCCACAACTCGTTTGAATTCTCTTCTCCTCCAAGTGGAAGAACTGATTTTTGCGAAAATTGCCGCCACTCGGCATGGTGCGGAATTGCGTGCGATTCATGGTCTGTTAGCCGATTGGAAAAAGGAGTGGATCAAAATCCATTCCGATCTCCCGACCTTCCTGAAGGGATTGGAAAAAACAAATGTCGGGAACTCATCCGGAAAACGTCAATTAGCCAAACTGCAAGAATTTCTCGACTGGAACCACCAACACGCCAATGACCTGGAAAACCGGGTGGCGGTTCTAAAGGAGGAGTTTGATCATGATCATCTCGTCCTTGGCCGGATGATCGATAATCTCCTGGAGGATATGAAACAGACAGCCATGTTCCCGGTTCAATCCTTGCTGGAAATTTTTCCCAAGTTTGTGCGCGATCTATCACGGGATTGCGGAAAAGAGGTGGACCTGAAAATTGCGGGAGGGGAAATAGAAATTGACCGGCGAATCATTGAGGAGATCAAAGATCCCTTCCTTCATATTGTGCGGAATTGCATCGACCACGGCATTGAAACACCGGAAGAACGAAAGCGGAAAAACAAAACCTTGCGGGGAGTAATCACTCTTTCAATTTCACAAATTGGCAGCGGCAAGGTCGAGATGTGTATATCCGATGATGGAGCCGGTATCGACCACGCCAAAGTCAAGAACATCGCAATAAAACTGGGGATCCTATCCTCGTCAGCCGCGGAAACGCTTGACGAATCCGGGATTCATTCGCTGATTTTCCACTCCGGCGTTTCGACCAGTCCGGTCATCACCGATATATCCGGCCGTGGCCTTGGACTGGCGATTATGCGGGAAAAGGTAGAGAGTTTGGGTGGTTCCATTTCAATCCATTCCCGACCGGATGAGGGAACCACGTTCCGAATTGTCGTGCCTCGAACGCTGGCCACGTATCGGGGAATCACAGTTCGAGTGGGTGAACGATTTTATGTGATCCCCACAAACCACGTAGAACGGGTACAACAAATCCTTCCCGACGCGATCCGGACCGTGGAAAACCAAGAAACCGTTGAATTGAAGGGTAAAGTGATTTCTCTTGTGCGTCTCAGCGATGTATTGGAAACGCCTTCCCAATCAACCGCTCCAGCATCCGATCCCTTTCCGATTCTTTTTCTTCATGAGAACCGGAACCGGATCGCCTTTCAGGTTGACGAGATACTCCAGGAACAAGAAGTCCTCGTTAAAAATTTAGGGCCTCAATTGAAGCAAGTGAAAAACATCGACGGCGCCACAGTTTTGGGAGCAGGCAAGGTAATCCCGGTCCTCAACGTTTCGGATTTAATGAAATCGGCTATGCGTCGACGGACGGTTCCATCTCAATCGGGTGTCGGAACTATTCCCGGGGAAAGAACCGCTGCACAGCAATCGATCTTGGTGGTGGAAGATTCCATTACGTCTCGGACTCTCCTGAAAAATATTCTGGAAACGGCCGGTTATGAAGTCAAAACGGCGGTGGATGGAATGGACGCATTAACCCATCTACACACCGCGGAATTTGATCTGGTGGTCTCTGACGTCGATATGCCCAGACTGAACGGTTTTGAATTGACGGGAAAAATCCGCCGGGATCCCAAATTGGCTGAATTGCCTGTGGTTTTGGTGACGGCGCTCCAGTCGCGAGAAGACCGGGAACACGGTATCGATGTCGGCGCGAACGCTTACATTGTTAAAAGCAGTTTCGATCAGAGCAATCTACTCGAAGTGATTCAGAGATTGATATGAAGGAGGCTTAAATACGGTAATGATCCGAGTTCTTATTGTTGAAGATTCGCCGGTTATCCGGGAATTTATGATTCATATTCTCAAAAGCGATCCGGAGATTGATGTTATAGGAACCGCGAACAATGGTGTAGAAGCGCTGAAGTTCTTGCAAAGCCAACGACCGGATGTGATCACTATGGACATCAACATGCCGCGTATGAACGGATTTGAAGCCACTCGCCGTATTATGGAGACCTGTCCGCTTCCGATTGTAATCGTCAGCGGGAGTTGGAACACGGTGGAAGTAGCGACCACTTTTCGGGCTTTGGAAGCTGGCGCGTTGGCCATTCTTCCTCGACCCAGCGGTATCGGTCATCCGGATCACGAAGTTATGGCGAAAGAACTGATCCAGATGGTGAAATTTATGTCCGAGATGAAAGTGGTCCGGCGTTGGCCTAGCCTGATAGAAAAAAAATCTGCGAATCTTAGCCCGTTTCAAATACCTCCAATCGAAGAAAGGAAAGATCACTGGCTATCGAGGGAAATCCAGATCGTCGCCATCGGCGCTTCCACCGGCGGCCCGTTGGTCTTGCAGACCATTTTATCCCAACTAGGGGAAAATTTTCCCTTGCCGATCCTGGTGGTTCAACATATCGCTCCCGGTTTTCTGCCTGGTTTTGCGAAATGGCTTTCCGAGTCCACTACACTTCCTATTCATATTGCGGCGCCTGGAGATATAATTACAGGAGGGAATATTTACCTCGCTCCAGATGGATTTCAGATGGGGGTTAATCACCAAGGACAAATTCAGCTTTGCCGGAAGGAACTACCGCATGAGATATGCCCATCGGTATCCTATCTGTTTCGTTCGGTCAATGCCGCCTATGGACCGAATGCGGTGGGAATTTTATTGACCGGGATGGGCAGAGATGGGGCGGAAGAACTGAAAATAATGAAAGAACAAGGCGCAATCACCATAGCGCAGGACGAGGATAGTTCCGTAATTTTTGGGATGCCGGGTGAAGCCGTGAAACTACAAGCGGCGCAGTACGTGCTTCCCCCAGAGAAAATCGCTAACAAACTAGAACAATTAGTCGAGAAAAAAGGATTGAAATATGAATATCCAGATTGATTTCGATGGAAATCCAGTTAAGGTCTTAATTGCCGAGGATAGTCCAACCCAGGCGGCGCGATTGGCCTTCCTTCTCGAAAAATATGGCTACACAGTATTCTCGGCCGCTAATGGAAAACAGGCCCTGGAGATGGCTCGGGAATTGATGCCGACATTGGTTATCAGCGATATTTTGATGCCGGAGATAAACGGGTATCAACTTTGCCACTCCATCAAGCAGGAAGAAGAACTCAAATCTATTGGGGTGATCCTGCTGACTTCTCTTGCCGATCCGATCGACGTTATCAAAGGATTGCAATGCGGCGCCGATAACTTCATTACCAAACCCTACGACGATAAATATCTGCTTTCCCGGATTCAAGTCATTTTAGCCAATCGAACCATCCGGAAACATGAACACACCGGCATGGGTGTGGAAATCATCTTTGCCGGGGAGAAATATCTGATCAATTCAGAACGCCAGCAAATCCTGGATCTGCTTCTCTCCACCTATGAAACAGCGGTGGCTAAAAATAACGAGCTTAATGATGCGCGTAACGAATTACAGCAAATGAATGACCAGTTGGAATTGAAGGTCAAAGAAAGAACCGCCGCTCTGATGAATGAGATCGCCGAACGCAAACAAGCGGAAAAAGCGTTGCGCGAATCGGAAGCGCTCTATCATTCCTTGGTCGAAACCCTTCCGCAGAATATCTTTCGGAAAGATTTGGATGGACATTATCAATTTATGAATCAACGATTTTATGAAGAATTAGGAATAACATCAGGAGAAATACTCGGCAAGACAGACTATGATTTCTTTCCAGCGGAGTTGGCGGATAAATATAGAAAGGACGACCAACACGTTGTGGAAACCGGCCGGATCTTTGAAACGACAGAAGAATATCATACACCAGATCAAAAACAGTTTATTACTCAAACAATCAAAACACCGGTTCTTGACGACAATGGTCTTATTATAGGAATCCAAGGAATCTTTTGGGATGTCACAAAGGAGAAACAAGCGGAAGAAGCGCTAAAAAAGAGTGAACAACAGTATCGCCAATTCTTTGAAGATGACTTGACCGGCGATGTCATTTCTTCCATCAATGGACAAATTCTGGATTGTAATCCTGCTTTCATCACGATGTTTGGTTTCAATTACAAAGAAGACGCTCTTAGCTCCAATATAACCAACCTTTATCAATCACTTCAATCCCGTGATCAATTTATTCAGTCGCTCCAAGAAAAAAAGCAGATTCTCGGTATCGAGAAGGAAATGCGTCGTATAGATGAAAAAGTCATGTATACCATCGAAAATAATATCGGGATCTTCAATGAAAATGGAGAAATGGAGGCGATCCGATCGTATATTTTTAACAATACGGAAAGAAGGTTATTGGAGGAACAACTTCGCCAGTCCCAAAAAATGGAAGCGGTCGGTCGGTTAGCGGGAGGAATCGCCCATGATTTTAATAACCTAGCGATGGCTATCAAGGGATATTGTGATTTTGCCCTGAAAGAAATTCCCTCCGAAAGTCCCGCCCGGCAAGATATCGATGAAGTGAAAAAATCCGCGGATCGGACTGCGGCGTTTGACCCATCAACTGCTGGCCTTCAGCCGCAAGCAGATTCTGCAGCCCCGATTAATCAATTTAAATGAATTGATAACCGATAGCAGCAAAATGCTGCAACGATTGATTGGGGAAGACATTGACTTTAAATTTCGCCCCGCTCCGAACAAGGGTATGATTAATGCCGATCCGGGACAAGTCGAACAAATCATCATGAATCTCACGGTCAATGCGCGTGATGCGATGCCAAATGGAGGAAAACTTACCATCGAAACGGAGAATGTTTTTTTGGATCAAAACTACATTCAAACCCACTATGAAATGCAAAGCGGTCCATACGTGATGATGGCTATCAGCGATACGGGCTGCGGGATGGATCAAAAAACCCTCTCCCATATTTATGAACCCTTCTTCACGACAAAAGAACCGGGAAAAGGAACCGGTCTGGGACTTGCCACTGTTTATGGTATCATAAAACAAAGCCAAGGACATATCTGGGTATACAGCGAATTGGATAAGGGAACCACATTTAAGATCTATTTCCCCCGTATCATCGAAAATAAGGATCAAGAAGAAAAAGAGAAAATTCCACAAGAATCCCTGTACGGATCGGAAACCATTCTGGTCGTGGAAGATGAAACGATGGTTCGTAATACCATTTGTCGTTCGTTGCGTGAATTTGGGTATACGATCATTGAATCCGGAAATGGAAACGAAGCCCACGCGATTTGCGAACAAAACAAAGACCGGATTCAGTTGATGCTGACGGATGTGATTATGCCGGAAATGAACGGGCGTGAATTGGCGAACCGTATTCAATCGGCTTATCCGAAAATCAAAGTCATTTTCATGTCCGGATATACAGAGAATGCCATTGTGCATCAAGGCATATTAGAAGAAGGCATCACCTTTCTCCAGAAACCGTTCACACCTGAAAATCTACTCATTAAAATACGCGCCGTTTTAGGCGCTTCCCACACGTAGAATCTTACAATAATAATTAAGCTCAAAATGGTCCCCCCAAAAAAATT
>CAXXSM010000063.1:0-16896 GCA_963663405.2 bacterium | reverse complement strand
TTATGGGCGCAACTTATGATGAGGCGTATGAAGAAGCGGTCCTGCGGCAGCGTCAGCGGAACATGATTTTTATCCATGCATTTGACGATGAGAAGATCATTGCGGGGCAGGGGACGATTGGTTTGGAGATTATCGAAGATGACATCCAGCCGGACGCGGTTTTGGTTCCGATCGGGGGCGGGGGGTTGATTTCCGGGATTTCAATCGCGATCAAGGAGAAATATCCGTCGTGCAAGATTTATGGCGTGCAGGCCAAGGTCGCGCCTGCGATGAAAGCCTCGATTGACGCGGGGCGGATTATTCCATTGAAACCTTCGGCGAGCCTTGCGGATGGAATCGCGGTGAAAAGTGTGGGGCATTTAACATTTCCACTGATTCAGAATTATGTGGACGATATCTTTCTTGTTGATGAGGAAGAGATCGCCGCTTCGATTATGCTGCTTTTGGAGATTGAAAAAACGTTGGTTGAAGGCGCCGGCGCCGCTCCACTCGCCGCGCTGAGTTACCGGGATCTTCCATTGAAGGATAAACGGGTGGTCTTGCTTCTGTCCGGCGGGAATATTGATATCAATATTCTGTCCCGCATCATTGAACGTGGTTTGATCAAAGATGGGCGGATGGTTCGTCTGCGTATCGAAATGCTCGATCATCCCGGCCAGTTGGCGGTGATCTCCACGGCGATCGCCAAGCAGCGCGCCAATGTTCTCGAAGTCTACCACAATCGTTCCTTCATGAACGCCCCGATGGGTAAAACTTTCCTCGATATCACCTTGGAAACCAAGGGAAAAGACCACGTCCAAGAGATCATCGCCGCGATCAGCGCGGAGGGGTATCCGGTGGAGTTGGTTTGAATCCTGGACTCTATTTTTACAATTAATTCTATTCTTTTGTGTTATATTGTGCAATGGTGTAATATTTTTTAAATGATTTTTTTTCTTTTTTAGTTGACATTCATTAATTTTTCACCTATAGTGTTTGTGAAGTTCGGTTTTCTTACTAAATCCTTCTTGTTCATCCTATTGTTTTAAGTTATTTAGTTGCGAGGATAAATTAAATGAAATGTTATTTCGTTAGCGTCTAGTTGGTAATATAAAAAAGGCGCGCACCAGTGGCCTAGGAACCGTTTGACGCGCGCCGGGACGAAAAAGACTCACCATGAATGAACCTTTTTCTATTCGCAGAATAGAGCGGAAGGCGGTTCGTGTCAAGATCATTCCGCCTTTCCATGCCTGGTCCATCCGTTCGTTGTTTGACAAGCGGTTGGATGGGGGGATTGGGCAGCCGTATAAATACAAACCTCCTTAGATTGTTCGTTTGAAGGGTGGCCGTTTCGGAATAAGAAATCTCGTTAAGGGTAATGAACGAAACGATATTTAAGGAGAAAAACAATGAATTCGATACAAAGCGTTACAAAAAAGATTGTCGCTGTCAATGTAATTATTATTGCGTTCTGTGTAGTCGCAATACCGGAAATCCAGGCGCAGGAAAAATCGGGCGCGTGGGTTATTTTGGACTGTATCAAAGAACGAGCTAATGCGGAATGGGTTACCCTGTCCAATCAGCGCCTTACGCCGGATCTGAAATCAGGGGAGCCGAATGGATTGGATATGCGCACTGTCACTGTGCACACAAACGATCCGATGGTTGGAACCTACGAAGGAGATGTGTTGAATGTCCGGGCGCAGGTGACTAAGGATAAAGGTGAGTATGGTGTCCGGGGACAGTATGTCGTCGATTTGCCAAAGGGGCGATATATACAATTTCGAGGTTCCGCCAAGGTGGTGGAAGGTGACAGTAAAGATGTCGTGACCGCCGTTGAACTGGAAATTGAATCCAAAGGGCAATGGGAGCGGGCCGCTGTGTTTGAGGGTGGAAAAAATTCCATCGAAAAGGCGAATACAAGCAATCGGGCTTTTTTGCTTAACTTGAGCGAGTGGGCGGGTAAAAAAGCGCGGCTGAGTTTGGTTACGCGAGTTGTCCCCGCTTATCAAAACATTGGTGGGAAAGAGGTGATCACTCCTGAAACTATCACCGCCGAGTGGTACACATCTAAACTTGTCAGTTCTGATTATTGGTTTGAGATAGGCAAACCTGAAAAAGTGTCATCTTTTCGTATTCAAGGAAAAACAATTCGTCCCGCTCGTTCGAAAGTTGCATCCGCAACCATTGCGAATCCGACAGTATTTGAACAGATATTAAGGATGCAGGATCATTATGCGGATTTAGGGAATCCAATCGATATCCCAATTAGTTCGACAATCATACCAGCGAACATTGATTATGCGACACGGTATGTAGGGTATTTCTCCGCCATTTTGACTACGGAGCATCATGGTGTGGATTCTCCTGAATGGGAGTATGGCGCGAGTACGCGAATGTTTGATTTTATCGATAATCCATCAAAGAATTTGTACTCGGCGTCTGTCGCGGAAGTGACCGCTGCCATCTTAATTGAGGATGATTCTGCTGTTGCGGTTCTTTCACCTAGTGGTGACGCCTCGCGTGATTTTGACGACCATCATGTGGATATATCCTCAATTGTATATGATACATTGTCAGATAGTGATAAAGTGATCCATGCGTTTTTCCATGCGGAAGACCATTTTCAATTCGAAGATGATGGAAGTGGTGATGAACATGGTAAAACATATGCCAGTATTGGTTATGCTCGTTCGACAGTGTCGGATAACGATTTTGGACGAACCTTTGATAAAATGTATAGTACTTCTGGTTTACCAATTATTAAGTACAAAATCGATGAAGAAAACATTATCGGAATGCAGTCACATAATATTTGGGGTTGTGGTCAACCATCCGTTATTCCTATAGGTTACTATTATTATCTTTATTTTACAACATGGAGTATTGTTAATGGCAGTAATCCAATGAGACGAATCCCAATAATCTCAGTTGCGCGCGCTTTAAAAAATGAAGTTAATTTAGCAAACTATTCGTCTCAATCGAATCCTTGGTTTAAATTTAAGGAAGTGAATAGTCTTTGGTATTCCGCATCGAATTGGACTGAAGCAGGTATTGGTGGTGATTGCAGTGGTTTATACAACGCTGAATTAAGTGGTGTTTTTAGAACAGATCAAGCCGATAGCCCTCACGATTGGCGATATGCTCCAATGGTAAGCTATAACAATTATCTCAATAAGTATATGATAATTTGTGATGGAGGACTTGGTGATGAATATACACATGGTGTTATAGTTCATACCTCAACAGATCCTGTCAGTTTTGATGATGGTTTAATGATTATACTTTCTAGAGACATTCTTAGATCAGCATCTCCAGATCATTATAAGTACGCTAAATATGTTTCATTAATTGGTTCTGGAGGTGAAGATCGATCGACCACTGAGTATAATAAAATGTACTTTAGATGGTATGATAAAGATTATCCAATCAATAATGGAACCTGGAGAGCAATAATACAATTTATTGACAATTAATTAACGATTGAAACGAGTGGATGGTAAGTTTTCCATCCACTCGTTAATTTGAATATGTATATTGGAAAGGAAAGAACAATGTTCAATATAACAAAGATATTCTTGATTGTATGTTCTGTTATTTCTATGTCTCAATTCGGAAACGCTTCCACAGTGAATATGCCTGTGAAAGAAATAGATTTTACAAATCATGTTATAAAAATTGAAAAACCAAATTGGTTTTCTTCGGGTATTTACGAACTGTTTTTTGAAAATGACAGTTTTAATGTCATATCCCTTTCTATCATACCTCCATCTGGTGGCGAAGGCCGTTCTGTTCAAACTGTTTCTGAAGGAAAAATTATCAATTGGGATTTAGAAAATGGAGTTGTAGCCGATCAAAACACTACGAGTTATAATCCAGTCTTGTTTGACTCTAAAACGATTTCTAACTGTGAAGCGATTGATGTGGATGGTCGTTCTCTTGTATTAGAAGATTCCTATGTGCCGCGTCATGATATAGAAGGAACATATTATATAACTTACGAAAAATGTTTAAAATTTGCAGTCGTATCGAACGAGGAAAACCTGGTTGGAGGTATTATCGCCGAGGTTACTGATGATAACGAAATTGGTTTTATCTCCGACTATCGCATTATTACTTTTTGGTCTTTAGAAGATGGCGAGAAACAATATCAAAGATACCTTGAAGAAGAACTAATAATTTGTGATATATACATTATTGATTTGAGTTTTAAGCATTCTGGGCGTTACTTGAAAGTGAAACATTTAGGGAAAGCTGTTTATGTGCCGAATGGAGGAGTACTGATCTATGTTCCTACATCAGTTAAACTTATTGACACACATACTTTTGAACAACTTCCCGCCGACCGAGTCGCCGCTTTTTCGCCTGGGGATACCTACATGTTCACCGAATGGGAGGGGGAGCCGGCGATTGTGCATGTTGATTCGCTTCGTGTGGCGCAGAAGGTGTCCGTTCCCGAACCGATGACCGCCGCTGTGTTTTCTCCGGATGGAAGTAAACTCTACGTCGCGACGGTTGAGAATATGATCTATGTTTATGATACGCCGCTGACATCCACGGCGGGGACGTGGGAGTGTTATGAGTGAGGTATGCAAGGGGTGTCTTTTCTTTGTAAAATATTGGCGCCCAACTCTTCGCTTAAGGCTCCGGCGCTAACGCCGGTGTTTAGCCCACCATACATCTAAACCGTAAATAGGAAAGAACAATGTTACATTTAAAAAAGGTAATCATGATAATATGTTTCATGTTTTCTCTATCTCAATTCGGAAACGCTTCCACAGTGAATCTGCCTGTGAAAGCAATCGATTTTAAAAATCATGTTATACAAAACGAAGATTTGAACTGGTTTTCAGGTATATACAAACTTTTTTTTGAAAATGAGACTTTCAACGTTATATCACTTTGGATTGTGCCTCCATCTGGTGGCGAAGACTGTGTTCAAACTGTTCAGAAAGCGAAGTATATCTATTGGGATATTGAAAATGGAATTGTTATAAATGAATATTCTACAGGCCACACTCCTATAATATTTGACTCCGAAACGATTACAAACTGTGAATCGATTGAAAAAAACGGTAATCCCCTTATATTGGAAGACTCGTATGTTCCACATGGTACTGTTGAAGGAATGGATGCGACCTATGAAAAATGTTTAAAATTCGCCGTTATATCGGATGAAGAAAACTTGGTAGGTGGCATTGTCACAGAAGTGACAGACGAGTATGAAAGACGATATACATCAACCTATCATTATATTACTTTTTGGACTTTGAATAATGGTGAGAAACAAGATGTAAGAAACCTATATGAGAAATTTGAAGGTTGCGATATATACATTATTGATTTGAGTTTTAAACATTCTGGGCGTTACTTGAAAGTGAAACATGTAGGGGATGTTGTATCTGTACAGGATAGTTGGGAAGTACTTTACATAAATACCTCCTTAAAACTCATTGACACACATACCTTTGAACAACTCCCTGCCGATAAGGTAGCCGCTTTTTCGCCTGGGGATACTTACATGTTTACGGAGTGGGAGGGGGAGCCGGCGATTGTGCATGTTGATTCGCTTCGAATCGCGCAGAACGTGTCTGTTCCCGAACCGATGACCGCCGCTGTGTTTTCTCCGGATGGAAGTAAACTCTACGTCGCTACCGTTGAGAATATGATCTATGTTTATGATACGCCATTGACATCGACTGTGGGGACGTGGGAGTGTTATGAGTGAGGTATGCAAGGGATGTCTTTTCTTTGTAAAACATTGGCGCCCTATGCTTCGCTTAAGGCTCCGGCGCGAGCGCCGGTATTTAGACTATATTACATCTCTACGCGAATTCTTCTCCTTACTCGTATAGATCCCCATTGGGGATTCCTGACATAGTTGAATCGGCGGTGGCGGGAACCCAATACAATGTTTCGCCGTTGGGGGAGAGGAGAATGTCACTCGCCAGATCGGCGGGGACGTCTGATGGATTGACCTGAAACTTATCCCATTGTCCCTTATTGTCCTTGATAAACACAAAGATATCATAAGAAACCACGACTATTTCCCCGGGCCAGACGTGGGAACTGACTATTGGCTGCCGAACGGCGATCACTCGGGCGTCCTCTGAAGTATATACAAAAGCCTTATATACAGGCCCATCAGTAGGAGGCAGATAATAATCGCCGACCAATTCAGGTTCCCCCCACTTTCCATCTTCTTCGTGGATCAGCGCGATATACTGTCTCTCCAAAGGCCAATAGGTCGTCTTGGTAAGTATGGTTTTCCCATCATTAGCAATATCAACCAATTTAAGTGGCTTCTCCTGCCCATCGATATTTAAACGAGGTGTTAAAATATTAGTTTTGTTTAACCAAATTCCCTCTTTCTTTTCAACATATGAAATTTGATCTATAATATGAATGTAATGAAATACTCTTTTCCCATATTTAGAAATTGTAAGATTCGATAAAGCACCAAAAGGACCAATCCCCTCCACTTTGACAAAGGCACCGTTAATGTATTCAAACAAAGTCAGTAAATGATCCATGGTCATTGCAACTGTTGAACCGTCACGGCTGATTGTGGGCATATCTATTCTTTCCGGTAGTGAATAACTAAATGAGAATGTATTGATAATATTTTCTCGTTCAATATCATAGAAAAATAATGTCCTCTGATATTGACTGTCCGTTTTCCAATAACTTAATATCTGATTTTCAGTTAAAAATTTAGGATTATAAATTGTATTTGGAATATTCGATAAATACGAATAACTGATACTATCATTCATTTTTTTAATAAGGTTCCCATCAGAAAATATAATACCATTATCATTAATTGTTGAATGGGAATCACCAAAACCTGCTTTTAGATTTGTTTTGGTATTTGAAACAATGGAGGCGCTTTCTTTGTCAATCGTAACTACGTGCGTGAATCCTATATCCCTATCGGTTAATTCCAGGGATTGTGAGAATACTAGGCTTGTTGTGGTGACGAGTAATGCAATAAGTAGGATTTTTAGAATGTTCATTCTTTATAATTCCTTTCTGTATAGTTTAGTTTAAGGTTATAAAAAAGGCTCTGGCATAAACATCTTTTTTTTGCTCCGGTATACCCGGTGGTAGATCAAATTCGTCATCATCATCAGGATCGTAAAAGAACGTGTGACCGTCATCCTGTAAAGCAAAATCCCAAGTGAAATAAGTTGTGATTTGCTCTATATCATTGACACTATCGATCGTATGATTAGGAAAGTGGATTTCAACTGTATGGCTTTCATCTTGACCTTGATCGCCAAAGTAACAAAAAAGGAGCAGAAATTCATTGCCGGTTGGATCATATTGGTTTCTGCGCAGAATGAAACGCGCATAATATGGATCGCCACTCCCCGAATCAACCGTCAGATAAGCGGGTATATCTAAAGCTGGTTCGTTCATCAAATAATCCTTCATAGCGTATGCCTCCCTAGCCGCTTGATGACAAAGAGGAAACCACGATTTAGTATCGATGTGGCTTAACGACCAAATGATCATCCCTTGTCCACTATATATGAATATAATACCGAAGATTTAAGCTGAGATGATCAAAAAAGTGGTGTTGCGGTGAGGGCATAGTGTGAATAATTACATGAATCTCGTTAGTGCCTATGCTCACTATTGAGTGAGCCTTTTAATTACTTCTTCCCTTTTAATTTTCTCCTTTCGATCATTTTGCACACACTTTTGGTTATATATTTCCAACTGATATTATTTTTTTGAATACAAATGATTTCTTGAGCGATCTCATTTTCAACTTCGTTAGCGATATCAATCAATAATTCTGGTTCCAGCTGATTAAGAAATGCCACCGCTCGTAATCGTAGGTGAGTCTCAAGTTTTCTATTTTGTATCGCCTCAACTAATAATCCAACGGATTGATCGGGATTGGAAAGAATGACATCTGCCGCAGGCCAATGCTTTGTGGTTTCTTCTTCACTCCTCATAGACGAATATTGATTAGGATTCGAAATAAATTCTAAACCTGCATCTCTACTCTTCCCAATAAATACTTTTGAATATTCTAATAACACACCAATATCACCGATATATTTTTGTTGATTTGAAATCCAAAAAGATGAAAATAGAATATCTAAGTCTGGATCTTTTATTTCATCTTTTAAAGCATGATAATTCACGATTGCATACACGCTCTTTTTTATTTTATTCCTAAATTGTAACTGTACTGTATGTGCAAGTTCTTTTAATTCATCGCTGTTTATATCAAAATTCTCACGCAATTCGACAATTTCATTCGCTATTGCACGAATGTCATAAGAATTAGTATATAGCAATGGTTCATTAAAAGGATACCCAATCGAATATTGGTTTATTTTGGCTATTGAATCTATAACGTTTTTGTTTACGACGTTATTACTGGGATTAAATGGGACTACTATTTTCGTCTGTTGTTTGCATTGTAGTAGCGATATTTGCACACAACAAAATGCAAAAATGAATAAAAGTCGAATCATTGCCATAGATTTGTTTGTCATAATTTTTCTCCTTATTTCTTATTATTAAGGGAATTCGATACCATTAGGTGGACCTTGCCAATCTGGTAATAGAATATGTCCTAAACCTGATTCAGCGTTCCCATTTAAATTCCAAGTACATTCAGAATCATATCGAAGAAGAACTCTCGTATGATAATTCAAAACTCCCTGATATTCATAGTCGTTATTAACCTTTCTTGAGAAATGGACCACATAATTATTATAATGCAGTGCTGAATCTACAGGAAAAAGGGAATCGAGCACCAATTTGTCTGTAAGACCAGGATGATCCCATAAATGAAAGACCGAGCCATCTTCTGATTTCCTTGCCCATGCGCCAGTTGGAGGATTCCATACATCTGCGAAAAAATCAGGTCCATCTTTAACCGCTTCTAATTCATCAATTCCAAAAATATAATTTCCTTCATCATCCCAGGCTCTGGTTCTATAAGCCGTGTAGCGCTGTTCCTGAAAATCATGTGGATTCTGAATCATCTGATTTCTTAATTCAGGGGTATTTAATTTCCATAAAGTATCATAAGAAACACCCCAAGTATGTATAGGAATCCAATACCACCCCTCACCATTAAAATCATATTTTCCGGTATATACATAATTTGGTCCATACACACAGCCATAATCATAAACTGGTACCGTACAAGGTCCTAGATACATCAAATCTTTCATAGATAAAGTAGTCTGTGTTGGAACATATTCTGGTAGAGGATCTCCTTCAAATCCAAAAGGTATTCCAACTTCATCTAACAAGTAGAATTCCATTGCTGGTGGAGTCGGTGTGGCTGTCGGCGGTTGGCCGTCTATTTCAATGTAGGGTTGAGTTGAGGAATCCATGGAATCAAAGGTCACATTCAAGTTCATCGCGCCTGGGACAAGCGCTATCCCGTGGTTGTCTTCAATTCCATTGATCCAGTCGTTGAAAAGCGGAGTGATGTTAAACGACATCCATCCATTTTCAGCTGAGCTCGTATGGACCTTGCTCCCTATATACTCACTAGCAAGAGTTCCACCTTCAGTTCCCCAGGGAACGCCTGTCATGCGGTCGTCCCATGACGCACCCTCATCGGTCCAATCCTCTAGCACTTCAAAAACTTTGATGCCTCCGCCGCTGACAAGGTTGGAGATGTGGATTTTCAAAATCGCAGTCGAAGCCGTCGATCCATAATGGTTTAAATTAAATTGAAGAAAGGCTCGAACGTGATGGCTCTCACTTGCAGGGCCGTACGCTTGGACGTTTAGAGTAGAATCTTCACCGTGTGTTGCGCTCTGCGAATTATAATCGATATACGTGTCCTGATTGTTCGTTTCACCTCCGGATGAGGACGTTGCTGTCGGCGTGGCAGTGGGAGTTGATGTAGGGCCGCCTGGAGTGGAAGTCGGAATTGGTGTCGAAGAATCTCCAACGTATGGCGCCGTTGGCACGGAGAAATCATTTGTCCACTCCGCTGTGCTTTTAATAACCCTAAACTCTTCTACATATCCATTGAAGATCGTATAATTTTGATTAGGCCGATCCCCGTCATCCAAAGCCCCCAGCGTTATTCCATTATCATGCGAACGCAGGTAAAGTGTATTAGAGCACCGAATCAATTGATTGGCTTGGTATATGCGCAATCCCTCCTAAGGGGCGCCTCACCCTCCATTAGAATCCTTTGCTGAAATATCCTGTGGAACCCAAAATAGTTTTTCTCCATTTTTACATAGAAGAAATTCACTGCTTAGCGGGGTAGTATTATCTTCATTGACCTTTTGTTTGTTCCATTTTCCTTCTGAATCACGTCCATAAAGGTTTAAATCAAATCCACGCGCATCCGTTTGCTGAGCACCGTCTGGCTGTTGGTACGCGGTCACCGCAATTATTTTTCCGTCTTCTGTCATTTGGGCTTGATCGTAAGAAGTGGGAATATAACCGATGAGTTCAGGATCTGACCAGCCTTGTGGTGTTTTTTGGATGATCGCCAATCCCGACGTGGCTGCTTTGATCAATGCGATCGAGCCATTCTGGGCAATATCATAAACGCAGGTATAAGGCGCATTGGGAAATTCCAGTGGTTGGGGTTGAAGCCATTCCTCTCCATTCCGTTCGGACCAGAAACTCTGATAGATATTTCGAGTTGATGGGCGTCCTTCGATTGTAAATTGTTTGAGAACGCTCGCATTGTAGAACAGTAGATCTCCCTGGGAAGAAAGGAATATATGAGTCACCAATTCCACTACATCAATTTCGACAGGCTTAGTAAATTGATTCTCGTTCTTGTCCACAACGCAAATTTTTTCCTTCCACCACCACCAAAGAGGAGAGTATAGGCCAAGGTATTGCCGCTCGATGAAAGATCCATGTGGATCATTGCGTCTGTGCGCGAGGCTTTGGAAACTGTGAACTCGGTGAGGAATTGACCGGTGAGTGTGTCCAAGAAGCGAATGGACGCCCGTTCCCGGTTTTGATTGAGATACGCTAACTGTTTTCCTGCTGATGCGTCAAGGCGCTGCTTGACACCGAATAAATTATGCTCCGGAAAGGTTTTCACTGTATAGTGTTGGAACCTTCTCGAATGATAACTTTTCCATCGGCCGCCAGGACGCTTCCATCATGATTGGTGTGCGCGTATCCCCGGTATACGGAGAGCCTTAGTTGTAAGTCCGTTTGTTCTTTCTCGGTCACCCCACTTATCCTGATCGGGCTGTAAAGGGAAAGATATTAATGTATCTAATGAGGATTGAAGTGGCTGTTCCTGCCCAACTATAGGTCCCGTTGTTCCAAAAGCAAAACACACACATAAAAAGAAGAAGAATTACTGACAAAGATCTCCCATTCATTTTTTTATCCTTTTTTAAATTATTGTTTATTTATTCACCTGGAATCATTGATTGTGTAGCGGATAATCTGATACAGGCGCAATCCAACCTCTAATTGGTAGCATAATAAGCCTTCGCCCATTCGGACTTAAAATGTAAACCACACCAAGACTATACTCTGGATTATCTTCCTTAGTTTTTTGTTGATCAACGATGATCTGCTCAAGGTTCCAATTTGGTTGAGTCCCCCTCTCTAAAATAAAAATAGATTGTGGGTTCCTTTCTATCATTAGAACCGCTGTAAACGACTACGTTCCCATCTTCCGAAATTAAGGGGCTATTTGGTACGGGAATTTTAGGAGTAAAATATTGAGGAGAGGACCAGCCGTTTTCCGTTTTTTCTGTGAGGCCGACTTCATCGTACAAACTGCTACTGACAAGAGCCAGAGTTCCATCTCTAGCAAGGCCATGGAATACAGTGTTGGTGGCATTTTCCACAACGATTTTACACGGAGAAGTCCATCCATCCTTAGTCCGTTCCACATACTGATCTAAATAAAAATATTCTATTCCCACCAGATGATACACGAGGTGGTGATTCTACAAAAGTTCTATCTTGAATTAAAATAGGATCAGTAAAATATGTTTCCTTTCTATCGACAACATATAAATCCCCCAAACCTGTGCCGCTATAGGGTATAAAGAAATACGCTATAGTGTTAGCATCCGCTGAAATGTCGTAAGAAAACAAAATTTCTCTATGCTGTTTTAATACTGTATATTGAGTGATTAACTGACCTGTGGAAGTATCCAAAAATCGTATTGATGGATTATTATCTCCTGGTTCTCGTTTGAGATACGTAATTATTTTTCCTTCAGAATCTAAACAGGGATGACGAGTTATTCCTTCTAAATGAATTTCTCTTTCAATCTTATACTGATTGTTTGTATCTAAAACGATAAACTTTCTATCAATATATATCGCACTTCCATCGTAATTCGCTGACCAATCATCACTCAGGGCCGAAAGTGGGATATCCGTGATACCAGTGGATATAAATTCACTGATTGTTCCTTCTTCAGGAGAAATTTCATACACAAGAAGTTCATTTAGATGATCAAAAAAATCATCGGATCGATCCGCCAGCGCTTGCCTAATCAATCCCGGTAGAACAAGAAGATAAATCATACAGTTACTAATAAACCTTCTCTTCATTTGAGCGGCATCCTTTCTACTAATGTTATTTTCCATATACATTCTTACCTCTATTTATCTATATTCTAAAAAGACAGTAAACGCTCTTGCTGTCCAAGCATTCATTTCCAATTCTATCTTGTGACCTGTTGTGCTATAATTCCATGGTAGCTCTGTAGGAAGAGGAGCTACACCTCCAAATGTAGTGGTATCAGGAAATTTGATTTCGACATCTGTGTCAAATCCTGAATTATTACAAACCATCAACATCAGTTTATCAGAGTTTTGATTTCCTGGAGTTGGAGTGAATAAAGGATCAGAGCGTAAGATGAATTGCGCGTATGCGCCGTTCGATGTTCTCAGTTCCGCTTCAATTCCAGCATCCGATTCCATTAGATACTTTGAGACATAATATGCTTCCTCAGAAATATTATATGCACGGGTAAAAGCGATATCATCCGATTTTGAAAGGAATAAAAATCCAGCGCCCTGCGCACCATTGATCCAGGGCGCGTAATTAACGTACCGTAATTGCTCTTCAGTCAAATATCCATGATCGGCGCTTGTACCAGGATGTTCATTGTTTAGAGGAGTATATACACCAGTCGAATAATTGTAATCACCAAATCTCTGACCTTGTGATGTCAATAACCAAGCGTGAATATTATGATGGTATTTAGTAGGTACTAAAGCTGGATCGGGATTTACAAGAAAGTTTATCGCGCTTTTCGTTCTCAACACGCATCTGCCTAACCAATCCGGTAAATCTTCATAATCATAATTATAATCCATTAAATATAAATCATCGATTATGTAATCCGCCACATCACTCAGCTCATCTAAAACCCACATATCATAAACTGGATCTGGAGTTGGAGTAAGTGGATTAAAATCAGGATTTGCAAAATGATAATTACCAGCGCCTCGAATAACACAATAAATGGGATGATCTTCTCTATATGGATCATGTGCCTCTATGGTATCTTTAATATCTTTCAACTGTACATGTATAACTTCCCTCACTCCGCGTCCTGCGGTTATTGTCATCGGTGGTGTAGGGGTTATATCTACTTGTTGAGCGCCTGTTCCTCCATAAGGTTCATCTGCGAGATTCCATCCCCCTAATTGCTGACGAGGCGCGAGGGTTTGTACCCGTTTAACAAGGATACCATAATCGATCGTCGGAATGAGCGACGGTGTCGGTGTAATGCCATCAAGAGTTCCGGATGAATGGAACTCATAGAGCATCCACGGGGTTCCGGCTGGGGGGGGGAGTTCTAGAAGGTCCCAAACTAGAAACAAGCAAGGGAAAAGCCTTAAAATCATACAGTCCACCCGTGTCATTATAAATTTTCTCCAATCCATCCAGCAATCGAACATACTGTTCTGTTGTCGTCCAATATGTCGATCCACGCCCTAGATTTAATCCCCATAATTCTCTATTATTAATCGGTCCTCCATAAATAGAATTAATCCACCAGCACTCTTGCTGACGAAGATAATCAACATGCCCATTCTCCCAGTCGCTTATCCCTGGTGGTAGCGTTGGATAACCCAAAAGAGAATTATTATTGATATGTGCGTCATCTGGATCGGGAGTCACGGTCATGAGGGGAGTCGGATTGACTCCCCACATATCCATCACGAAAACATGCCATCCAATCGGAAACCATTTTTCCGACTGATCCCCGTCTTTCTTCCGCGAAAAGGGATGAACGATATTCAGTGGGTAAATGGGGGTCATCGTTTGAGTTGGGGTGAAAGTCGGAGTGATAGTCGGTGTTGGAGTCGGTGTGGCAGTATAAGGTGATCCACCTGAGGAACTAATCTCTATTTTTGGGGCTTTGGATGCATCATCTTCGTACGGGAATGCGAATATACGGCTATATCCTTGATTACCGGGTTGGGCGTCCTTCCAGAATAGAACCAGAGCATTACCGCCCTGCCAACTTCCTCGATCTACAATTTCCTGAATGACATCCTTAATATTGGGACTTGTATTCCAACCAAACAAGGGCCAACCACCTAGACTCCAACTTGAAGGCGTCCAATCTTCATACGCAGTTGTCCGGGGGCGGTTCGTGAAATCAGATTGCGTACTGAACGTAACCGTATCGTCGGAATCCTGACCATAGATTTTAGTATCAGGAATGGAACCAATCTGGTTTTGTCCGTAAAAATTAAGGTAGGCGCTAATAATCGTTGCCTCTCGACCAATCGGTACAGATGCAAATCGTACACCTGTTTCAAAATCATACTCAGTTCCACCATAATCTCCACAACTCAATTTAGTGTGTAAGCGGAATTCCGCCGATTGGTTTATACAATCATTCGTATCCTCTGAGATTTGTATTGTTGCGTCTACATATAATGGATAAATTGCGTCATTTATCTCGAAAACATTCACACCGTATAATGCAATGATCCCTTCTTCAGTAATCAGTAAACGGTCTTCGACTTCGATTGTGATATTATCTGGTTCCGAACTATCCCAGGCCCTTGGTTTTTGCATCCAGAACATGTCTCGTTGCAAAGAATCTTTGAAATTAATTTTCCCTGGATTGACGCGCTCTTGCAGGACAAATGCGCCTTTGTTCGCCGAAAACGTATCATGTGGAACGTATTTCTCCAAACCAGCCGAATTCTGGAGATCCGCCGTCCACGCCAATTTCATCGCCACAGTCAGTTTTATTCCATCGCTATCGATCGTTGGAACCGGTAATGCCGATGGAGAATCAACGATAACGACTTTATAGAATCGATCCGCTCCAAGCACGTATCGGAAATGGATTCCTTTTCCAAACGCATTCGGCCATGTGATTTCGGTTTTGGTGAGGTTTAATTCAGGAGACGCGTCGGCTGGACGGCCAATGGCCTGGCTCTCCCCCGCTTCGTTCTCATAATACAATTCAAAAGGCGCCATTGAGATCCATTTCTCTGCGCGCTGGAATTGAGCGGCGTAGTTCAATCCTTCCCATTTCTGCCAGATGCGAATCTGATACCCAGCATTCATCATTTCCCAATCCCAATTCTTCTCTGGCGTTTGATTCAACCAAACATCAATGTCTTTATAACTTTCCGTTAAATCAAATGGGTCGTAACGAAATGAATAGGCGCCACGGAGCCAATCACACGATAACTGTTATCGTCCATATAGTATTTTTTAAAGTTCCGCGTCCGTTCTTCAATTACTTCCACAGCTCCATAAATCAACTTAGAACCATTTACCTCCTTCATATCCTGCTCATCGATCTCATGAACGCTGATCGGTCCACTATCAAAGGTTTGAGCGTAAGCCGATGCCGTAAAGAGCGAAAGAAAAACCAATAAAATCAGAGACTTATTCAATGTTTGCATAGCCATTAATAAACTCCTTTTATTGTCATCAATGATTTAAACGATTAACACTGAATTCGATCTGTTCATTGGATGGAAGTTCAAAGAAGGTTTTTCATAGAAAGATCGAGCGGTTAGTATAATACATTTCCATTACGCCTACTTCAAAAATAACATAGAACGATATGTATTTCAACCAAGAAAATGAATATTTTGGAAAATAAATCCTTTACTAACATTTATATACATCTAATAAAATTGACAAAATACATATTAAACAATCCATGATCATTTCTGTAAACATTCAGTAGATAGTGAATTGAAATCATACACGAATGGCAAGATTGGCGCCCTACGCTTCGCTTTTAGCCCTACATCTGTGGGGACTTGGGAGTGTTATGAGTGAGCGAGTGTTGTTGAATCAAGTTTGTTCCAATGATTTTTTGCGGAGTTCGTTGACGAGGTGATGCGCTGTGCGGGTGGTTTCGGGGAGGCGGTATTTTGTGGTGAGGGCGAGGATGAGATCGGTGGCGTGGGGGAAATCGATTTTGTGGCCGGGGCTGACGTATACTGGTTTGACGTTGGTTTTGGTTCGTACGACTTCGCCGATTTTCTCGCCGTTGAGTGTTAGATCGCTTTTGGCTCCTTTTTGGGGGCCTGGTTCGTTGTAATCTCCGACTAGGCGTGTTTTTGCGCAACCGACTGTGATCAATCCTGTTTCAACACCGATGTGGCAGGCCAAGCCGGCTTTGCGGGGGTGGGCGAGTCCCTGGCCGTCGCAGATTAGGACTTGGGGGAGGGTGGAGAGCTGATTCAGGCATTTCTCGACCAGCGGCCATTCGCGAAAAGCCAAGTAGCCGGGGATATAAGGGAAATCCAAGGTTTCCACTTCCGCTGTGGCTTCCAGCAGTTCCATCTCTGGGTAGGAAAAGACTACGATCGCGCCGAAGCCTGTTTTGCTGAAGCGTCCGAAGGAGATATCTGCGCCTGCAACGGTTTGCAATTGATCAAGCGCGGGCAGGTGATTGGTCAGATCGACGTTGCGGGCGATTTCTT
>CAXXSM010000062.1:0-10772 GCA_963663405.2 bacterium | reverse complement strand
CGCAGCCCAAGCGCCCGGCGCCCAGTGGAAAGGGCGCCACGTTGGGAATTTAGGGAACGCGGGAACATTTTCGTTTCAATCGTCGAAAAACCTGACCTCCGGTGAAGGCGGCGCGATTGTCACAAACGATGATGATTTATATCAGCGGATTCGGTCGTTCGCCAACTGTGGACGCATGGAAGGTGGAGCATGGTACGATCACTATGAAATCGCGGGCAACCACCGGTTGAGCGCGTTTCAAGCGGGATTGCTGCGTGTTGGAATGCAGCGGTTTGAAGAACAACTGAAACGGCGCGAAGAGAATATGGGCTATTTGAAGGAACTTCTCGATGGGATTGAAGGGATCTCTTTACAGGAATCCTACCCTGGAACAACCCGTCACGCCTGGCATCTTGGACTCCTGAGTTATAACGCCGAAGCGTTTCAAGGACTGCCCAAAATGCGTTTCGTGAAAGCGCTTCAGAAAGAAGGTGTCGCCTGTTCGTCCGGTTACCGGCCCCTCTATGATTACGCGTTGTTTAAAGAATTCCCTAAAAAGGCGACCGGGTATAACGAACTCTATGCGGGCAGGGTGTATACGGCGGTGGATTGTCCTGTCTGCGAACGGGTTTGCCAAAATGAGAGTCTCTGGTTCTTCCAGGAAATGATGTTAGGGCCAAAAGCCGATATGGAAGACATCGCGCGGGCGATTGAAAAAATCCAGCAATACGCGGATGAAGCGTTAGAATCATAAATTCATCATTCCAGATCAAAGAGGCGATTATGGTGGATACGGCGATTATCCTCGCGGCGGGAGCCGGATCGAAAATCTGGCCCTATGGAGACACGTGGCCGAAAGCGGCGCTTCCGATCGCCAACCGGCCGATTATTCACTGGCAGATCGACGCGCTGCAGACTTGCGGAATTCAAAATATCATCGTTGTCATTGGGCCTCTCGGTTCGCAGATCCGCGACGCCGTTTCGGGATTGGCTGGCGTACAATGTGTAGAACAGAAGCAACCGAAAGGGACAGCGGATAGTCTGCTGGCTGGATTATCATTTATCAAAGAGCCTGATTTTCTCACACTGTATGGAGACACCGTCTTCTCTGTTGAAGATTTAAAACAACTCCTCGCCGCGCATGAAAACGGGGATGAAGCCTGCGCCCTGGTTCAGAGCCTTGGCTCTCTACCTCCAAATGAATGGCTTTGCGCGAATGTCGATAACGATCGCGTCCATCAGATCCTGGGCCATCCCCGCGAGGCTTCGCACCGCCTTTGCGGCGTATATTGCCTCTCCCGGAAACTGGTTCCCTATTTGACGAATAATCCCGGTTTGATGACATCCGTCGAAGTGGGGAATATGCCGTCTCTCGAATCCGAACTGGCGGAATCGTTAAGCCGGTTCCTGCGGGATGGCGGAACAATTCGCGCTGTAGAGACGCAGCGTTTTTTCGTCGACGTGGACAAACCCTGGCATATTCTCGACGCGAACAGCGCTGTGCTTACCTCTCTCGGTTCGAAGATCACCACCGATCAAATCGCATCCAGCGCGGTGGTTGAAAAAGGAGCGGAGATCGGAGGACATATTGTTGTAGGGGAAAACTCGGTAATTGGCCATGACGTGAAAGTGAAAGGCAATCTATGGGTTGGGAAGAACACAAAAATCACGGATGGAGCCATCATTGGAGAAAATACAACGATCGGCGATGAATGTCAAATCCGGGAATACTGCAAAATTGAGCCACTAAGCGCTATCGGTTCCCACTGCGTCATCGGTCATGCGGCGGAATTTGGCGGAGTGTTGATGGATGGCGCTTATTCGTATCATTATGGGGAATATTGGGGAGTCATCGGCCGGTCGGCTGATTTAGGGGCGGCTACAGTCTGCGGTAATCTTCGTTTTGACGATCAGCAGACGATTCACCATGTTAAAGGGCGCCGTGAAATTCCCGTCTCGTCCGGCGCCAACGCGGCGTATTTGGGTGATTATACTCGCACGGGCGTTAACGCGATTCTCATGCCCGGCGTGAAAGTCGGGCCATATAGTGTTGTCGGCTCCGGAGTCATTCTCAACGATGATGTTCCGAATAAGACCATCGTCTATGTCAAACAAGACCAAATCCGGTCAACATGGGGACCGGAGAAATACGGTTGGTAACGCGAGATTCATAAAGATTGATTGTATATACACTTTTCTATGGAGGATGTTAGATGAAACCATTCGTATCGTTTATTTGTGTTGTAATTCTGATGGCAAACGCGCCTGTGATGGGGGAAGAACAATGCCCATTGAAAGATCTACCTCCGATCGCTTCGGACGCAATTCGTGTCTATTTCATTCGCCATGCGGAGACGCATCATAATGTAAATCATAGTATGGCGCGGGATTCGGAACTATATTTCACTATTACGGATAAGGGGAAAGCCCAATCGCGCGTGGCAGGCGAAGCGCTGACTGATTATCCCATCGCCGCCGCGTACACATCGGAGACGGATCGAACGTGGAAGACATTGGAATTCAGTGGTCTTGTGAAAGAGAACGGGATCCCTGTCAAACAAGATCCAGCTTTTAATCAAATGAGGACTGGTCTCAAAGAGAATGGCGATCCCTATGCGCTTTCGGAGCGTATCGCGCTATGGCGCGAGGGGTATGACCGCACACCGAAAGAGGGTGAATCGCTAACGGATTCTACGAAACGTGTATTTGACCGCATCCGCAAAATGGATGACGCGTATGGCAAAGCGGTTGTGGTGGTGACGCATGGAGATATTCTCGCTGGAGTGGCTGGTTCGGCGGATGAGACGCCATCTTGGCGCCGGTGGGATGAATATCAAACCGGACTGGGTTCTCTTACGATTATCGATGTGTTTAAAACAAAACCCGTGATCCTGCGGGTGTTTAATTTTTCGCCGGAATTGGAAGAGAAAGAATAGGGGTTTCTCATTGCTGCGCAGGTAAATAAAATGTGAATGTGGTTCCCTTGCCCACTTCAGAAACAGCGTCGATCAGACCGCGATGGAGTTTGATGATCGAAAAACAGATGGCCAATCCCAAACCCAATCCTTTCTGTGTCACATGATCCTTTGTCGTAAAATAAGGGTCGTAGATTTTTGGCAGGTCATTAGGTGGAATGCCGCAACCTGTATCTGTTATCGATATTTTGACATAATCTCCTTCGCATAACCTTCCTTTGAATTCATTGTTTATATGAATATTCTCTAATTTTACATAGATGATTCCTTCATCAGACATGGCTTGAACCGCATTGAGAATAATGTTGCGGACAACCTGCTTGATCTGGCCTTGGTCGATATTCACGGGCCAGAGATCGCCGGCGGCGTTGAATTTACATTGGACGGAAGAATTTTCCAGAACGATTTGCGCCCCGCTTCTGACGACATCTTCAATCGAGCATTTCTTTTTGATGGGCCGGTTCCCCGCGGAAAAAGTAAGAAGTTGTTTGGTTAGATCCTGCGCTCGATGGGAGGCTTTTTCTGAATCCAGCAATCGTTTGTACGCGTCATTTTCCCTGGGGAGTGAGTATTTCGCTAAAGCGATATTACCGATAATCGCCGTGAGTAAGTTATTAAAATCGTGAGCGATCCCCCCTGCGAGGATTCCAATCGATTCAAGTTTCTGCGCTTTTTGGGCTTCCTCTTCCAAACGCCGTTTTTCGGTTATATCTTGAATGACGCCTAGCAAACGAGTGGAATTCTCCGTGCCATTTATCTTGATATCCGCCCGGACATGGATCGTGCGTATGTTTCCGTTTGGCTGGATGATTCGATGCTCAAAATCGGCGGCCTGTTGGTTTACCAAGATACCGCGTATTTCCGATTGAACGTAATCATAATCCAACGGATGAATGATTTGCCGTATCGATTGTGTGGTTGAGGACATTTCGTTTCGAGAAACTCCCAATATTTTATAAAATTCGTCCGAACCCGCTAGCATTCCTCGTTGTATGTCGTAAATCCAATGTCCTATGTGAGCGATGGATTGCGCCTGTGAAAGCCATTTTTCACTTGCGAGAAGCGCTCGGTGTTTGATCAACACGAAACCAATCGAAATCAATGCGGTGAGTGCGCATAACAGAACCGGAATCCAGAAACCGGATTTTTTATAAAAGAATGGCTCCACAGTGAAGGGAATGGAATCGGGAGTGGGATCAGCGTTCCGTTCTTTATCCGCCGCTTTAACTTCAAAAATATAATGACCTGCGAAAAGACAAGGGGTGCTGACAATAGTCTGAGTCGTATACGGCTTCCAAGGAACGATTTCTCCTTCCTTGCCAATTTTTGTTATTCGCCATGAGTAGACCAATTCGCTTGGGTGCGTATTATGCCATGTATCCCACCCGCGGAACGAAAAGACACCGGCGCTGTTTTCGGTGAGATGCTGCGTGAAATCTTGAATTTCGGTTTGTGGAGGATCTGTGGATGGAAGGTAACGCGCCAATCCAGTGGATTCGACGGCAAACCAGATTGCGCCGTCCGGATCTTCCGTGATTCGAGTCACGTGGCCCCGTAGCTGTATTTCTTTCTGTGTAAAGGATATCCAACGTCCATCCCGGAATGAAGCGGCGCTGGAATCATCCATCCCCGCCCAAATGGTTCCATCCGAACTTTCGAATATGCAGAATATCCAATTGCTCGGGAGTCCATTTTTTGTCGTATATTTTGTGGTTTTCCCCTCTTTATAAACAACGATCCCCGCCCCACTCGTTCCAAACCATATCGAACCGTCTTTGGTGTGGATAATTTCAGTAATGTGGCGGTTGGAATATCCTGGTGTGGAGAAAAGGTTTAAAAACTCGTAATCCTTTCCAATAGCCTCAACACTGCCCCGATAGGCGACCCATCGCGTTCCATCACTCGTTTCACGGAAGAGTTGAATGCGTTTGTTTTCCCGTGTGCTGCTGGATTCGCATGGTTTCCATTCCGATCCCGTCCATTGGAAAAAGTCTTCCTCTCCGTAGAGCCAGAAGGCGCCATCCGGTGTTTGATATACTTTTCGATGACGTAGTGTCTCTGGGATTGGAATGATACGTTCAATGGATAAATCCGGAGTCAAATACTCAACGATTGCGTTCTGTTTCCGCACCGTAAGGCGTTGTTCTGAAGAATTGAGTATTTCCTCCAATTCTCCATATTCTCCTCCTGCCATTCCTGCGGAAATCCATTCTTCTCCCTGCAACTCAAAGATCTGGCTATCCGAATTCGCAATTCGAGGTTTGAATTTTTTTGATGAAAAGAAGCGGCGGCCAAAGACGGAACTATGGATGGAAGAATCGGGAAAAACAGACCAATCTGATTGCCTGGCTAGGTACACTCCATTCCGGGTTCCGATCCATATGGAACCATCCTCCAACTCGCGGATCACTTCGACGTAGGGATGGGAGAAATCATCGGAAAGTTCAAAATCTTTCCATATCCCATGATTACCAATTTGCACGCCTGTTCTAGAGCCGACAAGAATCGAACCATCCGCGGTTTGAACGATACTGCGTGGTTCGTACATTGCCTTCTCAATGACCGTCCATGTTTCGCCATCCAATTGATAAAGATAACTCGTTCCAGCCGCCAAAATCCGGCCGTCTTGTAAATGGCAGATGGAGTAGAAATGTTCGTTGATAGTGTATACGGTCCAATCCTTATCTTCCTCATCATAGTAATAAATTCCATCACCGCAGATCCAAACGGAACCATCTTCCAACTCAATACAATCCCGGATCCCTTGCTTCCTGAAAAAGCCGGTATCCCGGACGAGGCGCCATCGATCGGATTCCGGTTTTTGTGGATCGTAGGAATAAAGGTATCCTCCATTCATGCCAAACCAGATTTCCCCATTTTTGCGAGGCAAAATCGTGAAAACGGAGTCATAGTCCAGATTGGGAACGGTTTCTTTGGAATAAAATTTCCATTCATCGCCGTCAAAATGCTGGATTCCATTTACCGTGCCCGCCCATAAATTTCCATACTGGTCGAATGCGAGAGCGCGGATCATATAGTCCGATATAGTTTTCTCTTTGTTATAGGTCTGCCAGTGAGAACCATCGAACCGGGAAAGCCCTCCTCCCCAAGTCGCGAACCAAATCGCCCCATCCGGCGCCAGAGCGATATCCCGGACGATTTGGAACGCTAAATCGTCAGAAGGCTTAAAATGACGAGTAAACCAAACCGGTTCGCTATGAATTGGAAAAGGGAATAATAAGAAAAAAAATAACAATGCGGAACAAACAGAACCAAATAATCTGAATATCGTTCGTTTCGATCGCGTATTTATTGTTGGATTGAGAATCATGGCATCTCGTCATGAATGATCAAGATTTGTAATGTTATACAAATTCTCAAGGTGAATTCCTGTTTCAAGATTAGGCTGAGATTA
Organism: bacterium; assembly: GCA_963663405.2. Classification (GTDB taxonomy): domain Bacteria; phylum Hinthialibacterota; class Hinthialibacteria; order Hinthialibacterales; family Hinthialibacteraceae. The sequence continues at coordinate 4,403 of CAXXSM010000062.1, read as the reverse complement.
GTATATTTTTTCGTTCTTAGATGTTTAGCCTATCACAAGCGGGAAAAGATGGCAAGTTAGTTATTTGGAAGAATTTATTACCCTGTTATCGTGAGTTTAAACCATTCTCGAATCAGCTTAAAGTAGTTCTTTTTCCCAAAAAGAATACTCGCTGTCAGGAAACATTCGTGGGTGCAGGAACAGTTGACCGCTTGGATCCATTGGCGGCAGTGGTCCGCCTGTTGGGAATGCCATAGGCGATTGAAATTGTAATCCACATCACGCACGTTACCGAGTTGGGGATGTGTTTCTGGGATCGAGCCGGTTGCTTTGAGCGGTTTCTCCAGCGTTTCGCAGAGGTGAACCGCGCCATCGGAATACAAGACTCCAATAGCCGAACCCGCCAGGCAGGGGATAGATGATTTGCCATCCTGCGCGACTTGCGAGATCGCCTCGCGTGTGAGACGGTTTTTCGCGCGCTGTATGTTCGCTTTCCAACTCCGGTCCCGGCTTAGGTGATACTCTTCGCACTGTCTCGCAAACTCGAGATACCGTTCGAGAGAAACATTCATCAGCGCGGAATCCTCCGGCAATCCCCGCGCGTGATTGACGGAGATTCGGTCCACGCCCCATCCGGACAATTCTTCGAACAGCGCGTCCAATTCCGGTTCGTTTTTCGCCGTAAGGGTAATCACGAGCGAAACGAGCAGGTTGGGATAACGCTCCTTCGTCTGTGTCACAATTTCTACTGTTCGCCGGGCTTTCTCATACGCGCCGCGTAAGCCGCGAATCGCGTCGTGCGTTTCTTCGAGGCCGTCGATCGAAACGCCAACATCAAGAGAAAGGGAAGGGCATCGTTCAAAGATCCCATCTACTGAATTCTTAATCTTATCCGTCTTGGTCCCATTCGTAATAATCCCCATCCGCCGGACACCCGCGATCCGATGGAACGCCTCAGTAACCTCCGGCAGGTCATCGCGCAGAAACGGCTCCCCCCCCGTCATGCGCACAAAAGCGAGCGGGCGCAGACTGGCCGCCACTCGTTTGATTTCATCGAGAGAGAGTTCATCGTGTTGGTTCAATTCATCCAGATAGAAACAGTGACGGCACCGTAAATTACAACGTGAGGTGACGTAAAACAGGAGATATCGGAGACGGGGTTTGGATGAGCTCATCAGGAGTATAGCGCTTCTTTCATGGAGGGATGAGTTAATATAGAAATCGCCGGTGTTAGGAAGGGATCTTCAACACTTGTCCAACGACGATTTTAGAGCGTTTCAATCCATTGATCCGCATTAACTGCGAGACGGAAATATTGAACCGTTCGGCGATCCCGCTCAGCGAATCCCGCTTTCGGACTTTATACATTTTCGGTTTGGCGGAGGCGATATACTTTCCGCCTGGACGAATTCTTAACCGGTCCCCCGGATAGATTCTCACTGTCCGTTTCCCGTTCAGAGCCATAATGTCTTTTACGCTGGTGTTGTATTGGTCGGCGATTTTGGCCAGTGTGTCCAGCGCTTGCACTTTGTATGTGATTATACTGCCAGCGCTCGATTGGGATCTGGTTCTGGACGTGCTTGAACTGGAGGTGATACCACCCCGCAAGCGGAGTTTGGTGTCCACGTAAATCCTGCTTCGCGGCCCGATTTTTCCTTTATTTAGAGCCTTTAAAGTGTTAACGGAGAGGTTGTATTTCGCCGCGATGGAACTGAGAGTCTCATTTCGCCGCACGGTATGATATTCCGGAATTACAGGCTTTGCTGAGATCGGTTCTGACTCAGTTGTAGTGGTGGTTGTGTTTGAAACGATCGTGGGGGGAGGGATGTCCGTGGGTTTAAAGAAATATTTTTCAACAGCGGTAAAGATGCTCTTCGCCATTTTATCGCGGGTGGTGGTTTGGCGCGCCAACTCGTGATCGGTTGGATTCGTCAAAAAAGCCAGTTCGACCAGCACGGACGGCATGTTGATTTGTTTTAACACACGAATCCGGCGGGGCACGAATGTTTTTGGCCGCAGAACGACGCCGGGGACGTTTTTGATCTCTTGCACGATCGCCCCGGCCAGGAGTTTATTTTCCTGGGGAATTTTATCCCGTTTGATGGCGGAAATGATAAAATTATCCTTATCGCTTTTGTCAACTCCGAGCAATGACAATTCTTCCAAGTCCATGTTCTGTGAATTGTTGTAGAGTTTATCCGCGTCGACGTCGGAGAAATAGAGAATTTCGAATCCTCGCGCTTTATTGGACGATAAGCCGTTCAGGTGGATCGAGATGAAGACGCTTCCATAAAAATCTTTCGCCATCTGTATGCGGTGAGGAAGTGATACGAAGCTGTAAAACGAATCTCTCGTCGATCCTTTCGCGCCGAAAGGGGCGGGCAGGTAATCCCCATAGCGCGTCAGGATCGCCATGTATTTATCCGGTTGGGTGTCGAAATACGCTTTCAGCCGTTTGCCTACATCCAGCGCGACGGTTTTTTCTTCCAGCCGGGGCCACTTGCATGAATGTCCACCGATGGCTCCTGTCCGGTACGCGCCATGACCGGGATCGAGGACGATCACCTTCCCGCCTTTTTCGATGAAGGCCTTGATTTCCTCTTGTGTGGGGAATAGTGGATTCTGTTTTTTCAATGGAATATCAACGATTACAAGGTCTTTCCAAACGTGATGCTGTACTCCATCGATATCCGCGTCCACTTTCAAGGGAATTGTTAGTGTTACTGTTTTTTGGGTTGAACTGCTGGAAAACCGGATTTCGGAGAGCGCGGGATTGTCACTTTGCATCGTCTTTTTGGAACAGACCGCGCCTGTAAGTTTGATTTGCAGGGATTGCGGATTCGTTTTTTGGGGGATGACTTGGCATTGAAACCGGTCTGATGAGAGTTCGAGGGCGATCTGTGTATAGGTTGGAAAATCTCCAATTCGCACCTCATCGAGCTGCGCCGCCGCGGATCTGGAGAATGCGGCGGGTGTGGAAAGAGTGAAACCGATTGATAAAACACAGATCCAAAGAAACAGTTTTTCCATTACTGAAGCGCGATACATCCTTCAACCTCCTATTTATATGAAAATGAGTTTCTAAGGCTTGCTCGTTCGAATTCACTCCCGCAACTCATTTTCATTTGCATTGTGATCTCAAATCATGATGGTTTGAATAATAACATGATCAAGACTCTGTCCATGCGCCTCGCGTTAGGAGAGGAGATGGACTATTTCGATTGGGATTGAATCCCTTTCGGCAGGAGGAGTTTATCCCCTGCGATGATTGTATTATTCGATTTGATTTTTCCTTTATTTAGAGCTTTTAGTACGCGTATCGAAATTCCATATTTGGAAGCGATGACACTCAGACTTTCATCTCGGCGGATAACGTGATATTGGGGTGGAACAGTTGTTTTTGCCGGCGCCGGCTTTGGTTGTATCTTCTTGCCGGCGTGGGCTGTCTTTGTTTTGTTGGATGCAAGCGCGGTTGGTGTGAGTTCCTTGGATTGTTTGAAATAGTGTTCCACCGCTGTATAGAGGCTCTCCGCGATTTTGTCGCGTGTGGATGACAGCCGCAGGAATTCATGATCGGTGTTATTGGTCACAAATCCTAATTCGGTCAACACGGAAGGCATATTCAATTGTTTTAATACCCGGATCTGACGGGGAACAAACGGTTTTGGACGAAGTTCCATTCCTTGGATTTTTGTGATTTCCTGTACAATCGCGGCCGCCAGCTGTTTGTTTCCGCGTGGAATTCGATCCCGCTTCAGGGCGGAAAAAATAGAATGATCCTCTTTATTCCCGCTGGTTCCAATCGACAGCCACTCTTCCAGATCAATATTTTGATTGCTATTGTATCGATCGATCTCTTCCTCATCCCCATAATAAAGGATTTCAAAACCGCGTACTTTCTTTGAATTCAACCCGTTGAGATGGACGGAAATGAACATGTCACCACAGTATTCCATCGCCATCTGTACACGATGGGGAAGTGAGACCAAACTGTAAAAATCATACCGGGTCTCTCCCTTCTCTCCAAACGGCGCGGGGAGATAATCATCGTATCGCGTTAGAAACGTCATATATTTTGTGGGATGTTTATCGAAACGCGCTTTCAATCGTTTGCATACATCCAGCGCGACTGCTTTTTCTTGCAGCCGGGGGCGCTTGCTGTAGGATTGTCCGCAGGCGCCGTAGTTGAACGCTCCATGACCAGGATCGAGTATGATCACTTTTCCACCTTTTTCCTTGAAGGCTTTGATTTCCTCGATTGTGGGGAATTTAGGATTTTGTTTTTTCAAAGGGATATCAACGATCACCATATCTTTCCAGATGTGATGTTTAATCCCCTTGCTGTCCGCGTTCTCTGTTAAGAGTATCGTCAAAGTGACAGTCTCTTTTGAGGAACTGCGTGAAAATTTAATCTCAGAAAACGC
>CAXXSM010000061.1:0-65304 GCA_963663405.2 bacterium | reverse complement strand
ATAGTAGGATTCTCTTTCCTCAATTTCAACAATCCGTTTGAAGGAATAGTACGCCTTCTCGGTAATGGAGGTTCTTTTTCTACCAAAAGAAAACCGGGTTGTTTTGAATCCATTTCCGAACGGAGAAACGATATTTTCAAAACTTTCTTTAGTGTTTTCATCAAATATATCTGGTAGTGTGGATTTGTTTTCAATTGTCCGAGAACAATCAATTAAACTATTAAAAACCCTGCTGCCATGTGTGATATCTGTGCACTCATCTAACGAAAAGACAATATCACCAGGGCTGTTGATGTTTATGCTCTGAATCTTTAGACCAAAATGCTTCTTTTTATCTCCAGAGAGAATGGCATTCAGATTATAGATTGTTTCAATGGTCCCATTAAGAAAACTCAAAAAGGATTGATCGGAAAAGTCTTTCTCTTTTCCTTCTATAAAAATCTTTAAAGTTGGTTTTTTTGTATTGCCTTTGTGATTCATCTTTTTGCTCGCAGAAACGAACTGAGATGGCTCCTTAATCATACTAGAATATATTATAAGACCTTAATAGGGGATTAGAATGATAAAAACATAAGATAACTAGAATTTTATAGATTATAATATTATGTCATCCCTTGCCAGCCCTCTACATATCCTCCCACCGCGATCCACAAATCCACTTGACATATTCAAACCGGCGCCAAATATCCCACATCATCAAAAAGAATTTGGTGAAAAAAATAGACTCAACCATTTGCTAAACGGCATATTTTGCGGCTTTGAGGTGAATTAGTAGGACATTTTCATCTTACAAGGAGCCAAACAAATGGAAACTGGAAATATGTCAAGAACGATGGGATCGAATGGGGTGGAGGAGCGCGCATGGTGGAATGGACGGCATTCGGCCCGGATACGCTTTTCACGAATTCCGTTCCGGGCGTTTTATGATTCGCGGCTGATGAAATCGCCGAATTATTACCGCGTGTTGGGATTGCTTTGCGGTCATGCGAATAAACAGAACAAGGCCACGATTTACCAGCATACCCTCGTCAATCTCCCTTCGCGGTATTCAGACCGGCCGATTTCGCGCAGCACGGTCTGCCGGATTTTGCGAGATCTGAAAGAGTGGGGATACATCGAAATCAAAACCCAACGCGGTGTGGCGAAACCGTGTGAATACACAATCCTCTATGCCACGCAGGACGAGATATCCAAATGCCCCGCGCAGGAAGAGACATTTCCAAAAGCGGACGATACCACCCTAGATGAGACATTCGAGGAAAAGAAATATACCTCCCCGGATAACACTGACAATATGTCACAAAACAGCCCTAAATGCCCCGCTCCGGATGAGACAGACAAGATAAAGATAACAAAGGGAACAAAGTGTTTAACAGAGTGTGTGAATCAAGAAGAGACGACTTCGAACGAGAGAAACGCGATGGATTCATCCACACACACCCACACAAACGATGATTTATTTGATTTTTTGGAAAAAACCGATGGAGAGGAATTGCGGGATTTGCTGGAATCAGCGCTGAAATATGTATCTCTCCCCCGTGAAGCGGATCGTTCGAAAGCGGCGCGTTTTTTGAAAGAAGAGATTTTTGAGAACGGCGCGTATGAACGGGCGGATATCGAGGCGGGATTGTTGGATTTCCAAGCGTATTGTGACCGGAACGGCAAAGGACCATACCGTTGGATCAAGGATCGGATCGAAAGAGCCCGGCGGGATCGGATGGAACGGGAAAGCCGGAATGGATATCGCGGCGCTCCCCAAAACGAATCACCCGCTTTGGATGAAGAAGCGGAACAGGCGCATGAGGCGTGGTTGTGTGAAGAAGAATTGATCGCATTGGCGAAGACAGCCGATGCGGATAAGATGCAATCGTATTGGAACGAAATGCTCTCGGATAAGCCATTTCTAAAATCATTCGAAGCAGAGATTTTTGAACAGGTAGAGGAAACGATCGCTCTCCGGAACCGGGTGGAAGAGGAACTGAGAAGGCGGATCGAGACGATGAAAGACCGGTTGAACGATCCAGCGTTCAATGTGCAGGAATACATCAAACAAAGGCAGGAAGAGTGCGAAAAAATCGATCCCAACGCCGCGCGCGAACATCCATTGTTTGAAGAATATTCAGATTGGTACCGGCGGCTGAAACGGCGGGGGAAGGGATAACTAAGAATTGTAGGGTGGGCTAAAAGCGAAGCGTAGCCCACCGTAATCTTTTACTAATATTTATGTATATCATCAATCACATTCATCTCTCAGAATAGTGTTTCTCAATCAATCCAGTAATTTCTTCAAAATGTTCTTTTGGAGTCTTCTCATCCCATTTTGTAAAGGTGCTGAATGTATAGCCGTAGGGGTTTACTGTGGGGGCTTCGCTTCTTATGTAGTAGCCGGAGAGGCCTGCCATCCAGCCATCTTCTGCGGCCCAGTGTGGGGGATTTACTTTGTACCGGAACAAGTAGAAATCCTGTATCTCACTTTCATCGCCCATCGTGATGATTTCTTTCAGTTCGATCTGATCCGGCGCGGCGCCCAATTCCGTCGGATAGATCAGCCAGTTTACCATGTCGGATTCCGCGAGTTTTTCTTGGGTGAAGTTCGGTTCATTGATACGCGACAGGAGGTTGTTTTCCTGCGCAAACTCGAAGAGCCACTTGCGCATTTCATTGTCTTTGGCGATGGACTTGAATATCGCTTCATTCAGAGTTTTTCGTTTCCGATAAAGTGATTTCAGGCTGAAATATTGCATTCGTGGATCGGGCGAGGCGAGGTTCTTCTCAAGCCGGTTATCGATCCTATCATCAGTGAGAAAACCAAATATATCCAACAATAGAGCCTTCTCCCCTCGCAAACCCGCATAGTTCTCTTCGTAAAACCAATTTTTCCTGGTCCGATCCAATGTTAATTCATCGATTGAGGATTGTACGGTGTCAAATGTTTTTACCAAACCATCAATATTGTCTTTGAGTCTTTCCTGCGTTAAGGAATCCTTATCCAGGTAATGGAACAAAAGGTAAAGAATGCTATGGCGATAATGCTCGATCCGAAGGTAATCCAGCAGCGCAGGGAAGACAAGATCCGCCATTTCAGGATTCTCCTCCCAACCGTCTATAATCAGCGAATCAAGAGGATCCGTGGCGCTCTCTTTCAGAATCTGAAAAGCGAGATCGACAGCCTCGCGATGAGGGATGTAGGTAAGTGAAAACACAATCGCCTCTTTGGCGGATTTCGTGACGGATGGCCAGACCTCTGCCAGCAGGGGGACGACATCGACTTTTTGATAACCAAGAATCAGACGTATTAAATCGGTTTGAGTATCCTCAAACTCATACTTTCTCTTTGGATACGCCTCCGAAAGGGACTGCAGAATCTTTTCGATGTTTCCAAGCGTTATGTGATTCTCCATGTACGCTTCTAACTTCTCATAATGATCGTCGAAGGTCTCTGTGCTGCTTGCTTTGAGGTTGGCCAGTAGCGTTTCGATTCGATTGTCTTCAATCTGACAAGAAAGTAAAAGGAACGGCATAATTACGATCCAACGCTTCATTTGAATGTTTCCTATATGTTCTTTGTTCCGCTAGAGGTGGTATCCGCAATACGTTTAAATTCAATAATGTGCTTGTCGATGCGTTTCTTGTCGCAAATCTTGCGGAGTGTTGGTTTGCGCTTTCCGGTAAGAAGCGTCATCGTGAAATGGCCACATTTTTCACACGCCATCCAAGGGATAGGTTTGCTGATCGGTTTAAATAAATTGCATTGAACGTTTGTCATACGTCCCGATAGCTTTGCGACCTCCTCCATCTTATACTGGTTAGAAAGCAATAGGTCCTTTAGTAATGGAAGATGACCGATCGGCTCAAGCGATTCGTCAGAAACCGTCGCCGTAATGATCTGTAACATTTCAAGATTGATTAGGTTAACAATCGGTTTCAGCGTCTGAATTCGCAGCGATTTAATACTGTTATTGTCACCAGAGAGTTTTAAAGATTTCAGTCCCTGCATTTGCGCTAAAAAAGAAAGATTGGCCGCAGACTTGACATTGCTCAATTCAAGAGTGATTAATTTTGGTAATTCACAAAGCGCCTCAATTGGCTTTGCTGAAGGGGAACTGCCGATGTGAAGATGAGTGAGTTTCGATAGGCGCGCGATCGGTTCAAGAGACTTAATGCCGCTCCATTTGATGTATAGACCTTCAAGGTTTTTTATGGCGCAGGCCGCCTCAAAAAGCTCTTGAGAAACTCTCGATACGAAGGATAGAAGTCGTATAGTAGACAGCGTTGGCAGCAACGCGCACCACTCGCGCACAAGATCGCGCTGTTTCCGGCTTGGAAGATCCGTTTGAGTACAGGCAAGAGAAAGGCAATCGCTCTCTTCGTATTCAGAGGGTTGTTGGATCGTCTTGGTTGGGAAATTCCTTAACGGACGGTGGTTCCAATATCGATCCCAAGGCTCGAAGCTCTCACTTTCCTCCTGCATTTCCTCTTTTATTTCGTAAATCATTTCTTCGAAATGTATTTCCATGACTGATCTCTATTAATCTCTATGTGTCAAACAATTAAATTCAGAATTGTAGTTATGGCGCCCTACGCTACGCTTTTAGCCCATCTTGTCTAAGCCCACAGTTGTTTTGATATGCATATTGCTATTTAAGGTTTTTTTGAGTTTATGCCACATTCTCAATAAAATCAAGGCAAATTTGATCAAATTATTGGTTTTCTAACTTTCGTTTGTGCGTTGTGGCCTCAATCGTAGTTGTTTATGCGAATTTGCCTTGACTGCTAAAAGAATCCACAGAATAATTCTAATAATACTTAGCGATAAAAAGGAGAACTTAATATGCCGGATACGTACCGGTTGAACCTGGAGAGATTGATTCGGATTGCGGAGGAAAATGCTTTGACGCTGAATCCAGATGAAGAGCGAGTCAAGAAAGTCGTTGGATTAATGGCGGATAACTTTGACGCCGTTCAGGAATGGGTATGTCCATGTAAGCAAACTGTGAAACCTGCGGAAAAAGGCAAGGATAAAACCTGTCCTTGTCCAGAGTGGCTAGATGAGATCAAAGCCGAGGGCCATTGCTTTTGCAAACTCTTCTTTACGCGGGAGAAGGCGCCGGCGTAGTGGGGATAGATTTTACGACATCAGGATGGCTGGGACGAACTGTATGAACGAGGGCGGGACTTAGTGAAGATCGGCCTGGGAATCTTTATCAATTCTTTTAAACAAACTGCAACTCATTTTCATTAATAGGTCGCGCTCCTATTCATGAAGGTCTATTGATAATCGGGATCACCGGCGTCTTTTGGCAGCGATCGATTCCAGGCGAGGATCGCTTGGATCAGCTGCTTTGTGACTTCAGGATATTCACTGGCAAGATTGTTCGATTCGCACGGATCGGTTTCCAGGTTGAAGAGCTGAGGTTGTATGCCTCCATATTCACACAATAATTTCCATTGACTATCCCGCACGGCCAGGTCGGGAAGACCGATATCCCCAAGATAATTTTCCCGGTCAGGAGGACGGCGGAAGAAGATAGGAGCGGAACGGGATTTTTTCGATTTCCCGAGAAGAGTGTCCGCAAGATTCTCTCCATCGAATGTGATTCTTCCAGGGACAGATACGTCTGCAATTTCAAGTAAGGATGGGACCAAATCAATGGCGGAAAAAACAGACGATTGATTCACGGTTCCAATCCGGTCTTTTTCCATGAAGCCCGGTCCCCAAACCACCAGCGGAGAACGGATTCCCCCTTCGTAAAGCGTCGCTTTCGAGCCTCGAAACGGTTTCGAGGAACCAGCGCCTTTTTCGGGTCCGTTATCGGAGCAGAAGAGAATGAGTGTATTGTCTCTCAATTCTTGATCGTTTTTGATCTTGTCGAATAAAGGATTCAATTGCCGGTCCATCTCTTCCAGAACGGACAAATAGAGTCCTTCCTTTGAATCGGCCCAATTCTTGATCGATGGGAAAAATGGGGAATGGACATCGTCCGGCCAAAGGTTGATATAGAAGGATTTCTTTTCCGCTTGGGCTTGATCGATAAAGTTGATCGCCCGTTCGACAAAGCCCCCGGTTATTTTCGAACGTTTCATCCATGTAACCGGTTCGCCCAGGATCGCCGCATCTTCCCAAATTTTTCCTTTTTTTATCGTTCCATCCTCTACCGGGACTTCGGTTAAAGGTAACAGTTTTGGGCCTAAGCCTTCAAAGTTAGTCAATGACGCGTCAAAACCATACGCGGAAATGGGATACGCGTCCGTCACATCCCGCTGTCCGCCCATATGCCATTTACCAAAATGCCCTGTCGCGTAACCAGACTGTTGGAGAAATCGAGCCAGCATCGGCGCTTTGGGATCGAGCCAGTTGGCGATCCCACGCTCTTCATTATTCTTTCTGTGCGCCAAATAGGACGAAATACGATGACGCTGAGGGTATTGTCCAGTCGATATAGCCACTCGTGAGGGAGAACAGATCGGCGAGTTGACATAAAACTGCTCAAAGCGAATCCCTTCCTTTGCGATCTGATCGATATGGGGTGTATTCGCCTTGGTATTCCCAAAACAAGATAGATCTTTCCACCCCATGTCATCAATGAAGATCAGAATAATATTTGGAGATTGGCTGGATTTATTCTTGGCTCGAACCATCTGTGGAACGAAAGCCGAAGCAACGAACACGGCGGTATGCTTTAAGAAACTTCGCCGATTTGACTTTATCATGATTTATACCTCATTGGTTATTCGTACATTTTCGTGCATGCTTTCGTGAAAAAATTAAACACACTCACGTTCCAGACAAACCATATTGATTATGAATTGATGTTACGCAAACCAATAGATTGAAATTCTTCTCTGAATCCGCTTTTGTCTGAATCTGGATATCCAAGATGAAAAGGATAACCAGGATAAAAAACTTTGAGTACGAATTTTACAATTCGATTATCAATATCACTCTGATAATACCTATCCTGCATATCCTGGTTGTCCTGGCCATCCGGATTCAGACAAAAAAATCTCAATCAATGAAGTTGTGCAACATCAGTTATGAATTAATCAGTGGTGATCCGATTCGCGGGTAATACCCATAGCGTGTGTCATAATAAATTCCACGATCGGTGTTGGATCTTTTAGGCTATGTGGATGATGTCCCACGCCCTTTTTGTGGATGACAAGAATAACGCCGCCTTGTTCTTTATATCGTTTTTCAAGAATGGCGGTATTCTCAATAACGGGGACAACGTTATCCGCATCACCGCATACATGCAGAATAGGAACTTTCGCTCGCGCCAACGGTTCGAGATTGTCAATAGGATTTTGTTTAAACGTTTCCGCTTCACTCTCGCTTATACCGTACGCCAGCAAACATTTTTTCCAGTCTTCGGGACTTCCTTTTCCAATTCCTTTCCCGCCAGGCCAACTACGGATATCGCACACGGGCGCATCGGCGTAGATACAGGCTGTCTTTTCAGGATTTTTTTTGGCCCAGTTATAAACGATTAAACCTCCACGGCTCATTCCTTCCAGAACCGCTTTTTTCGAAAATCCATGCTGCTCTGTTAAATAGGAGTAAAAGGCATCCCAAATGGTCACTGCTTTTGGTGAGCCGAATAATTCAGCGACATCTATATAGACCAAGTGAAAGCCTCGTTCTAATAAAGCTAGATCGGTCTGCGGCTCATGCCCCCAAAAACGAGCGCGCCAAATCCAGGGCCGGCCTTCTGCCTCTTCTTTAGGGGTGACTACGATGCAATTACGATCTTTAATCTCAAAATCATATCGATCAAAACCTTGCCAATTCGATTTTTCTCCCGGAAATGAAGCGGCGGCTATACCAATCTGGAAAGAAATGAAGTAAGTGATCCAAAAGCCAAAAAATAATAGTACTCGCATTGTTGGTTCCTTTGATTGATTCGTTTGTTTTAGTCCATCATCTAAGAAATGCTTTTCGTATCTGCTTGCAGGACAATCTGTAGAGTTTATACTAATTGATCTTTTGAAATTTCAATAGGTTGAGGGATCGTTGAATGAATGGTCAAACCGTATTTCGTTTGGATGTATATTCATGACGTTATCAAAAAACTGTAAATTCTGAAAAGGAAACATCATGAAGAGAAGAATCTATTTTCATGTACTGGTGTTTGTATTCACGGCGTTCTTCATGCCGTTCAGTTATGGGCAGGATATTGTTTTAAAGCATGTTCGTACACTAGAGAATCCGTTCGCGCATGGGCGGGGAGGAGGGAACAGTCACCTGCTGCCGGGGATGCCCAAAGATGGGCCGTGTTTTGCGGTTTCATGGGCGACATCCTACGAAGATTGTACAGCGGCTTTTTATAACGCGGATCTGGACTTGGTGGCTGCTTGGAGGGAACCGCTTGCGGGCGGGGATAAAGTGATGTGTATAACGGCGGGGGATCTGGATGGCGATGGAAATAATGAAATCCTGTTGACAATCCGCATGCAGGCGCCCGGAGTTTACGCCCTGCGCTGGAACCAGGAAACTCGCAAGTTGGAAACGCTCTGGTTTTTTTTGGATGTCAAGCAAGGCCCCTACTATCGGGGGATCGAAGTTGGGAATTTTACACAGAATCCTGGCAGAGAAGTATGTTTTGGCGGTGATAACAGCGGACTGTATCTGCTCGATCAATATGGGAAACTTTTATCGCATGCAAAGCAGTTGAAGAAAACCATCCAACGGATTGATGTCTGCGATTACGATGGAGATGGATATGACGAAGCTATTGTTTCTACCGGCCGGAGTCCTGGACAGGTTCATTACTTGAAATGGAATCCGGAAACGTGCGCTATGCGGACGCTGTGGACAGCGAACGTAACGCCCAACGGACTGGGGGGGAATAATTGCTATGAAGCCTTATATCATAAAAACGGCCATCCAAACGGCGGCCCGGCTATTGCCGTTAATACAGAACAGGAATCGCCCAAAGAAACCCGTGATGGTTCGATTTTAATGCTGGACATGAACGGGAAAGAATTGTGGCGCTATAACTATACTCCAGACGATGAACGGGGTGGCGCATGCGGTTTTGCCGATATGACCGGCGACGGCGTTCCCGAAATCATTTCACGCTATTCAAGAATGCTAAAACCACCGAGTGAAACAGGCGTCTTGATCCTGAGTAACAAAGGCAAACTCCAGGCGAAAATCCCAAACATTACCGCCAGTTCAGCCGGGCCGTATGTCTACCGGCCCAACGGACCGGGGTCGCAGCCAGTATATTTAATTGCGACGACTAATGTGTATGAGATTGTATGTAAATAAGAAAAGCGGACGATGGGCTTTTATTATTTCTCTTTCTCTACAGGCGCTACACCACTGACATGAACAATAATGTCTTGATAATCATCAATAATATCCATCCCAAGCGGTAAATCTTCCCAGCATAATAAATAAGACGCAGGGATTTCCTGACCGTCTTTGACAAGAGGATACACTTTTACATGGGCTTCACCCTTATTCCGTGAAATTTCTGTGTACCAGTGATATTCATCCTGAAAATCAACATCGATATAGAAGCCGAATGCCGCATCGCCTGGTTGAAACGGTTTCGATTGCGTTGGGCCGGAGAGATTCTCGAACAAAGGATGTTTCTCTTCTTTGCTGTACCAGCCGAAATTGATACGAGCGTTTCCATTTTTTTGCAGGATTTGGGCGGATGGATTGGCGCTTGCCTTGAATTGAGCTACGGATAGAGGTGTTTCTATCACGGATGCGTCGTACCCCATCTGCTTTAAGATATCCGCAAGGCCTGGTTCGGATTGTGTTTCTTTTTCGGATTGCATGTTGCTCGCATCAGATTCATGCCGCTGATAGGGTGTTTCCAACCGTTCTTTGATCCACTCCAGATCGATCTTGATCCCATATTGATCGTGCCGAATCCATGAAGTCGGATTCATCTCCAACGCTTTCTGATAACAGGAAAGCGCTTTTTCACGCTGGTTTAACAGATCGTTAAGATGTCCCTGCCAAACAAGGCTGCCAAACGAGTTTGGATTCAATTGACTGTCTTTTTGAAACGCCTGCAGCGCTTCCTCATAGTGTTTCCCATCGTACAGACACAAGCCCAATTTGCCCCACTCATCCTCAAGATTGAGACTCTTGACTTCATTGAAAATCTGTAAGGCTTTATCTCCATCGCCTGTCCATTCAAGATCTTGAATTCGATTTTTCAGAGAGAGGATTTTTGGATCGGGCCGTTGAAAGGGGGATTCGATTCGTCGTTCGATCCAAGCGCGGTCGATTTTCATCCCCCACTGGTCGTGCCGTACCCATGAGGTGGGATTCAACGCCAGCGCTTTCTTATAACACGTAACCGCCTTGTCTCGCTGATTCAATAGATCGTAGATATGACCTTGCCAAACGTAACTGAGGAACGATGTTGGATTTTGAAGAGAATCTTTTTGAAACGCTTGCAGCGCTTCTTCATCGTGTTTTTCATCGTAAAGATACATCCCCAATCGACACCAGGAGAATACCTGGCCATCCTGTATGATGCTTTGAACGCGGTTGTAAATTTGAAGGGCTTCATCCCCTTCTCCATCAAAGTCCAATTCCCGCAATTTCTCTTTGAGTTGTTTTAATGTTGGTTCAGGAGGGGGGGTAACCATCGGTAATTCGTTTTGCGCGTCAATTTTAAGATCCTTCAACGGTGTTTCGCTGGTAAAGATCAAGGCGCATTCATCCAACAATCGACTCGTGAAAAGACACTGACTGGAACCATCTTCAAAAAAAGCGGTAACAGGAACGGGCATGGAAAGCGTCCCTCTGTTTTTAACGTTTACTATTGTCTCATACTTTCCGTCCTTGAACGATGTTTCCTGCGAAACGATTTCATAGGAAAGAAAGTCGCTCGTACGAATCCATGAGTCAAAAAACCAATCGAGAATCTCTCCACTTTCTTCTTCACAAACGCGTTGAAAATCCGATACGCAAAGAGTCTTTCCTTTGTATTCTTTGAGACAGCGTTTATAAGCGGATTCGAACGCGTCCTTGCCGATCGCGCAGGCCAATGCGCTGATCACACTGAATCCTTTCCCATGATTGATGACATTGTTGTAATCAAACTGAACGTCTTGCATCTCTTCCGGCAGCCGGTTCATCCGTGTATCCAATTGTTCCCGGACGCCTTTGATGTATCGGCTCATCATGTCCCGTTCGCGTTGATCGCCGTATCCTTTGGCCAGCATGAACGCGCGGTCGGCGTATACGCCCAAACCGATCATTAACCAGAACTGATTGGGGGCTTCCAGGACGTGCTCTATCCAATATTCATGACCGATTTCATGCGCGGTAATAAACTGCCAGTGGGATTGTGGGGCTTTGTCAAATTGCTTTTGACCGTGGATTCCAACAATTGACGTCGCGATGGGATAGCCACCGGCGGGATGCGAGAGTCCGCCGGGAACGATATGTAAGACCTTACGTGGATAGAAACCAAGCCAATTCCGATAGAAATCGATTGCGTCAATGGCTATTTGATGGGTAAATTCAACACATTCCCGGCTGCCTTCATCATAGTAACTGTATATTGTCGTTCCGCCGGATTTCGCTTGTAGAACGTCTAGACCTTTCATAAGGACAAGACCGAATTTCCGGCAGTTTTCCGCAATGTAAGAATTCCTGGATTCATCGAATACACCACTAGCGGCTACTCGGTATTCTTCCGGGGCGTTCAGTTTCACTTCGTAATCAGCGGTTGTATTTCGGCCCCACCAGAGTTGCGGGAACCATCCCTCTAACTTTGTTACTGAACGTAATCGCAGAGGAGAATGGAATTGGATTTCTAACGCCGCGGATTTTCCTTGTTGAATGGCTTGAGGAAGATTGAACAGTACTTGTGAGCCGGATAATCCATTCACGCCCTTTAGAAAGGAACGAACCGGCTCCCCATTGTATACAATATCCATCTCATCCGGCCAATCGACGATCAGCTGTGTAATCGGATTCTTTGATTGATTGATAATTTTGATTGTCTCATGCCCATCCATCCGGTTATTTGCTTGGTCGATAGTTGCTTCGATATAATAGTGTGTTTGAGGAATTGGATTCGGAATGAGAAATCGTCCAGATTGGTGAGTTTCCGATACAGCCGCAATAGAAGAGATAATGCCAGCGATCGCAATACACAAATAGAATACAAGTGTGAATCTGCTCTGTTTTTTCATGAGAACCTGCCTTGTTTGTGGGGGAATGGAATGCCTTGCTCTCTACTTTACCATACGTAGGAGCGGAAGAGATCGACTACATTTTTTTGAATAAATTACGTTTTTTCTGATTAATTCAGGTTCTATCCAATAAGTAGAGCGAATAAACATTTTCTATTCTCATTTTCGCCCTATGGACATGAAAAAAGGGGATGCGCTGACGCGTTCCCCTTTTCAATCGTATAACGGCTTCGTTTTATTGAGTTAGATTAACGATATTGAACGATACGAATTAAATTTCTTTCTGGATCTTTGAATTCGGCGATGAGCGATTTGAAATCGTTGCGTGGTTCAACCGTAAACTTAACGCCTTTCCCTTTTAATTCCGCCGCGGCGGCTTCGATATCATCCACTTCAAAGCAGAATTTTACGGAGTTTTCCGAAGGATCAATTCCATCCAGAACAAGGGGATCTCCCTGGTGCAATGCGAAATTCGAGCCTGATAGTTCGTATTCAACCCACAAATCTGATTCCACTTTAGGTTTACCCAATCCAATTGTATTTCCATAAAATTCCTTCATGGTTCCCAGATCTTTCACATAGATGAAAACAACATTGATTTGTTTAATGTTCGGCATAGAACCAATCTCCTTTATCAGCAGTTATCGTTGTATTTAGGATAGTATACCCGATAGGTTGAGATTTAGACGCTTTTTATTCAGCGGAACTCAGGCAATGGTAGGATTTGGATGGCCGAATTATGAGTGAAAATAGCGAAACTTCAGTTTTTCTGTTGATACGAAACTGTTTTATCCGATTCAAGGATACGAACGACCTGTTCCTGTCGGAGAGCTTTCACGATGAAACGGTATTTGTTTCCAAATTGGGGGCCTTGTTGAAATGGGGCGCTCGTTCGTTCCCCATTCGGTTTCCAAACGAAATGGGAGCCGCGCGATCCACCCAAGTACTTTCCTTTGGGGTTTTGTCCGTTTATATCGACAAAAACGTGCGCGTCATCCATTTGCAAAGCGCCAAAGTTCCATTGTATGACTAATTGCCGGTCCTGCGGTGTATCTTGATCCGATCCGCCGAGAAGATCCTTCGCCGAATTGAGATCACTTGTGACAATGAATCGATTTACGGGAATATTCACGGTAACGGGGCCTGTTATGGGCGCGATCGTTTTCTTGGCGGAAACGGAAGCGCTTTCTTCCCCCCCGCAACCATAGGTGAAACATAGTATACTCAACGCGATAAAACCAAGACCTATGCGATACACTTTTTATCACCTCGCTTTTGATTTTCCAGCCGAACGCTGGTGGGATCGGAACCATAGAATCTTCTATATACTAAATTCTTATTGTCCGATTTACCAGTATAAAGCCTTGTTTTGATAGTTGAAGGTTTTTTTTGATTATTTTGATAATGGAACAGTATGAATAACAATTTGCTAATGATTTCGATCACGCGCCGGGCGCCGTGAACGTCATCCTGAGAAGATAGTAGATTGATTTGATGGTTTCATTCTCAATCGTGATGATTCCTTGTTCGTGAGTCCACCAATTCTCCTGCGGGAAAGATTCCTCCGGCGCGGGAACGACGCCGATCTCGAATTCTGAATCAGAAAAGAAGTGATCGATTGTCCATTTCGCGCGTTTGGATTGATACCAGCCTGTGACGATCAAGGCGGAGCGTTTCTTGCGTTCACGCAGCCAATTTTTGATATACTGGATCTCTTCATATGTGCTGTTGAATCCTTCCGGCGCCCAATGAGTCTGTTCCACTGGAATCCCGCGCAGATCGATGACTTCTCTGCATATCCGGCTTTCGATGTTGATCTGGTTTTTATAGAATGCGTTGTTCGATTCGGGTATTTCCGGAAGGAGAATGAGAATATCCTTGGTGAATCCATCTTGATACAATTCGATGGCTTTCTCGATCCGCTCAGTCAGCCCTCCACCCAATACAATGACCGCGTCACAAGTCGTAAGAGGAGACGCATAGACAAGAAACGACGCGGCGGATTGGAGCAGGGAACGATGGAAACATACAGCAAGGACTAGGCATAAAAAAAACGTGATGATGAAGCGGCGTAACCAACGCTTCTTTTTTCCCGATCCACCGGTGGTTTTTGGGGAAGGTATAGATTTCTCCGCTGGCGCCGGGGGTGGGTTGGAGGAATCTAAATCGTTTGGTTGCGTCATCGGTTAGTTAGACGTTTAGATAATTGTTCATGCGTTCGATGGCTTCATCGATTTCTGACGCCGTTTTAAAACCAATGACAACCGCGTCGACACAATCCAATCCCATCACGAACCGGAAAGACGCGTCCCGCCGTTCCGGCGCCGTAAATTCCCCATTGCCGATAATCTTCATCCCAATCACTCCCGCGCCGGATTGATGGATTTTCTTTATCTCCGCGACCGCCTCATCCCGATTCCCTTGTTCGTTCCATTCACCTTTGGGACCGTCCATTTTCGTGCCGTCGTGATTGACACGGAGCAGGGCCACGTCCAACCAGGGCCGGGCTTTGGGCATGGCTTTCAGCGGATTCAATCCATGACACGAAGCGCCGTGGGCGATAAGAATCTGTTTCTCTTTCGCCTGCTCTAGATCATCTTGAAGATGTTTCAATTTTTCGGGCCAATCAGCGGTTGCCGTGCAATGAAGGAGCACCGAATCAAAGTGATCCGTTTTCAATTCTTTCCGGAAGCGGTCCAAGATATCACTAGTTTTTTCTTCTCCGTTCCACCGCATTTTGGTTTGGATAAAATAGGTGTCACGATCGACGCCCTCCAAAGCGGTGGCCAGCATTTCGTGCATCTCATTATAGTTATCCGCCGTGTCGAAATACCGGACTCCCCGGTCGTAAGCGGCGCGAACCAGACGCGTGAATTTCTCTTGACCCAATTCCCGCTGGATGTGGCCGCCATTGCTGCCGGTTCCGAATCCAAGACGAGTCAACCGCAATCCAGACGATCCCACATTCACGATATCAGTAGCGGAACGCCGGTTCTTTTTTTCAGAGGAAAGAACCTGCGGCGGCGCGGAGAGAGCCCCCGCCGCGATCACACTCGTTTTCAAAAAATGACGCCGTGTCAGCTTTGTCATAATCCACCTCGTTTCATTCACTCAGATGATGTATTAATGAACGTAGCCGCATAGAAGAAAAAAGCAAGGAAAATTTTAAAAATTGAACGAATGAAAGATTTAGAATATCATATCCTTCAATCAAATGGATATTCATGATTTGCTATGCCAAGGAGAGAGTATGATGCGAAAACGGGCGTTTACATTGATTGAGCTCCTGATTGTCGTTGCGATTATTGGGATACTCGCCGCGATCGCCGTGCCCAATTTTTTGAACGCGCAGGCGCGGGCCAAGATCGCTCGTGTATTAGCGGATCTGCGAAGCATTAGCACAGCGATGGAGATGTATGTGATTGAATACAACCGGGCGATTCCGGATCCAAATGAATTGGCGAACGCCGGGATCTACCAATCGGGATTGCGGGTATGGTCCGCATTGACAACACCCACTTCCTACATCGCCCCCAACGCGTTTATCGATCCCTTCGTGCCGCAGGATCACCCAACCGGAAACGCCGCCTGGGAAGCGGTGATGCACGGCGTCTATCATTACCGCAACATCGCGTACATGCGCCGGGTCGACAACCAAGGCGCGGCCACCAACGCCGATCCCAACGCCCGCTATGTCGCGCGCAGCCCCGGTCCGGATCGATGGTACATTCAATCCCCTCAACGATTGATGACCTGGATGGCGTATGACACCTCGAATGGCTTGATCAGCGTGGGCGATATCATGGCCGCCGATAAAGGGATTCTCGGCGTGAATTTCGCAGGGCAGGAAGGGCCTGTGGATGATTTGTGATTCATGGTGATCGTTGAATGACAATGCTAACCGCTCGTATCACTTGTGTTATAATTAAAAAAGAACTACATAATGAAAAGTTAGTTTTTTTATCATTCTATCTGGAGTGAAATGATGGCCAGAGTCTTAAACATACAGATCAATTCTCCCGAAATGGAACGGCTAATTGACAAGCACATAGGAGAATCCGGGTTATATGAAAATGATGGTGAATTGGTACGTGACGCGATGCGCCGGTTGTTCATGAGTTTAGAAAGGGAGGATGAGATCGATCGAATCAGTGAGAATTTTATGCAGGGTTATCGCGATCTAGGCCAAGGAAATTATGCGGCGCACAATACAATTTGGGAGGCTATCGAACACGGACAGAATAAGCGCAAAAATAACTTTTGTTAATTGTGAAGTCTCTCAATATATCCTTTCTCAAACAACATTTTCAAAACATCCTGATGCCCTTTTTGTTTGGCTAGTTCATATAAATGATTATCACTAACATCATCAAATCGCATCTTATCCACATAGAAAATCTCTGCGATGGTTTTGATGATATCCATCCGATCTCTAATCGATGGCTAGCTTAACGGGTAGTGCGCAGATCGGATGCTTTGGTGGGATTGACGGTGGAAACGAATTGGATCTGGACTTTCTTGTTCAACGCGGAGGCGATACGCCGCAACATGGATAGAGAATGCCCTTCGTAATCCGCATCTTCCAGACGGGCTATTGTGGAATGGTTCGTTCCGATCTTATCGGCCAGTTGCTGCTGCGTAAGACCCGCTTCATGCCGTAAATCATAAATATCCTGCGCAATTTGCGCGTTGGCCATCTCTTCCTCAAGTAACTCTTCCATTTCTGGATTACCATCAATATAACGGCGGCGCAATATCTCAACACCATCCGTAATTGGTGTTCGTTTCGCCATGATTTATATCTCCTCGTAAGTATGCAAATCCGGATTCTCTATGTATTTATTCTTCTTCTGAATCGCTTTTTGAATCTCTTTTTCAGGTACTTTTCTTTCCTTCACAAATCCATGAGAAACCACGACAGCTGTATTTCCATAGAAAAAGTATAGCATTCGATAGTGTACACCTTGAAATGAAGCTCGTAATTCGTAAATTCCATCATGAAGATAATCTCCTTCAGGACGGCGTATTTCATGGCCTAACATCTTCAAGCGCTTTATCCTAGCGTGGCATTTCATTCGGGCCCGAAACGGAATACTGGATAACCAATTTAATAAAGGTACTGTTCCATCATCTTCGCAATAAAAAAACAAAGGTGTTTCGGGCATTTACTTCACTTTCTTATATATTGTCTCAATATTAAGACGCAATGTCAAGATTTTTTTTAATTCCAACGATTTCTTTGCATGCCATAAGTACGAAAAAATACAAAAATCAAAAAAACGTATGCTTGATCCAAATAAACAATCCCGCGTAAACCATCCCCGGCAGTAAATTCCCAACCCGCACTTTCCCCAATTCGATTAGATTGATTGATATACCGACGATCATGAGGCCGCCCGCCGCGCCGATTTCGGTGATCATATATTCCGGCATAAGGCTGCCCGCCGCCATGAAGGCCAGTGTTAGGAGTCCTTGTACGATAAAGACCGTAATGGCGCTGGCCATTACACCGAGTCCCATCGCCGCCGCGAGAAAGAGGGCGGCGTGTCCATCGAGCAGGCTTTTGGTGTAGAGAATTTCCCCATTCCCCTCAACACCCGCGCGCAAGGTTCCAACGACCGTCATCGCGCCTACGCAAAAGAGCAGACTGGAGAACACAAAACCATCGATGAATTGCGAATCGCCTTCATGACGCAGGAGACGTTTCAAAAAGGCGCCCAGCTGTTCGAGACGGGCTTCGATGTTGAGCGCTTCTCCTGTCAGCGCTCCCATAATAACGCTCAGCGCCAATATGGGGATATGGTTCGTCGCGAGCGAGTCACGCAGCCCAATCACTAGTGTCGATAAACCGATGGCTTGAAAGAGAATAACGCGGAAGCGCTCTGAAATCCGTCCATGCAGAAGAAGACCAATCGTGGCGCCGATAATAACGGCGATGGTGTTAACAATCGTTGGAATCACTGGAATGAATCCCTTTTTAAGAATTTGAATGATTAAATAAGAAAGATATCTTAGTAGGATTCAAGGTGGGGAGTTAGGGTTTTAAAGCGCTGGAATTGAATCTGATCTACGCCGCTTTCGGCGCGGTTTCGACTTGGTTGAGGATGCCATCCAGAACGCGGTCGGTGGTCATGCCTTCCGCTTCGCCTTCAAAATTGAGAATCAGACGGTGGCGCAGACAGGGTTTGATCGAACTGCGGATATCATCAAAACTGACGTTGTACCGGCCATCCAACAGCGCTTTGATCTTGCCCGCCAGGATCAAAGACTGCGCGCCGCGTGGGCTGGAGCCGTAGCGGACAAACTGATTGGTCAAATCGATCGCGTATTCCGTATTGGGGTGAGTGGCGAGAACGCAGCGGACCGCATAATCGCGCACATGCTTGGCGATCGGCGTCTCGCGGCAGAGTTTCCGCATATCGTTGACGAGCGCGCCATCCATGATCTTGTCCGGCTGCGGTTCTTCGCGGTCCGTGGTGCGAATCAACACTTCGGTCAGTTCTTCGCGTGTGGGGGATTCGACGATCAGTTTGAGCATAAATCGATCCAGCTGGGCTTCAGGGAGCGGATATGTGCCTTCCATCTCCAGCGGATTCTGGGTCGCCAGGACAACGAAGGGTTCATCGAGAGTATAGGTCTCGCCCCCAGCGGTAACACGGTGTTCCTGCATCGCTTCCAGAAGGGCTGATTGCGTTTTCGGCGTCGCCCGGTTTACCTCGTCCGCCAAGACAACATTGGCGAAGACCGGCCCTTTCTCAAAACGGAAATGACGGCTGCCGTCTTCAGCTTGATCGATGACATTTGTCCCGATGATATCGGCGGGCATCAAATCCGGGGTGAACTGGATGCGGGTAAACACGAGATCCAGCGCCAGCGACATCGTCCGCACGAGTAAGGTTTTTCCCAGACCGGGCACCCCCTCTAATAACGCATGGCCGCCGCTAAATAAACAAATTAAAGCGCCGTCAATAATATCTTGATTGCCTACGATTACCTTACCGATTTCTTCCCGCAGGCGGATAAAATCATCGCGGAATTTTTCTGTGCGTTCTTCTACGCTCATCTTATAGACCTTTCTATCTTAACAAGTATCTTCTTTACTGGTTTCCATGCTGTAATTAGAGGCATTTTTCTTCTATTTCTATACTATCATGAATTCAATCGAATCGAAATCCATGGTTTTATGCGCATCCATATGTACCTATAACGGGGGACAAAGGAAATCGGTTTATTGAATGGCCGTTTCCACTTGTTTTTCCTGCGTGAAATCTGGAAAATAGTGCTACGATTTTAATTTAACGCTCAAAATAATGTTTTTAGGAGGATTGCAATGATGAGACGCTGTTTTCAAACGTGCCTGTTCGTATGGATCGGAATGGGAATCCTGCTTCCCTTGGGGATCACGGCGGCTGAGACGGGGCCTGTAAAATGTCTTTTATTCGGCAAGGAGCCACACCGGGATCCAGGAATTCTGAACGATACACTCGCCGCGATCAAAGAGAAATATCCATCCGTGCAAATTACCGCTGTCGAGAAAAACGAATTGGAAGCGCTGAATTATGAAAACCTGAAGAACTTCGACGTTCTGATGCTCGAACAGATCCAAGTCCCGGAAGGAAATCCGCCCGATTTCGTTAAAGAGGGAATTGTTAAATTCGTAAAAAACGGCGGTGGATTGGTCATCAGCCATTTTGTTGTCGCCAATTGCCAAAACTGGCGTGATTCGATCCATATCTTTGGCGCGATGTGGGTCAGCGGTAAATCCACACATAACCCCTATCATGAATTCCGGGTTGATATGAAAGACGAAACCCATCCCATTGTAGAAGGCGTCAAACCATTTACAACGAACGATGAACTCTATTTCAACCTTCTGATGCGGCCTGACATGCACGTAATCATGACCGCCGATGAAGAACTCTTCGGATGTACAATCGCCGAACCAATGCTCATGACGTATTATGTCTACAACTCCCGTTGCGTCTATTTCGCGCTGGGACATGATGTGAATTCCTGCTCCCTTCCAGAATACCGGAAGATTCTCGTTCAATCCATCGAATGGGCGGCGTGCAGACGTTAACGTTTCCTCTTGACTTTCACTTCTAGTTTTCAATCAAGGAAAAGTCATATGAGTTATCCATTCATCGAACGCAGACGATTTCTAACTGGCGGAATGGCGGCCTTAGGAGCCGTTTCATTGACACAGTTCCAGACGCTGGGAGCCATAGATGAGACGGCGCCGCCGCTGACCGGAGACCAGCGAAAATCCCTGCAATTATCATTAGAAAAAATGGACCGGAATTACGATCCCACCGTGAAAATGATAAAAAACCAGGTTTCATCGGTCGGCTATCATACCACGTTGAAAAACGGAACGGTTCATCCAACCCGCACATCGTTCCAATACGCGGCGGCGCTCTTGGAATCAGGAGAGCCGGAACGTGTGGAACGAGCGCAGGCGATTCTCGAAAAAGTCATCGCCCTGCAGGATCAAAATCCAGAGAATAAAACCTATGGAATCTGGTCGTGGTATCTGGAAGAGCCACTCAGCATGATGTCCCCGCCCGACTGGAATTGGGCGGATTTCTGCGGTGTGCAACTGCTCGATGTGTGGATTCACAACCGGCACAGATTGAGTGAAGACCTGCGGGAAAAAGTGAAAGATTCAATCCAACACGCGGCCCGTTCGATCCAACGCCGCAACGTAGGGCCGGATTATACAAACATCGCGGTAATGGGAACGTATGTGACACTCGTGACGGCGGAGCGGTTTAGATTGGAAGACTTGCGTAATTATGCTAAAGACCGGCTCCGGCGGGTTCACAAACATATCATGGATCAAGGTTCGTTTACGGAATACAACAGCCCTACATACACGATCGTAACACTGACCGAACTGGCGCGGATGCTATTGCATTTTCGAGAAGAAGAAGACAAGCGGTTGGCGCGAGAACTGCACGATCTGGCCTGGGAACATATCGCCCGGCATTTTCACCCGCCAACACGGCAATGGGCGGGCCCACACAGCCGTTGTTACAGCACGCTGCTTACAGAAGATTCTCAATATATCGCGTTTCTAGAAGCAGGCACAGGGCGCCAGGGATATCTTACAGACGCCGATCCGCTTCCCGTTGATTTCCGTATCCCCATCCAATGTCCCAAGGAATGGATTCCCTATTTCAAGGAATTGAAAGAAGCGCGGATGGAGCGGGAGACGTTTTCGAAGAAGGGACAACCGGACGCGGTTATCGGGACAACGTACCTGCATCCCCAGTACACTCTAGGGACAGTCAATCACGCTGATTTCTGGCGGCAGCGGCGGCCTTTTGTAGCGTATTGGGGAACGAAGGATAAACCCACCTATTTACAAGTTCGTTTTCTCCACGATGATTACGATTTCAGTTCGGCGATTCCATTTACTTCTCACTGGCAGAAAGATAGGGCGCTGACGGTTGTGACCTTTGCGACAGACTATGGTGACACACACGTCAGCCTCGACAAAGTCAAAAACGCGGCGATCCAAGCCAAAGACCTCCGGCTCCGCTTTGAAATCGGTGGAGCGATTGAGAGTGTTAAAATCAAACAGACCGATCAATCTTTTACGATTCAAGATCGTACTATCGATATCCAATTGAATCCGTATCCCGATTCCTGTTTTGGCGATCGTCCAGTACAATGGGAGATTGGAGGAGATGAAAAGCATCGTTGGATCGATGCGGTTTGTTACTATGGTGATGAGCGGTCTATCAATCTCGCTTCGTTAGAAGAAGCGTATATCGCCTTCGCGTTCGCCATTCGAGCGCTGTTTGAGAAACGAGATCCTGTCTCCCGTTTCAAAATTACCCGTGAAAAAAATTTGTTCCGGGCGGATTGGACCTTGCGGGAAGCATGGGAAGGTGGCTTTCGAGAATACCTATCCCGGTTGGAAGTGGATGTTCCCGTGAAACCGGACCGGCTGCGGACGTTGCGGAACTCGTTCCATATTAACGCGGCGAGTATGGCTGGGTAGAGTCTATTGCATCAAGAAAGGCGAACTTATGTCTTGGACGTTTACTGTCCCTATTCTTCTTGCGTCAATTGGCGCGACTGCATTCAGTGATGTCTTAACCTCCAATGAGATCAGCGCATTGATTGAAAAAGGTGAATATACGCAAGCGATCGGAGCGTTGATCGAAGCCGCGTCGCAGGTGGATTCTCCCAATGAACAGGATCGCCTGCGCTGGGAAGCGGAACGGCTGCGCCGGATTCAATTAGATTACGATTTGACCCAAGATGACATCATGAAGAAAATTTATGAGCGAATCGGACCCATCACCGAAGAAGAATTTAATACGTGGAAAGATCAAGGACGGTTCGATTGGCGGCTCATTGATGGAGAGCCGCGTTTCATATCGCCAAACGTTGTCAATCTGCAGTTCCGATACCCAGATATTCACAAACGCAGCCTGATTCCTTTAAAGCAGACACTGGCGGGAGATGTCAACGAGATCGTCACCGGGGCTTATTCTGATCCGGTTGCGCCGGTGGCTGGCGCGAGGAAGTATCATATCCTCATGACACTGACTGTTGACGCGGACGCGGTTCCAGCGGGTGAGACGATCCGGTGCTGGTTGCCGTTTCCATGCGAATGCGCGTTCCAAAAAGATGTAAAATTGCTTTCCAGCCAACCCAAAGCCGTCCATATCGCAGCGGCGGACGCGCCTCACCGGTCCGTCTATTTTGAGCGGAAAGCGGTGGCCGGGGCCGAAACCGTCTTTGCGATGGAATACGAATTGATCGCGATTCCCCGCCTCGATCCAATCGATCCCGCCCGCGTCACATCGTTTCTTCCCGAAGAAGTAAAGCGTTATACGATGGAAGAATTCCCCCATCTCGTTTTTCTACCGGAATTTGAACCGGTTTTAAACCAGATTGTGGGAGATGAAACCAATCCGTATCATATCGCCCGGCGGATTTATTCATGGATCACTGGAAATTTTATCTATAGTTTCGCGCGGGAATATTCAACCATCCCCAACATCAGCCGATATTCATTCAGGAAGAGATATGGAGATTGTGGTCAGATCGCGTTGGTCTTCATGGCTCTTTGCCGGATGAAAGGAATCCCCGCCCGGTGGGAAAGCGGCTGGATTCTCTATCCCCGGCTGATCAATCTGCACGATTGGTGTACGATCTACCTCGATCCGTATGGCTGGGTTCCGATTGATCCGAATTTCGGGGTGGAAGTGAGACAACTCTGGGATAGCTTGAATCCACGTCAGCGGGAACGAATTCATGAATTTTATTTCGGCCGGACGGATGCATACAGGTTGATCATGAATGGCAATCATGGAGACGCGTTCGATCCCCCAAAAAGATATCCTCGTTCCGATACAGTGGATTTCCAACGCGGGGAAGTGGAAACGGATGAAGGGAACATTTACTACAACAAGTTTTCCTATCATCTAGAAGCGATTTCCTCCGAGCCGGTTTCTATCGACTGAAAACGGTCCGTCTGATCGTGGAATGATCATGAGAATTCGTTTTCAACTTGCAGGCATATGAAACGGCGGTAGTGTCAAGCGGTGGCATAATGAATGATGCGGCTCAAGAGACCAATCTACTCGCCGAACTACTCGGACCGCTGCAGTCTGGGCTCAACGATTTCCTTTCCTTAATCGAAGAAACGCATCCAAAGACCGCCAAACAGCTGCGTCAAAGCCAGCCGCTCATCGATCAACTGCAGGGATGGGCGGAAACGCTCCCTCAAAACCGGATGCAATCCACATTATTTTCTCTGATCAAATCATTGGATGATATCATTTTGAAAGCGGTTCGATCGAGTGAATTGGATCCCGAATCGTATGGCGCGTCAAAGGAATATCCATCGGCGCCGTTCATTGTCGATGCGATTCTAAAAGTCGGTCCTGAAATTACGATCAGCAAAGACATGATGAGCGCTGCTCTCTTGATTTCCAAAGAATTCAAACATGTCTGGTCCGTCGATCGCATTAAGGAAGGATTGACGAGACAGGGGATTGTCTTCGGCCATAATGATGAAAACATCCAAAAAATTACTCAGATGAAAGAATCCGTTCCAGTCAAAGTGGCGTTTGGCATTCAACCGGAACCGGGACAAGACGCGGCGATGACGGATGTGCTGGGGATCTGCGACATGAACGGCCGTCCCGCCATCATGGCGGATGGGCACGCCGATTTCAAGGAACTGAACTTAATTCGCAATATCGAAAAAGACCAAGTGATCATTAAGAAAAATCCTGTAGTTCCAGGGATGCCGGGGATGAATGTGAAGGGGGAAATGATTCCATGCCGTGAAGGAGAAGACCTGCCTTTTCCTGAAATTGAAAACACTCACATCTCAAACGACGGTCTCGCTCTTCTCTCGTCCGTGGATGGATGCGCCTATTGGGAGGAGGATCATTTGGAGATTGTGCCCGCGTTGGTTATCAAAGAAAACGTGGATCATTCTACGGGAAATGTTAAAGCGTCCGTTTGTATTTCCGTAAATGGCGATGTTTTGTCTGGATTTAAAGTCGAATCAGCGAAAAACATCGAAGTCAAGGGAACTGTGGAGGGCGCGTCTATTCTTGCAAAAGAGCATTTGTTTTTAACCGGAGGCGTTCAAGGAAAAGGGGAAGCGATTATCCACGCGGGGAAAAATATTGACGCCAAATTTATCAACTCCGCCCATGTTGAATCGAAAGGGATTCTGCGCGTTCACGGCCCGATTATCCAAAGCAACGTTAAAGTTAAACGAATCCAAATGGATAGCTCCGGCGCGGAGATTATGGGGGGAGTCATCGAGGCTTCTGATGATGTGCTCGCCGAACAGATCGGTTCTGAAATTGGTGTCAAAACAGTGGTGAAACTCGGACACGATCTAAACGCTTTGAACGAGTGTGAGGAGAAATTGGACAAAGAGATTTCCTCTCTCAAAGACCGGTTGAAGAGTTACCGGCAAAACGCCGCTATCTTGAAAAAAAAGGAAGAAAAAGAAGGATCGTTATCCCACAATCAACAAACACTGTTTGAAAAAATAAAGAAGGCGATCTCGGTTGTGAAAGTAAAATTGGAAGAGAAAGAAGAACGGTTGGAGACGATCAAAGCGGACCGGGAAAAAGCGCAGAATGTCGTACGTATGGTTCGGGCCAGGAAAAACATCTATCCAGGCGCCGAGATCACCATTCTTGATAAAAGCATCACCTTTAAAACACCGTCGGGCCCAGCGGCGGTGCTCGTGATGGGCGATAACATTGAAACGCTGCCCTACCAAGACCGCGTTCTTGAAGAGGAGGATGATGTCGAATGAATAATGAAAATACCCCTCATCCAGATCAAGACGCCAATGAAGAAATCTATCAGGACGAGACTCCTCTCAAAGAGGAATCGCCGGAGGAGGAGAAACCTTCTAAAGGGGATAAAGCCGAGCTCGAAAAAGAACAAAAGCGAATCTCTTCGAAAGCGCGTGTTGAATTAAAACGTAAAGAGATTAAAGAAGTTCTATTGGACTGCTTGTCTACAGAAGACGCGAAAGAACAAGTCGACAGTTTCAAACAGGTTCTCCTTGAAGGAACAGCCGATCAGGTTAGAAATTTACTGATTGAACTCCGCAGGACTTACAACCTGGACCGGAAAAGCAACCGGCTTTCTTCTACAACAATCAATTACTTGGACACGTTCCATGTGATTGCCGATGAATTATTAGATGAGAAAATCCGTGTCGAGAAGTTACAGAACCAGTTGGAACAATATCATGATCCCGAAAAACGGAAATCTCTCAAGCCGGAAGAACAGATCGAAATGCGGAAAGTAATCGATGATTTGCGCATGGGATTGAAACAATATCACTATTTCCAATCCCAAATCGGAACCTGTTTTGACGCGCTTACCCGCAACCGGTCGAAAGATCTTACAGAAGAACAAAGTCTGCTTCAATCACTAAAAGAATACCTTCAATATGTCGAAACGCCCCAGCGTGTGAAATTAGAAGTTCAAATCAATCAAAAAATGAAGGGGATGCCTTTCAATCAACGCTTATACGCCCTTCAAACCTTTATTGATACGCTCGTCCACACTTCACCCAGCATCGTGACCGCAGAAGTGGACCGGTTGAAAACACTCGCAGAAGAATTCATCGTTCAAGGGCATTATGAATCCGCCATCGAGAAACTCAACGAAGCTCTCCGATACGACCCAAAGAATGCGGCCGTCTACGCGCGGCTCGCGGATTGTTATCCTTCACCCGAAAACAGGAATGAACGGATCGAACATTTACACAAAGCGGTTAAATTCGATCCTAATAATTACGAATACAAGATGGAATTGGGTAAAGCGTACGAAGAAGCGGAAATGATGGATTCCGCGGTCGAAATTTATAAAAAAGCCCTTGCTTTGAAACCGGACCGGTTCCATTTAATCACCCATCTCGCGCGGCTCAGTTTCGACCGGAATATGTGGGAAACGGCGATTCCTTTGCTCGGAGTCATCTTAAAAAGGAATCCGGATTCATTGAAAACCCTTCGCCGCTTGGGAATCGCTTTCGTCCAAACCCACGAATATAACCGTGGTATCAAAATCTTGAAGGATACGCTCCGGCGTGACGATACGGATGGCCAAGTACACCTTCATCTCGGTCTCGCTTATCGAGCGAAAGGATTTTATCAAGATGCGTTTCATTCATTTGAAAACGCAATAAATCTATTGCCGGATTGTCCCGAAATACTCTATTGGAGAGCCGTCTCTTTCGCTGACCGGGGAGAGCATGAACAGACCATTCCTCTTTGCCAGAACCTTCTAGAAAAAGAGCCTGACAGGAGTGAGGCCGTCATCCTATTGTCTCATTCCTGGAGCCTAATGGGAGAAGTGGAAAAAGCGCTGAATATATTACGGTCCTACGTAAAACGGGGAAACGCCCATCGAGACCTCTTGCTTGCGTTAGGAAATGTCTGCTTAAAAGCAGGGGAGAATGAAGAAGCGTATCAAATCCTCAAGCGCCTGGTATCTTCAGGTTCATCCAACGAAGAAATCCGTCACGCTTTCGGTTTAGCCTGCGTCCAGTCCGGCCGGTTCCAAGAAGCGATGGAGTATATCGCTCCTCCGGGGGAGGAAAAAAGCGCTTGAATGGGAATTGAAATCTTGTTACTGTCCTAAGCGATAATTGGGGGCTTCTTTAGTAATCACGACATCGTGGGCGTGACTTTCTTTGAGGCTTGCGTTTGTAATCTGGGTAAAACAGGCTTTCTCATGGAGCGCCTTAATCGTCTGGGCGCCGCAATACCCCATACCGGACCGGACGCCTCCCATCAATTGAAAGACGAATCCGGACAGATTGCCTTTGTAAGGCACACGGCCTTCGATTCCTTCGGGAACAAGTTTCTGCTCTTCCGTTACCTCTTCTTGCCCATACCGGTCTTTGCTGCCCTGCAGCATGGCTCCTACAGATCCCATTCCACGATAGACCTTGAAAGTGCGGCCTTCATAGATGACGGTTTCACCAGGCGCTTCTTCGCTTCCAGCGAAGAGACTTCCGATCATCACCGAATCCGCCCCCGCCGCCAAGGCTTTGGCAACGTCACCGGAATATTTGATTCCTCCATCCGCGATTAAGCGGACCGAATAGGATTCTATGCCTTTTGCGCAATTGTGGATCGCAGAGATTTGTGGAACACCGGCGCCACTGATCACCCGTGTCGTGCAGATCGATCCTGGGCCCATGCCTACCTTAATCCCATCCACTCCACAATCGCAGAGATATTTCGCCCCATCGGTTGTCGCTACGTTGCCTGCGACAACAACGGCGTTTGGGTAATCCTTCTTTAAACGTTGTACCGCGTCACCGACTCGTTTTGTATGGCCATGAGCGGTGTCTATAACGAGCGCGTCAACGCCGGATTTAATCAGCGCGCCCGCCCGTTCTGTGATATCTTTATCACTGACGCCAATTGCGGCCGCTACCCGCAAGCGGCCCAACTCGTCTTTCGCAGCGAAGGGAAACCGGCGTTTTTTCTCGATATCCTTCACCGTTATCAGGCCGCGCAGATTCCCCTCGTCATCGACGACGGGTAGTTTTTCAATGCGCCGTTTATGCAGTTCTTCTTCCGCTTGTTCGAGTGTTGTTCCGACGGGGGCGGTGACTAAATTCTCTTTCGTCATATGCTCCGAGATCAATCCGGCTTCATCCTCGATAAATCGGAGATCCCGGTTGGTGAGAATACCAACCAGTTTGCCATCTTCTGTGATTGGGATGCCGGAAATATGATACTGGGCCATGATATCCAAGGCGTCTTTTAACGTGTCATCGGGCCGCAGAGTAATCGGATCGACGATCATCCCACTTTCGGAACGTTTCACATTATCGACTTCCCGCGCTTGCGCTTGGATCGGCATGTTCCGGTGAATGACGCCGATGCCCCCTTCCTGCGCCAATGCGATAGCCATCCGTGATTCCGTCACTGTGTCCATCGCGGCGGAACAGAGAGGAATGGACATTTTGATATTCCCTGCGAAGGTGGTCGAGAGATCGACTTCATTGGGCAGGACTTCAGAATAACCGGGCAGGAGAAGCACGTCGTCGAATGTGAGCGAGATCGAGGCGAATTTGTTGTCGCAATTTTGCATAGTGTTTTTTATACGCCTATCCGGAATGGCGCGGGCTCTCTATGAACGCGGGTACGATCGAGGTTTGTTTTCAACCGTCTAAAAAAAGAAATAAAGATAATTCTATTTATTATGGCTGTGAGACCAGCGTTTGTTGAGGGGGAAAATAAAAGAAATCGGGCCGGCTAAGAAAGCCGGCCCGGTCAGAATCACTCTAAGACTTGAATTAATCGTTTTCGACAGACGCCGGTACATAATATGGGCTGGTAACCGGCCGGCTATACGGTGAGAGTTCGAGGTCACGTGAGTAGCCGTTCGCGAAGAAGAGGATTTCACTCGGCAGCGCCGGAGCGTCACCCGCTGTATGGATTGTACCGAAGCGGTCTACGACATACATCCCAATGACTTTTCCTTCTTCGTTTGATACCAGTTCCAGATTGCGCGCCGCGTCGAAACCGAAGACGAGAAATTCATCTTCGATTCCTGGTGTGACAAAGTTCTCTTCAGGCGCTACGCCGACACCGTTAATCACAAAGACTTCACCCAACCGGGTCAGCAGACAATAACCTTTACCGCTGGGCAGGATCTCAATATCAACGACGATGTCGTAGTCGTCACCATCGGTGAACGGTGGATTCGCGAAGTACGGTGAATCAAGTGATGGATCGATCGCGCCGGTTTCTTCATTCTCCCAAGGAGCCGGAACCGGATTGCCTTCTTCATCTTCGATCATGCTGAAGACAGCGCCAAATCCATCAAGAATAACGTACCCGTTCGTAACCGCGACCTTTTCGGTATAAACAGGTTTCGTATAATCCAGCCGGTCTTCGCTCATCTCGATGGGCTGGAAGAGATTATCTACGTCAATGCCTTCATCGATCGCGAGCTGATTCCGGTCTTGCGAATCGTTGATCATTGGAGTGGTCACTTCTTCGAATCGGACCATCACCTCAAGATCACGCGCAATCGGAATCGCGCTGTCCGGGGAGAAGAAGAAGTAAGGGGGTTCTTTCACTAAAACATTCCCTTGTTCATCGATTCCACCATAATCTTCGCGGTAGTAGTTTTTAAATCCAAAGATATCGAAGAATTTCTGGGTTCCTTCTTCACCTGGGTTCAGAGCCAGCATTGCGAGAATGGATGGATTGTTCACATAATGAACGCCCGCATACGCGTCAAGGAGGTAATATCCCTGGAAGGCGTTCGTTGCGGGACGCCAGTCAATCGCCACTTCCAGGTCACGCGCAACACCCTCTCGGGCGCCTCGTACCGGAATGTCTCCATCGGTGGGCAGATCGAATGGGAAGTAGGGAAGACTGACGAGCGGGATCTCAGGATTAAATGGATTGGGGTGTTCCGCGTTATATTCCGCGATTCCCTCTGAGTAGTCAATCTTAGGCCCATTCGCCGCGCCGGATACGATCATTCCTGGTCCCGTGACGACCAAACCCGGTCCGGTCACTGTGTAGGTATGAACGCCGGCGTATTTATCCAAAGCGATCAAGCCGGTCAGCACATCTTCATCGTTCGCGACAACTTCGAGATCACGATAGACATCAAATCCCAGGTAGAAAATATCGAACTGGGTGGGAACGCCGTTTTCATCCACTTCGAACAATTTGTTCGCGCCCGCGCCCAGTTGAGGATCGTGGACGGTTCGAATGGTACCGAGTGTATCCAAACTGATGGCGCCGTTGACGAGATCGGGACGTGGGAAGTTCATCACATTGGCGCCGGCCCCATCATACAAGCCCGCCGGGGTTTCCGAACCAGAGCCTGGTTCCCATGCGTTTCCAAATTTCATGAGAACCCAGTCAATTTCCATATGCTGTTCCCCGCCACCCGATGTCCGGCGGAACGCGACTTCACCAAATTCCCCAATGGAGATGCTGTCATCCCGCTCGGATTGATAAATCAGTTGTCCATCTTGCCAAGCTTTGATAAACGATACTCCATCGCCAGGAACATCATCAATGATCACAATCCGGATGACGACGAATTTGTCATATCCGCCTGTGCGGACATCACTTTCGCCGTTACCGTTTCTTGAGTCGTCGGTTTGACCGAATTCCCATCCCGCCGGTCCATCGCCGCTTTCGATAACGTGTCCCAATGTCCAATAATTCGAT
The DNA here is from genome assembly GCA_963663405.2 of bacterium. Taxonomy (GTDB): domain Bacteria; phylum Hinthialibacterota; class Hinthialibacteria; order Hinthialibacterales; family Hinthialibacteraceae. Next base: position 34,405 of record CAXXSM010000061.1, on the reverse strand, counting down.
CCATCAGCGGTGGTGAAATCAATGACGGATTTTTGGCTGGTTGTGCCAAGGTCTTTAATTCGGACGATCAATGTCATGCGCCCGTTCCATTTGTCGTAAATGTCGGTTCCGAAGAGATACCCGCGGGCCCAGTTGCTGGCGCCTGGAGCGTCCGGATCCTCGGAATTATCATCACGGCGGGACCAAAGGCCTCCCACCTGGGCTTCCATACTGGGAAGAATGGATTCATAAATCGGCCGTCCGTTGGTTTCTCCACTGCGCGCTTGCCAGTCCACGCCACCGCTTTGGACGATAGTTTCCGGAAGAACATCACCGTTATAGACGAAATCCCATCCAGGAGAATCCGAGCCGCCGTTCGGTGTAAGAGGACCGTCACCAGGAACGTACGCGTCTGTGAAACTCATACGGATCCAGTCGATCGCCATTTGTTGCTCGCTGCCACCCGACGTGCGGCGAAAACCGATCGCGCCGAATCCCCCCGCAGGGAGATCGTCGCCACGAATCGAGTCGTACACTAAAACGCCGTCCTGCCAAGCCGTCAAACGAGATCGGCCATCGCCAGGGATTTCATCGACGACGGTAATACGAATAATCGCCCATTCGTTGTAGCCGCCGGTGCGGACATCGCTAAGGCCGTTTCCATTGCGGCTGTCATCGGTTTGTCCGAATTCCCAACCCGCCGGCCCATCGGTGCTTTCCACCACATGGCCCAGAGTGAAATATCTCGCGTCGTTGGCGTTTTCAAAATCGGTGTGAAAATCGATGACGGATTTTTGGCTGCCAGTACCTAGGTCTTTAATACGAAGAACGAGAGTCATCTTGCCTGTATACGCGGCATAACTATTTACGCCGAAGTAATATCCTCTGGCCCAGGCCGATTTATCGGGATCAGGTGTGGAATTATCGTCCCGGCGGGACCATATACCGCCCACTTGCGCTTCATCAGACAGGACGAGCGTTTCGTAGTCCGGCTGACCGTTTGTTTCTCCTTCAATAGCGAGCCAATCCGTTCCACCATTGTCGATGATGGTCTGGGGCAGCTGATCGCCATTGTACACAAAATCCCACTGAGCGTCTTGAGAAACAGCTGGTAACACCAGAACCAGAAGGAAGGCTAGCGAACTAACCAGTCGGTGAACGATACGTTTCATAGGGTGTTTTTCTCCTCTCCCGAACTCAGCCGCATTGATTCTATAGCCACGCACGAATACATTCTGGTTCCGCAGTGCAGCCGAATGATTGTTCATTTGTAACCTCTTTTATTCAAGCAGAATAGTTTCCATTTTTGTTAGACCATTCTCGCACAGACAACCCTCCGGCGCAATGGTCGTTTTGATTATACTACTTAATAAAATATTTTTGATCGAATGTCAAGAAAAAAAAGGACTTTATGTTAATTTTCGTTTTTTTTCCAATCCTCCCCAAATCCTATGGATTCCGAGAAAGTGTTCTGAAAACCACGTTGTCCTGCAAGTTCAAAATAGCACATTTTTTCACTAATTAAAGATGCAAATTCCCATTCTACGTAAGATAATAGCATTAATTTAGCTCCAACATGGGCTGAATTGCCAATAAATTGAATTTTTTTATAAGAAATTGGCGGGATTAATCCCACTATTTGAGCTGATTCTGGACAGATTTTACTCCCAAATGCTCCCGCGATAAAGATATTTTCGAGCTCATCCAGCCTTAAATTCCATTTTTTAAGCGCTATACGAATCCCCGCTTGAATCCCCGCTTTCGCCAGTTGAAGGTTTCGAACATCAAGACTTGATAAATATATCGGCTTTTTTGGGGGGGGAGTTAAGACAAAACTCGGTAGATCCTCATGAGTTACGATCCGTTCACGCGCCCAATCAGGCCCTTCGTATTCATCCCGGCCGAGGAGACGGCCCGTTCCATCAACAACACCGAGTTGGAGTAGAACCGCCAACGCGTCGATCAATCCAGATCCACAAATCCCGGCCGGTTCGGCGTTTTCAATGGTTTGGATGTTTAAGTCTTCATTTTCGATGGATATGGACGCGATCGCTCCCTCCATCGCTCTCATGCCACATTCGATCTGCCAGCCCTCAAACGCCGGTCCCGCAGGGGAAGAGCAGGCCAACATGCGATCTTGACACCCCAAAACGATTTCCGCGTTCGTGCCGATATCGATCAATAACGAAGGTTGCTGCGCGCAATGCATCCCACACGCGAGAATATCCGCAACAATGTCCCCACCGATATATCCTGCGATCGATGGAGAGACCGAGAGATAGGCTTGAGGAGCGGCTCGCAAATCCATATTTCCGGCTGGCCGTTCGATGGATTGATTCGTGGCGGGAACGAATGGCGTGGAAGCGATCGGAATCGGATCGATCCCCAAAAGCAGATGTTGCATGATCGTGTTGCCCGCTGCGAGAATCCGCCAGACATGAGAGACATCTTCTCCCGTTCGTTCCAAGAGGGTGTCAATTAACTGATTGATGGTTTCAAGAATTTTTTCCTGCAATTGAGCAATGCCGTTTTCTTGACCGCGCGCGTGTCCGATTCGGGATATCACATCGGGGCCGAACAGAATTTGTTTATTCACCGCGCCCGCGGCGTCCAATTCTTCTCCCGTTTCCAGATCGATCAAAGAAGCCACTACGGTGCTCGTTCCCACATCGATGGCTACGCCCAGAATTCTCCCATTATCTTCATATTCACGCACGGCCACAATTTCTTCGTTGAAAACGATGATGGAGACGTTCCATTTATACGTGCGCAACAATCCGGGAAGTAAGGCTAAAACCTCTGGATTGATTGAAGTTACAGATCGTCCAGTTTTTGAAATTTCATCAAGAAGGCGCTGCTGATCACTGCGTTGATCGTCAAGCGAGGGGGCCGGGATTTCCATCCGGAGCCGGGATACATACGGGCGTAATTCAACCGGCGCGTTGACTCCCTCGATGATAACGATTCCCGCTTCCGTGATCCGGCCTGTTTTGCATTCAACAATGGAGGAACCAGTTAAAACCGTCTTGCAGGATAGGTAAATCCCCTCGCCGATCTCTTCTTCCGTCAGCAGAGCCTCTTCCGCTTCGGTATGATCCGGCCTGGCGCCATCGATCTTCACCTTGCATAATCCACAAAGGCCGCCACCCCCGCAGGGATGTTCAAGCGAGATTCCCGCTTCCGCAGCCGCGTCCATGAGGCGGATCGGAGGAACCGCGGTTATTTCCACTCCCATCGGTTCAAACCGGATTGAAATTTTTCCGCCATTCTTTTGTTCTTTCACAGATGAATGAACTCCGTTTCTTGATCTCAAGCAGAGAAGAGGTAAGTTGTACTTATATAACTGTAAAATTTTCGGTGTTTTGCCACTTGTTGTTCGTTGACGCTGAATCACTCAAATATAGATCAACATGATTGAGAACACAATGCGCAAATGAAAATGAGCCGCGGTAACGCAGGGTGGATCGCCGTTCCACCTTGAAGGGAGAATACCGGCATGATTGATTTCCTGGTAGGGGAAAAGGGCGCCCATACAGTTCCCGAATCGATTTCCAAAGAGATTGATAAAAAGAGAACGGAAATCCTCTCGCCCGATTTTATCTGGTTAGCGCTATTCGGATTGGCGGCGTTGGCGTACCTTTTTTTGAGTATTCGCTCGATCGACGCAAAATACGTGGATTTTGGTGATGGGAATTATTTATATTTATCCTGGCGGTTGATGTTAGGAGATATTTTATACAAAGACCTTCCCAGTCCGCAGCCTCCGCTCTTACTGTTTCTTGGAAAATGGCTGGTCACGCTAGGCGATGGGGATGCTGTATTTGTTCGGTTATGGCAGGCGATCCAGCATGTTTTGATCGCGTGTTGTGTACTCGGTATCTCGAACCGGATTTTCCAGTGGCCCCAAGCGGCTGTGTTGGCGGGTGTGATTTATCTTTTTCTTCCGGAAGGCGTCTGGTGGGCGGCGGGGTATCAATCCGAGCCGTTGATGGTGCTCCTTCAATGTTTCAATCTTATGCTGCTCCTAACAGCCGTACATCGCAAAAGACCATCCGCCGCATTGTATGGAGCCGCTTTCGTGGCGGCGATGACATGTTTTGTAAATATGACAGCGGTTCCTTATGTGGCGTTGCAGTGGTTCTTTGTATGGCTGCGGTTTCGAGGATTCTTCTGGCGGTATACCTTGGCGCTCGTGATTCCTGGGGGACTATTTTTTATCTATATGCTCCAATACAGCCACGGGCAATATATCGAGCATGTTTTTTTCCGGCAGGTGGGCACATTCCCAGCGGAAACGGTTTACCAGGCGGTCTCTTATTTTATTGAAAAATTGAATACCGAGGGTGGAGATATTCTCTTTTGGGAGGGTGGATTTCTCTTCGCCTCGCTGGCGGGCGCTCTGTTATTCGCAAATGATCAAGACCATCCATTTCCGGCCAAGGATTACATCCTGTGGTGGGTGATCTTTTCACTCGGATCGATTGTGTTTGTCACAAAAGGGGGAACGGTCGAGTATATTTTCACAATCGGCGAACCGGCGGTGGCGGTATTTTCCGCCTATTTTTTCTTATCGTTTATGATGGCGTTAAATATACCGTTCCGGTTCCGGGATATCGTCAAAGATTGGATATCCTTTGGAAAATGGACCGCTCTGCTTTGTTTGGTCTTGCCCGCTTTGTTGATGAAACCGGTTTCTCTATTGTCCCGCACGTTTTTTCCCAGCTGGAATGAAGATCGCAATCAGGTGTTTGAACTGTCGCACGAAACCATGCTGATGACTTCTGAATATATCCAGCGCTACTGTCCGCCGGAGAAAACGCTTGTGGCGCCTCCCTTCTATGCGTTCCTGGCGAAACGGAAATTGGCGGAAAATTCCTCTTCACTTTTTATTCTAGGGCACGCCTATTACAACGAATTGTCCGCCCTGAAAAAAGAGCGGAACTTGGAGATCGATCTGCCCGATTTGGATGTGATATCAGAAAGACATGGTAATTTAGCTTATACAATTCGGGCGGTAAACCTGCTCAAAAAAGCAGTCAACAAACCAGAGTTGATCGAAAGTATGAACGCGTATGTGGAGGAACTCTCGATTCTTCCTTACAGCACGGCGGCAATTCTTCAACTGGACGAATTGTTTGTGAAAGAACCCGATTTGCAATACCAATATCCCGCGATCCAATTGTTCTTAAATCTGAGAAGACAGATCATCGAAAAAAAAGTTGGATTGATTTTAGTAAACAAAGCGCATTTCTTCTTTTTCGTTCCTCCCTTGCATCAAGCGATCCGGGATTATTGCTACCCAGCGAAACCTGCGCTCAATCTTCCCAACCGGGAAGAGCAAATTACGGCTTATTTTGTCAAATAAATGGATGTATTATATCGTATGAGAATATAATAGGGAATGAATGGCTTTTTTTCTTTGAATCATTGGGAATAGATATTTTTTCTTCGGGAGAAGCATAGGATAAAAATCAATGAAAGATTGAATCGTTAAAAACGGTTATTCTGTTCTGTTTTTTTGTAATCTTTTTATTTGTTATACGTTTTGAGAGGGTATCCAGCTGGTTCTTCCGGTCTATAAAACTAGAGGAGCAACCGGAGGAAGCTGGCAGGCGCCCTCTTAGTTTTTTCTCTGTTGAAAATGATTATCGGTATGAATACGATTATGAAATCGCCAACATACGATCGATGGCTTTACGCGCCCGGTTCGCGACATCTTCCGGTACGGTGACTTCAAATACTTCCTCTTCTAAACTGCGCAGTATTTTTTCCAACGTAATCAACCGCATATGCTCGCAGAACGAACTGCACGAACGGACGAATTCAATATTTGGATATTCGAGTTCCAGATTGGCCACCATCTCGCACTCGGTCGCGAGGTAAACTCGTTTCAACTTCGGATGATCCGCGATGTAAATAGACATCTGGGTTGTGCTGCCATAGAAATCACATTCCTCCAACACCTCCGGTTTGCATTCCCAGTGCACGAGAATAGCGGAATCTTCGCTGTGTTTTGGAATGTTATATTGTTCGCGGATACTGCGAAGCATTTGAGCCGTAAATTTCTCATGCACTTCACAACACGCGAATTTCTCATCGTTTTTACCGGGATAAATCACTTCAATCCCTTTCGGCGCAACCTCGTTTTGTAGATTGGCGCCCATGAACGAATCGGGGAAAAAGACCACTCGATCGGTGTTGTATTCTTTCGCCGCGTGGAGGACGACTTGCAGGCAATTCGCGGATGTGCAGCAGTAATCACTTTCGGCCTTAATATCGGCGTAGCTATTAACGTATGTCACGACGGGTGAACCGGGATATTTCTTCTTATACGCGATCACATCTTGCGCGGAGAAAGGATCCGCCAAAGAGCAGCCTGCGTTCAGATCGGCGATGAGGATTTTTTTATCTGGACAGAGGATTTTCGCCGTTTCCGCCATAAAACGGACACCGTCGAACAGAACGATCGGTTTATCCGACTTCGCCGCAATCCGGCTAAGACCCAAAGAATCCCCCCGCGCGTATTCTTCGGATAGAAGATACACGAGCGGCTCCATATAATTATGGCCCAAGATGAGCACGTTCTTTTTATCGCGCAGTTCGATAATTCGTTCGATAACGTCCTTGCTCTCCAAGAATTCTTGACGCCGTTCCGCGTTGACTTGAAGGACGTTTTCCATCTGCTCTAGATAGCCAACCATGATTCCTTACCTTGTGCGAGTATTACGCCATACCAAAAATATGAGAGATCACCCGCAGTGGATTCATATTCTCTTATTCTAATTGTAACAATAATCTAAAAAAATATGGGAAAGATAATATGGGTTAATTTATCTTATTTACAAGTGAAGCGTTTCTTAAAACTATCTCGGTGTCAACATTCCATATTTACAATTCATTTTGGAACGGCCATCTGTTCCGTCAGTTTCCCTTCTCGCTCCAATTTATCCTTTAGTTTATGCACACGGTCCCTTAAAGCCTCTTTCGTGATGTTCATCGAGCAAAATTTCGGCCCACACATTGAGCAGAAGGTTTCTTTCTTGTAATTAGGATCCGGAAGCGTCTCGTCATGATACGCCCGCGCGGTTTCGGGATCGAGGGCGAGTTCAAATTGCCGGTCCCATTGAAAACGGAAACGAGCTTCGGAGATTTCATCATCCCGATCCCGCGCGCCGGCGCGTCCACGGGCGACATCCGCCGCATGAGCGGCGATTTTATACGCTATACAGCCTTGTTTCACATCTTCCAGATCGGGGAGCCCAAGGTGTTCTTTGGGGGTGACATAACAGAGCATGGACGCGCCATACCAGCCCGCCATCGCGCCTCCAATGGCGGAGGTGATATGATCGTAGCCGGGCGCGATATCCGTGACGATCGGCCCCAGCACGTAGAAAGGCGCTTCGTTGCAGATCTCTATCTCTTTTTTGATGTTCATTTCAATTTGGTTCATGGGCACATGGCCGGGGCCTTCGATCATGACCTGCACATCGAATTCCCACGCCCGTTTGCAGAGTTCGCCCATCACTTCAAGCTCGGCGAACTGCGCTTCATCACTGGCGTCGTAAAGCGAGCCGGGTCGCAGGCCGTCGCCGATGCTGAAGGCCACATCGTACTGTTGGAAGATGCGGCAAATCTCATCCCAGACCGTGTAGAAGGGATTTTCCTGGTGATGGTAGATCATCCATTGCGCCATAATAGCCCCACCCCGGCTGACGATTCCGGTTTTCCGATTAACCGTGAGAGGGAGATGACGCATGAGCGTCGCCGCATGAATCGTCATGTAATCGACGCCCTGTTTCGCCTGGTCTTCGATGGTTTGCAGGAGAATCTCTTCGGAAAGGTCTTCGATCCGGTCGACACGGGTCAGCGCTTCATAAACGGGCACCGTGCCGATCGGTACAGGGCTGTGTTCGATAATGGCCTGACGGATTTCCGGAATGTTCCCACCGGTGCTGAGATCCATCGCCGTGTCGGCGCCATAGCGGATCGACCATTCTAATTTTTTTAATTCCGTTTCGATATTGGAAGAAACGGATGAGTTTCCAATATTCGCGTTGATCTTACAGCGCGAAGCGATCCCGATCGCGATGGGTTCCAAGTTTTTATGATTGACGTTGGCGGGGATAATCATCCGGCCCCGCGCGATTTCAGACCGGACGAATTCTCCATCTAAGTTTTCCCGCTGGGCGGCATATTTCATTTCATCCGTCACGATCCCTTGGCGCGCGAAGTGGATCTGCGTAATATTTTCTCCTGGACCGCCAGGTTTGCGATTGAATTCCACCATGATTGTAACTCCTTGCCGCTTAGGGATATACAACCTGAAAGAAGGGATCGGCGCCTGAATGAAACGAAAGGTAAGAGAAGAATTCACCGCGTGATGAGAAAACGCGCGGAAGGCGTGTTCGCCGCTTCCCTCCGCCGGTACGACCCGGATCAGGTTCGAGGGGTATCCCTGCGTGGGATTCTCAGGGCTGTCTCAGCCCACCCCCAGCGAGCATATGTTTACTTATATATTATATTCTCGTTAGCGCTGGATGGATTGTCAATCCATCGCATTACATTTCCGTCATAAGCGCTTGGATTTGTGGGCTTTTTAATTGCTCTTTATAAATTTGGCGCATCCGCAGGAACACATCTTTATGATGGCTGTAGTCGGGATAGGTCCAAGGAAGATCCCTGAACGATCCGTTTTGATACAACATGGTTACTTCTCCGTAAATCCCGTCACTCAAATAGATGCGTTGACTGAAATTCTTTGTGCTGGCGAGAATGAGGTTGGCCGCGCCGATGTAGCCTGGATCGAGGTTGACGCGCCGTCTCCCGTCTTGGGTGAGTTCCTCCTCCCATTGGTTGGACAACACTTTGAAACGCGGTAGGTCTTTGGGATGGATCAAATCACGAAGCGACAGATAGCGGCGGGTAAGATCCGCGCCCATTTCTTTTTCGTAATAGTGTGTCTCGATGAAGGGGAACGCGTCACTGATAAGGTCAGGAGGGCTGAATTCCCGCTCGATCCGCGCAAGGGCTTCGTCAAAGAGAGACGGATCTTTATAGATCACGCCCACAATCGCTTTCACCCATTCCGGCGCCGAGATCGTTCCCACCGCGCATTCTCCAATCGAGTTCCCGTAGAATAACCCTTTCCCAAGCCCCGAATCCGCTTCATTATATTGTGTGAAACGATCCATTTTTTTCAAGTCAAGGAAAGAATGAGGCGCCCCATGATCACCCTAATCGAAGCCCTCAACTACCGCTGCCTGCGCTACATCCGCCAACCACTAGGCCCATTCCACGTCCTCGTAGGCCCAAACGCAAGCGGGAAGAGTGTATTTTTGGATGTGTTGTTGTTTTTGCAGGATTTTTTTACAAGCGATTTAGAAACAGCGGTGAATAAACGCTCTCCTACACGGAATTTTTTTGATCTAGTCTGGGGGAGAGATGGAGATTTTTTTGAATTGGCTTTGGAAGTAAAAATTCCGGAATCTTATTTACCTGATCCTGAAAAAATCATAGATCCAAAGATGAAACATGATTTTGATACGATTCGATATGAATTACGTTTAAAATTTGATCGTGAAGATTATGGATTGATGATCGAAGGAGAAAGGGCGTATTTAAAGAAAAACTCTGCTTCTCCAATAACAAAAGATGATATTACAGAAACACTCTTTGAAGGATCTATTGATTTTAATAACACTCCTCACTTTGTTCTGGAGAAAGGTAGTCCTCTTTATAGCGTTGAATACTATGAACTAGATAAGGTGCATCCTACGTACGGTAGTACTATTTATGATCCGAATCCCAGGCTTAAAAAATCAACGATATTCAATGTTCATTACGGTGAGGCAATGGGACCGACTTTTTCATGGTTCAGGGATTATATAAAATATGGAATTAACTTATTTCTTCCTAATAATGAAACTCTAAAAAATCCCACACCACCAGGCCCATCAAGTCATCTCAAAACTGACTACTCAAATATTTGTTTAGTAATTGAACATTTACAGAAAAGAAATCCGGAACTGTTTCACGAGTGGATTCTACATCTGCAAACAGCGCTTCCAGATTTAGATACGATTCTTCTATACAATCAAGAAGAGAAATATTCGGTTTATATGATGCTGCGATATACAAACGGTTTGGAAGTACCCTCATGGTTAGTATCAGAAGGTACACTTCGGTTAATCGCGTTGACTTTGCCTGCTTATTTACCTGATAACAAAGGCGTTTATCTGTTTGAGGAGCCGGAAAATGGTATCCATCCATATGCCATCAATGCAATAATGCAATCTATGCAATCGTTCTATGACGGGCAGGTTTTTATCACAACGCACGATCCTGCTCTGGTTAGACTAATCGACGACTTGGAGCAGATTCTCTGCTTTACGCAGACGTTGGGAAATGGGACAAAGATCGTGAAAGGTAGCGAACATCCGGCGTTGAAAAATTGGCGGGAAAAAGCGAATCTCGGAACGCTTTTCGCCGGCGGTTTTTTGGGGAAATAATGAAAAAGGATCTTATCGTTATCGTCGCGGATAGTGAGATGGAATTGATAGTCAATGTTATTCTATCCCGTTATGAGTCACTTGGAATACGTAATATTACATTTGATATAGAAAGCCATGAAGAACATGATCCAGGCTGTTTTCTTCGGGCGCATGAGTTTGTTCGTGGATTTGAAAGAGAATATTCTTATGTGATGGTTTTATTTGACCGTGAAGGTTGTGGACGGGAAAAATGGACGCGCGAAAAATTGGAAAAAGATGTCGAAAAACGTCTCATGCAATGTGGTTGGAAAGATCGATCCAGCGCAGTGGCGATCGATCCAGAATTGGAAATTTGGATATGGAGTGACTCAACTTGTGTAGCCGATGTTCTGGGATGGGCAGGGCATTATAAAGCGTGGGAGGAATGGAAAATAAAACAAGGATTAGTGAAAAAAGATTGTTATATCAAACCAAAAAAACCGAAGGAACTGTATAAAAAAACAGTTAAATCAGCACCTTCCCCTAAAAGAATATCTACTAATCTATTATTAAAATTGGCTAAACAAATCAATTACGAAAGTTGCAACGATCCAGCCTTTACTAAATTGAAAATGACACTCAAGAAATGGTTCGGATACTAAACACACCCAACGCCTATGAAAAACACCACCCCACTTCAAACAAAAGACAAACTCATCCTCTCCCTGCCTTTACTAATATTCATCCTAGTCATGGCAGTGTTAGAGATTGTTATCTATCAAAATTCCGGACATGTTCTCTATCCCATCGACGATCCATATATCCATCTTGCGATGGCGAGGCATTGGGTGGAGGATGGATTTATGGGGGTGTCGGAGGCGGGATTCAGCGCGGCTTCGTCTTCGCCGGGATGGACGATGCTGCTGGGGGCGTGTTTTTATCTTTTTGGAAATCAGGAATGGATTCCTCTGGTTCTTAATGTTGTGTTCAGTGTTATCACAATCGTTCTTCTTACGAGATGGTTTTATGAATCGATCCGGAATGTCTGGCTGACGGTAGCTTGGACGTTCTTCACGATAGCGATTCTGCCGCTTCCAGCGTTGACGGTGGTTGGGATGGAGCATACGGCGCAAATCCTGCTGACCGCGCTTCTGATATCACGAGCGGTAGTAGTTCTTGGCAGTGATGATATAGGAAAACGCGATCTGTGGATTTTCCTTTTGGCGGTGCTCGCGACGCTGATCCGGTATGAGACCGCCTTTGTGATCTCCCCGTTGTGTGTCTTGTTTCTTCTGCGTGGACGATGGAAGACGGCCTTGCTATTGGGACTCTGCGCCGCGGCGCCGATAGTTCTTTTGGGATGCTTGTATATCCGTGAGGGGTGGTATTTTTTCCCTTCCTCGATCATGTTGAAAACCGCCTTGCTACATACCGATTGGGAACGGTTTGCGCAGCTGTTCAAACGGTTCTACGGCCAACTTCTATCAACCGGTTACCTGCTTGTTCCCTTTACGCTTGGATTCTTCGCGCTGTTCCGAGCGTTGCGGGATGAGGAGCGTTTTCCTTCAAAGAATGTTGTTTGGAGTTTCGTTTTTATATGCGCCACATTGCAGCATTGCTCCCTGGCGCTCTTAGGATGGTTTCACCGGTATGAAGCCTATCTTTTATTGTTCGGCGCTGTGTCGATCTCACCCTTGATCCCCATCGCTGCGTCGAAGGCGTTAGAGATATGGAACGCTCCCGTTAACTTGGGAAAACGGATTCTAGGCCGCGGCGTTCTCCTCTTGGCGGTACTGTTGGGATTCATTCTTTTTTACAGACAAATCGATTCCATCCGTTCCATCACACCCGGCGCGCGCAATTTATACTGCCAGCAATATCAAATGGGCCTGTTTCTGAAGACATACTATTCCGGAGAGACCGTCTTCGCGAACGATGTCGGCGCGATCAATTTTCTAGCGGATATCCATTGCCTCGATCTATCCGGACTCGCCAGCATCGAACCGCTGCGGGCGAACCGGCTGGGGCGCTGGTCTCCATCCTTTGTGGAAAGTTGGGGGCGTCAACATAACGCGAAAATCGCCGTCATCTATGAAAGCTGGTGGGGAGATTTAATTCCTCAATCATGGATCAAAACAGGAGAGTTGATCGTAGAAGATAAAGTCACGGTCGCCGACAGCGTCGTCTCCTTTTTCGCGCTTTCACCAAGTGAAGAGAAGATACTCCGCCAGTGTCTGTCTGAATTCTCCTCCAAATTACCGGATGGTGTTGTAATCAATCTTGGCCCAACGCCGTAGCTGGTTATTGGCTTGCTTGTGCTGTTGGCGTATACCGGAAGCGGTTATTCTCGTGCGTCTCCTCATCTACGATTTCATCCGGATCGATGACCAATTCGAAATATTCTAGATTAGCGGGGATTTTGATCCCACCAGCGGGAACGCGTTCATCAGGATCGACCTTTTTCAAGCGTGTGAGAACCGCGGTCTGTAAGGGGCTCCCCGGCAATTTCAATTCGAACTGAAGAACGGCGTTTTCCGCGCGGCTCTCTCCCTGATTGACGATTTCGAAAAAGACGTTCAATCGCTTTCCATTATCAATCGGAGTCACCTCCACTTTGCTGGCGTTAACGATAAGATCCGCTTTCGAAAGCACATAAAACGTAGTCGCGATGCTGTTATTCTTCTCATTACTTTCCCGGATCTTTTGATTGGGATCGACTGCGAGATGCGCCGTATGCCGGCCCGCGTTATCGCTGGGATCCCATCGAATCCGGACAGGGATTTCCTCACCCGGATCGATCCGTTCGATCTCCGCCCCAATTGGACCGACAACCGGGCGGAGTTCGGTTCCCCGTTTCGTAGGCGTTCCACTATACGCTTTAACCACAACATTTTCAGCGCTGGCTTCCCCATCATTCCGCACAGTTCCAGAGAAGAAAATGGTTTCTCCTGACCGGGGCTTCTCCGGTTCCCGGACAAGACTCGCGACGGTAAAAGTGAGATCGCATTTCCGGTCCGTTCCCGCAGGAATCAATGGCTTCGCAATCTGAGTAGCGGCAATTAAATTGGCGCTATGGCCGATCGTTAACCGGCGGTTCTGGACAGCGGCCACATCGATCCCCAACGCTTGGATATCGTCTCCCTTCTTAATTGGAAGGAGACCTGTCACGGTATTGTTCCTAAGATTTGCGGTTGAAATTTGACGTTCAATGTGAACGTCCCGTTCTTTCTGTGTCCAGACGGTCACCTGTGTAGCGGCTTTTATTTCTTCCGGCAGAGTCCAATGATAGGCTAATCCTTCCTCCGTCCTCTCTGCCTGACCGGGGATGGAGACAAACTGGGGTATCGCCAGCGTAGGATCGCCAAGAATCGCAAATTGATTTTTCGGTTCAAATACATTCTGCCGCGCCAATCCCATAAGATTCGCCGCGAGCGTCTGCTGACCAATCGATGGCAAATGGTAATGAAAAGCCGCCTCATGCATCCCCTGCGCAAGGAAATGATGATCGCGGGGATACCCGCGGCCGGTCGCGCCGATCAATGCGATGGCGCCGCCGTTGGGCGTTGTTAATAGGTCTTCGCCGATCGATATATTCCATTTATCCCTTGGATAATCAAATTTCGCCGTCTCACAGGTGAACGCCCAAAGAATCGGCAGAACCCGATTGTTTTGCAGCCGTAGAACATCAGAGAATTTCGAGCCACCACCGAAAAACATCCGGTGTTCTCCAATCACGTTTGGGGCGCCATGCCCAAAAAACTCCCAGAGGAACACGCCTTGATTGAGAATGCGGATAATATCCTCAGTCGCCTCCAGACTCGTCTTCGCCCGGCGTGAGGCTCGCAGCCGGGCGGGGAGATAAATATTGTCGATCAGTGGATAATCGGCGATATGCCGCCGCAGCAAACGGAATTCCTTGGGTATCCAATTCTCCGCCAGATCGTCAGAATAACGCTCAAATTCGTTTCCATTATCCGTCAGCAGGAAAACCCGGTTATATCCTTCATCCACGCGCGGCGATTCTTTGTACTGGATGGTTTTTGCAATAAGTCTCCGCAATTCCTCTGTAGAGCGTACGGGCCAACGGCCGATTATCATGTCGGGAAGGGTATCCTCATCCCCATCGCATCGAACAAACCAATCTTCAACCGCATAGAGGTTATGTTCCCGGAAGGCGGGGATGTAATTGACGACTCCATTCTCATAGCGTCCCCAATAATCCCACGTCGCGTCACCGATCAACAGCACATACGATGGCCGTGGACGCCGCCAATGATGGTACGCAAAGCGCAGAAAATCGCGAATCGCATAGGGGGATAACCGGCCGTCTCCAAAACAATCATACAGATCTTCTACAGCGGTGAACCGCGCTGTATACCCTAACCGCCGCAATGAACTGATGTGCGCCCGAATCACCGGTTCCCATGCGCGCGGCGCGATCAGTATCACATCCACCTGCCGGTCATCGGAAAAATTGATACTGCGTCTTGATATATCAAGTACAGGCGTTACCGTAACGGAATTCACACGCGGTCCGTTGGGTAAATAGTAAATCTTCCAATCACTCTCCCCATCGGGCAATGTGGCGGCGTTGATTTTCCCATCCGCGTACCAGATATCATTCAAAGAAGCGCCTTTGTTGCGTATCACATATGCGAAAGAAGTATCGGACGGGATGACGATCGACTCGTTCGGAGGTGAGAGCAAATAAGGCTCATTCGAAGGACGCGCATGGCAGGAATATCGAATCGTCACTCGATCGAGATAGATCGCCCGTGTAGAATCGGAGTTTTTTTTCAAATAAGATACGTTGATTTCGATACGATTTGTCCCCTCCTTCAAAACATCAGGCGAAAGGGAGGCTTCCACTGAGTAAAAACCAGCGGTCGATCGATTAACAACAGAAGGAATTTCACGGTCATTCAATATCGCGGTCATTGAATCCGTAGCTAAATGAATAAACGACGAACCCTGCGTCCCGATGATGATTTCAAGACTCGAAGTTGAGGAAAGAATTGAATCGTGAAGGGAGAATTCGATCGACTTCGTCCCGTCTTGGATAAAATCGTGCCACATCCAATAGAAACTCTGTTTTTCATTTTTATCCTTCTCCGTGATAAAGACACGGTCTTCTTCAAGCCGTATTTCTCTATCTACAACCGGTGTTTCCCTCTTGCCGGAAACGGGAGAGAGAGACCGAATTGCAAGATTGTCGCCGGGTGACTTTGAAATCCACGTCACAACTTCCGGAGAATAGGGAGAGGAAGAAACGGGAGTGTAAAAACGGATCATATCCCCCGCCTTTACTATCCCCTCCGTTTTAGTTTTTCCAGAGGAATCGATCAGTTGGCAAGGAATCTTCTTTCGATCCCGGAACAGAGCGATGGAATCTAGAGTGATTCCAGTCCCAAGCGCAGGCAAAACACGGCTCGCGGGAAGATCGATGATCCCTTCGTCACGTGTGATGACTTTCAGGCCAGGGGAAGAGAGATAAGCCGGAAATGTATTATGACTTGAATTCCTTTCAGTAGAAAGCAATGGTGGATAATTCAAAAAAAGAGCCTTCGCGATAGGATCGATATCCTTCGGGAAACCTTCAAAGGCATCGGGATCGGTTTCGTTGAATTGAATTTGTATCGTGACAACGGGAGATCGGGGATCCTCTGTGTTTTCCCAGTTTGTTTCATCCAACAAATCTGTATTCCACCGGAGCGCGGCGATTCGGGCGCCATCCAGAATACCGGATTCAAACAAATAGGGGCTGCTTCGCGCAATTTTCCGCTGGGTTGTCGCGGATGTGACATCTTCTTCTTGAACGCGTTCTTCCCCCGCTTCATTCCGCCAAACAATCGATTGAACGATACATGTCGCCTTGGCGATAGGTCCCGGCGCGAAAAGAAGCGCGCGGTGATCCGATTCAGCGGGAATCGATTTTGGTTTCCATTGAAGAATAATCTCACTTGGCGTGTTTTTTACAACGGAAACATCGGCGTCGAGTAGACGCGATTTTATTTCCTCTGAATGCGCCGCGAAAGGGATAGTGAAGAGTAAGCAGTAAATTAAGCCAATGACTTTCAAAATGGTTCTTAATACATTCATCGATTCAGCGCCATCCTCCATCGCTGTTTTGCAAGACTGAGTTTTGAATATTCCGCATGATAATGGGATTATGGATTCACGCATAGTGCGCGATGAGTGTTTCTGAATAGAGGAATTAAAGGGGAATTATGTCCGAAAGAATCAGGAGATGAAATTGTACAGGAACAAGAAGACTTTTTAGGATCTTTTAATAGACTTCCAACCAACGGGCAGCGTCCCGTTCGCCAGCGCCTCATAGGCGTATTCATCCCAGATCCGTTCCCCAGCCGCGTCAACGAGATAAAGCCGTTCGCCGATTTCGACACAATTATCGTCTCCATAAGTAGAGGCGAGTTCACTCTTCCAAATCAGAATCCCTCCCGGCGTATCAAAGCCTTTACACAATAAAGACGGAGGCGCGTCATTTAGATAATATTCTTTTAACGCTGTCACTAATGGCGAACTGTCCTCCTCCGGATCCCCATCATAGAAAAAAAACGTCTTCTTGATGAACGCCCGCAGTAGAATCCCTTCTTCATCCACTAAAAAGATTTCTACGAACTGGCTCATAATACTAAACAGTATATCTCCACAGCGCTCAAAAATCCGGCGCTGGAGAAAGGAATCTATATATCATCCAGGGAAAATTAGAGAATCTGAATCCGTACTTTGGCAACCCCTTTATGTTCAAATCCGAGTTCGCGGGCGGCGGCGCGGGAGAGATCGATGATGCGTTCCTTCTTCTTGACCCAAGGGCCACGATCGTTAATGCGGACAATGATACTTTTGTTGTTCTCAATATTCGTGACCCGGACTCTTGTTCCAAATGGCAATGTGCGATGGGCGGCGGTCAATTTATACATGTCGAACAGCTCGCCGTTGGACGTGCATCGGCCATGAAATTTTGGGCCATACCAGGACGCGACGCCTTCGGCCATGCCTTGTTCGATGATTTTTTCGTCCGTTTGTGTCGGGGTTGTATCGAGTTTCTTCTGTGCGCCCAATCCAAAGGTGGGAATCGGGATGGGAATCCGGACGACTTTCACGGTTGAACATCCCGTGGACAGTAAAAGTATCATTGACAAACAAACCAGTTTCAAATAAAAGCGGGAGGATGAATCCTTTCCAACATTCATTATTACCCTCAACGAATTGGCGTTAATGTTTCATATGTCTTTGGTGACACGAATGATGAATATATTCTTTCATTATCAAGTGTAAAGGATCATATGAGTTTTTCCACAGTGGTATCTTCCACAGTGATATTTTATTTCACCTCTTTATATCGGTAGATCAGAGGACCTTGATTTTAACCGGCACAACGCCGTCTCTTTCGGAATCGATTTTACGGGCGGCGGCGCGGGAGAGGTCGATAATGAGATTCTTATTTCCCCACGGTCCTCGATCGTTCACTCTCACAATCACGCTTTTATTATTCTTTAGGTTGGTCACGCGGACTTTCGTTCCAAATGGCAGTGTGCGATGGGCGGCGGTCAGTTTATACATATCGAACCGCTCTCCACTGGCCGTGGATTTTCCATGAAATTTCGGACCGTACCAGGTCGCCTTGCCGGTGGCTTCTCCCCCGCTTTGCACTTTCCGGTCGGCGGCTGTTTCCGTTTTCTCTTTTCCGCCTAATCCAAAAACGGGCACAGGAATCGGAACACGAACAATTTTAAACATTCCGCATCCATTAATGAAGAACAGAAAAATAAACAATGCGGCCGGACGAGAAAAACGCCGGACATAATTATCCACTCGAAAATTCATCATATCCCTCAACCAAGTATATAAAAGTCAAAAATATAAAAGAATATCAATTTTGGAAAGACTGTTATATTGTTCTTTCAATCCAGTGTATTTGTCAAGTATTTTTTTCTATCTTTCCGGATCTATGTCACGCAGAATAGGCTAGCAATTCTTTCTTTCATTTTGATGTACACTTTTTAGGCGCCCCGGCGTTATTCGTATAGTGAAAGGATCATGCGGGAAGAAACGATCGTCTCAGACGAAATCCTCATTCAGGCGGCGTTCCGGGGAGATGAGACCGCCGCCGCTCATCTCTACCACCGCTATGCGGATCTTGTGTTTCGCATCAGCTGCCGGATTGTATTGGACCGCGTCCTCGCCAAGGACTGCGCGCAGGATGTCTGGTTGAAAGTATTCCGGTACCAGAAGCGATACCAAGCCGGAAGTTCTTTCCGCGCCTGGATTTCCACCATCGCGGTCCGCTCTGCGATTGACACGGCGAGAAAACGCGCCCGGCGGCGCGCGGCGCCGATGGAGGAAACCTTCCTGGAGGCGCCTGATCCACACGTGGATTCGATCCGAAACATCATGGATGAAGAAAAAATCGAAGCCGCGATTCTCGCCGCGCTGGATCGATTGAGCGCGCTGCAACGGGCGGCGTTTATTCTGCGGCATTTCGAAGATCAACCGTACGCGGTCATCGCCGAAATGCTGGAATGCACCGAAGGCACGGTCAAGACGCACGTCCACCGTGCGGCGTTGGCGCTGCGCAAACGTCTCTCTCCATTCTTTCAACATTGGGAAGCAGGATCATGTGTAAAGAACACTTAACGTCAGAAGAATTGATCGAACTCTTTTATAAACAAGCGGACGGAGAAGATTTCCCCGAATCCTCTCATCTTCAATTTTGCGAGGAATGCCGTCTCGAATACGATGAGATCGGATCGATTCTGCGGAGAGTGAAACAGAGCCCGGCGCCGGCGCTTCTTCCCGATGAGCGGGTGGAGATGTTTGACTATGCTTGGGATCGCTCGAGACCACACTGGTTTCAAATCGCTTCCTGGTTTCGAAAACCGGTATGGACATTTGGAGTGGGCGTTTTCTGTGGAATTCTCCTTACTCTCCTGTCGATCAGCGGCGCGCTGGACCTTGTTCCAAGCGCGCAGGCGCGCCCGCCCCTTCAGTATGAGAGTCATGGATTCACCCAAACCATATCCGGAGAATTTGTAGATTCGTTCTATCCCGATATCGAAAATCCGGTCATCGTGCTGGAACGAAATCGGGACGAACACAATCGATCCCACCCCGTGCTCTACGGAACAACTGAAGGTGGGACCATTCAAATCGTTTTAAATCTATAACATTCACGAATCACAAAGAAAAAAGGAGAATTATATCATGAAGAAAAGATTTATATTTATTGGACTGTTCGCATTCGCCCTTCTATTCGCGGGAGGCGCCTCGTTTTCGCAAGAGGAGATTTTAGTAGAGCCGTCTGAAGAGGCGCCGACGCTGGAGATCGCGTTAGAGTCTGCGAGTGAATCTCTTTTACCTATCCTTGGTATCGAATCCATCAGTGAAACCGTCACGGCGCCGGATGATCTTGAATTGATCGCGTTCGTCTACACCTTGCATAATGTATCAACAGATGAAATGCAAAAAGTGATCGCCTTTCTGTTCAATGACAAATGGCTTGAAGTGGATGGAGAACGGATTGAACGTGTTAAAACGTTCGCCACAAAGAACGGACTTGTCGTACTCGCTTCCAGGGAAGATCATAGATTGATCCAGGATGTGATCGAGAAACTGGAAGAACAAGACGAAAAGAAATTGTTCAAGGAGGATCAAGCGCTATTAGGGGACCTAATTGAACAACCACCAAAACTGATCACACAGATTTTCACATTGCAATGGGCGAACGCAAGGGAACTTGAAGGAATCATTTCTGATATCAGACCGGACGCGCCTGGAACAATAACAGGTGATGAACGGACAAACAGCCTGATCGTCACAGGAACCGAGGACGAACTTGAAACCATTAGAAATTTAATTGAGTCACTCGATCGCCGCGGTTCAAGACAGCCGGATTTCAGTGAAGAACAAGAAAACATCGCCTATCGAATCTATGCGTTGGAGAAAAAAAACGCGCCGCACTATTTAAATCGTTTTAATTTAAATATTCAAATTGAAGATGTGGATTCTTCCATTCAAATCCCCAATCTAATTTCTTCTCTCAAAATGGATGTATTCCATATCCTTCGGTATTCTTCCCAAAAAACAATCTTAGAGAATGGTTCCCGTTTGATTATCCTTGAAATCGAAGGAGAGGGGACGAATGAAGAAGCATGTTTAGCTTTTATTGAAGTCTTAAGAAGAAAGACAAATGATAAAGCCCAATTATTGTCTTTACAAAGCGAACAGTTAGTTCAACCGAATCCCGCGCCGGTAGTCATAGCGGCGCCAGGAGTCGCAGGAAACCAGAGAGGAAGAAGAACATCGCAGCTTGGCGTCACTGGGAATATTCAAGATACGGGCATTGGAACCGAAGAAACGTATGATGGAACATCGATTCCACAATCTCTCATCCCAACAATAAAAAAATTGCTGGGAGAGAACATTGTCTCGATTGGCTATTGGTTTGGCCTGTCCGCCGCGGAGGGGGAATGCAGCGCGCCGATCGGACCTTGGAAAATTGAGATTGAGTCTCACCCCAATATGACAGGCGCTTTCCTTTTTGAATTTAGTTTGATAGAGGGTGATGAGATAATCCTTCATAACTCCGTCAATGGGAAATATGACAAACCCATTATCATCGGTTACAGCCGTGAAGTGGATGGGAAATACATCCCTGGCGCCCTGGTTATAATCCCGGAAAGAGATTGGAGCGGCAGCGAAATCCCCACAGTGGAAGATAATACAGCCTCATCCAGGGGAAGACGCCGTTAAAAACCGTTTAGATCATCAGAATTTGATCCTTATATAACATTCCGCCCCGCCTTTGAATCATTTCATTCTTTTCAAGGCGGGGCGTTTTTATTCTCTTTCTCTTTTTGTAGCGTATAAGTGAAAAAATTTGGAATACTCCATTCCATTTATTGCCTTATTATTGTAAAATTTTAATGTTCTCTATTAAATTTTGGTACTTTTCTATGATAAAATTCAAAGAATGTGGTTGGGTAGCGCCTTTAAGGAGGCCATTGTCCGCTTGATCTTTTAAACCATCATGGTTGAGATCACAACTGCAAATGAAAATGAGTTGCGGGACTCGCGGTAGGGAATGATTCACGAAATTGGTAGGTCATTTAGACGCGAATCACCTTACATGCTTGTATATTTTCGAGACTCATTTTCATAGAAAACAGATTGTTCGAGAGGACGAAATGCCTACAAAACGGTGCGCGATTTGCGGTAAGGCCGATCAGATTGACGAAAAAGATCTGACCTGTCCGGTTTGTGAAGAAAAAGAACTTGATCTTTTAATGGCCGTTTACGCTTTTATTCATTGCTATGAATCGGATTATTGCCCTCCCAACCAGATTTTAGAATCCGTGGATCCGATTCGGGCGGTCAAAGTCAATGTGAAATTTCTGCAGAGCTGGATCGACAAGCAATGGCTGGATAAAAACGCATTGAACAATGTCCGCATCCCCCCTCCCATTCAAGAAGAGATCAACGAGAACGGTTTTTCCGCCGGCGCCCCCCTTCGCGAACTATTAGAAGAGCGGAAAAACGAAAACAGCCAGTACGATCCCAACTTATTGGAAGGCTTCCGCCGAAAGATTGAAAACGAAAAACCCCGCACACATGGAATGGCGTATATGGATAAAAAACGAAAAAATCTTACAGAATAAAGAAGCGGCGCAATCCTGCTGGAACGATTATACAATTCCCAAATCAATTAAGCCATCCGGTAATTCCATTGAAACTGGTCATATCTTTTCAGTTCAGTTCCCCGGTGAAACCGTCTCACGGGCGATCAGCGCTTCTAGTGTATCGGGGTATTCGTTCAGCAGATTCTCAAGATAGGTTCTTTTTGATGTGTCTGTTTCAGAAGCGTGAATCAATCCTAAAAGAGCGAAGGGACGTAAATCTGAATTAGAATACTGGGTCAACCATTCCCGTAGGCTGCTTCCTGCTTTTTCTTTATCTCCTGTCCTTAAGAAGGAGTAGCCCACCGCCAAATCAATGGTGGCTTTCGCGTCTGGGGTTAATGTAAATCCCTCTTTTTTCGCCAGCGCCGTCACGCGGCCGGTATCGCCAATGGAATGAGATAGATAGATCAAATGAAGTAAAACGTCCGCCCGTAAAAGTTCGGGTGATTCACCCAGCGAGACGGCCGCATCCGCCGCTGGTTTGAGGAGATATTCCAGCCGCAGCCAGATTAAACGCTCGCATTCCATCCCCAATTTTCGTTCACTCATCAGGATCAAGGGAACCAGTTCTATAACCGCTTTTTGCGCCCAGGCGGATTTATAATAATTCTCGATCAAGACTTTATAATACTGGACGATGGTCTCTCCATCCGTCTCGTTCTGCGCCAGTTTATAATACATCTCAGCCAATGGCGGAATATAACCGGAACTATGAATCACCCGGCTGAGATGCTGTTCGATCTCCGCCCGGCTTCCCCCTCGTTGGATCAAATCTCTTAATTGATTCAAGGATTGTTCGGTCGTCCGGTCGTGCGTAGGATACGATCCGCCGGGAATCTGCGCGTATCCTTGAGACGCGCAGAAGATTATAAGAAGGAGTAACGCTGTCGGCTTAAAAAAACAGAAACAAATGTTTGTCTTATATTCCATCCGTTCTCACTCCATTCCTGGACGGTGTTCCATACAGCGTATAGGACGAGCAATTCGTGATCTCCACGTGTATGATATCCCCCACGCCATAGGTTCCCTCCGGATTAATCAATTTAACGATTCGTCCCGTTCGCATCCGGCTTTCATAGACCGTTCCCTCTTTGGGATGGGATTGAACCTTCTCGATCATTACCTCCACTCGTTGACCAATTGTTTTGTGATTGCGTCCTTGGGCGATTCGATGCTGGAGTTTGATGAGTTGATCCAGCCGCTGCGCTTTGACGCATTCATCGACTTGATTGTCCATCTCCGCCGCCGGTGTGCCGCGCCGGGGGGAATATTTAAACATAAAGGCGCTGTCAAACTGGAGGGTTTCAACCAGGTCCAGTGTCTGCTTGAAGTCTTCTTCCGTTTCACCGGGAAAACCGACGATGAAATCGGTGGTCAACGAAGGTGGGATTGGTGAATCGTTGAACAAGTTTCTGTAGTAGTGGGCGCGTTCGATGTAATCTTCCCGCGTGATATTCCGCTCCATCAATTCCAGCACGTGATTCGAACCGGACTGTACGGGCAGGTGAAGCTGTTCGCAGACCGGTTCGAGCCGGGCGATCGCGTCCAGCATTTCCGGCGACGCGTCTGCAGGATGCGACGTGGCGAATCGGATCCTCTTGATTCCACTGATACCCGCCACCTGTTCCAACAAATTTGCAAATGAAACACCGCCGTACTGATACGAATTCACCGTCTGGCCGATCAGCGTAATCTCTTTATACCCTGCGCGCACAATCATCTCGGCTTCCTGCAAAATAATCTGAGGATCGCGCGAGCGTTCAGGGCCGCGAGTGTAAGGTACGATGCAATATGTGCATTTTTTATCGCAGCCTTTCATAATCGAAAGAAAGCGGGGATAGCTGATGGTTCCATTAAGGATGGGGTATGCCTGATCGGTCTCATCGTCAATCCCAGTCAGGTCGAAGACAGGCCGGTTTCCCCGCTCCAATTCATCCACTAATCGAGCGATGGAGCCAATCGCGCCTGGTCCCATGACGAGATCGAGATGCGGATTGGAATCTGTAAGCCGCCGCCCTTCTTTCTGACCCATGCAGCCACAGACACCTAGGTATTTCAGCGAGCCTCGTGTTTTGTATTTTTTCAACTGGCCGATACGTCCACGCACACGGGTTTCGGCGCCTTCCCGTATCGCGCAGGTATTCAACAAGATCAATTCCGCGTCTTCCATGTGGGCGGTGGATTCATGGCCCGCCTCATCAAGAAGCCCCGCGATCGATCCCGCGTCGTAGACGTTCATCTGACAGCCAAAGGATTGGATAAAATATTTCATCGATTTATTCTATTTACGTCTAGCGGAAGAATATTAATTATCGAATTCTTGCGGATAATAAGTAATTTTGATAGGAGAAAAAAACTTACCTGAGCGCCCAGCGAATAAAATCAGAACTAATTGTATGTCCCGCAGGGACAATATCTACTAGCCCAGGGTTTCAACCCTGGGCGCCTCGATTCCTCAATCTTTACAGTCATCGCCACATATTCTGTTCAACGTGCTCAGGATTTTAATCCTCGGCGTCTCGATTCCGCAATCCTTCAACCTACATTCTAGCCGCCTTCAACTCATTTAGCTGTGAGAAGTTCGAGTTGGGTTGTAAGTTGTTCGCATTCAGACTTTTCTTTTTCGTATCGCTGGCGTTCCTGTTCGACAACTTTTTCAGGCGCTTTGCCGGTAAAATTGGGATTGGCCAGTTTTTTCCCGCGCTGTTCAACGATGGCGTTCAGTTGTTCAATCTGTTTTTTAAGCCTCTCGATCTCTTTTTCTTCCACCTCGGCGGGCCAATGGACGCGCACTTCCATTCCATCGACAATACCAATCGAGGCGGCGGGATGGGGGGCCAAGTCAGCGCCCGCGATTAAATCTTTGTTGATCCTGCAGAGCGTTGTCAGCATCGGATAGTATTGTTTTAAAAAAATCTCTTCCTGACCATTGTCTGTTTTAAATTCCACCGTCGTGACCGTGGACGGCGCGATATTCAACTCACCTCGAATATTGCGGATGGTATACACCACCTGCTGGAATTTTCGCACTTCATTTTCCAAAGAATCATCGATCCGGCTGGGATCGGGATCCGGATACCGCGCGCGCATAATACTAATTGTGTCCTCTTCCGGTATTCCCAATGGTTTCAGGAACTGCCAAAGTTCTTCCGTGATGAATGGGACGAAGGGATGCAGCATCCGCAACGCGCATTCCAGCGCTTGAAACGCAATGCTTTTTACAACGGCCTGCGCCACCAAGTCTTCCCCATAGAGACGGGGCTTGATCAATTCCAAGTACCAATCACAGTACTCATGCCAGATAAACTGATAGAGCGCCTCAGACGCTTCATTAAATTTATACGCTTCCATCCCTTTGCGAGCCGCATCAATCGCATGCTGCAAACGAGACAGAATCCAGCCGTCGGCCCATTCCAGTTTTTCCGGGGGGATATCACGTTCGATCGTTTCCCCTTCTTCGACAGCCGCAAGAATCAACCGGGCGGCGTTCCAGATTTTATTGGTAAAATTCCGGTACCCTTCGATGCGGTCTTCCGCCAGATTGATGTTACGTCCCTGCGCGGCGAGAATCGCCAAAGTGAAACGGACCGAATCCACACCATATGTATCGATTACGTCGATTGGATCGATGGCGTTGCCCAAGGACTTCGACATTTTCCGTCCCTGCGAATCCCGGACCAGGGCGGTGATATAGACGTCCTCAAAGGGGATATCCTTCATTATATAGAGACCCATCATAATCATCCGCGCGACCCAGAAGTAGATGATATCGTGGGCGGTCACCAAGACATTGGTGGGATAGAATTTCGCCAGTTCCTCCGTTTTGTCCGGCCATCCCATCGTCGAGAAGGGCCAGAGGGCAGAGGAGAACCACGTGTCGAGGACATCTTCTTCCTGACGGATGTTGACGCTTTGGCAATGAGCGCAGACATCCGGATCAGTGCGGGAGACTGTAATTTCATCGCAGTCATTACAGTACCAGACCGGAAGCCGGTGTCCCCACCAGATT
Organism: bacterium; assembly: GCA_963663405.2. Lineage (GTDB taxonomy): Bacteria > Hinthialibacterota > Hinthialibacteria > Hinthialibacterales > Hinthialibacteraceae. The sequence continues at coordinate 8,249 of CAXXSM010000061.1, read as the reverse complement.
TGCCGTGAGATCGGCCAATCCCGCACATTCTCCACCCAGGAAAAGTAGGTGTTTTCCCATTGTTTGGGAATAAACTGGATGCGGCCGTCCCGCACGGCTTTCAATGGCTCTTCCATCAGGGGTTTCATTTTGATGAACCATTGAAGGGAGAGATACGGTTCCGTCACGGTATTACACCGGTAACAGCCGCCGACCCGGTGATCGATTTCTTCAATCTTTTCTAAAAGGCCCTTTGTTTTTAAATCGGCCACAACCCGCTTGCGGCATTCGTCCCGGTCCAATCCTTGGTAAACACCGCCGTTTTCATTGATCGTGGCGTCGTCATTGAAAATATTCACCTGTTCCAGATTATGCCGTTTTCCTAATTCAAAGTCGTTAATGTCATGAGCAGGCGTGACTTTCAACGCGCCGGTTCCAAATTCCCGGTCAACGTAAGAATCCGCGATGACGGGAATCCGTCTCTCCATCAGCGGGAGAATCACTTCTTTGCCGATTAAATCCTGATAACGGTCATCGTCTGGATGAACCGCCACAGCGGTGTCACCCAACATGGTTTCAGGACGTGTTGTGGCGACGGTGACGTGTCCGGCGCCATCCGCGAAGGGATAGTGGATATGATAAAACGCGCCTTTCGCGTCAGTGTACTCAACTTCATCGTCAGATAGGGTTGTATGGCAGCGGGGACACCAGTTCACTAGATAGTTCCCCCGGTAAAGATACCCGTCTTCATACAGCCGCACGAACACTTCGCGCACGGCCCGTGAGCAGCCTTCGTCCATTGTGAACCGGGTGCGCGCCCAATCGCAGGATGAGCCCAGGTATTTCAATTGATGAATGATGGTATCGCCGTACTCTTTTTTCCATTCCCAAATCCGTTCGATCAATTTCTCCCGGCCTAGATCGTGGCGTGTCAAGTTTTCCTTCGCCAGGTTTTTCTCCACTACGTTCTGCGTAGCGATTCCCGCATGATCGGTGCCGGGCATCCAGAGTACCTCATAGCCGTCCATCCATTTATAACGGCACAGGATATCCTGAAGAGAATTATTGAGGGCGTGGCCGATGTGAAGCTTCCCGGTCACATTTGGTGGTGGAATCACAATAGAAAACGGTTGTTTTTCGCTTTTTGGATCGGCGTGGAACAGATTATGATCGAGCCAGAATTGATACCATTTTTCGCGGGATACAGCCGGATCGTAGCGTTTCGGGATATCCATTTTTTCTTCTATTGTCTCCAATCACGGACATCAGCGGCGCCGCCGCAGAAAAGGGTCCGTTCTGTTTTATTATTTCGCGGCAAAAGAAATAGTATACGAGCGCAAACCGCTCGAAGAAAGTCTTCTATACATTCAACTCGGTCAACCAGCGCTTGATTGGAGCCGATTATTTTGTAAAAGGATCCTGCAAAAAAGTGTGAATAGGGAAATAAATATTTTAAACGAGTATATATCTGTTTTATTTGGAAGGTATGAGATCGAATTGGTTCTTTCCGCTTTCCGGCTCATCTTGTAATAGTGTCAGAGCGCAGATGAATCCAGAATCATAGCAGTAAACCGTTTCCATCGTAGCCAATGATTTCATCGGGAGTTCGATTATCGAGAACAGGTAATGCTTTCACTTCATCAAGTACTTGTTGCATCGCCGTTCTATCCAGTTGACGCCGCGCCTTTTTAGATATGCAGGATTGAATCGTTATATTTACTCGCTCATCGGGACGCACACCAGCTTGCTGAGCCCACTCGAGAGGCAATTCTTGACCTTTAATATTTTTAAAAGTAATCGCTTTCATCGCTAAATCCCCCTATTACTTATAATACATTAAAACGAATATATTTAGACGGCTACAATGTTATTCTATTCTTTTCACCTAATGCTATTCATCGCCATTCAATTTCCCACTCAGTATTGCTTCCCCCCAAAAAAAAGAGACGGCGCTCAAAAAACGCCGTCTCTCGATTCAAGTGCTTATGTTTTCTGGCTTGAATTAGAAGTTTACTTTCATGCCAGCGCGAACGAAGACCGCTTCATCATCATTGTTGCCCGCCATGAATTCCGCCGCATCATCCGGAAGGAAGATGCCGCCACCGAGGAAGGTGGTCAAATTGTCGTTGAAGCGGTAATCAAACTGAGTATCCACTTCAAAGCCAACTTCTTGGTTATTATTGTAGAAATTGTCTTCTTCAAGCATTAAATAGTAAAGATCGAGTGTCCAAGCAAGGTCTTCATTCAACAATATGCCGCCATTGAGGTTGAACACGTGCATATTGGTGAATACGCCCAAACCATTGCCCCATTTGACAAGACCTTCTGTGATTAAACCAAAGGTTTTACCTTCGTATGGAGCGTAAAAGCCCAAGCCGTTGTTATCTTCGGCGAGGTAGGTGTAGATGAAGCCAATGTTGGGCTCGTAATCGATCGCGGGGTGATAATTGATACCCACTTGACCGGCTAAGGCGTCGTTATCCTGTACACCCTGACGATCAGCGTCTTCAAACTGATAAGCGATTTCTGCTTTATACGCGAATTCTTCGGTTAGATCACCCGCCGCACGGCCACCGACGATGAAGTGATCGCCGTCTAATAGAAGGCTGCCCGCCAAGTTCCGGTCTTGTTGATTCCAAGTGAAATAAAGATCGAGCTGATGTCCTTCAATGCCATAATAGGAGCCATAGAGCGCCCACATGCTCGCATCGTCATTTTTATTTGGGCCAGGACTCGCGTTCCAGTTGTTGTAGAAATCTTCAACATCACGCGCGTAAATCAAATCCACGCGAGCTGTTTCGGTTTGATACGAACCAACGACCGAGTCAAAAGGATCAATTTCATAGCTTCCCAAGTCCGAAAGCAAGAGAGGATCGGTGCTATGAGCGTCAGCGATAATGAAGCCAGGTCCCCACCATGTGTTGAACTCATCTTCAGAGAGAGGATCATCACCGTAATTCAGGAATTGACGGCCTGCCCCTATCGAGAATCCAGAACCACCAATATTGGCGACTTTGATCAGCGCTTCTTCCAGGAATACATCCAGTTGGCTGAAGCCAAAATCATCCTTCGTGGCGTAATTTTTATTTCCAAGATTCGTTCCGTCATATTCACGATCGACTTCAAGGCTGAGCCGGGCAGTGATGTTGTCATCGAGGTCAGCCTGGAACCAGATGTGCGCTTCCATGCGGAGGAAATCGGTTTCGTCATCGGCTAGGTCACTATCATTGAGATCGAAATTCTCACTGAAAAAATATTCCATCATAATATCGCCGCCGATATCCAGATTATCGATGTCGGCATAGGCGAATGTTCCAAAAGCAAAAAAGGATACGAGTGTAAATACTGTTACTTTCTTCATTCTAGGTAAACCCCCTTCTTCTCAACTTATAATTTTTTTTAACATCACCCTCTCATACAGACCCAAAAACGTATTGAATTATCTCACTCTTCTTTTCCTCGCGATATTTCTCCTTTCATTTATAAATCTCTTTTTCTAAAATAAGAATTTCATGTTTTTTTTCGATTTATACTATGATCGAAGCCAATAGGAAAGTCAAGATTCTTTGAGGTTTTTTTACCAAAATTGTGGCAAAAAAACCTCAATTCTGTATGTAAAAGAGTCTAAATTTTACAAAATAGGCGCTTATATAGATTTCTATAAACCATTCGGAATGTCTTTTATTACTAGATCACCTCTATATATTGTGTTCAATATCCCAATCAATAACTATATCTAATAAAATAGGTCACTGGTTAACTCCAATCCAGTGACCTTCGGATTTAATAATAGTTGTAAATTAAGTGAGCGATTAAAACCAAGTCAATAGTAAATCATAATTGGCGCCAAAGCCCACAAACAAGCGCCGAAGGCGCAATGCATTTCCTTCAGCCTTCAGTCTTCAACCTAATCAACCTCATTTATATATTCTTCCACTGGTTGATCGATACTGTTTGTTTCTTTTTGAACACATAAAGGTAAATCGTTCCAGGCGCCATTCCACCTTCCACACCACCTGTTTCCGGTCCGATTTCAAGAACGCCGCCGGACAAAGCTGATGGTTCGATCGAAACGGATGTTATGCTTACATTGACTTTTTCCGTATTGGAAACTGATGGTGATACCGGTGAGCCATCCGGCGCAGTCAACGCATAGCGTGTGATTGCCCGGCATTCTTCAAAAGGTAAACGAATCGTGACCGGCGTTATACCGTCGCCAAAATCAACGCCGTCATGTTCTCCCGGTATTTTCCGGTTCAAGACGAAAACGGAATACGTATCATTATCATGAATCGTATATGCGGAGACTAAAGGAACCTGATTCCCGCTTCGCTCGTAAGATGGAACGCTATCTAGCGTCGTTTCAAGCATCTCATCTCCAGGCGCGTACAGATTCCGCATCTTCAGCGCCAGCCATCCGGTATGCTGACGGAAACCGCCTGCTCTCGGCATCGTATGTGATTTCCAACGCTTCCCGCTTGAGAACGCGTATAAACATTGGTGATCGTATCCTCGCAGACTGGAGTACAACCAAGTGTCCAACGCGGAAACCGCCATCCCAACAGACTTTCCATACAATTCAGCGATCGCGGCGGATTCATCATTTCCCTTACCAGGTAAAGAATAGCCGCTGGGACCCCCTTCATACGCGATGGGGCGATAATCGGCGGTTCCATTCTCCGCGAATTCATCGCGGGTTTCTTTCACTTGATCAATCAATGGAAACATGCCCAGATAGCCTCCAACGATCGTTTCCTGCATCCCGTGGGCGTCGAACACCTTAAATTGTTCTTCTTCGGTTTCCCATTTTGGGCCGACGTAGTTCGCGTGCCCGACATACGAAGTGATTTTTGGCGCGCGTTTCGCCGCCAGTTCACCGTATCCAACATCAGGATCCGCATCGTAATTTCCATTGAGCGCGAATCGGATTTTTTCGCCCAAATTGTATTCTTTCCACCAGGGATGCGCGGCGGCGTTTTCCTGGAAATAATAATTAGCGAATAGCCCATATTCAGCGCCGCCATGATGCACCCAACCTGGCTTTCCGAATCCATCCCAGCCCGCGAGCACACCCGCATGCCAAGTTTCATTGCCGATTTCGATAACGATTTCACGAAATTCATCCGTCCAAGGAACGCCTCCGCCGCGTTGTGTGTGACGAAGATAGGCCCAAGGCTTTTCTTCCGGCGTATCTGAATCCGGATCGTATGGAACACCAAGGTATTCCATCAGCTGTACCCATTCGACTTCGGTATATTCTTCCGATAGTGTTAAATAGGGAACTACACGGTCATTAGGACTCTCTCCCGTCGCCAGTGACCATTCCAGACAATGCGGAATCGACATCGCATGGCTGGGCGCCTGGATATTGTAAATAAAATCGATGCGGCTGCTGGGATAATTTGACAACATCCGCTTCATCGGTGAATGACCGGAATAGATTGGTTCATAAAAACGGACTGCAGGTTTTGGACCTGATGGCGGCATCGCGCTCATGAGTTCATCAAATGAAAGACGGTGTGGAGTAAACGGCCGGTTTCCATGCTGCGCGTCATTGCGGTAGACGACAAAATTATCCACCCATAGATCGCCTTTGCCTTCTATTAACAGACCAAACGATGCGTGATACCCAGAAGGAGATGGATAGGCCGGGCCAGTAAAATCGTACGTATATTTTGCCCATTCACCCGTGACTTTCCACGGTTGTTCTGGCGTCAATTCTCTGTATGGGCCACTGCAGGCGAATCGAACGTCTCCATTGGGTATGTTCTCTTGCCGGAGCCAGACTTTGGCGCGATACGGCGCCCCCGGTTCAAGTTGACTGTACCATTGCCCCTCTCCATCATCAAAACCGTGAAAAATATACTGTCGAAATTCATACGATTTATTCTGAGGCGTGGTGATGTGCAGACAAGTGTCTCCCGGCTCCGTAAACTCTTCCGGGAGTTTACCTGGATGTGGTTCTAATCGCGCCGTTGCGCCTTCGGGTACTTGGAAGATCCCAACATTTGGCTTAAACCATTCCAATAGCCGGGGATGGACTTCATCGGATCGGACGATTGTTTTTTCAACGGTAATGATGGCGTGATCGCCATAGGCTAATTCAATCGAATTATCTTCCAAATGAATCCGGTTCACAGCGCCATCCGATCCTTCCGCGACCCAACCGCCTTCAGGAACGGTGGTCTCGCCGAGAAAGATGACGTGATCCGCGCCCTCAATGTCGACGAGTTCGGTTCCATTCCGATAGGAAAGCGGGTTGCCTTCCGCATCAACGATCCGATAAAGGCGCACGGCCGCCCCGTCTCCGAATCCAGTCCGGTTTTGATCCCACATATGTACACCACCGAGGCTTTGGTCCCATTCCATCCAACCATCGCCAAAGCGCTCAATACGCGCGATAAATCGAATGACGCCGGGTTCCATTCCGCTTCCCCGGATAAAATTATTGGTTGCGAAATTCGTGCCGCCTGTAATTGTGGTTAGATTTACGCCGATGGGTTCGATATCCCTGGCAGCCACAGTATCAGACACCGAAATGGCAGCGGCGCGATTCACCGCATCTTGCGCGAAAGAAGAGATTGAGGATATTGCAATGAGACAGAAGGAGATACTGAGATTTAAATTCCGGGTGAATTGTAAATTCATAAGAAAAACCACTCCTTAATAAATGAAATTGAATATTTGAAAAAAAGAACCTACACGGGAAATATCTATTCTTTTTCTAAATGTCCGGATTATGTATACGGTGAAAATATATCTTGCACTAGACAGTTATGACTATTAATTGATGTTAGAATTTAATTAGGAGAGGCGCCAAATAGTATTGGATTAATATGACACAGGTCTCAGAGATCGTATCTGATTATTCAAAGAAAAACAAATCGAACAGAGTCTCCGAACGGGGTCGGATATGAATGATTTTTCGATTACTTTCGTATAGTGTATTCCTTCATAAAAAAGTTTGGTGTCAAGTATTCATTGAGACTTTGCCCGCGTACCGGTATTTGCGCTTCGATGGCAATTGGTCCTCAATCGCGTTTACAATGGTTTTCAATGCTTTCACCCGCGCCCAAAGTTTGCAATCCCCTTCAATAATCGTCCAGGGAGCGTAGCTGGTGTTGGTCCGTTCGATCATTTCACAGACGGCGGTTTTATATAAATCCCATTTTTCTCGATTACGCCAATCCTCATCGGTCAATTTGTATTGTTTATGGGGATTTTCTTTTCGTTCGTTGAAACGATTGAGTTGTTCTTCTTTACTGAGGTGCAGCCAGAATTTGACGATGATCGTTCCGAAATCCGCAAGATGGCGTTCAAATTCGTTGATTTCATAATACGCCCGTTTCCAATCCGCTTCTTTACAAAATCCTTCGACTCGTTCTACAAGCACTCTTCCGTACCATGTCCTATCATAAATTGCGAAATGACCCGCTTTGGGGATATATTTCCAGAATCGCCAGAGATAATGGCGGACCGCCGCGTCTCCTTTCGGCGCGGCGATTGGAATCACGGAGTAGCCGCGTGGATCCAATTTCTGAGTCACGCGTTTGATGTTTCCTCCTTTTCCGGCGGCGTCCCAGCCTTCATAAGTGATAATTACGGGCGTGCGCCGTGTATAACAGGCGAATTCGAGTTGCCGCAGACGTGTCTGATAGGCATCCAATTGTTCGCGATATTCATCCCGCGTAAGAGATTTCGAAAGATCCACTCGATCCAGAATCGTCGCCGCGCTTGGATGGCGGATTTCGAATGAAGTAGGCACTGCGCTGACCGGTGTAACAGGATGGGCGCCTTCTTCTTCGGCCCGGCTGAGAGTCTCCACAATAGTTCGCAAGATATGGATCCGGCGATACCTTCGGTCTGCGGAAGAGGAAATCGTCCAGGGAGCGTAAGGCGTGTCGGTTTCGACGAGAATTTCATCGGTGGCGGCGAGATATTTCTCAAATTTTCTGTGTCTCTTCCAGTCCTCTTTAGTGATCCGCCATCCTTCGTATGAACTTTTTTCCATTCTCCGGAAGCGTTTTTTCTGTTCTTTCTTGGTGATATGAAGCCAAAATTTGACGAGAATGACTCCATCATCCACCAATTGTCGCTCGAATTGCTTAATTTCTTCCTTCCGGGTGTTCCAGATGCGGTCGTTCCATTTTTCTTCGATCCGGCCGGCGATGGTGGGATAGTACCAGGAACGATCGAAGATGCCGATCAGCCCCCGCCCAGGGATTTTCATCCAATGGCGCCAAAGAACCGGCCGGAGCTGTTCTTCTTCC
>CAXXSM010000060.1:0-41607 GCA_963663405.2 bacterium | reverse complement strand
CGAATTGAGATAAACATTTGACGGAAAAAGGAGATGTAGGAAATCCACTGGATCAATTGAAGGGGAGTCAGCGAGGAGACCCTGCGCGCGTTGGGGTACATTAATTAATTAGCTATGTTCGGTACAAGCAATATATAAATCTCACCATATACAATTCCTCCTATCAATTTTGACTTTGAATTATACACGCGGAATTAAAATCTCTTTAAAAACTCTTTCCCCTTGAATGGTCATGCAATGATGTTACGATTGCGAAAAACGTAATATTGTTGTGTGAATGAATTTCATGGCGGATAATATTGAAAAAAAAGGAGATGATTGGATCCGTGAAACGGAATGGATTTACTTTAATTGAGTTACTGATCGTTGTAGCTCATCATCGGCATTCTCTGCAAGCCATTGCCGTACCGAATTTTTTGAACGCTCAAACCCGCGCAAAAATCGCACAAGTGGAATCGGGCATCCGGGCGCTGTCGACCGCCTTTGAGTCATACCGAATAGATTGGGGGGGTATACGCGTTGCACGATCCGAACACCGCTATAATGTATGGCTGAACGGTTTAAACGACCCCCATAGCCTATATCGGCAAGTTCCTACTGACATATTTCAAACCCGGTCCATTGGCGGTTACCAAATCCATGTCGAATGTATCGAATCAAATGGAATTACATCCTGAGCCCTTTTATACCTGCGGCGGCTCTGCTTCTTGGGGCTGTCCAACCCTTGATACAATTCCTAAACGGGGAAGCAGCGACGACTTGACGCTGCGGTTTATCGACGATCCCACCCAACATACAAAAGCGCAGCGGAATGTGGCCAACGGACGCTACGTCGTCAGCGTTGGACCCGACCATGAACATACGTACTCCAGGTGGTATTACAATCTGTCTGCAACGGCCTTTACTAGATTATGGAGATATTGTTCGCGTAATTCCCCTAAAAAAATGTTAACATTCCCCTCCATGACTTCTTTGTATTATGCGCTGCTGCTAGTCATTAAGTGCAACGGCTGTTTCGGTATTCCGCCGGGGACCATAAGATGCGAGAATCCGCCGCCCTTTATCTCCCGATTTTTTTTAAATATGCTTTGTCAATGGATTTTTGAATCCAGAAATGAGTGATTGATTTCTTCCCCAAACTAAGATCGACTAAAAAATAGGCCGCCGAACTTAACCGTGTTCTTCAAGAAAAACGGTCGCAGACTTTTAACCGCGGGTAACAGAACTCTATTAATGAACTGATGGAGCGTATTGATAAACATTTGAGGGAAAAAGGCGATGTAGGGAATCCGCTGGATCAATTGGAGGGAGTTAGTGAGGAAACCTTGCGCGCTCTCGGATATATCAACTGATGGTTGTTTGCTGAATATTCAATAGACGATATGGTTAGCGCTTGATGATGGCAGGTGGAAAAACTGCTATAGTAAGTTGTTTATACGCGAATCACTGCTGAGAAAATGAGCGGGGGCTCAGTTAATGTCTGTATCATCTGTTCAATCGGCGAAAAAACCAACCGGCGGACGTTTTTTAAAAGCGATAGGCGCTTCGAGTTCACTCGTTGTAATTTTCAAAAGGGTGTAGTGAGCGTCCGGTCTCCTATCCTCCACTCTCTCTTTTGATTGTAATCGACACATTACGGACGGATCGTTTGTCGGTCTATGGGTGTTCGCGGGGTACAACACCATCTTTGATGCAAGTTCGCTCAATCCGCTCGTGTGTATGATTGGTGCGTAACCCCGAGTTCATGGACGTTGCCCACGATGCTATCTTTATTCTCTGGCGCCCCCGCCCGCCTCGATCGTTGGAGAAGTCGAGAAAGCGAAAAAAAGACGGGCTCTCCCGTCCCGATAGAAAGACCTTAGCGTGAAACACTAAGAAAGGAGAAAATTACTTGCGCCGGATTTGTTACAAATCCAATCGTATCAAACCATCCTTATCTCTCTCTGGGATTCGATCCGTTTGAGACAAAATACGTTTGGAGGATGATGAAGGGGATTCAAAACTTCAACGGAAAGACGTTGTCAATGTGATCCACGACGTCACACAGTATTTGCGGACAGCCTCGTTCCCTTTGTTTCTGTATCTCCATTTGAATGGATACGCATGAACCATTGAATCCCGCCCTATGTTTGGGATCCAGATGGATCGGCGGGGAATTTGTATGAATTTCAAAGGAATCAATACGATGGTTGCGTACGGCACGTGGATAAACAACTTGGAATATTTTTCGAAAACCTTGAAGGGGATTTGGATATTGGGATGATTCCTTGATTGTTGTAACCGCCGATCATGGAGAACATTTAGGGAAGCGGGCATCGTATTCGTGGACATGGAAATCGGTCTATGAAGAACTGATCCGTGTGCCTCTTCTCATTAAATATCCGGGGATGAACGAAGGGGAAACGGATCCAAGAACTGACCGATCTGCGGTACGTCTATCATTTGCTGCGGGATCCGGAAACGGCGGATGAGGCGTTTATGACCGATCCCGTGCTTATCTCCGAAACACTGCACAACCTGCCGGGACACGAGCGGGACGATACGTATCGAAAGCGTCGCCGCGTCTCGAAATGATGGAATGAAGTTGATTTCATATTTTGATTGCAACCCAAATTATCGTCCATGGGAATTGTTTCAGTCTCCTATTCCAGGGGAGAGCGCCGTCGATTTATTGGCGCGTTGGCGGTTGATGTCCTATCAAAGAACCAGTGAACCAAACGATTCTCCTCAGTCATCAATGTGAAGTGATGGAATACATACAGGATCAGAGCGCTACAAACGTGGAATACATGCCCAACGTGTCCATCCCTGAGCCCCTGTTTATCGATCCCGAATGGGATGCGCTCATTGATGTGAATCAGCTTACCTCTCCAAAAAGCAAGAGCTGTATTTTCTTTTATGGGGATCTCGCGGATCGGCTGTATATGCTTATCCGGGAGAACTGCAAAGAAAAAACGATAAAACTTGAAACCATTGATTTGACGGAACTCTCGATTCATGCCGTGGATGGAGAATTCATTTTTTGTCATACAGTGGAATATACGTTTTTATCCTCCGATCAACCGTTACCTACCGATACGAATGAAATGCTTACGTTTCAAGCTTATCGACAGACGTGGGACGATTCAATTAGAACATAAACGTCCTTTGATTACACCGTTTTTTATCACGGGATCAGATCTTTCTTTGGCGCCCTTACTATGTCAATCTTGTGGAAATATAGACGGGCGGGAGGCGCCTGGAACTTTTTAAACTTCTTAAGTGGAAAAAAGAATGGAGTTTTCATGACGAGGGATCTACGTTGAAACAAGTTTACATTCGGCAGGAAGACTATTCTGATTCTGAGAAGATTGAAACTTCCGTTACGGGGTGTATGGTTTATGGGAACTTGCCCCGGAGGAAATTGGAACGTCACAAAATAGATCCCTCGTATGGACGCGTGTTTTATGTGGACTATGGATTTGCGGGGGACGCCTTCCGGATGTTCAAATCCGTCCGACTTAGAATCCCTCAATACCTTGTGAATTATTTTTATTCTCTTGAATTGACTTTGCTGCATTCCATGATTCAAAATGTATTAAAAGAGAATCAGAAATTGTTTGGTTTCAGCCTTCAAGATATTACCTTCGACAAGTCAGCCAAAGAGTGGATCTATCAACTGAATACAATCTGTTCAAAGAAAAAACGTCTATCCTTCTACGAATCGGAAACATGTCTGTTCGAAAAAGGGGATGGATGTTTCTCACTATACGATTGCAGTCTACTCATCAATTAGTTGGTCATATCAATGGAAATCTAACAAAGTCCGGCTCTTGGTTTCTGCCCTCTGAAAAAGAGATTCAACGAAAAGAATTAGTCGTCACTTTGAACCGGTCTCTGCTCGAAAATAAGATTATGTCTCTTAGTAAACCGTATCAAACAGCCTTCGCCTCCTTATTATCCAAATCGAAACGTATCTAGACGAAAACGGCGATGTGGGGAATCCGTTGGATCAATTGGAGGGAGTCAGTGAGAAAACCTTACGCGCGTTGGGGTATATCTACACGAACGAAACAAGTTGCAAAGGACGAAACGTCATTCAATCAAAGAGCGTTTTTTATACGCTCCGGTGTCATCGGTAATTGGAAGCACTCTGGCGCCGGTCGCGTCATAAATCGCATTGGCGATGACCGCGCCCATACAGATAATCGCAGGTTCTCACCCCACCCTGGGCCCGGGGCTTCTTGATCGTCAATAATCACGGTTTCGATTTTTGGAAGCCATGAAAACGGGGTATTTTGTAACTATGAAAATTCAGATCGAGGATCTTACCGCTTTTGAGTGTATCTCTTCCGTTAGCGCATAACCGAGTCCCATCATGATACAACTCTCAATCTGCAATTTGGCGCAGTGTGGACTGATTGAAAGCCCATATCCTGGGCGCAGACTACTCGTTTTACATCCACAGCGCCGGTGTTTTGATCCACTGCGACTTCGGCGATATGGGCTACATATGTTCCGGAATCGATACCGAGAGAGATTCCGAAACCGCGTCTACTGGGAGCCTTTGGCCGGTTTCCAACCGAATTGTTCCGCCGCCCGCTTTGAGTACACCGGATCATACGTTCATCTTTCAGATTGTTCAAGCGGAATTCCAGCGGATCGACACCCGCGCGCGCCGCCAGTGTATCGATGTGAGATTCTCGCGCAAACGTGTTGGTGTTGTTAGCGGGCGCGCGCCACGCTCCGGTTCCGAACGGGTGGCCGCCGTCTCCTCCCCAAACCCGATCCGTAGAATCAGGGTTGACGGTGATGAGGAATGTCATAAAATTGATTGGCGCCTCTCTGACCGGCGCAATAAACTCCATAATCCCAAAACGTGATTCGTCCATCCTTCACTCCCGCATTAATCTTCACAATCGCCGCAGGACGGAACGTGTCGTAAAAGAATTCTTCTTCGCGAGTATCCGCAAGCTGAATCGCTTGGTTGGATTTCCCCATTAATCGTAAGATTCGCGCCGCTTCTATGGCGTTGCGGCTGCGTTTGCCACCAAAACCGCTGCCAACACAGGGGGTGATTACACGGACCTTATCAGCGGGAATACTCATTTCTTCCGCAACGGCGTCCTGCAAACGGAACGGACTCTGAGTGGCGGGCCAGACTGTCACTTGATCGTTTTCGATTTTGATTGTCGTTGCGTGTGGTTCGATCGGCGCATGCGCCCACATAACTATTCAGGTAGGTTTCTTGAATAGTCTCGCCGCTGTCTTTTTTGCCTTCCTCAATATCGCCTCCCTGCGCCGAAGGATTTCCTTGCGATGCGTTCTTGAGCAGATGATCGAAGATTGTTTCATCATCCAGATTGTTGTCCGGCAGATCGTATTGAGATCGGATTCGTTTCAAGGCTGTTTCCGCCCGGTCCGGTTTATCCGCGAGAACGGCGATGAAATCATCCTCCCGGACAACGTGAATTCCATCGAGTCGTTCCGCTGGGGTTTGTGTCAACGCTCTTGAGTGCGGCTCCATGAGCTGGTGGGCGTAAGATTCGAGCGTACAACATCCCTGGCAGTTGGTAATCCGCAGCGTACTTCGCTTTACCCGTGACTTTATCTATTGTGTCTGTTTTCGGTACCGGTTACCGATGATCTTGAACTGCGAGGGAGTTTTAATTATCGCTTCTTCTTTTAAGCGCCGGGCGATCTTTTTTCCCTTTTGTTAATTCGGCATAGGTGACCCGGTTCTGGTTTTGTTCCACATCGAATACAGCGCCATCCTTGTGTCTTTAACCGGTTCCGGGGAATCTTCAGATGTTCCGCGGCCAATTCCAACAGAATCGCCGCGCTTCCGCGGCGGCGGCCCGGAGTGGTGGCCGAAGCCACGAATGCTTCTTGAGCCGTGCGTTCCACTGTCCCAAGGGCACAACAGCGGTATCGCCCATCACCATGTCAACCGAATCCAAGGATATATCAAGTTCATCCGCCGCCATTTGCGCTAATCCCGTGATGGTTCCCTGGCCCATTTCAATTTTGCCCGTTGTACAGGTGATCCGGCCGTCTTCACCAATTCGGAGGAACGCATTAATATCATCGGGAGGCTTCTGCCGCGTCTTTGCTGCGCTTCCGCCTCATCGCCGGTAGAAAAGAGAATGACAATACCAGCGCCGATCAGTTTGAAGAAATCGCGCCGATTTGGGTTTTAGGAAGAACTCTTCGGAATCATGGAAATCCAGTTCAATTTCATTCTGGTTTACGTTCATCGTCCTTCCCCTCCATTCATTGTCCACGCGCGGCGGTTTGGATCGCTTGGATGATACGGCCGTGAGATCCGCACCGGCATAGAATTGTTATTCATATGACGGATGATTTCATCGCGTGATGGTTGTTTTGTTTTTCAAGAGAAGCGAGTAGGCGTTCATAATCATCCCGGTGTGCAATAGCCGCATTGAAGGGCGTCATGATCGACAAACGCTTTTTGGAGAGGATGCAGGCTTCCATTATTCGACAAGCCTTCAATTGTCAGGATGCTTTTCCCCCTCGGCCCGTGTGACCTCGCGTGATACACGAGCCGGACGGCTTTCTGATCGAGTAATACAGTACATGCGCCGCAGACAACCGATTCCGCAGCCGTATTTACAGCCGGTGAGGTGAAGATCGTCGCGTAAACCCACAGCAGCATTCGATCGTCATCGACGGTGATTTTCCGGGAGGCGCCATTTACGGTGAACTGGATATTTTTTTCCATTTCCCTCTCCCTTGTTCGCTCCTGACTGGATGCTTGGATTTAGTTTGAATGGATATTGAATAATGGGCCTAGTTCTCAGCCCAGATTTCATTTACACGTTGTGATCTCAATCACGATGGTTTATATCAATTTTTGTCTCTTATCCCGTTTTGATTGTTCCAGTATTCGATCAAAGACCAACTGATAGTATCGTCATATTGTATCACGTTTTTTCTTTGCAATATGGATTGTTGTAGTGATGTTTCACTCTTCCCGAATTGATAATATCTCCCAGGACTAAAATAGCGCCAACATACCACGCCGTGTCATTATAGCGTTCCGGATTATCTATTTTGTTATTTCTTGTCGCGAGGATGGCCGCTTTATCAGGTTGGTCGGGGGTGAAGGGATAGTTTTACGGTGTGTATTGTATCCGGCAGGTTTTCCGCAATCGTAAATGATCCCAGCCGATGATAGGTGCAATAACGGATCAAAGCGCGGTTTAACAACGATTGGATTTTGGTCGATTTTTACATTAACTTGTCCACAGTCTGGTCCTAAAAGATCGTAGATACGGACGCATGTTCCTTTAAACTGAAAGCGAATCGATTCCCCCGGCTGATTGGTATAATACATAGCGGGCATCCGGTTTTGAAATCGCTTCGCGATGGCGTTCGTTTCTGGATCGAGTTTGCGCCCAACCGGAACTCAACTCCGCCTTCGAAAGGGGCAGCATATTTGCGTTTTCCCAATTCTTTTCCGTGAATGGGTTTGGGAGAGTATGAGGCCCCGGTTTGCCAATCTTGCGTATCTGATTCATTCCCCGCGCGACCGCTTGTAGATAGAGTTCATGCCTGTGTCCGTATAGGGGTGTACGTTGTCCGGTGAGAACAGAATTTTGCCTTCCAAGGCTTTTTTCTCTTCCTCGGTCTTGGGCTTGGCGCTTTTGAAGATGAGTTTTCCTTCCCCTTCGAGAATCGCTACGCGCAATCCCATATGAATGGATGGGATTCCGTAATGATCGGCGATGGCTTCCATCGCTGAGGCCGCCCGTGGGGAACTTGCCATCACGCAGAGTCCTGTGTCCAGGCGCCGACCAGTGTATAGACGAAACAGATATCGGTTGTTGGATCGTCTCCGGATCGTTTTCCGTACAATTCCTTCCATAGTCTGATGAATGCGATCGGGCTCTACTCCACCATCATTTACCGCGAATTCAACGAATAACAAATCCGGGTTGTGATCCAATACATCCTGCTTCAGTCGGAAGACGCCTAAGTCTGATCCGGTTCCACCAATCGCGGCGTGAATCTCGGAGATTTTCGCCTGGGGAAATTGTTCGCGAAACCATTGCAATGTTTTTGGACGCCAGCCATCTTGTTGTGTGATGCTGCCGCCTAAATAAGCGATATTCACTGATTCTCCACGTTCGAGTTTTTGGAAGAAATTGGGCAATCCATTTCGAACGGTACATTCGGCGGCGTCTCGTAGCGGGTATTCCGAGGCGTGGAGCAAACTGGTTGATACGAAGGCAATAATTAGCGTAATGATTGTCTTGACTCTATTCATAATTGATTATCCTAAACGCATTGGTGATTTGAATGAAAACGATAGTTCGGGTGGAAGAAGAATATAGAGCGCGAAATGTATTCTTAACTGCTACGCCATCCAGGGGCGTTCTCGTTGGTTGTTTTTCTCGAATAGATTCTTCGTGATGATGACGTTTTCTCTAACTTGAAAATCGTACATCCCCACACAGAGAAAATCCGCGCCCGTGTTGGAACGCATACTGAAATCCCTCTTTTGGATGGATGGCGCCCGCCGCTAAGACGACTTTGTACCCCGATCCAGGGCTTTTTCACTGTTTTCATGATATCAATTGTTTTTTTCGGGATATTTATCCCAATAATTGTCCACGCTGTAGTTATCAATGACGTCTTTCTCTTGATCGGGACGGCGGGAGGACCAGTACTTCTCGCTATGGATGGTTTTCATATAGAAATCGGTGTCAATTCCTTCTTTTTCACACTGGATCGGCACATTGATATTGTGCCCCGCCACACCCGGCGATTAAGCCGTTTTGTTTAATCAATGATATGACTTTTCCGATGAGATCAATTTTTCCGCTCCGTACCCATTCGTCCCCAACGTTTCCCAGGATGAACGCCCCAACGGCGCCGTTATCAACAGCTTGGTTGACACTGGCGGCCAGGTCTTTTTCATCCGGATTGATTTGCGCAAGCCACTGAATCGATCCTCCTCGTTCGTTCTTGTATCGGTTGATGATTTCGAATGTATCCGCATGGCGGGTTGCGCCGGAGTAGAGCACGACGGTGTTGACGCCGTTTTCTTCGCAGAGTTCAAACGTTTCAAAGATTTTTTCCTGCGTAAAATAGCCGCGAATCAGATCGGATACATAGATTAAATCGCGGCTATGCGCGTAGCCACCGATCAGGTTGCCCCCCACAGATGAGCCGCCCGATTGACACGTCTCCAATTTTACCGATGGGCATGCCTTCGATTGAATCCGATAGTTTCACCGCTGTCTGTTTAGGAGCGGCCATTAAAATTTTTTCTTCCAAGCTCAGCGCCGTTGTGACCACTGCTGTTCCCCGCGATAGAAGAATTCCGTAAAAATTGCCTTCGATCCATATGTCTGCACATGTTAAATTTCCTTTACGAACGTGATTTCTCTTATTATAGTTGTTGAATGAAATATTAATAGATAGAACCGTCTGTCATAATCGCTCATCATAATGAATCGAAATATGGTTGGGAAGTGGTTTAAGGAGTATAGGAATAAACGATCGGTTATAAAACCAAGTAGAACTCCAGCTTATTGCGCTTCTTGATTGAGGATGTTGACGCCGGAAAGATCAGTAACTGGTTTTTTTTCGAATGTATATAATTTGAGTTTGATTGATATAAAATGATTGGTCGTTTTTTTCTTAAACTCTAATTCGGATAGGTAACGGTCTAATGTATCGGCGCCGTCTTCCCCAGATGAATGAATGACCCAGATCCGTGGATGTTTTTTTGTAAACTGTTTAAGTTGAGCGTATCCCCCTTTAGCCGTAAGGACAGTGTTGGGCGTAAAGATAGCGTCTTGATAGTTTTGTGGAAGACCCAGAATTGGATTTTTGATATTGAATTTCTGCGCGTAAAACTCTGTTCCTAGTCCGCAGATATAATTCCAATACAAGATTCCATCATCCGCTTGAACCTTGTGAGAGAGTGTCTGTATCACACTTCGCCAATCTTCCTTTTTCAACGTTCGATAGTCCAAATACAGACTTGATACGCTGAGAGCGAGACAGCATCCAGTTATACATTGAATCCACCATCTATAAATAGGTTTCTTCACTTGAGAGGAAGCGTATGCGAGCAGTATTGGAACAACGATCAAAGCGGGGATCGCTGTACGGGCGGCGAATAGAGGAACACTAAACCAACCCGCAATGATTAATAGAACGGGATAAAGAACCACAAAAAACAGAACAGATATAAAAAAAGTATGTTTTCGCTGATAGGCGGTAACAACAGAGAATGCGCGCAGAACTAGAAAAGCGATGAGAGCAAACCATTCTAATGATAGCAAAGGAATTCGCCAGCCCAATATACGCAGCAGTATATAATCCAAAGTAGGTATTTGTGTGAAAAAATAGGTTTGCGTGGTTTGTAGAACATCAAAGATTGAAGGCGGTGGCTGCCAGAATCCGGTTGTTAGTTTGTACTGAGATTGCAATAACAATAATACAATGATCGGGGAAGACACGAATAATAGAGCGCAGTGAATCTTAATCCACGATAGTAATCCTGTTCTGGTTCTTATCCCTGCGTATAATGTCATCAGCGCCATACTGATGATAAATAGAATTCCTGCATTATGCGTTGCCATGACAAGGAATCCCAAAAGAATATACATTCCGTTCCAGAATCGGGAAGGCTGTTTGATAAGCCGTATAGCAGCGAGTAATAAGAACGCGGATAGTAAAAAGAGCAGGGAATATCCCCGCGCTTCTTGTGAGTATCGGAAATGAAAAGGAGAGAATATGAGAAATAGAGCTGCCCAACGTCCGTGAATCTTTCCACCAAAAGTCCGGCTGATCCAATAGATGGGAAATACGGCCAATCCTCCAAACACAGCGGACAGCAAACGAATCCAAGATTCACTTTCACTCCCCCACTTCCATATTGAAACAAGAAAAAAATAAAGAGGTGGATGATCGGTTAATGTTGGATTCGCCCAATAATCCAGTAACGTAAATTGAGTAATGAATAGAGTATGAATCTCATCCGTCCAAAACCCAACACGGTCTAAACCTATACCCCGGAGTCCTATCGCCAATAAAACCAGCCCGGACATAAACATCCATTCCCATAGGCTGGATCGATTTTTCCCATTAGATAATAACATAGGGGGATTTATTTGTTCCTTGTCATCCATAACAGCCAATTTCGATATCTCTCGTTAGAATCCTGCGATTGTGAATTAGATTGAAAGCGCCCGTTCGATAATGAGATTTGCCGGTTGTGTGATTTGGAATTCTTGAAATCATTAAGGATCGCTGATAAACGCTGTCTGAGAACGAATCCGTGATATAGTATATTCCTAGATCTCTGTTTTGACGAGAAAAATCTAGCGCTTTCAATCAGAGATTTGACGAACCATAGGAGCCTCATCATGAATCTTCGTTTTCTTCTACTCTCCATTGGCTGTTTGATCCTATTCAGTCCTTGTGTGATTATGGCGCAACCCTACGATCTGCTCTTTTCAACATATTTTGGTGGAAGCGCTGGAGATGGGATCCGGGATATTGAAGCGGATCAACAGGGGAATCTATACATCGCGGGAACCACGCGTTCCCCGGATTTTCCCACAACCCACGGCGCGTATGATGAAAAATTGGATACCAGCCTGGGGGAAAGCCGGTGGGGATATAACTCAGAAATCTTTGTAGCCAAATTTGATCCATCAGGGAAATTGATTTGGTCTACAATCATTGGTGGTCCTAATTCCGAAGAAGCCTATGGACTGGAAATTGATAGCAAAGGCTACATCATCGTTCACGGACGCGGCGCGCCGGGATCGCCCATCACAGAAGGCGTGTATCAAGAACAATTCAAAGGCTGCGGCGGTGGAGATCCAGGGAATCCCCATAACACCGCCCAGAACGCGTACATCTGCAAACTCTCGCCGGATGGTTCAGAACTCGTCTGGGCCAGTTTCTTTGGGATCGATCATCTTCACCGCGATCTGGCGTTGGATAAGAATGATGATATCTACGTAACCTGGGGCGTTCGTCCTGATGAAAATGACCGCCGTCATTGGGACACATGGATGAAACCGGAATGGAACTCCAACGCCTTTCAACCAAAACCTCAGGGGGGAGCGGACTGCGGGGTAGCAAAAATTTCGTCCGATGGTTCCCGTGTTATATGGGCGACTTATCTAGGCGGTTCAGATTACGACTCAATCGAAGCCTCCATTGATGTCGATGACGAAGGATACGTTTACGCCGGACTCCAAACTCGTTCAACCGATATCCCCACCACGCCCGGCGCTCACGATCGAACCCACAATGGCGGCGTCGATTGGTATATCGCGAAGTTAAAACCGGATGGTTCTGATCTTGTCTATGGAACATACATCGGGGATGAAGGAGACAACTGGTTGAATACACACAATCTCGCCGTGGACGGGGAAGGGAACTGCTACTCAACAACCTGCGCCTTCAGCGCGAATTTCCCTACCACCCCAGGCGCCGTTCAACGAACGTTCGGTGGAAACGTGGATTGGGGCATTGCGAAACTATCACCCAGCGGCGCTTTATTGGCGGGCGCCTTACTCGGTGGACGCGGGCTTGATAATTCTGATGGAATCCGTTTTGACTCACAAGGAAACCTGGTTCTCTTCGGGCAAACCACTTCTACGGATTTCCCTGTTTCCAACGATGCCTTTCAAAAGAAAAAAGGCGTTCAGGATGACGCGGTGATTGTCAAACTGAGCCCGAATCTTGACCGGATACTCTATAGCACGTTTTTAGGTGGGCGGGGCGCCGACGCGGGGCGCGCGGGCTGCGTCGCTCCCGATGACAGCCTGATTGTAGCGGGCAGCAGCACGGGAAACGATTGGCCCGTTATGAATTCTCATCAAACCAGTTTGAATGGGCCGGGAGACGCCATCGTAGCGAAACTGTCTCCGATGTCGGCAATTCAGAATGTTAAACGGTGACTGCGTAGTGAAGACATTGATCGTAACAGAAAAGCCCTCCGTGGCGATGGATTTTGCCAAAGCTCTCAGCGTCAACGGGCGGCGTGACGGATACATAGAGGATAATGATTATATCATTACATGGGCTGTCGGGCATCTCGTGGAATTACTCGAACCACAGGAATACGATTCGAAATGGAAGAAATGGAGCCTTGACACTCTACCCGTCATCCCAGATTCTTTTCAATATAAACCAATCCCAAAAACAAAAAAACAGTTATCGATTATTCGGAAACTCTTACAGGACAAATCGATTGAAAAGGTTGTGATCGCCACCGACGCGGGCCGGGAAGGGGAGGTGATCGCGCGTACTATTCTTCTGGTCTGCGGTTATAACAACCGTAATCGGCTGTATCGGTTTTGGAGCAGCTTGGCGCTTACTCCGTCAGTTATAAAAGAAGGCATGAAAGCCCCCAAACCGGCCGCTGAATACGACCGCTTATGGAGCGCTGGACAATCCAGGCAGATCGCCGACTGGCTTGTCGGGATGAACGTCACCCGCGCAGCGACTGTTACCTTAAATGATCTATATAGCGTAGGGCGTGTACAGACGGCGGTTCTTGCGCTCTTGGTTGACCGACGGAGAGCGCGTGAGAATTTCAAACCGGTTCCGTATTGGCTGCTCCAAGTTCGATTCTCGAACGAGAAGGGAGAATGGCTGGGAACGTGGTTTAAAGAGAGAGAAACTCACTTTGATAAAAAGAGTGAAGCTGAAAAAATCTTATCGAAAGTCTCCCATCAAACGGGAGTCGTGCTTTCGGCTGCTAAAGAAAAAAAATTACTACCGCCCCCATTGTTGTATTCCCTCACTGACCTCCAACAGGACGCTAACAGGCGGTTCGGATTCTCCGCCCAACAGACGCTCGATCTCGCCCAGACTCTCTACGAAAAGAAGAAATGCCTTTCCTATCCCCGGACGGATTCCAAAGTATTAGGGAAAAAAAACGCAGATATGGTAAAGAAAATTACCGAAACACTGGCGCAGGAATATCCTCAACTCTTTACGAACATCGATGAACGGCTTCTCAACGCATCGAATCAACGTGTCTTCAATGATGCCAAATTGACCGATCACCACGCTCTCATTCCTCTCGCGCCAATTCCAGGTAACACTGGGAATGATGAACGGAAGATTTACGATTTGGTTCTTAAGCGCTTCGCCGCCGCGTTTCATCCTGACTGTGAATACGAACAGACCGAAATCATTACCGAAGTAGAAAAAGAAACCTTTCGCACAAGAGGGAAGAGAATCCTTAAACCCGGTTGGCGTGTAGTCTATGGCGAAGAAGCGGAGAGTATAAATCCATATGAAGTGGAAGCAGGACAACAAGATTTACCCCCGCTGGAGAAGAACGATCCCGCGCATGTGGAAGAAGCCAAGCTGGAAGAAAAGAAAACTCTTCCCCCTCCCGAATATACAGAAGCCCTGCTTTTAAAAGACATGACAAATCCAGGAAAGTATGTTTCGGAAAGTGATTTGAAAAAGATCTACCGCGGTGATGTGGGCCTGGGAACACAGGCGACACGCGCGCAAATCATCGAAACACTATTAAAACGCAAGTACATCAGCCGGAAAAAGAAACGGCTTGCCGCGCTGGATAAAGGCTGTCATCTGATCGATACTCTCAGGCGCTTCACCGTAGCCAAACAATTGGCGTCCGCCGAGGAGACCGCCCGGTGGGAGGCGCGGTTGAACCGGATCGCACAGGGACAGGATTCCAGCGGGGAATTCCAGCGGGAAATCCAAGAATTTGTTCAATCCGCCATACAAGAATTTAAAACAACAGTCCCTCAAGTATCCCTGACAGGAACGATCGGCGTCTGCCCGCAATGTGGCGGATCAATCATCGAGGGGAAAAGAGGATTTGGATGTTCTAATTGGAAAAAGGAAGATGGCGGCTGTTCCTTTGTTATATGGAAAACGATTTCCGGAAAAACGATCGCGCTACCCGCTATTAAACAATTGTTAACAAAAAAGAAAATCGGTCCCTTTCATGATTTTGTTTCGGATGCGGGCGAATTAATCTCTGCTTTTCTTACATTGGTTCAACACGAACAGGATTGGCAGGTTGAATTAGATAGATCTGGAATCCCACCAAACCAAAAAGACCATTCGAAATCATTGGGTGTCTGTCCCGATTGTGGGGGCGAGATTATCGAAGGGAAGAAAGGGTATGGATGTTCGAACTGGCGCGAGAAAGATGGCGCCTGCCGGTTCGTCATCTGGAAGACAATGGCCCAGAAACAAATTCCCAAGAAAGCGATCGATCAACTCTTAGAATCTGGTGTGTCGGAGATCCTTCATGACTTCAAATCGAAAAAGGGAAAGTCATTTTCCGCCCGATTAAAATTGTCTAGAGATGAGTCTGGCGCGGCTAAGATTGTTTTCGATTTTCCGGACACAGATCGGATGTGAGGGAACGCGAATTAATTTCCAATACATGAGTTCAACAAAGTAAGGGAGAGGCAGGATTCGACGCGAATATGTAATTCCGCAGTATTACTGCATTTCCAAAACGGCGCCATACCCTTTGATTATGGCTGGTTTACCGGCTTTTACCTCGTTTAAAATCCGCTGAGCCGTGTTCTCATTTCCAAACGCGTCAGCCACATCACAAACCAATTTGTTATCGATCAGCATCTTTTGAGGGCGTTCGGTTTTTTGATAACTTTCAATTCCACCTTTCAATACGCAGACTTGAATAAATATCTTTTTATTCTTGGGAAGATCCAATATATCTTTTGCGATCGAAAATACGATGGAGCCTTCCTCTCCGCTTGTTTCTTGTTGAACGGTTATCTCTGACGCGTTAGGATCGATCCCTACGAAACCAAGAACGTCTTCTATCGTTTCTTTGGTTTTTGAAAGAAAATACGATCCCGTTTGGCCTTGGATTTCTATCAGGTCGAAATGGGGCAGTTTGGGGGGAGAAAAACCGGCGGCGAGAAAATATGTGATATTCTCTCCTTTTTCATTCATTATCGCCATATCGTACTGACTGTCTCGTCCCTGTTCATACCAGTGTCGAAGCGCAATGATTCGTTCCGCGCCCCGATCCCATTTAGTGATGTTGGAAATCGTGTGACAACCTGAATTGGGCGAGTCATAGTCAAGAAGAATGATCGTGTCCGAGAATGTCAATCCTGATAGATCGCGGTTGGAATTATAATCGACTTTCAAAAACAGCCTTTGATCTGAATGTTTGATGGCGAGACCCCGCAGATCGCGAGTGGAGTCGGTATTGAATCCAAATTTCTCTTGAGACTCTTTCGTTCCGTATTGCTCAATCCAATCGTCCGCTGGATCGCTCACCGTTCGAACTGTTTCTTTCCAGAAAAGGGAATGCGCCATGATGTCTGGCTGAGGCATTTCGTTCAGCGCTTCAAACGCTTTATCTAAATCCAAATGCAGTGGAGTAAGATAAGACTGCATGATTCGTAACCAAGCCATATTCGCCATTTCAGGTCCTGGAGATAGAGCCAGTAAATCGTGATAGCTGCTGACCGCGAGCGCATATTCTTCCTGTTGAAAAAGCGCTTCGGAAATTGCAAATAAACGCTCTTCATGATTGCGCCAAATGATTTGTTCCTTCCCATTTTCCAGGTTGAGCAGCCGTAGCATAAAATGTGATTCGTCTTTGTATGGACTTGGGATATAGGCGAGTTTTTTTCCATCCGGGCTGAGCGCGCCCCAACTAGCTCCAAAAATATGATTGGTCAATAACTTCTTTTCGCCTGTTGTGAGATCGATTTCTATGAGTTGAGAGTTTTTTTCATCAAGTCTTACAGAAACGATGATGGTTTTTTTATTGGGAGTAATCGATGGAAGATCCCAGACACAAACATCTTGACATAGGATATTGGGATTTGGAGACTTGATCGAATCCAAAATTAGATTTCCTACGTCGTTATCATTATCCGTTTCATAATAGAAGTAGCGGTCATGATCCAACCATTGAGGAAATACAAGGTCTCGGGTATTGTTCTCCTTTAGTAATTTTAACTTTCCCGTATCTCCTTTTTCCCAAAGCGCTATATGACTCTTATCGGCTGTGAATAAAAACCGTTGGCCGGATGAATCGACGTCGACGAAATCAATATTTAGGTCTTGCTGTCCAAACAACCGGGTGTTTTCTTTCGTTGTTATATCGATCTGCCATAATTCACACTGTTTCTTTTCTTCATCCTCTTTCAAATAGAACAAGTATTTTCCATCGTCCGATGTGTCAAAGAAGAGAGCCGCCTTTTCAACGAGGACTTCTTCACCATGTGAGTGAATGTTTGTTTTAAAGAAATCATAGTATTCCCCAGGATCCTGGCGTGACTTTGTATAGAGTAGTTCTTCCCCATTATTGACAAAACGGCATTCTCTTATATGGTCATCGTTGTAAAGCGTTATGGTTTGCGACTGGTTATCCCACACCCAGAGTTTTTCATCATCCATCCCGGTGAAAGCGATGTAGCGTCCATCCGGACTCCATGCGATCGGATTGGTTACGCACCCGCTGAGAGAAATTACTAAGATAAAACCAATGGCCGTTATTAAAATGAATTGATTATTCATGATTAAATACTCCTTGAATCGTTGATTTTTTCGATCAGAGCCTGTATGTCAGGTTGATTTTTTACTTCGATAAACGCTTTCGTGTTTGCATAATTTTCTTGTAACAATTGATAGGCCTGAGCCGCTTGACTCCAGTTTCGATTGAGGATGAGTGTTTTGAGTTCTACAACCATTCCCTTCGCTGTGACTTCTTGTAATAAATTTTCCGCCTGCTCTTGTGAGAGATGGAAATTGTAAACCGGTGTTGCGTTTGCGGGAGGCATTGATGTGGAAAGGATCTGCGCTGTTTTGATGGGAAGATACGCCTGCAAAATTAACAGCGAGAAGATACCTACAATCATTCCAGAGGCGAATTGACCCCATTGAAAGGTGGGAACGCCTAACCATTGCCAGATCGTGGAAGGTTTCTCTCTATATTCGGTCTCTTGAGCCATTCGTTTGACAAACGATGGATTGGGATCGGGAACCCTCACAGTCCAAGCGCGTAACAGAGAAGACATTTGTTGATAGCCTTGCAAACGCCGCATTTGTTCTGGATTGTTTTGCAAATATTCTTCTAACGCCTTCCGTTCTTCGAATGGCAGTTCACCATCCAGATACGCGGATAAGTATTCCATCCATTCTTCTTCTGTTTGGGGCATCTTCCAGGCCATAGCCTGCCTCCAGCGATCGTTCCTTATAAATCTTGCAGCAAAGGCCGCAAACGAATTCGTAATTCATCCCGGGCTTTCGCCAACCGGCTGCGGATTGTGCCGATTGGACTGCCGGTCACTTCGGCGATGTCCCGGTAACTCATCTGTTCATATTCTCGAAGAATCAACGCTTCCCTCTGTAGAGGGGGCAGCGACAGCACGGCTTGTTGAATCATCTGTTCTTGTTCCGTCTTTAGAACCACATCGGCTGGATTTTGAGCGTCTGTTGATAACTCTGTCTCATCTTCGGTGGACAAGATTGGAGCCTTCGTTTTCTTTCGCAGCCAGTCGATACACAGATTTCGGATTGCGACAAACAGCCAGCGCCGGATCGCTTCTCTATGTGGGAGATCAGGATTCTTCCGGCTATACTTATAAAATGTTTCTTGGACAATATCTTCCGCGGTTTCGTGATTTCCGGTCATGCGGAATGCGAAACAATACAAATCTCTATAATTTGCGCGAATGATGTCCATACGATCCGGATCGGCTTTTGTTAACAAAAAAAGTGAATTGTTTTAATTCCGTTTCTATTATCTACTACGCAGGGATGGGATAGAAGTTCGTTGTCAGAACGAAAAAGTAGGATCGAGCAGTGATATGTGTGGCTTGTTCGCTGGAGGTCAATGCTTTAAGAGATGAATGGAGGTTTGAGTTGAAATCGTATTGGGCGAATAAGCAGGAATAGATAACGAATTTTGGTTTTATTCTCTCTCCAATCTCAAATCCAACTGCATTAAAGATTGTCCCCATTGCATTTCGGCGATCGCTTCGGGGATAAAGTCTACAGGTTTAAAACCGGTTACAGTAAGCCGCGCCGGATAATTGCCCAGCGGTGTTTCGACTTGAATATTATTCTCACTAACCGACGGGGAAATCTCAAGTTTGGATGATTGGGGGAAATTTTGAAATTCAATCCTGTAAGCGGACTTTTCTGCTGGAATGGGAGAGCCATCACTCGTTATGAGACGCATATTTATACTCGAGATTTCAAAAAAGTTCATAAAGATCTGTGTTGTCTCTCCTCTCTTAACGGGAATTGGGTCGGAAATTGCAAGAAATGTCCGGTCTCTCGTTGATAGACGTACTCGCAAATCGAGCATGCCTTCTTCCATTCCCGTAATGCGGTACGTGTAAGGCTGGTCTGGAATCGCTTCATACGACAGCCGGGGAGGATTCTCACCTATCGCTTGAAAAATAGGAGGCCGGGGATCAATATCCTGAATCGGCATAACTAAATGCGCTTCGACTTGACAGTCCGCGCGTTCCATTTGTATTTCTACTGTAAGTGGTTCATCTCCCGCGTCTAAAGAGTATTCAACTTCCGTTTCCACATTGTTATAGCCCACTTTTGCGCTGTGTATTGTATACAAGCCTGATTTTCTTAATAGCAATTTGAATCGGCCATCCGGTTCTGTATTTGTTTCTGGAATATAGACTCTTGGATTATCTTTGTTTATCGCATTCACGGCAACTCCTGGAATCGGTTCACCGGTTTCCGCATCCAAGATTGTTCCCAGCAATTCTTTTTCCTTAAGAGAAAAATTGACTGTATACTCCTGTTGATCCTCTGTGACAGTCAGTTCTTCAAAGTCTTCGGCGTTGTATGTGCCGATGTAGTTTAGATTTTCACTCGTCGTACATAAAAGTGTATATTCACCATCTGGCACGCCTTTGATTTGATAAAGGCCATTTTCATTTGAAAGAGTAAACAGGCGTATATTTCTGTTAACCCGATCCTCTAAAACGAGAGAGGCGTTCGGGACAGGTTCGCCCCCTTTCGTAACGATTCCTTGGATCAATGCGCCTTCTCCGCTTCCGAAATCAACGCGCACTGTCTCTCCTTCTTGAACAGACGCCTTTTTTGTTTCATTGGATAATGATCCCTGATCTCCTTGTTTACTTATGTCCTTCTGACCGGCGGCTACGCGCTCGATGCGATAATAGCCCTCTTCATTTGTATATGCGGTGTAAGGGAAGAGCCTGTCGGGTGTATCGATGATTGAAATCTTGGCTGAATTTTGAGCGGCGCCTTGACTGTTGAAAACGGTTCCCTCAACCACGCCTCCGTTTCCTACGGGAATGGGGACCGGTTCGGATTGAGCCATTTCCGCATTGACCGCGAATGTCTTTGGCGCGAGATTCGAAGGAATGATGACGAGTGTATCCCCTCTCTCCGATGGGATTTGGATTTGAAAAATCCCTTCTTGGTTCGAAGAAACGCTGTCCGGCATCGGAATGATTGTCGAACCGTGTGTGACATTTAAATCCGTCGATCGATTCGACAATAAACCCACCGATGCGCCGACGACCGGTTCTCCTTGCGGTCCGGTCAAACGGCCGATGAACGTTACTCCTTGTTCCATATCGATCACTTGACCCGTCAACTCTTCACCGGGCTGAAGCTCGACTTTTGTGCGTTCGAAACGGGAATAGTTTTCTCCAATCGCCATGATTTTATAAAATCCAGGTTGTAACTCTTCGAATTTGAAATGTCCACTACCGTCGGTCACCGCAATCTTTTCTTCAACGTTGGGATCGGATTGAAAATCGATTCGGACTTGAATACCCGCAAGCGGTGTCTGATCCGCCTTATCAATTACAATCCCCTCCATCGAACCACCTTTCATCATGGTGATTTCGATCAAGGAACCATCCATTTTGTGGGGATGGTTGTGGCTTTTATATCCTTCGGCAAAGCAACCAATTTGGACATTGGGGGCTTTCGTTAAACCACTGATTTTAAAATGCCCATTTTCATCCGTTTTTCCACTGGACGAGACCAGTTCTCCTTTTTCATTGCGAGTATTTACATAGAGACGCGCAGTCGTAACCGGTTCATCGAATTGATCTTTTACAATGCCCTCAATCGTTTCCCCTTCCTCTTCTTCTCCAAAGATAAAATCGATCCCAGTTAAGTGTTCTTCACCTTTGATCTCAATGGTTTTTTTATTTGGTTTTCTTTCGACATCCCCCTGTTCTCTTTTTGAAGCGGTTACCTCCCAGGTTCCTTCTCCCAGACCATAAAGTGTGTAGTTTCCATTCCCATCCGTTTCGCAATAAAGGTAGCTCAGCGACACATTCATCGCAATACGGCGGATTTCAACGTTGTGAGCGAATAATATAGCGGAAACCGGATCGCCATTCTCATTCATCACCCGGCCGGATATCGACGATGCTTTAGACATCGTGATTTCCACTTCCGCAGGATCGTCGACGGTTCCCGTTTCAAACATTTCGCTCAACGTCATCCCATAGGTGGAGGATTCGTTATCTCTAATTCGTTCTCTCGCAAAAGCGAGCCCTTTCCCTTTAGGAAGCGTATCGTTTTGATATTCGCCCCGTTCGTTCGTTCGTCCCGTTGATCTCGGTAACAGATCGGAACCTTGCATCGCGATCCCGATAGTTATGTCCGGCAATGGATTGCCCTCAGAATCGAAGACACGAACGAGAACCGATCCACCTGGCTGCAATTCAACGATATGTTCTTTCGCTTGTGTTTGTTCGCTGACGGTAATATTCCCAAGAGGATCTGTGGGATCGCGCCAGGGACGTGGTTCATGCGCCTGATAGCCTTTAGCCGACGCTTCGATGTTATACGTTCCTTCCGGAACTTTCTCAATAATAAATTGTCCATTTATGTCTGATTCAGCGGTTGGCTTGTTTTTTACCGCATTCTCTATGTTTATTGGATTGGGAGATAATACGAGTAACGCGCCGGCTATCGGTTCCTGTGTCTCTTTGTCAATCACTTTACCGCGAACGGCTAAGGAAGTGGATTCATGTGTAAAATTGATCTCAGCGGCAGGAGTCTCATCCGTAAGTCGTACTCGTTCTCTTTCGTTGCTATAAGGGCCTTGCGGGGAAGCGTATAGAAAATACCGTCCCATCTCAGGAACTTGGAGCGCGTAATATCCTTTGTCGTTCGTTTTGACCGATACGACCCCTGCGTCTTTCGCCGCGTTAACTGATTGTGTTGGATTATCTCTTGAAAATAGTTTCACGACTGTTTCCGCAAGCGGTTCATTTTGGTCAGTAAGTGAATAACCCGTTATCCATAACGCGACTTTGGTCGCGTAGGCGATATCCTGTCCGGCGGTGGAGGAAGCGATGAGCGTTGCTTCTGTTTTCGGAGCGGCGGATTCATTTTCAGACTCGCTTCCAGACGAGTCTTTTTTCTCGATCGATCCATCGGGCGCCACCTGAGCGCTTTCTCCTGCGTTCAGGTTCGTTGAACCTTGACTGTTTTGAACGTTGACGCCTCCTTCATCGACGGACACAAGCAATCCATTGGCGTCTTTGTTTTCTGGATCGCCACTGAGTATGACGGTTAAAAGTATCACGATGATTACAAGTGTGATTGCGGCAAACGGAACCCAGTTACGCATAGCTATCCTCCTATGTGTGATAAATGACGGAATAATATGTTGTGTCTTTGTGGCGTGGTTATGGCAGTACTTGAACGTTGAACACGGTGCCGGTGACAATAACATCGGCCAACGGAGTACATACAATCATCGGTGTTTCTTTGTTTTTCGCCGCCCATACATGAATGGATCCACGTTTTAATTGAACGCGGCGATCGTGGCCGAACTGGATCGCGATCTGAGCGCCCGCGGATGCGTGTAATGTAGATCCATCTATTAATTCGAATTCCCCAGTCATATACGGGGGGATTGTCACCAGATTTCCCATCCGCAGCCGCATCGCCCAAAGCCAGGATGGATCCATTTTCGATGCGCTTTCTATAGGAGAAAGACGCGCAGTTTTGATTCCATTGGACGATATGGATGCGAATTGAATTCCTAAAACGATCACGCATAACAGAATCGCTAAACCATTGGCGAATGTCAGCGCGAAGTTCCAAGAGAGTCTAAATGGAGAGACGGTTCGAATAATTGGTTTATGCGGGACGGCGGAATCGAACATCATCTGAGCCAAATGGCCGGAATCATAGGGGGGAATGGGGTGATTGTGAAAGCCTTGGCGAATCAGCCCATACCCTTCGAAATCTTCAGTTTCACCTTTCCTATCGGGCGAGGCGCCGTCATTAGAAAAGTGTTCGAAAGATTCCTTGCCCCACTCGTGTTTCCATTGATTCATAGCGATTGTCCCGCATATGGTTTCAATAAGTGTCTAAGTTTTTTCAGTCCCCGGTAAACCTGTTTTTTTACGCTGTCAACGGACATATCCAGTGTTTGCGCAATGGATTGATATGATTCTCCCTCGATTTCCCGCATGGCTAGCGCTACACGCTGGACCGGTGGAAGATGAGTCAGCGCTTCTTGAAACGCAGTGAGGAAATCAGATTCCCGCGCCGCCTTTCCAGGTGTGTTGTGATCCCGCATCGGCTCAAATAATTCCCATTCTGTTTCCTCTGTTTGGATGAAGCGTTTCTTCTGCTTCAACCGGTTGAGACAAAGGTTTCGGGCCGTTGTCAAGAGAAAACCTTTAATGGATCCATTTCCACTCCGGATTTGATTGTTTTTCACCATCCGGACCAACCGCAGCATAGTTTCCTGAAGCGCGTCCCGCGCTTCGTCCTCGTCACCGAGAAGGATGACCGCTAGTCGAATGACATCATCCGCGTACCAAGCGACGATGTCGTCGAACGCGGTTCGGTCCGCGTTTCGCAATCTTTCTATTAGAGTCTCATGCCGCGAGGTCATTCTCTCTCCTTTAATCTATACAATTGAATACGTAAAAAGGGACATTTTTTCTTACCACCAACCAGAAAAAAAATACGGAATTTACATGAGGACATTTATTCTTGAGGATAAATACTGCGTGTAGGTGAGGAAGAGAGGATCTTGTAAGTACAGGATGAGATACAGGTTTTTGTTTCAATAATAATGCGGCGCCGTATAGTAATAGGGATTGGATGAAAGGATGAGGGGGATTTAATTAATAGCGGTTAATAAAAGGCCTTCGGCTTCAATAGAGATGAATGGCTTGACCGGGAGGAACCCGGCGGAAAAATCCACCAAGGCTGAGCAGTCCATTAGTAGGATCATACGGAGGACCGCCACGTACACCTGCTGGTCCCCATCCATCCACGATTCCCCCATACCGCGTCTTCTGCGCTTCCCGGACCATCGGGTGACTGCGTGGGCCGGAAATGTACCACCAATCCGTATGCGTACTATAGGGAATCCAGTGATAATATGAAAAAGAAGCGGAATATCCGTCGGCGGCTGGATCCAAACTTGTGCCTTTCACTGTATATGTATCTTGAAAGCGGTCTTCTAAAAAGTGATTCAAGTACGGCACAGGTGTTGTCAATGGAAATTGCTGCGCCGCTCCATCTCGATGCGCATGGTAGGAATTATTATCCAGATGGTATTGCAACATAGCGTTGACCATAGTGCGAAGATCACTTTGCGTATTGGCGATCTTCGCTCGCAGCATGGCGTTGAGAAAATTGGGCACGGCGATCGCAGCCAATATACCAATGATCGCGACAACGATTAACAGTTCAATTAACGTAAATCCTCTCTGTTGATCCTGGTTTAATACTTGAAATGACATCATCAATATCCCCGCATTTTGTATTTTGTTTTCAAAACCAGTTGTAGATTTCGCGAAAGAAATGATAAATACGATGCGCTATTTTCATCACAATATTACACATTGATGATAACGTAGATCCAGCCTTACGAAGAACATAAATATAATAAGATTGATAATTCAGTTTTTTATTATTTTATTTTTTTTTCTTGATTACAACCAATAGATTACCCGCTTTCCATTCAATCGAGTTTACATCAGAATATTCGTTTCGTATTCGTTCTTCAAAAATGCGTTTCGCTTCTTCCAACTCGCTCTGTGTATAAAACAAAAACGTTGAATAATGAGGGCGGTCAACCAGATCCAACAATTCGGATAATGAATGATTCCTTTTATAAGTAAACGATATAAACTCTAGCGTTTCAAAAGATGGGAAAGAACGCAGGCGGGAAATCAATTCTTCTCTTTGATAGAGCCGGGTCTCTTTTTCGGAGAATGATGGAAAATACTGCCCCCATATTGATTGCTGATTCTGTGCCGGGGTGCGTGTATAAAGAAATAGGTAACCTTCGGGTTTGAGAACTTCTGCAGCGGATCGGATAAAGGGATCAAAATCGAACAGATGAATCGTATTAAAACCGAAGAGAACGCCGATCGAGTTTCGTTGAAATGGAAGAGTTTCCGCCACGCCTTGAATTAAACTGAAGCCGCGCTGATAGGCATTCATATACGTATGCGCTTCACGCAGCATACTCTTGTTTCGATCCATGCAGATTAAATGATCTGTGATCCCATGTTCGATCAATAGGCGTGAATAGCGCCCACCGCCACAACCGATATCGGCGGCTGATAGACCTGGACGAAGCCACTTTTTAATTTCGTATATTGGTTCCTCATCTGTTTTTCGGAGCGGATTGTATCCACCAGCCAGTATGTCATAACTTTGTTGAGCGGATCTCGTTTTCTTTATCAATTTTAAAATCCCACACTTACGTTCGCAACATCACAGCGCGATAATCGATCAATTCCACAGCAGTCGGGGTATAATTGGGAACGGGATTTCCCTGGATGAGATCCAAAGCGGCTTGTATTCCTTTGGCTCCCATTAAATGTGGATTCTGCTCAATCGTCGATTGAATTCGTCCTCTGCGAATTTCATCTCGAGCCGCCCGCAGGTTGTCGTATGATGATACAATAACGCTGTGTGTTTTTTTCCTTTTTTCCAAAGCGCGCAATCCTCCCAGCGCCATGCGGTCATTGACACAGAAAAGACCTTTTATATTTGGGTACTGAACCAATAATCGTTCTACCTCTTTTTCGGCGATGTCCGAATCCCAGTTTGCGTGGACCGTCTCGACGATCCGGATTCCTCTGGTCTGATTCATCACTTCCGCGAAGCCTTCTTTGCGGTATATCGAATTCAGCTGTCCTTTTTCACCTTCAAGGATGGCGACGATCCCCACACCGTTCAAAGCGGCGGTCATGTCATGAGCGGATAGCCGACCGCCTTTCCGATTGTCCGGTCCGACACGGACACAGGTGAATCCTGTTTTCTGTTTTTCTTCTTCATCAAGAGGGGAGCCCACATTCACAATGTGAATCCCTTTGTCATTAGCCTTTAAAAGTGGTGGAATCAGGAGCGTTGAACTCGATGGCGCAATCACGATCGCCTGGACGCTGGCTTGGATCATTTCCTCAATAAAACGCTGTTGTGTGGTGATGCTCTGGAATGTGGCGTCATCAGTATTACGAACTAACAATTCAATCCCTTTGATTTCGGCTTGTTCAATACAACCCACATCCATTCGTTTTACAAACGGATCCCGCGCGCCCTTGGAGATAAGGCCGATCTTAATACGGCTGGAGTGGAAAGGCGCGCCCATCGAAAGTGTAGACATAGAACTTGCTCCCGTGATCATCCCTATCCGCTTAATCGCTTTACGCCGATTTATATTGTCCATCTTTTTTGATTTCAACCCGTCACTCATTATTTCGCCTTTTAACGCAGGCGCCGCGATTCAATCAATCTCACAGAAATAGACTCCGAATCATTGACGCATGAGATCGGAAACTCGTCCAAATCGTTTTACAGCCAATGCGCGTCCATCTTTCAATTCTACCTTCACTAAAACTTGCGCATTGTTCCCAGCGTATTCACATAACATGTCCGGAACAAATAACCAGGATTCAAACGCGGCGGATTGGCTTGTACGAGGTGTGATATACGTTGTGATTCGAAGTTCACTCTCTTTACCCGTGTATACGCCCATCCCTGTTTCACGGGGCGTTTGGATATACTTGCCATCTTCATCGATAAAATACAGCGAGGTGAAGAGTTGATCTTCCTTTGCGTATTCTGTTTGGAAGAGGGCGATAATATAAAATCCCGGCATCTCATTGACGATTGTGTCTTTGAATCGAACGAGAGAAATCAGTTCGACGTTAGGATATGGGGGTTCAGGATCGAGCAGGGAAATAATCCCCCAGCCGGAAGCCGGATCGTGTCCCGGCGCTCCCGTATTTTGTGGTTTGATCGCTCTCTGTTGGAGTTGTTCTTTCACGGCGCTGGCGCCGGGATACTGTTGCCATAACAAAGCGGCGCATCCAGCGGCGAATGGCGCGGCGCACGACGTGCCGAAAAACGGCTTCTCCATACTGCTGGTCAACAGTCCGGTGTAGGCTGTTAGATCCGGTTTCAATTCACCGCTTTCCGTCGGACCCGTTCCACTGTAACCATGTACGTTCCCATCGATTCCACACGCCGCGATCGCCAATACGTCTGGATGATCCGCCGGCTTCGTCATCGTCATGCGCCGGGAGGAAAACTGTAATGACCGGAATATGTTGGGGGGAGGATTCTCATTATCCAACGCTTCAACAATCAAGCGCATATTGATCTCCCGCCGTAAATCGATTCGCCGCGCTTTGATCTTGAAGGCGTAAAAACCTGTATACGGCGCTCCCGCTTCGGAAAACGCGATATGCTCCACCGGCGCGGATGGACTATCGCTCCCTACGGATTGATCATTCTGGCTGACGGCGGTTAGAATCAGTTCCGCTTCATCAGATGGTGAGTAAAACAAATATAAGTCAAGGTCTTGTGTCGCAGTGGGATGCATTGGATCGGAACCGTAATCATCCCATGTGAGAGAAGCGTTAATAGATTCACCTTGTTTGAGAAAGATCAAATTACTCTCTTGTTGATGAGTAAAATCATGCCAGCCGTCTTGGTCGGTATCTATGAATTGACTTACGTAACAGGAATTCCCATTGTTCCCAGCGGAATTGATATAGAGAATTCCTGCGTCGATCGCCGGATCGAGATACGCGTTTGGATTTCCAATGCCGTTCAACGCGCCATAAGTGGTGTTCAATGAACTATTGATGATATGGACTCGGTCATCCACCGCCTGCCGGACCGCGTTCTCCCACGCGGATGGCATAAGCGCCGTTGGATAGAGATATAACTCCGCGCCCGGCGCGATTTCGTGAATCACTTCGGTAACCGCCGAACCGTGAATGCCTTTCCCCAATGGATAGCGCCGGCTCATTTCCTCTGGAAGAACCGTGCGAACTCGAAGCCGGTCCGCGTTAAGAACGCCTTTTTGAATTAAGGCTGCTAAATTTGTGAATCCTCCATCGATGATTCCGATTCGTACACCGGTTCCTTTACCCCAGCGTTCCCACGCTTGATAGACACCCGCCATTTCCAATGGAACGTGATTTTTCTGTTTTATGATTCGAGTGGCGGCTTTTTGTATTATTTGTATATATTCTTCCCCCTGTTTTTGTTCGATGGTTTCAACGCTGGATTTCACGGCGTCAACCTGTTGCGCAACGCTCTCTTCTTGTGCGAATAAAAGGGATGTAACAATGATTTCTAAAAATAGAATAGTAGGACGAATTCTCATTATCGTTCCGCATTTTCCCGTTCGATCGAACGAATGTTGGACCGGTGAATTAGAAGCAAATGAGGAGGGGTGAATTGATATGAACCAATCCGATCGGCCTTGAATTCCGCCCAGTTTTCTTCAAATCCACATAACACTCCGTGAAAGCGCTGGCCAATGGAGGTTTCAACAGTGACAGTTGCTCCTAGGGGTGGCAGAGTCAAAAATGGAGTTTGTTTTTCGCCTAGAGGAATCGTGGTGTAATAAGTCTTTCGGATCAAATCATCAGAATCGGTATTAAGGGATGTGCGATGATCATTCAATATTTTTTCACTGTTTTGAGCGTGAGAAGATTCTATCAACACCGCATGGGCGATTTCATCAAACTGAATTTGTTCTTTCTTTTTGTTATCCTCTCGGTAAATTTCAAAGTAGGATTGATTTTCAAATGAATCCATCCAACCTTGGATAATCTCACCGTTCCTTAATCGAATATGAACGATAAGTGGAAACACAAAGGGTTTGGACTGAATCTTCATGGCTTGCGGGTGCGGAGAAATAGGCGTCCAAGATTCGATGATTGAGGATTGAATCCAGTCCAATCGCCGAAGGCGGCTTTCTTGATACGACAGGATCGAAAGAAATCCATGCTGACTGTCCAGGCGGACAAATCCTTCAATATGTTCTCCACTTTTCAGCGTAACATCTAACCAAGCTGGTTTGTCAGGTAAAATGTTTGCGCGTGTTTCCTTGATTACTGTGGATTCAGGTTTGACGGAGAATAAATAGGAATGAATAGGGAGTTGTGACAAAACGTGAGAATTGACGTTCGCCGGTAAAAAAACACAACTCAAAATAATTGCAATCTGAGTCATCGTGGATCCTATCCGATCCAATTACTACAAGAAAAAAAGATGTTTGAAGATTTCTTTAAAATTTCTCATGTTCTTATTTGTATGTCAAGTGATCTTTAGAAGATGCCCACTTGAAACAAGCGTTCTATTTATGATACATTTGGGAGCGTAAAAACGCCTTAGGATAGTAATATATTTCTAATTGTGATCGAATCAGGGAGAATGACGCTGTGTCCAAAGTCTCTATTTTTTTATTACGAATCTTCTGTGTGGCTTTAATGACGTCGTGTTACAGCTCGCATCAGAAGCAGACTCCTCTCGCTCCACTCATCCAGGAATATGCGAAAAACAACGAATTAATAGAACAAAAAAAAGAAATGATGCGTCTGGAGGGTATCGATCAGCTCGATATCCAACATGATGAAGAGAGTGGTCAAATTCTCGTCTCGGTTCAATTGAACCGCGCCCGGCTCGATGTCGTTCTTGAATTAATTCTCGAGGAAACCGGTCTCTCCTATTCCATCAAGGATCAACATATTCACGGGCAGATCAGCGCGCAATTCGAAAAGACTGAACTGAGCCAGGCCTTGAATAACCTTCTCAGTCCATTTTTCTATTATCCCGTCATACGCGAAGGAACTCTTACCATATATGACAATGTCGTCTTTACACAAGAAGGCGCCGATTTGGCGAATAAATATATCAGCATAGAGATCCCCCTTATGTATCTCGGCGCCTCCCAAGCGGTTTCTTTTCTGAAAGAACTATTTCCTGTCTCCAAAGATACAATCCGGCTGGTTCAATTCTCGCATATTCCTGGTACCAATACACTGTACATTCATGGTCCTGCTCAAATTGTCCAAGAAGCCGCGCAGGTGATCCGGCAGGCCGACCGCGAGAAATACCATGTCATTATCGAAATCCTCGTGATTGAATACAGCCGTGAAGACTTGGAAGAAGTCAGCGTTCGGTTCCATGATTTATCGAGTGGTAATATGACATTCGGATCACTGGATATCGGTTCGCTTGTGGAATCAAACGCTATATTCTCCTTCTTGGAAAACGCGAAAAGCCCAACCAGTTTCACTGCGATGATGGATTATTTGATCCTGACGGAAAAAGCGCGGATCGTTACCCGTCCGTACCTGTCCGCATTAAGTGGAGAATCCGCTGATCTAGCGATCGGAAACGAAAGGCAGCTTGTTGTCGAAACCGCCCAAAACGGCGCAGCGATCGCCTCACTGGAAACCGTCAAAGCAGGTTTTTCGCTTCATATCACACCCACTATCCTTCCGGATAACCGGATTCTAATCGATGTAGACGTGGAAAACTCAGAATTTGTTCCTTCACTGGGAAACGTCGCGTCGGAAAAGAGAACGCGTCATGCGAATACGACGATGACCGTGGAAGATGGACAAAGCATTATCATTGGTGGATTTACCTTCGATCAGAAAACGGACAGCCGGAGTGGGATACCTTATTTACGTAACATCCCAATTCTTGAGACGATTTTTTCCGATCGGGACCAAACGACGTTTGGGCGGG
Source organism: bacterium (assembly GCA_963663405.2). Lineage (GTDB taxonomy): Bacteria > Hinthialibacterota > Hinthialibacteria > Hinthialibacterales > Hinthialibacteraceae. The sequence continues at coordinate 10,581 of CAXXSM010000060.1, read as the reverse complement.
AGGTTGTTTTTATTGTGGTTCCCTATATCTGGAGTCCAGGATTGGTTACGCCTATGCCGGTCCGCAAGCCAATCAAGGCGCTCGATGGTGAACTCGATACCCAAAAACCGCTTCTCGAACCATAAAACAAAGCGGCTGGTAAATCCCAGCCGCTTCGTGTAATACAATTTCCATTAATTTATTGTTGAGCCGTTCCGATTACTTGATTAAACAAACCGGAGGGATCAATGCCAGAAGAATCAGTTGACGGTGATTGGTTTTCTAATATGGAAAGGGTCGTCTTTGAAGGATTGACCGTCTCATCTTCCACTGTTGGAACGCTTTTCGTTTCTTGCTCGCTCTCCTTAGAAAGAAAATCGGTCAATTCATTCTTAATCGCGTTCAGTTCCGTGAGAAATCGTTGGATTCTCTCAATACGTCCAGCGTCACTGCCGGTCGTGGATTCCGTATTCTCTTGTAAAAGATCCGAAACGTTCAATCCCGATTCCCGGAGAAGTAGACTCCCTAAAACCCCCCCCGCCGAAGAGCCTTTTTTAGAGGAAGACGCTATAGTTGAGGGGCGTTTGCCTTGAGTTACAAGTGATTTCACCTCTTCCACAGCTTGTTTCGCTTCGTCAGCGGATTTCTTTGCCTGTTGGGCATGCAGCTGGACTAATTTTACGATCGTTGATGATTGATCAGAACGGTTTATGCCGGATTGGCCGATCTCCATCAATACAGATCCAGAAGGATCGTTAACCTCATCAACTTGAGTAAGAGATGAGGGAGCCAACTCTTCCTCATCCATTTCCTCTTGCAGCAGAGGGTGTCCAGGGGAAAAATGGGATAATTGAGAGAGCAATTGATTCACCTGTTGATCGCAGGTCTTCCCCTGGCGGTAAATCGAGCATGTCATCTTGTATAGATTCATGAATTCTTCAGAAGGCTCTTCACTGGTTAAGTCTTCCATATCGATTTGACACTGAACGCTTAACAATTCTTGACAATGCGCTTGAAGATTCTCCAACAGACGGGCTTTGCGTTCATGTATCGCAACTTTCTTTTCCAATGAACAGATTCCCTTGGCGCTCATTTCGCAGCAAGCCGCTGATTCTACATCAGGTTCAACCGCCTGTGTCTCACAATCGGCGATTTCCTTAACCGAGGCTTTTTCACAAGCCACCTGTTCGACTGCTATTACTTGTTCTTCCGTTACATTTTGAGAATAAATATTGGATATCGACAATAGTCCAAGAAATAAAATCCCTCCCAGCGTGTAAACATTGATCCAACGGTTCATGAGACTATCCTCTCTCGCATCGCGATGGTTTATACATAAATATTAATCAATTTCTGTGTCTTATTATATATTAAAGTGGGTAATACTATTTTTTTTGAATTACGAGGCGCCTGATTTCTCTAGAATCCGCGCGGCTTGTAAAATAAGTCGGAGCGCCTGGTTGACAGATTCATCAGTTGGAAACATACGCGCTAAATCAGGTTCGAGTACGACTAGGTTACTTCCAGCCCGACGTTCAGCAGCGTACCGTCCTTTCGGCATAATCGGCAGTTGTGAAAGATCGTATTCCTCATGCAAATCATAATCCTCATTCGGATTCTTCATAAAATCGCCGTTCATTCTTCGTAGCCTTTCTTGCGCTGATTATGCGGATTGTTCCCTCATGCTCAGTGTGAGCTACCAATAACAATTGATTCTTATTGGAATATCCAAGGGTGATATATCGTTCTTCATCGAACGAGTGTTCTACATCCAAAAACGTGATGAAAAATGAATCGTCAAAAACAGTGCTAGCTTCCTCAAAACTGACCCTATGTTTCTTGATATTATCACTTGCTTTTATAGGATCCCATTTTATGGTTACTTTCATTGTAGCATTTTTCCACTCATAGATGGTGATCCTTATGTGTGTTTAATGATTTCATCGATTACTATAAAACTTTTCTCTCTACAAATCGTCCATTGAGTTACCGAATCGGTGTTTCAGAGTTAATGCCTTATTGATTCCATCATCACTAAAGCGCCACACACCCCTAATTTGTCCATCAAGTTTACCTTCGTTAATTAGGCGCCGGCGTGTCCACTGAACGCGATTCTCCCATTCCGAACCTGTATGGCCATCCGCACGGGGCGTTTTTCGCTCTTTTTCACTAAGTCCGAAAAAATTAGCCAATGGTTCGTAGACCTGCTTTGGGCGTAATGCATATAAATCTCCACCCTCAAATAGATATAATAGTTGAGCGCGTCAGCCATTTGTTCATAATCAGGAAATGCCATGACAATATCATCCTCTATCCCGATTCATTCAACTTTTTTAAAGTACTTACTTGCTGAATGATTCATATCCTATGCGACTGAGCATTTTAGTAATGTAATTGTCATTACGCGACTGGATGAAGTTCGTAAATTCGGCCATATTTAGATGCTGATTCCAAATTCCCCTGACGCAGCGCGCTTCTCGCATCATCCAATTTGCAGGCGTCTTCTATACTAAGGTAGGGGGACCACCCAGTTTCATCATCGATCAGCGAGACTTCAATTTCCGCCACATATCGTCCTTCATAAATATACTTTTTTTTCATTCGCCGCTTCATTGGCGCCGCCTTTTTAAATATGTATCATCCCACCGTTCCGGATCTGGCCGGTATGCCGTAACAAGAATTACTGGCTTGTTATATCCCTTCGGAATCCCCCACACAACATGTATGGGTTTGTCCTTTTTATCTTTCTGTAAGAGCAACACGCACGGTCCCTTCGGGTAACTCATGTATTCTTCGATAATCGTCGCTTCCTGTATGCCTGATAGTACTTCATTTACCGTTATATCATCTTCCGCGAGTTCATTGTATCCATGTTCTGATATTCTTACTTCACCGTTTTTTATCAGATCTTGCACACGCTCAACAAACTCACTCAATCTGTCTTCTCCTTATAATTTATCTAAACACTGAAAGTCATGTATTTGTTTTATTTTCCTTGACTTTCTAAGAATCGTTTTACGATTATGAAATCTACTTTTTTTCTCTCGAAGATTTAAAAAAATTACATCAATATCATAAATATCATAATCGAATTTTTTTGCGAGTTCATCTCGTATTTTCCGGACTTCATTTACAATAGGATCATTAATCATTGATACTATCCTCAAATTTTCTTCCAGTTACCGAGTTCAGAAACAAAAGTTTTGGATGCTACCAAGCTGCGTTCAGTATACCAGTTCTTAGCAGCTTCAGCCTCATCCGACGCATCCGGATGAAATTCGATTATCCTTTTATCCATTATTACTTTTCATCAACCGCGTTTTTACCTCTTCCCAAGAGAGAGTCTCAACCTCTCCTGAATCTAATTCTTGAATCCTTCTTGATATTTCGGCTTTCCAAACCGATTCAATTTCCTCAATGGGTTTTTCTTCAAGGCTCTCGATTAAAAGTCCAGCCAAAGTGGCACGATCGTTTTCTTTTAGATCGAGCGCTTTCCTGAATACATCATTTGTTAAAGTGCTCATAATCGAGCTTTTCCTTGCAGTGTATTTATTTAAGTACCTAATTTTATCTGTATGGAAATTCATTCAATACCTATGCCATGTTGTATGTAATGTGGAAACTCATCAAATTGCTGACTTTTTCGTAGTTTGACGTAACGTCTTTCTGGCCGATCCATGTTTCGTACATAAAAATACACTCATCACCAGCATCTTGAAGTTTATAACAAAACGAAGCATTGTTTCCGCTTAATCCTGTATGACGCTCAACGCATTAATTATATCATAAATATCGATTTCCAGATTCGGATATTATCAAGAAAAGCCCATCTCTTTTTCCCTATTATATGAAAAAATATGAATATTCTGAATCAATTTGGAATGATTTTTATGTGAGTGTATAGATTGTTGCTGGGTCTTGCATGAATATTGGTTAACAAAGATATCCGATAGGTAATGGAAAACGAAGTTGCCCAAAAAGGATTAACTCTTTCCATTAGCCTCCCGAAATTGAAAAACAGATCGCCTAAATCTGAAAAATAAATCCAATGACTCTAGACGGGTTGCGAACAATATTAAAGAAGTTTAACATATCTGAATATAGTATTAATACGATTCTACGAAAGAAGGGGAATACAATGAGTGAGAAACAATGCAATCGCCGTATTTTTCTAATGGGCGCCGCCGCCACGACGCTCGTGGGATGCGCGACAACCCGGCAGCCATCTCTCTCTCGCGCGGGCTATAAATCGCCCAACGAGAAATTAAATGTCGCAGGGATCGGCTGTGGGGGGAAAGGTGGATCGGATATCCAAGGCTGTAAGAGTGAAAACATCGTCGCGCTTTGCGACGCGGATTGGAGACGGGGCGCCGGTTCGTTCCGCGAGTTTCCGAACGCCAATAAATACAAAGACTTCCGCGTGATGTTGGATAAAGAGAAAAGTATCGACGCGGTCACCGTGTCGACTCCGGACCATATCCACGCTGTTGCGGCGATGGCGGCGATCAAGCGCGGGATTCACGTCTATTGTCAAAAACCCCTTACACACAGTGTCTACGAAGCTCGCATGTTAGCCGAAGCGGCGGAAGAGTATGGTGTTGCGACGCAAATGGGGAACCAGGGCCACTCCGGCGAAGGCGTTCGCCAGTTATGCGAAATCATTTGGTCCGGCGCCATTGGTGATGTGCATGAAATCCACTCCTGGACCAACCGGCCCATCTGGCCACAGGGAATTTCTGAACCGCTTCCTGAAGAGGAAATCCCGGAAGAGATCGATTGGGATCTCTGGCTTGGCCCCGCGCCCTATCGACCGTTCAATTCCGGCTATGCGCCCTTTAATTGGCGTGGATGGTGGGACTTCGGCACCGGTTCACTCGGTGATATGGCTTGTCATATTCTCGATCCACCCAACTGGTCGATGCATCTCAGCACGGTGGCTCCGACCAGCATTGAATGCATTTCTCAAGAAAAGCGCAACACCCAGACGTATCCAACCAAAGCGATCCTCAAATTTGAGTTCCCCAAACGGGGTAAAATGCCGCCCTTGACTCTCTACTGGTACGATGGTGGTATCATGCCGCCACGGCCCGAAGGCGTGCCTGAAGATGAACCATTGGGTGACAGCGACGGACGGAACGGATCGATCTTTATCGGTGATAATGGTATCGCCACGACAGGCACCTACGGCGGCGGCACACGTTTGCTGCCGAAATCCGCCATGGATGATTTCGTAATGCCGGACAAAACGATCCCACGTTCCATCGGGCATTATGAAGAATGGATTCAAGCCTGCAAAGGCGGCGCCCCTTCCCCAGGAAACTTCAGCTATGCTGGACCGATGACCGAATGGATTCTCCTGGGTAACTTAGCGCTTTATGTCAACGGGAAAGTGACGTGGGACAGTAAAAGCATGACGTACTCGACCGACGCGACAATCAGTCCTCCTTATCGTGAAGGATGGAGCCTTTAGTCTCGATCAACTGGTTTTCATAATCAATCAATTTAAAACACGACGGCCCCTGCTTACTAGGGGCCGTTTCTACTTTGACTCGTTGTAATGTCGAGGATTGATTTACAAATCGTTTCAGTACACTATTCTTTAGGATTGAGGTTTGGACAGTAAAATTTGGTTTACGGTTTTATAGTAAATCTTACCATTTGTAAAGGCATGAACGATGTAGTTTTCTTTGACTAGAAATTCGATATGTTTGATTGTCTCGGAGCGATTCATGCCAAGGCCATTCACAATATCATCCAATGTGCAAGGTCGCCGTTGGAGGAGATTCATAATATCTTTTCGACTGATTATAAATTCCTTTTGTTGGTGAATATTGCTGAAATCGGCGATCACTTCCGTGGGGGAATCAAACAACGCGGCGATTTGTTTTAAGCGGGTAGAGGAAACCGCGTCGGCAAAATACTCGGTGGGTGGACGTGTCACCGTGTTTAATTGCACACGATCCGGTTGGATTCGTTCTACGCACGCTTTCAATTTTAACAACTCCGGTTCTATGGCTGTATGACCGGCGAGCAACACAATCTCAAGCCAGAATTGTCCCTTAAACTCTTTCCGGAACGCAATCAATCCTTCAAGCATTTTTTCATGAGTCATTGTATCGAGAGGACGATTAACGAGTTTAAACATTGTTTCGTCCCCCGCGTCCAATGAAGGAAGGACTAAATCTGCCTGTTGTAATTGATGACGTACTTCTTCTTGCCATAGCAGCGATCCGTTTGTCAATACAGCGATAGGAATATTGGTCATGCTTCGGATCCGGTCGATGAGTTCACCGATTCGTGAATAAAGGGTAGGTTCTCCGGAGCCACTCAATGTTATATAATCCGGTTTGCTATCCAGTTTGGTTTGTATTTCTTGCGTCACTGTTTCCAGCGGCGCCCATTCCTTTCGTGTCTCTGTTTTACATGTCGTCCGGCCTAATTGGCAATAGATACAATCATACGTACAAGTTTTGTATGGAACCAGATCGACGCCGAGGGATCGTCCCAACCGTCTCGACGGTACGGGACCGAAAACATATTGGTTTGATTGATTTTCCATGATATACGACTTCTTTTTTAAATTATTATTCATTACACGGGCGTGTTTCACAGGGCGTTTCCCGGCCACAGCAGGGAGATTCACGATTACAACATGAGGAGGACTGCCGATAATCTGTACTATGAAAACCGGATCCTTTGAATATAAATCCTCCACCAGCGCCGATTGCCCGTTTGATGGGCCCTCCGCATTGTGGGCACGTGTTCAAAGGCTCATCCGTCATGTTCTGAAAACATTCAAATTGATGACCACAGTGATTGCATTCATATTCATACGTAGGCATTTTTTACTCCATATGCGTCGCTTATATCAAGCAGGCTCCACTGACATGGGAGGCGTCATCGTTGCAGTCCCAATTTTTTTTCAACTGCCTTCCCCGCATCGGGAAATGAATCAATGCTATTGATATAAGGCTTAATATCGAGAACCGGTGTTTGATCGAACGCGTCGATTCCTTTCACATGTAAAAAACAGCCTTCACGTTTCTCCAACCGGACGACGGTTAATCCAATGGGGCACGGCCGGTTGGGTGAGCGAGTGGAAAAGACTCCCCGGCTCTGCGTTGCGCCAGGAGGCGTCACTTTCGATGTCCAACTCCGGCTGCGATCGAAAACAAATAGGACATAGATATAATCAAAATCCTCGATGCCTTCCAATCCTTCCTGAAATTCTTCATAAATCTCAATTTGTGCGGACACATCCGGCGCCAAGCGGCCTTGCCGGGGTGGGCGGCGCATGGAATTGTATGGAGAGTGAAAGAGGCCAATCGGTTTGAAGGAGAAAGTTTGTTTTGAATCGCTCATAGGTGAATTCTTATCATCTCCATTTTCTTTATCGCTTATAGATTGATTCTGAGATTCTACCTTTTCTTTGGATTGAACATTTCCCGTTTCCGCATAACTTTGTTGAAAAAGAGAGACGAATACAACGCTGGTTACTATCAGTGAAATAAATACAGAAAATATTTTAATTGTGTTTATTTTATGCATGATATCCTTTCCCTCTCTTGCTATAAATATGGAACAATCGGTGGATTGTATTCCCTAGTATATCTCAACACGATTCGATCCATTGGGAAAGGGAGAAAGAATCAACTCTCAATCGCTGTGTTCATACTCGTGGAAATAATCTGTTGTGCGATTGGTTTAAAATGATTCGCCGCAGGATGATCGGTTTTATGTTCACCATACGATAATCCATTATCTCCCACCCGTACAATTTCTGGTTCGATTGGGATCTTGCCGAGGAATGGAACATTCATTTCCTCCGCTAAAGCCTCGCCTCCGCCGGATTTGAAGAGATCGATCGTTTCCCCGCAATGGGGACAGACTAATCCACTCATATTTTCGACAATGCCTAACACAGGAATAGATAGTGTATGGCAGAAGGTGACGCAGCGCCGGACATCATGAATCGCCACATCTTGTGGCGTAGTAACAATCACAGCTCCAGAAGGAGCTCCGGCCAATTGTGCGACCGCCATCGGTTCATCGCCGGTGCCAGGAGGGGAATCGACGACTAGATAATCTAACGATCCCCAATTCACATCGGTCAAAAACTGCTTGATCATATGGAATTTTCGGGGTCCCCGCCAGATGACGGCGTCGGTCTTTTTATCGAGCAAAAAACCGATTGAGACGACTTTTAATGTATCCGATACCGTCACAGGAAGGATTTCATTCCCCTCAAATTCAAACCGGCATCCCTGCAATCCCAATAACGTAGGTACACTGGGTCCATGAATGTCCACATCCAACAGCCCCGCCTTCTTCTCCATCGCCGATAACGCCGCCGCAAGATTTACCGCGACAGTGCTTTTACCTACACCACCTTTTCCGGAGATGACAAGTATTTTGTAATTAATCTCTTGCATTCGCCGGGAAAGTCTCTCTTCATCTCTCTTTTGTTTCTCTTCATCAATATTTCTTGCTTTTGCTTGTTGTAACATTGTGTTTAGACCTATATTGTAGTACTAACCGAAAATTATGACTTATTCAATTCAGATACATTTCGTCATTTATGAATTCATCGCTTGTTGTACGGAACTTATAAGTTCTTCCGCTTCAATCGGTTTTGTCAAGTACGCGTCTGGTTTGGGAACGTGTCCTCCCCGTGAAACGCGCTGAAAGAATTCATCAAAACTGCATAAACCGTCACTGTCCGTATCAACTCCGGTGAGGATTACAATACGTGTGTTGGCTAAATTGCTCTGTTTTCGTAATTCGCGATACAGTTTGATCCCTGTTTTACCAGGCATAAGGAGATCCAAGGTAATGAGATCGGGCGTCTCATTAGATACGAATTGCAGCGCTTCCTCCGCCGAGAGAGCGGCGGAGACCTGGAAACCATGATCTTCAAACACAGTTTTAAGGAACAACGAGTATTTAGGGCTATCCTCTACTACTAATATTTTTTTTGTCTGATTCGCTTGGATGGAAGTATTGATTGTTGGTTTTTCTAATACGGTTGTAGGACACATGGTTTTTATCCTTTGTCTTTTTTTGATGGTCTTCTGTCTCACTGCGCATATTATTCAATGAACTTATTCTGTCTTTGTTAGTATGTGATGGGGCAGTCGCATCACAATTCGTGTTCCTTTTTTTACTGTAGTGTCAATGTATATTGTTCCATGATGCTCGTGGACAATTTTTTGCGATACTGCCAATCCCAAACCGGTTCCTTTTTGACCTTTTGTTGTGAAAAAGGGATGAAAGAGTTTTTCTTGGACATCCAGCGGAATTCCAGGTCCGTTGTCTTGTGTATAGATATTCAACCAACCGTCTTTATCAGCGCTGGCTCCGATTATGACTTCCCCTGTATCCGCAGGACAAGCGTCTACCGCGTTGTCCGCTATGTTGAGCCACGCTTCCCGCATGCAGGCGACGTCTACTATTCCTATAAGATCGGGAGGTTCGATCTGAACATGGAGATCTGCGTTCTTATCCTTCGCTTTAATCAGTAAAACTGCGACAACGGAATTTGCAATTTCCTGTAGAGCAATTTCCTCATATTTCGGTTGAGTGTCGCGAGAGAGGGCTAACATTTTGATGACAAGATCGGAAATGTAACCATTGCCCTCTTTCACCATTCCCCATCCATCCGCAATCCGCGTCAGATCGCTTTGACGCAAACCGCTCTCAACCAAGTACTCCCCGGCTTTGATCATCCCCAGCATGTTTTTAATGCTATGGGCGATCCCCGCGATGGTTTGCCCCAAACAGGCCAGTCTCTCTTGTTGCGCTTCGGTTCGTCCATTTTGCGCGGGACGTTCGTATGACAAATACGGAGCGGGTGAAATCACGGAATTACTCCCTTTCTCTACCGGTGACAGTAGATGCACTCACTCATATTCGGTTTTCCACGTGTGACTCCTTCTTGATCGTGACATTGGATACAGCGGGAATGATAGGCTTCTTTTAAACCAATGGCTTTGGTTTTTGGGTGCAGTTTGTACATATCATTGTGGCATAAGGCGCAGGCCCGGTAATCTTTTTTAGATTGAATCGCAATCCCCTGCGCCTCGCCACAGTGGCATTTCGCGCAGGACTCATCACCGCCAAGCAGATCGATCAACTGTTGATGGGGGAAATCTTTCACATCTTTCCCTGCGCCATCCCCATTCAACGTGAAGACCGCTGGCGCTTCTTTATAGATGTATTCTCCTTCGTTTGTGAAAAAAGTCCGGTCGATGGACGGTTTGACCGGTGAAGCCATGATCCGGCGGCCTTGCACTGCGACACTGGGGAGGATGCCGGCGGTCATGGCGACGCCGATTACAACGATCAATGAGGTTCGATGCAGAGATTGGAATCCCCATTGGCTGGGCATCGCCAAGGAGGGATTTTCTTCCTCAGGACTAATCGTTTTTGTATAGTTATGAGAATCTTGATTGTCACCAAAGACAGGAAAATAGCGGACAATGGCGTTAAAGATCAAAATCGACATTGAAACGAGCATGGTGGAATAGAATGATTTCCATCCACGTTGGAAAATAGGTGGAGCCAGTCGCCGGAAATGTGCCGATCAATCCGACGTTCATCCGG
>CAXXSM010000059.1:0-13094 GCA_963663405.2 bacterium | reverse complement strand
AGATCATGAATACCGCGTGGCTGTAACACCGGCCGGGGTACATCAATTGGTGAATGATGGGCATCAAACGCTGGTCCAAACGGGCGCGGGGAAAGGCTCCTCGCTGACGGACGAGGATTACGCGCAGGCGGGCGCGGCGTTAGTGGATACTGCGGAAGAGGTATTCGCCCAATCGAATCTCATTGTCAAAGTGAAAGAACCACAGCCGGCCGAGTTGGCGATGCTTAGGGATGGACAGGTTCTATTTACTTATCTGCACCTTGCGCCCGAACGGCGTTTGACGGAAGAACTTCTTGAGCGCCGTGTCATCGCCATCGGCTACGAAACGGTCGAAGAGGAAGGCGGCCGCTTACCATTACTCACACCGATGAGCGAAGTCGCCGGCCGAATGGCGGTCCACGAAGGCGCGAAATACCTCGAAAGCGCCGTGGCGGCAAGGGAATTCTCCTCAGTGGCGTCCCCGGCGTTCGTCCCGGTGTGGTGACGATCATCGGCGGGGGAACCGCTGGATTGAACGCTGCAAAAGTGGCGCTGGGATTAGGGGCGCGTGTCAATGTGTTTGATATTTCTCTCCAACGGCTTCGTCTTTTGGACGATATTCTTCACGGCCCGACAACTTTGATTTATACGCCTCTCGCTCTAGAGCAGACATTACCCGCCACCGATGTGTTAATCGGCACGGTGCTGAAACGCGGCGCCCGGGCGCCGAAGATCGTGACACGTGAAATGTTAAAATGTATGGAAAAAGGATCCGTGATCGTCGATGTTTCGATCGATCAAGGCGGTTGTGTAGAAACAAGCCGGCCGACAACCCACTCCGATCCTACCTACATCGTAGACGGTATCGTGCATTACTGCGTCGCGAACATGCCGGGCGCGGTGGCGCATACCTCTACCTTCGCTCTCACCAATGCGACTCTTCCCTATGTGCGCAACCTGGCGAATTACGGTTTTCACGAAGCCATCCGAAACGATCCTGCGTTGCGCAAAGGGGTGAATACCTATCTGGGTAAACTGACAAACCAAGATGTCGCTGAAGCGGCGCAGTTGGAATACACACCTTTAGAAGATGCGTTGGAAGAATGAAGTTACGAAAACAATTCTTACTTCAAAAAATATTCAAAGAAAAGATACATCTGTTCATTTGATTCAGGCGTTGGAGAATGTCCCTGGCGGTTGGTCATTGCTACCCGGTTTGTGTATCCCAGCAATTCATTGACGGCGATGGAATGATTCAACGCCGTCCAACGTTCCGATCGATCCTCTGATCCCCCGGAGACGAGAAAAGGCCGTGGCGCCATCAGCGCGTGTAATTCGTGTAGATCGTGACCTTTCTCCATTAATTGTTTGTAGGCTCCCATGCGGGGATTTTCCGGCGTCACGACACCCGGTGTCCGGTCTTTCCCTTGTTCGTACCCAGGTACCACGGTTCCCAATAATTTACATTGGGCCGGTCTTCATCAAATACGATTCCTCCATCCGACCAGACGGCGCAGGCGAATTTCTCATAGAGACAGGAAGCGAACATCGCCCATTTCCCACCATAGGAATGGCCTGTGATGCCGATCCGTTCCGGATCGATTTCGGCAGAGCAGCGATGGCGTTATAACAGTTGGCCGCCGCATACGCCAACGCGGATAGAGGCTGCAACTCGGCGTTGGTTTTGCTGGGATAGTATAACGACTCGGGCAATCCAATCGACAAGGCGGCGATCCCCCGGTTGGCTAGTTGAAGCCCAAAATCGCGCATCTCACGTCCAAGCCCCGCGCCTGCTTCTGGATCGTAATAGACAACGATCACAGCGGCGAAGGGGCCTTTCTTTTTCGGAAGCATCCAATAGCCGTCGATGGTTCGATGATCAGGCGCGATCTCGATCTTAACTTTCTGACGAGTGATTTTCTCCAGATTTTCCTTCTCCAGCCATTCAATCGCAGGAGACTCGAGCAAGGGAGGCCATGCGCCCATCAATCCATGCCACGTTTCTAGAATCTCCCCCCGCCGGCGCCGCCAATCCTCTTTCGTTTGTACCCGGCTTCCATCGTTAAACAACAAAGGGGAGCGGTAGTCACCGTACTCTTCTTCCCATTCCAGCGGGGGAATGAAGTAAGGCGCGAGTTTCTCCGGAATGGGCGCCGGCGCTTCGCTTTTTACCGAAGAATTGATTTCTTCACTTTGTGTTTGTACGGTTATTCCTGCAATCCATATCAACAAAAAGATGAGTGTATGTGTTTTCAAAATATTCATGACCTGATTCCTTTTATACTTTAGAATTAAGTGATTCGCCTCTATCATATCCTGCAAAAATAGATTGCAGTGATGAATCGATTTTATCTTACAGGAAATAGATCGATTCCACAGGAGCGGATGATGAAACAAGCGTCTTTCTTTTTCGCAATTCTCATCGTATTTTCATTTCTTATTCCTTACTCGACAGCGGATGGATCCGGTGAATTTGTCGTTATGCCGGTAGACAATCCAGTGTATCATGGCAATGAACTCTTCCGGAGTTATGAAAATTACTACTCTCCACGGATCGCTCAATTGCGGGAAAAATATAACTTGGATCAAGTGGTCACGGGTGAATCCAATGAATGGCGCCGGATCTTGCTGCTTCGTCATTGGATCAAATCAAAGATCAGAATCGAAAACGAACATCCGACTCCCACCCGTGGCGATACATTCGCTATCCTCGACGCGGCGCTGAAAGGCGGTGGATTTCACTGCGCGCATTTCAGCATCGTTCAACAGGGCGTGTTGAACAGTTTCGGTTATATTACGCGGCGGTTGGGTTGCGGTCCCGGCCTGATCGATAAGGGAGGCCATCACGGAGTGAACGAAGTGTGGGTCAATGCATTTAGCAAGTGGGTATTGATCGACGCGAAATACGATCTCCATTTTGAAAAGGATGGGATTCCATTATCCGCGTTGGATATTCGGGATGAAATTTGGAAAGACGGCGGGAAATCCGTCGTCAGCCGTTATGGGCTGGAAGGCGCCACAAAAACGGATGAATTCCCGGACGCGTTCGAACCATCCCCTACAACCTACCGATGGTGTAGCTGGGAAAACACAACCAATCGATTTACATCGTTCCCGGCGCCGCCGAACTCCATCGTGATTATGCTGGACGACGCGATCTTTCGCGAGAACACCTGGTACCGCGATGGAAAACCTCACTGGGCGTACAATACGCCCTACCTCATCACAACCACAAGACGTGATTGGATCGAATGGACTCCCAACGTGATTGATTCGAATGTGAAAATGAAAGACGATTGCGCCGTTGTGTTCCTCACTTCCTTCACGCCGAATTTCCGCAGCTATCAAACACAGCAAAACGATGGCGCATGGATTGATTGCGAGGAACAAATGGAACTGCCATTACAGAAATCAGTCAATGAATTCGCATTTCGAACGGTGAATCTATTCGGCGTCACCGGCCCCGTACACCGAATCAAGATCGCTTGGCGGGAAGAAGATGAAAAGTAAGGTGTAATACTCTACATTCTTCTACATCTAAAGGAAAAGTAGAAAAACAGTATTATTCAATATCCTGATTATCCTATCAATCCTGTCCATCCAGATTCAGACAAGAAAAGAAATAACTTCCTCAAGGCGTCTTCTTATCACGAACGTTTTCAATATATTCAGCCACATTCGCAACCGTATCGATCCAGATCCCATTCGCCGGATCGTTCGCGTATTCACATAATTTCTCTAAGCTGGAAACAAGCGTTGTCTGCCGTCCTCCATCGCCGATTTCATGACCCGCGAGGACCAGCCAGCGTCGTTCTTTCGCCGCTTGATCGATGAGTTGGCGCAATTGTTCAAATGATTTACCGTCGCTTTCCACCCCCATCAGTTGCGCGAAATCGCAGAACGAAGGATCGTTTGAAGATTCCCCTAACCAGCCTCGTCCTGTTAAGAACTTCTTTGCGACAAGTGGAATATAACTCTTGAGTTCCTCTCCACGTCCTACGAATGTTTGGCCGCAAGGATAGGCGAAACTGATCGCGGTCACATTCAGTTTTTCTTGGATGAACGCGTTCGCGTCATCCATCTCTTTCGCGATTCGATCGAGAGTGAAATCCTCCAGCGCTTTGTGGCGGGAAAACGCGAAATTACCTGAGCAGGGATGATTCACTGTGTGATTGCCGATTTCATGCCCTGCGGCCGCGGCTGTTTTCCAGCCCTCGATTCGCCGAATCAGGCTGTTCGGTGAGATGTAGAAAGTCGCCTTGACTCCGTACTTGTTCAAGAGTGGTATCCCCGTATCCACTTGACTCAGGCGCGCGTCATCGAATGACAGACTGACTGCGCAACGTTTGCCCTCCGGCCAGGGAAACGGCCCTGCTGCATCTTTGCGTTCTCGAATTTCGTACTGTCCCATAGCGCTCATCGTAAAAAACACCATACTCAGAAAGAGAATCGTAGATCGTTTGCAATACGTCATTTAATCATTCCTCCTTATGTATTTGATTTTGTGATTGATTGGGTTCATTATAACGATTTTTTCACGGTTATATCACCTGTTATCTTCATGTTTGATGAAGATTCTCTTTGCATTGGATTGAGGAAACAGACGAGTGAGTAGTTAAATAATAAGAGTTAATAAACAGAAATTTTCCCACATTCAATCTCTCCTTTAGACGAATGGATTATGATAAGATAATGTGAGAAGCGAATGTTTTGCGGCGCGCAATCAAAAAATGTTCAAAAATATTTAAAGGAAGAGATTGTCATGGTATGTAAAGTGGATCGGCGAAGTTTCATGAAACAATCAGTGGTGGCTGGAGGGGTCGTGACAGGTATCCGGAGCGCAGAAGAAAGACAACTCCTGGCGATGCTTGACAATCCCACTGATGAGAAGGAACTAAGAAAACAATCCTCTGGCTCAAAACTGCCAATGGGGAAAATCGGCGATATCGAGATCAGCCGGGTCATCGCGGGGGGGAACATCATTAGCGGCTGGTGTCATCAGCGGGATCTCCTCTATGTTTCCGAACTCGCAGGGCAATATCTTACACAAAAGAAACAGTTTGACACGCTGGAGCTGATGGAAGAGCAGGGGATCAATACCATTTCTCCTGATCCCACGCAAATGGATTTTATCAATAAATATAAAGACGAACGGGGAGGGCAAATCCAGACAATCGTCGGTGTCCGGCAGGATTGGGATAAATTGGGCAAACCGGATTGGCCCGGCTTTAAAGAATGGATCGATCGCAGTGTGGATGACGGCGCCACGACGATCTACACGCAGGGGGGGTATACGGAACACGCCATGAAAGCGGGTAATTCCGAATATATCGAAATCATCGGCAAAGCGATCGAATACATCAAGCAACAGGGCATGCCCGCCGGTTTAGGCAGCCATGATGTGAAAGTAATCGAAATCGCGGATGAATACGGATTCGAACCGGATTACTATTTCAAAACCTTCCACGACGATAAATACTGGTCCGCCCATCCACGCGAGAAACGTGAACACTGGTCCGTCGACAGCACGCGGTTCCGGGATCACAACAAGTTTCACGACAACATCTTTGACCTGTTTCCCGAAAAAACAATAGAATTGATGGCGAAGAAAAAACAACCCTGGATCGCGTATAAAATCCTGGCGGCGGGCGCGATTCACCCGAAGGAAGCGCTTGAGTTCTGCTTCAAGAATGGCGTGGATTTTGTCTCTATAGGCATGTTTGATTTCCAGGTGATTGAGGACACGATTATCGCCAAACAGGTTCTGGCCATGAATGAAGTGAAAAACCGTTCCCGCCCTTGGCGAGCATGATATTCTAGGGGATTAGGTTGAAGACTGAAGGCTGAAGGGAGGGACGTAGGAGCAGAACGCCCTTAACCTTGGCGCCGTCTATTTAGTACAAACTCCAGGTGGTGATTTCACTTTCGTTATAAATCGCCCAAGTAGTTCCATTCCATTCCCAAAGGTCATCAAGATAGTCGTATTCGTACGAATCAGGATTTACGAGAAGTTCGCCGCCGAAAATAACAACCGTTCCCCTCGTTTCATCAAAACCCATCGCAAAAAAACCACGTTCCGGATGAGTCGGAGAATTGGGTGGATTCAATTGCGTCCAATTGTCTCCGTTCCAGGTCCAGGTTTCCCCTTGGGCGTAAAAGATGATTTCCTGCCGGACGGAATCATACACCATATTGAATTCACCAAATTCAAAGGATGGAGAGTTCGCCGGCGCCTTTTGTGTCCAGGCGTTGTTTTTCCAAATCCAGGTTTCACTCCCATCGAACCATACACCTTCCTGCCGGGCGTGGTCGTAAACAAAGCATGTATCAAGACCACCGGGTGGAAGCGGATCCAAGTCCTGCTTTACCCATTCTCCCTCTTCTAATATGTAAGTTTCAGAGGGGGAAGGATCTCCCCCCCAGGAAATCGTTCCAAAATACATCACGAATTGGTTGGCCATCTCATCAAAGATGATTTCAGGATCTCCACCCGTGATGTCCGTCTCAATCGAATCGGCGATTTTAGACCAGGTAACACTATCAAACACCCACGTTGCTTGATCCTCACCGACACCGCCCATCGCGATCAATCGTTGATTGACCGGATCATACGCGGCCGTCGTGTGCGTCATACCAACGGGAAGATCGGGCATTGTATTCCAACCCGCGCCCGAAATTGACCAAACCGTTTGTAATTCAGTCCAATCCTCCGGTCCCCATCCACCAATAGTAAGCAGAGATTGAGTGGGTGGAAAGTAAAAAAGCCCACCGTCGATCTGTTGTGAAGGCTGCGCAAAGGATAACAGCGCCAACAAGAGAATTCCGCATAGCAATCCAGCTCGTTTCCAGAAGTAAGAGATAGATCGCTCCATTTGTAGTTCCATCATTATCATTTCCTTGTATATAGTTTAGTTTAACATTGTATACTGACGTTGCATTTGAGGAAAGAAGACGCTCCAGGTCGTTATGGACCGATTTTCCAGATTCCCCCAATACTTGTAAGGCCATTGCTTGAATCATAGGGCATCAACCAGCAGGCGGTCAATTCCGCCCGCCAACCGTAATTCATTGAAGGGCCGACCGAATAGATCTGCCATTGCGCGCCTTTGAAACGATCTTCGAAAGGGAGTCCCGGTTCCCATGAATTCACGTTTGTATTGTATTTACGATTCAAGAAAAACTGTGATTTCTGATACGCCTCCGCATTGTCAATGGGGGTCCACCCCTGCCATTCCATTTTGCTGTTAAAGGGATCGAAGGGGATGGCGTTCATATATGCGACCGGAGTAGTAAGGTGCCGGCCGCTGGAAGGCTGTTTTTCCCAATACAGACAAAAATGGGAGTATAAATCCGAACTGCCATCGGGGGGATATTCGTTGTTATCCAGCCGGTAGGTTTCCAGCGCGGTTCCGATGTTTTTCGCGTCCCCCTGCACGCGCGCGATTTTAGCGCGAGTCTGCGCGTTTAAAAAATTGGGCACGGCGATAGCCGCTAGAATCCCAATAATAGCCACGACAATCAACAGTTCGATTAGGGTAAAACCATACTTTTTCGTCACGGTTGATATTCTCCTTTACTCGGCTCCTTCAAGAAATCCAACGCTGGAACTTTTCATCGTCACGTTATTATACACTGTTTCAGTCATTCTCCATTCATTATTCCAATACCACAAATTGATTACAAAAGCAATCCATGTTAACCAGCATGATTGAGATCACCTCGTCCAAATGAAAATGATTCGCGGCAGACATTGCGAATGAGATAGTTTTCGAAACTCATTTTCATATAAAATGGACAATTATTTTTTGACGAGATACTTATTCTATTAGAAATGGAATCGAAAGGGGCTGCGAACAATGATGGAAAAAGACCAGCCACATAAAAAAACAAACGGCTCCCTGCGTGGGAAAAAGGTCTATGCGGTCTCTGAAGACGCAAACCTCCTCGATCGCCTGCGGGAGATTACGGCCTCTCATGGTGGGGTATTGTTTCATAGCGCTGAACCGAGAGGCGCTCTAGCGGGAGTGATGTCGAAGAATCCCGATTTAATTATCTACGACGACCGGATGCCCAATTACAACGGCGCAAAGGTTCTCTCGCTCATCAAACGATGGCGGCCGCACGACCGGATTCTTTTCCTCTCGCGAACCCGTGTGCCCCTGCGCTCGATCGATGTCTCCGCGCAGGGCGTCTCCTTCACAGTTCCGTTTGACGCCAATCCACAGGAAATGTACAACGCCGTCAAACACTGCCTCGGAGTCGCCTCCGTTCCCCGTGTCGAGACACAAACCGGATAGAAGCCGGTTGTAATAAAACTTCACACCAACAAACACACGGCCCAGACATTGTCTTTGGGCCGTGTTGTCTATTTATGTAAAAATTAAGTAAATCCAGTAAGTGAATACATTCAATAAGCGTTTTCGAATTTTATAACCTTATACTAATTTACGTAAATAGATGTAAAAAGGTGTCATTAGGTTATAGCATTCAAGAATCTCTTCGACTAGGTGAGAACAGAACAACGTATCGTCGATTTGGTGATATAGGTTTTTCCGCTGATAAAAATCTTGAACATCATCTGGTTTTGAGAGATCGAATATCCGTTTATACATTTCTCCTTCAACGTTATAAACAGTTTGTTTTGAATAGAGTGTCAGCAGCGTAGAAAATTCTTCCGGTTTTTCGTCGATTCGCTTTCGAAACAGTTTCATGGTCGCTGATGAGGCGCTGTAGTAACCCATTCCATATCGATAGGTTTTGGGAGTCAATTCGAAGAAAAATCCTGGATAATCTTGCCAATTCTCCTTCTTGGTCTTGAACGTAATCCACATCGCATCCCTGAACAGTGATTGATCGCGGGAGAACCGGACATCCCGATAGATTCTGGATATCGTCTTATTGATCGATGGAGTAATCTCGAATTGCATATCGATGGAAAGCATCGAGGGCCCAAGATCTCTGACTAAATCTCTGAATGGCTCCAGGAGTAAATGATTATATTGGTTTTTATGCTCTTCAAACCATTCCTTGTCATTCTTTGATTTAATGGTTTTCAGGAACTTCAATGATTGGGGAGTAAATCCTTGAAAATGGTTTTCGCTCATCGATCTTGACCTTGTCATAACTGTTGATTTATTGTAATCGGTCAGCTATCTGAAATGATAGATTCCTCCCCTAAGCATGGGTGAGATTAAGCTTCTTGATGCCTTGTTTTAGATGATTGTAACTATCTCACTTCACGTGACGGACCTGTTATTCTTCATCAATGCTTGGCTGTTCAATGTTTTACTGAGACGAGTCGAAGGATGGAATCACTTACCGCGTGGATGCAGTCTTGTACCATGATCCACACGGTTTTTCGGTCTTATGCCATTAGATCACGATGGTCTTGCCTGGAATCGCGACAGGATAATTACCATCCGCATCAGGCAGGACGGGTGGTTTTGTGTTAAAATCACCGGCCGGTGGGCCAAACGTGAAATTGGATTTCAACGCCTCGTCCCAATCGATCTGTTTTCCTGAATATACAGCCATTTGCCCGAGTATAGCAATCATTGAACTTTTTATTCCATAATCATTCACCAGTAGAGCGCCGGAACGAATGGCTTTGAATAATTCTTCATGTTCTACTTTATAACCACTTCTTTCCTCTCCATCATACTGCCAATTGGTTTCTCCAGTGATCCGGTTTTTCATGACTTCGCAACGGCCTTTTGTTCCTATGAGAATATCGGACGTGCCCGTATAACAATTTTCCTGCGTTCGGCCGAATCCGTAGATCTTTCTACCATCAGCGTATTCGTAAACGACCGAATAATGATCAAAAACATTTCCGTAAATCGAGCCGAAAGAAGCGGACCGGCCTCCCAAGCCGTGCGCCTTGATTGGAGTTTCCTCACTCATCGCCCAAAGCGCTTTATCCAGATTGTGCACTAACGACTGCAGGATATCATCTCCGGACAGCCAGGAAAAATGATACCAATTGCGGAACTGATATTCGATTTCCCGATCGCCTGGTTGGCGGGGAGCTAAAACGTAAGGAGAGCGGAGATAATTCTCTTCGATCGCCACAATATCACCGATCGCTCCATCTAAAATACGTTTCATGGTCTCACGAAACGCAGGAACATAACGGTAGATTAAACCGGAAACAATGCAGAGTTTTTTTTGCTTGGCGAGTTCGAATGTTTCCATCGCCAACCGCACGCCGGGCGGATCAATGGCATGAGGTTTTTCCGCAAACACATGCTTTCCAGCATCAATCGCCGCTTTTACATATTTGGGATGAAAGATGGAAGTACAAGCGATCAAGACAACATCCACTCCACAATCAATGACTTTTTGATAGGCGTCAAAACCAACAAAGCAATGATCGTCCTTTACGACGGTTTGTTCCGGTTTTCGATCTTTCAATCCTTGCAATGTCTTTTTCACTTTTTCGGGGAAAATATCGCCTATTGCAATTACCTTCACACCCGGATCCGCGTCCATCGCGTCGTTCGCTGCGGCGCTGCCACGTCCTCCACATCCGATCAAGCCGACTTTTATTTCATCACTGCCACTGGCATGGCCAAATCGATTGGTGTTCGATGTTGCGAACGCGGCGGCTGATGCTGAGGCGGCCGCTGTCTTCAAAAAAGACCGGCGGGTTGATGACGTCATCTCTTTTGACTTTTTTATTTGACTCATGATTTTGCTCTCCTTTGCGGAAATGGTTGAATTTCAATAGATACTGGATTCGTATCATTGTGATCGAGATAATCTAAAAATCTATACTACTTCGAAAACCGATTGCTGTGAATCGTTTTTTATATGCGTTAAGACTCGTCGATGCTAGTGTTTATCCTGGTGGTATGATGTTGTAAACAATGAGCTAATGATGAAATTTCATTTTTTTCTAGACAAAATCATGAATCCTGCGTTTCTTTTATAGAGTGGAAAAAATCTTCCGGGAAGGGCCGTAGCGTTGTCCACTTTAGATTATCAGAAGGTATACCAGAGATGTCGCAAGAAATTGATCGCTCTTGCGGTGAAATCATTGCCATGCGATCAAGACGCCGAAGATGTGTTCGAAAGCGCATTTTACAGGTTTTTTTTGCGTGACGTATCGAAGCAAACGGAAAAAGAGGCCGAATATTATTTAATCCGTTGCGTGCTGAACGCTGTTTCAGATTATTGGCGGCGGATCAAGAAACGCAATGAGACTGGATTGGATGACTGTTTCTGTCTGGCCAGTCCGGAATCAAATCCGTGGGAGCGCTTGATACACTCCGAAGATCACCAATGGCTCCGGCAAGCGGTTTCCCGATTACCCGCGCGGCAGCGGGAAGCGGTTTGGCTGCGGTACTATGGTGAACATCCCATGAATGAAATCGCTGGTATTATGAAGTGCAGTGAATCCACGGCGCGTTCTCTCATCCAAAACGCGATTCAACGGCTGAAAGAGGAACACCAGAACGCAATGGTGGAAAGGAGTGATGAACGATGAAAAAAAACGATCGTGATTCATCCTCAATCGAAGATCTGCTGCAATCTCTTTCAGACGCGAATGTTCCCGAATCGTTTGAACGGTCGATAGACGGCCTCTTTTCTAAGCATTTGCAAACCGTGAATCAAACAGAAACACAAGGTTTAACCCTGCGAAGCCAATGGAGGAATTTTATCATGAGACGTAAATATGAATTCGCGCTGACAACGATATTTTTTTTCATTGTCATCGCTGTCATGCAATTCAATCAAACCCAATCATCTCTCGCCGATACATTTGAGAAAGTCCGCTCCGCGACGTCGATGATCATGATTATGCAAATGGGACAAAACGGAGAGTATCCCCATTCGATAACGGTTTATTGGAAAACACCAAACCTGATTCGTATCAATAAAGGTTCCGAAAATGATTTTCAACATCAGAACTGGTGGCTGGATGGGAAAACCGCCACATTAGTCGATCATAAAGAACAATCAGCGACGGTTTTAAAAAATCCGAAACCAGACCATCCAGTCGCAGGTAAACAATATAAAGACACCCTTAAATTTTCGACTCCTGAAGGCGTATTAAGTTTTTTCTCTGATGATTGCAAAAAAACGGGCTCCATTAAAGAAGACGGTAACGTGTTAGATGTTTATACGGGAACACCGGCTGATTTCGGACCAGAGGAAAAGAGACAGGATACAAAGTTAACCGCCTATATCGATACCAAATCTCATTTTCCAAAGCGGATCGAAATCCGTGACGATATCGACAAGGAAAGGGGAACCTATGGATGCATTAAATTTGATTTCTTCTGGAATGACAGGATTGCTGAGGATATTTTTAAGCCTGTCATTCCAAAAAATTATAAATACAGTGAGATTGATAGTAATCAAACAGCCGAACCACTTGCGATCAAACCGGGGGAAGGCGTAGGGGATCTAAAATTACGCATGAGCCGGGACCAAGTTATCGAACTTTGGGGAGAACCGGATGCTATCTTTGAGCGCAGTCATCATTTCGATAATCTTCTCTATGAAGATTTTCAGTATTACAAGCGGGGGATTATCATATCGATTCTTCCAGAAATTGGTGTGGGGCAGATTAAGTGTCTTTATAGCTCGCTTCTTCACTATGCTGTATTCCTTGATTTTACGGGAGAAACACCCCAAGGCGTTCGTATTGGGATGTCAGAACAAGAAATCATAAAACGCATGGGCGAACCAGCCAAACGGGTAGAGACAACGTATGGTTCAACTCATCTGATTCAATTGCAGTATCCCAACAACGTGTTTTTCCGTTTGATGAGTGGGTACTTTGAGAAAGAGAAAGATCTTCCGCACGTCGTATTAATCGGTGTGCAGTCCGAAGATTGCCCACTCGATCAAGGCTGATCATTTACCATTCTTGAATGACGATTCTGAGTGAAAATTTCGAGGATTGTTTGCTACACATTTTATGACTCCATCCCGTTCTGTTCATGCAATACATCATGCAAAACTTTACCAATTTTTTCAATTTGATAGGGTTTCGTGATCACACCTTGAAATCCATACTCTTGATAATTCGACAGAATGGGATCTCCAGAATAGCCGCTGGAGACAATGGCTTTGAGGCGCGGATTCATTTCCAATAATCTCTGAAT
>CAXXSM010000058.1:0-14684 GCA_963663405.2 bacterium | reverse complement strand
AAGGCGCCGGCGCATGCGCCGGTTTTTATTCGTTTTTGTCTGTTGCAAGCTGGTCAGGGCAGAAAAAACTTTAAGGTATCAATACATCCTTTACTCTTTATCGGGTGGCCAGGGCAAGGCTTTTTTCTGCCCTGGCGGTTTCTAGTCTTATATCGATAATTCCACAATATCCTCATCTTCCAATACGTGATCTTTTTGTACGACTTGTCCGTCGAATTTGGCGCTGCCCCAGATACGCGCGGATTTGAAATGTTCGGCGAAATCTTTGTGAACCAAGGCGGCGAATTCGAGTACGGTCGTGCCAATCGGCGCGGAGAAGGGCGCGTCCATATCCGGTGGTTTGCCGGGATGTTTGGAATAGACGCGGATGATATGAAGAAGATCGAAGAGTTTTTTTGGCAACGTGTTCAACGTATCCTGTACTTTCGTAGAAACAACTTCAATTGGCAGCGGAATCTCCAACATTTCTTTGATCAATTCCAATAGTTCTCCATCGGGATCGAGGTCGGATTTATTGAATACGAGAATGCTGCGAATAGACACCTCTCCCGTTTCCGTCACTTCGGGTGTCTCTTCTGGAGGGATCAGCCGGATTTTTTTTTGATCCAATAATTCGAGAATCTGCTCCAGGTCACTAACCGGATCGGATGCGGCGAGGTCTAGAACGACAAGGGCCCCGTCCGATCCACGAATGTTATCAAAGACAAAACTCTCACAATGGTCCGCCGAAACCGGGGGAAGATCGACCAGTTGGATTTGCAGATCCTTATAAAGGGTCATGCCCGGCATGGGTTCACGTGTTGTAAATGGATAATCGGCGATCTCCGGTTCGGCGTGAGTCAACGCGTTCAGTAAGGCCGATTTTCCACTGTTTGGCGGTCCGATGAGGGCGATCTGTCCACCGCCTTCCGGTTTCACGCGGAACGAAAGCCCCTTCTTTTTGGAATGCGCGTCTTGTTTTTCTTTCGATTGCGCGATGCGCCGTTTGAGGTCGGCCTGCATCTTTTCCGTGCCTTTGTGCTTGGGGATCGCGGAAAGCATTTTCTGCAGGCAGAGCAGTTTCTCGTCCGGCGTCTTCGCGGCTTTATATTCTTTTTCGGCGTCGCTGTATTCGGGAGAGAGATTGGCGGGCACCGGTCTTCCTCCATTATTCCAAGTGTTAAATTAGAAGGGGCGGCCTAAGCCACCCCTTCCCAGATGTTCTATTTAATCACGATTTTACCGTAAATCCTATACACACCCTCTTGTTCAGCGATTATCAGCCGTGACGCAGGGCCAATCGTCCGTGCGGAAGGGGGAAGCGGGCAATCCTTCTTTGTTAAATAGATTGCACACCGGGCAGTTCAACCATCCATACCGGACCGCGGCGGGATTGGCCACGCTGCCGCTTGAGACAACAATGCTTTTCCCATCGATCGCCGCGACGGCCGGTTTGAATTCTTGATCTTCACCGGCGATGACAAAACCAGTGAGTTTCTCCCCGTCAGGTACCATGAATCCCCGTTCAGCGTGCTTGAAACGCAGCCGGATTGTATTCCCTTCCACTTTCATCGATTCGTACATTGGGCCGGAATAGACAACGTCTTCACCATAGGCGATCTTCTGCGCCGCAAGAGCGAGACGCCAGCCGACATCCTGTTTGTTTTTGGGGTGAATATTACTAGGATCGCCGATATCCACAATTACCGCCATGCCGGTGTTGGGCAGATCGAGGGTCATCGTCTGCGCTTCGCGCAGTTCCGCCCATGAGTATTCGAATCTTCTCGTGTCGAAATTGGCCAGCTGAACGAAAAGGAATGGGAAATCCCCCTGTCCCCATACGCGCCGCCAATCGGTGATCATCGCGGGGAACAGTTTTCTGTACTGATACGCCCGGTCGGCGTTGGATTCGCCCTGGTACCAGATCGCGCCTTGGATGCCGTAGGGAAGAAGAGGAGCGATCATGGCGTTGTAGAGGCTGGAAGGCCTCCAGGGATTGCTGCGGGGATCGCGCGGCAGGCTGGGAGGATTCGTCACGAATTCGCCTTTCGCGTCGAGCTCATCGGTCTCTTTTTTCCACTGATCCAATTTTTCCTGATATGTTTGAAGATCGTTCGAAAATTGCTTGTACGAGCTATCCCAACGGTCGAGAATAGCTTTGTAGTCTGGATCGCTTTCCAGCGTTTCCCGTGTCGTCCAGGATTCCGCCGGTGTGCCTCCCCAAGAGGTGTGAATCAGGCCGATCGGCGTATTCATTAATTTGTGCAGACTGCGCCCGAAGTAATATCCGACCGCGGAGAATCCCGCGACGGTTTCGGGACTGCATTCGCTCCACTCTCCCTCGACGGCTTTTCTCGGTTTGCCAGCCGCTTTGCGGGGAACGCTGAACAGACGGATTTGTGGATACTTCGCATTTGCGATTTCTTCTTGGGCATTCTCGCTGGCTTGAACCGACCACTGCATATTCGATTGGCCGCTGCAAACCCAAACTTCACCGATCAACACGTTTTTGATTTCGATCGTGTTCTTCCCTTGGACCGTCATCATAAACGGACCGCCGGCTTTCATCGGTTTCAGCCGCGCCATCCAGGCGCCATCATCCGCTTTCGCTGTCACTTTCTGTCCGTTAAACTCAACGGTCACGGACTCGCCATCGTCCGCAGTCCCCCAAATTGGAACCTCGATACCCTGCTGTAAAACCATGTTGTCCGCGAACAGCGCATGGAGCGTCACGTCCGCCTGGGAAATCCCCGCGCCCAGCAACACCAACGCGCATACCATCATTCCGATTCGTTTTAATTGCATAATTACCTCCTTGGATTAGTTTGAAAGAGTCATAAACACCGGTTTATTGAATCACAGATAAGGAGGAATCAAAAGGAGGGGGGAGTGGAGGAAGCGAAAAGTATGTTCGTGTTTTTATGAATTTTCAGTTTATCTGGAAATTAAGTAAAAAAAAATTTTGAGGTAATTGCGCTCTATATTCGCGATGACTTACTCGTCTGAACCATGATTCGATGAATTATAGGATTATCCTGATTAAAATCTTGAAAATAAAACGAATCAGGTAAGACAGCGCCAGCTGGATGGCTTTTAATCAAGGTTCAGACAATAGAGAATCCTGCATAGCAGCGCTGGATCTTACAATCCTTATGAGAACCATCATGATCGAGATCACAACCTGCAAATGATAGGATTGTATAACCGAAATGTACTCACTTGCCGACAGAACCATTAATTTTTATTCTGTCCTAGTTTTGTGGTTTGGTTTACAATAAAAAGGTACCAAGTCAAGGAGGATTCAAGGAACGGCCGTGTGATTACTAGCGAAGAAATAGAGCGCCGGATTCGATGTATATCCTAACCGGAAATAGATAGGTTTTTCAATATTTTATAATCCACTGATTTACAACCAATCCCTCCCCGCCGTCTCTCTCCCCCCTCTGCGTTCTATATACCACCGTGGCAGTGTTGCGCCTCCAGCCCGTAGAATGTCTCCGTAGCTGCGCAAACCGTTGGTCGGTTCGTAGAATTGGAATTCTTCGGGATGAAGAGGGTAGATGGGGGTGGGTTTGAAACTGTCGATCCCGTCCGGGCCTACGCATTCGATGTTGAACATCGTGTATTGATCTTCCTGCAGAGACGAAACCATGAATTCGTAGTGTTGGTCGTAGTCATTTCCTCTTTGGGAAAGTGTTAAGTGTTTGACTTGGAACGGATCGATCAGGGAGGAATGCAGATAGGGGATAGGTGTGGTCAGGTATTTGTAACCGCCATACGCATTGGCGCTGTCCGCGCGGGCGGGAGGATAACTTCCCCGTTCCGAGAAATAAAGATCCAGCGCGTCCGCGAGCGTCTTCTGTTCACTTTGAGCGCGGGCAAGATTGGCGCGGACCGAGGCTTGAAGAAAACTCGGAATAGCGATGGCGGCCAGGATCCCAATGATCGCTGCAACGATTAATAATTCGATCAGCGTGAAAGCGGAATGCGTTTGATATTCGCTCTTCATGCCGGTTCTCTCCCTTCCTCTCAATTAAGTCAGAGAGTGATGGATCAGCCATTCCAATCATTTTACCTCTGCTTCAACCGCGATAAGGAATGCGGCCAACCATCCGTTCACAAATGCGCCCCATGCGTCAACGCCTTCCGCCGCTTGAGCTGATTGTTATTATTGGTTCCAACGATCCAGTTCGTCGCAGCGGAATTACATTAAATTATTCTCTATATTATACGTTGAAAAAATTCATGAAAGTGTCTAGTAAGAACCATGGTACAAACGGTGATTCTCAGCTCGTCTCCCTATCAACATTTTAATCTGCTGGAAGATCGTGTGACGATCGCTCCAAATCGCCGGGCGGCCCGCACAATTGGCGCGCCATACCAGTCGTTTCAGATGTTGGCGAAAAAAGTATTGATTAAGCGGCGGATGCGGGTGGCGTCTTCCTTGATGGCGCTTCATCTTTTACGGCGGGCGGTGGAGAAGGAGACGCGGGTGGTGGATGTAGAAGGAACCGCGCGATCTCTTGGGCCGTCCGTGCGGCGTCTTCTCCGGAGTGAGTTTCAATTCAGCGCGCTGGAGACGATCGAATCCGAACGGGCGCGCCGGTTGGTCAAGGTCGCTCGCAGATACCGGGAGGAACTGCGCGCGCTTGACGCGGTAGATGCCGCGGAAGCGCTGCATGTGGCGGCGGAATTTGTTACAGAACGGCGGGCGGTTTGTGTGTATGGCTTCCCACAGCTGGAAGAAGATGAATTGCTGTTCCTTGATACGTTGGCGGGCGAGGGAAGCGTTCTTATTTTGCCCTATCATGATTCCCCCATCTTTGCTCGAAATAAACGAGCCGCGCGGTTTCTGGAACAGCGTGGCTGGAACATACAGTGGACCGATTCCACTCCACAGACATTAGGGGAACGGGCGTCATCCGCGTTTCTCGAAGAAACCGGCGCGCCGGAAGGGATGCAAGCCTGCGTTTATCCCCATATTGAGGCGGAAATCCGGGGCGTTCTAGCGCAGGTCAAAACGTTATTGCGAAAGGGGCTCTCACCCGTTCAGATTGCGCTCGCCGCCAGCGATCCATCTGTCTATTCTTCTACCATGCTGGATGTGGCGTGGGAATATGATATGTCCATCCGCGTTCAACACGACGCTCCTCTCCAACAAACCCGCCTTGGCGCATGGATTGCATTGTATCTCGATGCGGTCCGGGGGAATCTGCCCTTTGAAATCACCCTGCGAATGCTGCGTCAGCCATTAGGGCCCGGTCTTTCGGAAAAAAACTGGCGGGACGCGCGGCGGAACCATTGGTCGGGCCTTGAAGAATGGCAGACCGCCGGTTTGCAGGAAAGTGATTTTATCTGGCCATCGGAAGAGTCGCCTCAATATTATATTGAGCGCTTAAAACAGAGCGAAGAGAAATTTCAACTTAGGCGGCGCTGTGCTCCCTGGGCGCGGGAATCGATCGCGTATTATGAATTCCAGGATGGGCTCGCTGAATTGAAATCGCATCTGAACCGCCGGTTGTCTCTTGCCGCCTTTATGGATGAGATTACTGAACTTCTTTCGTTGATTCCAATCCCCGTTCAACCTGGACGGGGTGGGGTAGAATTTCATTCGATTGATACGTTGCACGGCGCGCGCTATTCGCATCTCTTCGTACTTGGAGTGGCGGAAGGCGTTTTCCCCGCTTCGATCCGGGATGATTCGATTCTCGATTTTCACGATCGAGAAATCCTGCGGCAGGCGGGGATGAAATTTGAGAATGCGATCGAAACGGCGCAGAAAGAAGATCTGTCGGTCTGGTCGCTGCTTCAGACCGGCAGTGAGTTTATCTCACTCAGTTATTCCAAATGGATCCAGAACCGGGAAGCGCTGCCAAGTGAGATTTTCAACACACTCGGTTTATCTCCCGCTTCTCCACCTCTCGCTCCGATCGCGAGTATGGAGGAAAACCGGAAAGCGGCCCGCATTGATTCCAGCGAATTTGATGATGATATCTTTCCGGCCTTTCAACAGGCCTGGCGGGTGGAAACGAGCCGGGAGGGAGAAAGCGTGTACGATGAATTCGATGGCGCTGTGGGAGAGCCGATCGATCCGGAATCAATTATTTTCAGCGCCACACAACTCATCGCCTTGGGACAATGCCCATTCAAATGGTTTGCGCGATACACGCTGCATTTAGAAGAACCGGATGAGGCCGAGGATGATTTAAGCCCTGGATTGGAAGGCCGTTTGTGTCATCGGACATTGGAACTTGCGTTGAATGCCTGTCCCGAAGGAGCCGATGTTCGTGAAATTGCGCTTAAACGATTGGAAGACGCGTTTCATGAGGCGGAGAAATTAGAAAATGTGTCGTATCTTCCCGCCTGGTCCGCCCAACGGTTGGAAATCCTTGAACGGTTGCGTCTCGCCATTCAAGGAGCCGATTTTTTACATGAAGGCGCGGCTGTATTGGCTGTAGAGAAGAAATTTGAAGGACGTTGGTTCGATCTTCGCGTGAAAGGAATTGTCGACCGGATCGATCGTGGGCCGGATGGCCTCATTTTTATTGATTATAAAACCAGCGTGTCAAAACCTTCCGGCGCAAAAGATGAAAACGGGAAAGCCAACCTCGATGTGCAGCTCCCGTTGTACACCCGCGCCGCGCCGGAGGCGCTCTATCCTGGCGAAGTCGTGTCTAAAGCGTATTACTACTCACTAAAAAACGCCAAACGCTTAGGGAAAGAAAAAAGTGGATCGGATACAAGTTTAGATGAGGTCTGCAGACAATTCACGGAATTCGTACAGACGATGTTAAAAGAGGGATACTATCCAGTCCAACCCGATGTGGAAGGCAAAGCGTGTCAATATTGCCCGTTTGATTCCATCTGCCGGGTTGGCGTTCGCTTAAGCCGCAAAGGAGATGTGAAATGAAATTGA
The DNA here is from genome assembly GCA_963663405.2 of bacterium. Lineage (GTDB taxonomy): Bacteria > Hinthialibacterota > Hinthialibacteria > Hinthialibacterales > Hinthialibacteraceae. The sequence continues at coordinate 7,789 of CAXXSM010000058.1, read as the reverse complement.
CTCCTGAACAGCGGGCGGCGGTTGAAGCGAAGGGAAGCGCGGCGGTTCTCGCGGGCGCCGGGACGGGGAAAACCCAGATGCTTTCCGAACGGTATCTCTATCACCTTACCCATCATGGTTTTTCTCCTCTGCAAATCGTCGCTGTCACGTTTACGGAAAAAGCCGCGAATGAACTGCGCTCACGTATCCGGCGGATCGTAAAAGAGCGGCTGCCTAAAGCGACGGATACGCTGTCAAAATTACAGGCGGCCCAGATCAGCACGATCCACGCTCTGGCCGCGAGGATCTGCCGCGAACATTTTGAAGCCGCCGAAGTTCCCCCTGATTTTACAATCCAGGATGAAGTTGAAAGCGCGATCTGGTCGATTGACCGGTTCGGCGCGGCGCTTGACCGTCTCCCCGCTTCGATCTTTGAACAGATTCCTTTTTCAATCTTAAAAGCCGCCCTTCCAGCGCTTCTCAATGATCCGATCGCCGCGGAACGGGCGTTGTCGTGTGGGAATGAAGACTGGCCCCGCTTGGTTGAAACCGCCCGGCAAGAAGCGGCGTGGGATTTAGTCGCTGATCCTCAATGGGGGGGATTTTATTCAGCTTTGAAATCGATTTCCGGCGGTTCAAGCGATAAAAGAGAACAAATGCGACAAGACGTCATTCATGCAATGGAGTTTCTGGAAAGAGGGGAAAAGATAGAAGGATCTCTCAATAAGCTAGCCGCCATTAATCTTAAAGGTGGAAGCGCAAAAAACTGGGCCAATGGGGATTTCAATGCAATTAAGAAAATTCTTGAATCTGTGCGTGATTGGATTGAGAAGATACGCAAAGAAGGATTGCTCGATCTTGCGATGGGTCCGGTTGATGAACGTCTCACTTCAATGTTGCCCCATCTGCGCGCCGCGTTTCAGCAAACGCGGGAGGAATTCGCGCAGGAGAAAAAGCGCATCCGCATATTGGATTTTTCGGATTTGGAGACACACGCGCTGAAAGCGTTGGAGTATCCTGAAGTGCGCGAGTACTATCACCAACGCTGGAAAGCGTTTCTTGTTGATGAATTTCAAGACACAAATCCCGATCAAGCCGAAATTCTCCGGCAAGTCTCGGGCGGTTCAATTTTAACGATTGTGGGAGATGGGAAACAATCGATCTATGGTTTCCGCCGGGCTGACCGCGAAATATTTCAACAATTCGCGAATGAGATCCATGACCAGGGCGGCGCGAAGATTGATCTGAATGTCAGTTTCCGCACCCACGAAAATCTCGTTCATCAAGTAAATTCGATTTTCGCACCGCTTCTTGGTGAGGATAAACAGGATTTAACCGCGGCCCGGAAAGAGCCGCCCCATCCCGCCCCGCACATCCAAGCTTTTATTGTAGACTCGTTCGATAAGAAATCCGAAAATCAACAGGCGGAAGCGAATCATATCGCCCGGACGCTGCGTACTCTGTTGGATTCCAAAACACCGGTGTTTGATAAAGGGACCGGCTCTCTCCGGCCCATGCGCCCTGGAGATATCGCGATACTTTCACGGACCTGGGCGCCGCTTGACATCTATGGAGAGACGCTGGAGGCGTATAAGATTCCCGCCCTGCATATCGGCGGGGGGCATTTGTTGGATACCCGCGAGGCGAAGGACGCGTGGGCCATGCTGCGTTTTCTCGCCGATGAACGAGACGACACCGCCTTGATCGCCGTGCTCCGCGCTCCCTGGTTCGCAATCAGCGATCGGATTCTTTTCTCATTGGCGAACGCGCGAAGGGATTATGCTTCATGGTGGGAATTGTTGAAACGATCGGATAATGTAAACCTTGTCAGGCCAAAAGATGTTTTATCGAAATTACTCAGTGATAGTATGATTGTGCCCCCCAGCCGCCTTCTCCAACAGGCTGACCGGTTGACAGGATATTCCGCCGTGATCGCCAACCTTCCCGGCGCGGAACGGCGGTTGGCGGATTGGCGCGGTTTTTTTGAACTTCTTCGCGATTTGGAACAAAATGGAAGAGATACGTTTACCCTTGTCCGCCGGTTGAAACGCATTGAAGGAGCGGATGTTGAAATCCCCCGCCCCCCATTGGAGGCGGAGAACGCGGTTTCATTAATGACCATACACGCGGCGAAAGGGTTGGAATGGCCTGTTGTGATCGTTCCCGATTTAATGCGAAAGATTAAATCCGATCAAAAACCGGTCTACTTTGATCCCATGCTCGGCGCCGCCATTCCCGTTCGTGATGAGCATGGAGAGAAACAAAAATCCGTACTCTACATCATCCTCGAACGCGCGCAGAAACGCCGGGAGAAGGAGGAAATCCAACGCCTGTTATACGTCGCGTTGACCCGCGCACGCGATCGCCTTATCCTTACAGCGGCCGCTTCAAACCAGAAGGGAGGAGAAGATTATTTATATTATTTACGTCCCGGTTTGGAGGCGGCGAAAATCTCCATTGAATCGATGCCGTGCGAGCATCGTGACGCGCTTCCTCCCAAAAGGCCAGATGTGATACCTATGCGCCGTTCGGGTGAACTTCTACTGGGCCCAGTTGGATCCGGGCTGTTTGAATTACCCGCGTCGGCGCTGTCCGAATACGCGCATTGCCCGAAACGGTTTCATTATGAGCACATCCTTGAACATCCGGGATTTGGAGAGAAGACTTCACACGCACGTGAACTTGGAACTCTTACTCATTTAGCTCTAGAAAATGATATATATGATTTGGATGAGCTTATAAATCTTTCGCCTACTATTCAAAAAGATGAAGTGAAACGCGCACAGGAATGGGCGAAGAATTTCCGGGATGATCCAGCCTTCGAGCCGTTCCGCGATCCTTCATTCAAGCGTGAGGTGGATATCACACTGAAAGTCAATTCGATTACATTCATTGGAAAAATCGATTTACTAGGACCGGATTTTGTCCTTGATTATAAAACGGATGAGGTGATCGAACCGGCCCGTCATCTTCTCCAATTGTGGATCTACGCGGCGTCTCAGCGGATGCGGAAAGCCCATATCGCCTACCTGCGCGGGAAGGTTGTTCATTCCTTTTCGGAAGAAGAATTGGACGCCTGCGAGCAGAATGCCCATGCGCTGGTCAAACGGATTCTTGATAATGATTTCACCGCCGCTCCATCAAAGAAAGAATGCGCCGGGTGCCCCTATAACCATAAACAAATTTGTGAAAATCGTTTTCGATCCTGAAGAAATGGAAGTAAACAAACCGTTCGAACCGCCGATACTAATAAAGATTATATCTACCAATGAACATACCGGTTGATTCGGTAATGAATAAGGGTGTTTGAGGACGCGGCCGATCTGGAAGGGAATTTCACATCATGTTGGCGAAGGTCTGTTTTCTCCTTCTCTTTACATTTCTATCCTATTGTCAAACCTACGCGGTGGAGAATCAAAGAGAACTCGCGCTGTCTAGTGATCTCACGGTTTCGCCGGGGGATGAAGTCAAAATATCCATCTACATTGACAACGCGTCGGATGTTGTCGCGTATAGAATCGGGATTGCGTTTCCGGGGACTGATCTACATTATCCATTCACATTTGTACAGGAAAGCATGACGGATGAGGATACACTGACCGCCGCCTGGCCGCCCCTCATCCAAAACGATCTCTCCATTACCAGAGGTTTCGTGGTTGTGACGAATATCGCGGGCGTCAATCCCCCATTGTCTCCCACATCCGGCGCGTTGGTGCAGTTCCATATTCAGGTCAATTCGAATGCGGCGCCGGGAACTTATAGACTCGCTTTTGCAGAATCGATTACCAGGATCAATGACGGCGCGATTCCCATTTCCATGGCGCATGGTCAAATCACAGTGAAAGGTCCAGACTATACCCCCACTCCTGCGCCAACATCTACGCCCATACCCAGCCCGACACCGGCGCCCATTCATACATTTACGCCAACGATCATTCCCACGCCCACGCCCACATCCGCGTGGTATCCCAACCAAAGGCGATTAACATTGGAAGCGCCCCAGACTGTCAATCCCGGCGCGGAATTTGTTGTGTCTGTCACGGTGGATAATATGATCGATGTCGAATCGTACCGGATCGGATTGGCAATGGAGCCGCTCGAACCAGCGTATCCATTTACATATGTTTTAGGGGGCGCGTCGAGTATGGGGATAGAAACGGAAGCGTGGGGGGAGCCTATCGAGTCCGATTATTCCACTACCCGCCATTATGTTCTCATTGGAGGCGCCGCCACGGATGATCCCGCATTACCCAAAGGAGCCGGAACGCTGGTTCAATTTAGAATCCAAGTAAAATCGAGCGCGGTACCGGGAATTTACATACTGGCTTTTGACAGGACGGTAACTCAATTGAATAACGGCGCCATACCCCTTACATACATGGATGAATCAATCGTCATCCAAGGCGCCGCCGCGACGCCGACTCCATCGCCCACTTCCGCGCCGAATCAGAGAAAACTCACATTGCCCAAGATTATCGCCGCTATTCCAGGAGAGGAAATCTCCATCCCTGTCATCATTGATAACGCCCAGAATCTAATCGCCTATCGAATCGGGACCACAATTCCCTCCAACGAACCGGAGTATCCATTCGTCTATGTAAAAAGACAGTTTGACAAACGAGGAAACGCTCACCGAAACCTGGACCGCTCCAGCAGTGGACGATCTTACCGAAACGAATGGATATCTCATCGCTGCAGGCGCAACGGAATCACAACCACTTCTATCCAACAGTTCCGGCGCGCTATTCCAATTCATATTAAAAGTCAAATCAAACGCTGCGCCAGGAATTTATCCGCTCGCCTTTGAAGAAGGGATTACACGCTTAAATGATGGGGAACTACCCCTAAGTCTTGTTGATGGGCAAATTACGGTTCAGGAACCAGCGGCTGTTTTTGATTTTTTTCGATTTTAATACAATTGCCCACATTGAGATCGAGAAAGAGTTCTTCGATATGGCCCAGCTGACCGGGGATTTGATCGCACATACTGTTCACATCGATACTATTATCAAGATAGGTGTTAAGCCGGAAAATATATGGTATTGTCAACATGGCGCAGTCCTGTCAAAGGCGCCTTTTAAGAGGCGGTCATTTTGGCGCATTGAATCGGCCAAACTGAGCCAAGAAATGGGCCTTCTAGAGATCTTGATATAGAGAGTTACTTTAATAGTGGTATTTAAGTCTATAAGTATGAATGGCTTACGTTTGATGGATCTACGTGGGTGGATTGTGAGTCCGCATTGGCGCCGACATTGCTATAAAATGAATGAGTTAGACTTGTGTAAACAATCATTATTTCGGTTTGAATTTTAGAAAGGAGTTACTGTCATGGCTGTAAGACCGCTCTCGGATAGAGTTCTGGTAAAACGCTTGGAGGAAAAGGAAGAAAAGCAAGGGGGGATTATCATTCCGGATACGGCTAAAGAAAAGCCGCAGGAAGCCAAGGTTATCGCCGTCGGTCCAGGAAGACGGGGAGAAGACGGAAACCCGATCCCTCTGGATGTTAAAAAAGGTGATATTGTGCTTGTCAGCAAGTACGGCGGCACGGATGTGAAGATCGATGGAGTCGAACACGTCATCCTGCGTGAAGATGATATCCTCGGCGTGATTGAATAACAATAAGTAAAAATCTATAAGGAGTATATGGAGGTAACGAAGAGATGGCGGCTAAACAGCTTTTGTTTGATGAAGAAGCGAGAGGCAAAATCCTTAAAGGTGTTGAGAAACTCGCTAGAGCAGTCAAAGTTACATTGGGGCCGAAAGGGCGCAATGTCGTTCTGGATAAAAAATGGGGTTCCCCCACGATCACAAAAGACGGCGTCACTGTCGCGAAAGAGATCGAACTGGAAGATAAATACGAAAACATGGGCGCCCAGATGGTGCGTGAAGTCGCTTCCAAGACGAGTGATATCGCAGGAGACGGCACTACGACGGCGACGGTTCTGGCCGAATCCATTTACCGGGAAGGCCTCAAGTTCGTGACCGCCGGCGCCAGTCCGATCGCTGTCCAGAGAGGCATACTTTCGGCCACGGAAGCGGTTGTCGAAGGATTGCAGAAACAGAGCCGCAAGGTCAAAGACCGCAGCGAAATTGCGAACGTCGCAACCATTTCCGCTAATGGCGACACCAGCATTGGTGAAATCATCGCCGATGCGATGGACAAAGTTGGTAAAGACGGTGTCATCACCGTCGAAGAAGCGAAATCCCTCGAAACCGTCCTGGATGTCGTGGAAGGGATGCAGTTCGACAAGGGGTATCTCTCACCCTACTTCGCCACGGACGCGCATACTCTCGAATGCGCTCTCGAAGATCCCTATATTTTGATTCACGAAAAGAAAGTCTCCAGCATGCGCGATCTGCTTCCGTTATTGGAAAAAGTCGCTCAGTCTGGACGTCCTCTCCTGATTATCGCGGAAGATGTCGAAGGCGAAGCGCTTGCGACGCTGGTCGTGAATAAAATCCGCGGCACACTGAAGATCTGCGCTGTCAAGGCTCCTGGTTTCGGCGACCGCCGCAAGGAAATGCTCAAAGACATCGCCATCCTGACCGGTGGCCGTTGCATCACGGAAGACCTCGGTGTGAAGTTGGAAAACGTCAGCATGGACGATCTCGGTACCGCCAAGCGCGTGACTGTGGATAAAGACGATACTACCATCGTCGAAGGCGCTGGCAAAAAATCCGACATCCAAGGCCGCATCAGCCAGATCCGGAATCAGATCGAAGAAACCACTTCCGATTACGACCGTGAGAAATTGCAGGAACGGTTGGCGAAATTGGCGGGTGGTGTGGCGGTCATTCAAGTGGGCGCCGCGACTGAAACCGAAATGAAAGAAAAGAAAGCCCGCGTCGAAGACGCTCTTCATGCGACCCGCGCAGCGGTGGAAGAAGGCATCGTCGCAGGCGGTGGCGTGGCTCTGATTCGTTGTCAGAAAGCGCTCGACGATCTCAAGTTAGATGACGCTGACATGACCACGGGCGTGAATATTGTCCGCCGCGCTCTCGAAGAACCCCTTCGTCAGCTCGCCTCCAACGCGGGCCTGGAAGGCTCGATCATCGTTGAGAAAGTGAAAGGCGAAAAAGCCAATCGCGGTCTGAACGTCGCCACAGGCGAATACGAAGATCTGGTTACTTCGGGCATTATCGATCCAACTAAAGTCACTCGCAGCGCTTTGCAGAACGCGGCCAGTATCGCGGGTCTGCTTCTGACTACGGAAGTCTTAATCACGGAAATTCCAGAAAAAGATAAACCCGCGCCTCACGGTGATCCTCACGGCGGCGGATACGGCGATTTCTAAGAAATCGGCTTATCGATTACAGATTGCAACAAACCAAGAGACCGCTCGCTTATTGTGGGCGGTCTTTTTTTAGGTGGATAGGTAGAAGATTGAAGACTGAAGGTTTTATACTTGGTCTTTGAATTGTGGAAAAGAGTGGTTTCGGCGCGTGTATGGAGAGATTTGTTCTATTTCATCATCTTCACTGTTCCATCCGCTTATTAACCAGGATAGAATGTAAACGCCTATCCATGTTCCGATCGGAATTAATATCAATAGGAAAATAGCGAAGATAATGCCTGCTATCCGCGCCCAATTCTTGTGTTTTTTTATTGCGGCGCCTAATGATAATGATATGAAAGATATTATTAAGAATACAAATAGGAGGTTCGCAAAATAATATGGCGCGTCTGGATCTGGTAACGGATAAAATATATTATGTAGTAATAATAAACAGAACAGCGCTGAGAATAGGATGTTTATACATCCTATAACCATGAATGCTCTTCCCGCTTGTATATAGGGCTTAACTTCTT
>CAXXSM010000057.1:0-77487 GCA_963663405.2 bacterium | reverse complement strand
AAGGAAGACCTGCGACGGAATGTTCAAGCCGCGACGTCCGCGGCCCGTCCCCGCCTGGAAGATATCGGAGAGGAGCGATTTCATGCAAGCAATCCGGTCACGAAACGTCTTAACCAGCTCCTTCATCGATGTTTGGAGCCAGAGGCGGAAAACCGCTTTCAAAGCTGGACCCAAATCCGTACAGAATTGGCGGATATCCAAAATGAACATCTTGAATTAACAACAAGTGGCTCTTCCATTTCTGAACCGGGTGAAGGTGAATCTCTTGGACAACTAACAGAAACGCTATCGGCCCTATTCCGTTCCAAACTGATTACGATTGGTGTTCCCGCCGTGATCGGTTGTATCCTTTTAGCGTATGTTTCCTTTGCTTTTTTGTTTCCTCTATTTTATCGGGCGCCGGTTAAAACCGCGGTGGTTCCGAGCGCCGATGGATTTTATACGGAATTATCATCCATTACGATCGACTGTGAGATCCCTGAGAATTCGGCATTTGATTTACAACAAACTACAATTCAAGTCATCAATGAATCGAACCGCTATGAACGAGGCAAGGATTTCGAATTCCTTCCCGATCCAGATAATCCTAAATCCTTGGTAGTAACAATCAACAATCCCGGTCAATTAGTTACGGGCGATTTAACTATTACGCTTGTTCCCTATATCTTCCTGGGTGGCGCAACGGAAAGTTCATCGCGCAGGGGAGAAACATCCACATTTGAATATCATATTGACCGTGATCCACCGGTGATAAGCCTGAAGCCAGATGAACAGACGATCAATACGGATCTTCAAGAATTCCGCATCGAAGCGCAAGACACGGGAGGCGCCGGGATTGATCTCGATACAATCAAAAAAACTATTAAGATTTCAAACAACAACATCGAACGCTCTCCGAATTATCAACTCGACGAAAATCGTGGGATGATTACGGTCCGGTTGAATCAGCCATTGGAACCTGGTATTTTATCCGTGCGCATCGAAGCGGAAGACAGAGCCCAACCCCCGGATGGAGAAAGTGGGGGAAATCGATTCGCTAAAACATATGAATACAATGTGATCAAAGCGCCGGTCGCTACTCCCACTCAAACAGCGTATCCGACGGATACCCCCGCCCCAACGGAAGTTCCAACGGTAACACCTATACCTACAGTAAGACCGACTGAAACCACTGCGCCCACAGCCGAACCAACGGATACCCCCGCTGCGACAGAGATGCCAACAGACACATCTGCGCCTACAGCCGAACCGACAGATACTCCTGTTGCGACAGAAATGCCGACTGACATTCCCACGCCAACAGTGGAACCAACAGATACTCCCGTTGCGACAGAAAGACCAGCTGACACCCCTGCGCCCACGAATACTCTGGTTCCAACGAGTAGAATCACACCCACTCATACCTTAGCGCCGACGCTATCACCAACATCAACCACGGGCCCCACAATTAACCCAACCGCCACAGAGAGAGCGCCTACGCCAACCCATACTCCTATTCCCATTGCCACCATGAGACCCACTCGGCCACCTACGGCGCCGCCGACAGCGATTCCGACAGCCGCCCCTGCGCTGGCCGAATCGGATGTAGTTGACAAAATCAAAGACTGGGCGGCGGCGCTATCCGATAGTGGAGGAAATTCGGCGGCGGTCTGGTTTAACGATTTAGAACAATGGAAAGACGAAGAAAAAAGACGGGTCTCAACGGATGAACGAGCAAGGATTGTTGTCGAAAGAACCGGTATTACGAGTAAAACCAGTAATTATTCTTATTCAAACAGTTCCAAAGAAGCGCAAATCCAATGTGAACTTGGTGTGCGGTATTATTTAAGCACACAATCAAGAAGCAAAGTCACAAAATATATCGATTACACGTTAAAAATAGACTGCTCTGGTGATTCATGGAAAATCATTGAAGCCAGCCGTTCGTAAGAAGAGTAAAAATTACAAATCTGTTTTGTAGTTATCAGATAAAATGAACATAACGAAATTTCAAAACTTTTTCTGATTTAATAAAGATTTGAATTTTGCGTATTTGGAATGGATTTATTATAAATTGATTAAACTATATGCTTTCTCTTGACATGATTTAGCGGCGTTCGTAGCATGAATTTCATTAATAATGCGTTTTTATAATTTGATCCGAATGACAATCCATCAGGAACAAGCATTCAATCGGCGGCGCCGTCCCAATCGTAAAAAAACGATTGAACCGATTCCCGCCAAAGGTCTCCCAAGGCCTTATCACTGAGTTTAATGACGGATGGATTTATTGAATTCCATCCAATTGAATTTCTGCGTTTCGTTCCACTGACGCAAGTATATGGTTGAAATAGGATAAACTGGTCAAAGAAAGAAAAACAGAATATAATTACATAAATCTCATCCAAAAGGAGTAGGGGGATGAATAATTTGAAATATAATTCCAATCTGGTCATTCTATTAATCTGCGTTTTTTCAACGTGTTTCGTCACAAGTGTGGCCTCGGATACTGTATTGTCGCCATTTGAACCTCAAAACCTGCCCATCGATTTCTCCAGCGTTCTTGGAATCCCTTCCAATCCGATTACCGCCGCGCGGTTCGATTTTATCAATTCTTTGATCTCGGAAGCGGCGAACAGCGTCGGTGGAGGACTCGGTGGCTCGATTGGTTTAAGCAGTTCAATGACCGGCCTATCCGCGAGAGGCTTCGATTATATTTTCAGCCCATCGGAAGGATTACGTGAAATCGATAATATGGGTTCTCTCTACACGGAACCGGCCTGGACATTGGGCGGTCAGGCGTTTTCGTGGGATGAAGAGGGAAATTGGAAAGGGAAATTCTCACTGGGATTCACGTATTCTCATATCGATTTCAGCGAATACAACGGAAAAAGCCTGAATAATTTGTTTGATGTTTATCTGGGGAACGATAAAATTCTGGAAACCGGGTATGACTTGCAGGCGGATGTTTATAACTTCTCTGGAACACTGGGAGTATTTGAGGATCTGGATATTGGTGTTGTCGTGCCCGTCATCAGCCTCGAAAGTGAATCCTTTTATCAACTTGGCGCAAGCGCCCGGCAATCCTTTGAAAATGACACAACCGGAATCGGAGATGTGCTGTTTCGCGCAAAATACAATATCTATCCTGGACTCATTTCGAAATTGCAGCCCGATCAAAGCGCTGAAAGCGCCGAAGAGACCGGGAATCCGGATTCCGGTTTCTTTGAGGAAGAAGCGGAGGAAGAGCCCGGTTTCGCGGGAGGATTGCATTGGAGCGCGGGATTTGACTTCAAATTAAACAGCGGGGATGAAGATGAATATCTTGGAACGGGTTCCCGGCAATACCGGATCCGGAATCTCTTCTCCTATTACATCGAACCCGTTCATATCTATCCAACGTTGGAACTGGCGTATATGTTTGACGAGGATGACAGCGATTTCAACGCGTTCGAGTACCGCGCAAGTCTACCGTACGAAATCGTGCGAAGCCTGACCTTGAGTGTCGAGTGGATTGGGCAAGTTTCCGATTACGCCGACATGAACGATATCGGCTTATCGGTTTTATACCGGCCAACAAGAGAGAGCAATTTCTTTAACCGGTTCATTCTTCTCGCGGGAATTCGTTTTCCATTGGACGACAATGGCCTGCGCGCTGATATTTATCCGACGGTTGGTATTGAATACCGCTTCTGATCAGCCGTTTACACAACTCAATCTGATCGTAACACGAAAAGTACTTTACGGAGGTTATGATGAATAGAAATTCAGCCGCTTTTAAATTCGCAGTCTTTTTTTCTGCATTTTATTTGGTTTCCATTCTGAGTGTCGGCGCGCAACAAGTATTTAAGCCGCTAGAGCCATTACAACCTATTGGAAAAATTCGTTTTGACGCTCCTGTTGAATCTCTTGAATTTAAGATTCGAGGCGAACTGGTAAATGGAGTACCCGGTTTTTCGACACTCGTTTTTCGAACCCTTTCCGTCTACCAAGATAGTATCGTCGAAGAAAATCTTCGCTTTGTAAGCATGAATGATGAATTGGATACGATCACACAAGTTGATGGAGATATCCTTTCATTTATTGTCCCTTCTTCGATTCTTATACCGGACGCGCATTATTTTTGGGGGGCGCAATCCACTGATTTTTCCACATATTATGATACGGACGTTGTTGAGACAATCGTTGACACCCAGGCGCCCATTGTCGAGAGCGTTCTTCCACAAACACCCGTGGAGTCCGCTGTGTACAACTTGAGCTCGCCTTTTGTCATTCTGACGAGAGACCTTGGCTTGGCCGGTTTGAATCTTGACAATACGATCGGAAGCATCATTGTGACATCGAATCGCGGTATTGTTCCCGCCAAAGCGCTTTCCATCTCTTCCTCAACGATGGCGGATAACATCACGCAGCAAATTGTCCTTGCCATCGACAAAGACAATTCAGATGGAATCGTCCAAACCGGCCCTATGTCAATTTCCATCACTCCAATGGATGACACTCATCTGATCGGCGATCCCAGTTCGTTAGGCAATCAAGGGGATACAATGATGGAAGAATTCACCATTGATGTGGATCCCCCCGTGATACACACAGATACGGTCAATGTGTCAGTGAATCAACAGTACAATAGCGTTAATGATTTTACGAATATTACACTGAATCTGTCGGACGTGGGCTCCGGAATCGATACAACCGCCTCGACAGTGACAGCCTCCTTTAATGGCGCGGCGATAGCGATTGACGAGAACACCACGGCCAATCAACTTGCATTGACTTTATCACAGACCGTAGAATTTCCTTCATCCGGGACTCTCGTGATTGAGATGATAGTTCAAGACTTGGCTGGCAATGTGTCAGCTGCGCAGACGTTAAGTTATACCATTGATAGAGATCCTCCAGTAATTCAGACGGACACTGTCAATGTTATAGAAAGTCTGCAATACAATAGTGTGGAAGATTTTGCGAATATCACATTAACCATATCTGATGTTGGTTCTGGAATCGACACAACCGCTTCGACAGTGACAGCGTCCTTTAATGGCGCGGCGGTAGCGATTGATGAGAACACCACGGACAATCAACTTGCATTGACTTTATCACAGACCGTGGAATTTCCTTCATCCGGGACTCTCGTGATTGAGATGATAGTTCACGATTTGGCTGGCAATGTGTCAGCGGCGCAGACGTTAAGTTATACCATTGATAGAGATCCTCCGATGATTGGGGACGCTGATGTCACAGAAGACTTGCAATACAACAGTGTAGAAGATTTTGTGAATATTACATTGCCCATATTCGATGAGTTTTCTGGAATCGATATAAATGGCTCAGTAGTGAATGCCTCCTTCAATGGAGCGGAGATAGGAATCGATGAGAACACCACAGCCTATCAACTATCGCTGTCTTTATCACAGACCGTGGAATTCCCTGCTTCCGGAACTCTCGTGATTGAGATGACGGTTCAGGACTTGGCTGGCAATGTGTCAGCGGCGCAGACGTTGACATACGCAATTGATCGAATCGCTCCTACCGCCTCGATTTCGATCCCCGTCGAATTGACAGAAGAATTTGAGGGAAAAGAATTCACTTATCTAAACCTTACGGAATTCAGTGTAATGGTTGAAGATGGAGGGGATAATCCATCTGGCGTTGATGTGAATTCCATCTCCGTGGATGTGGTACCTGTCGATCCGGCGCATCAAGATGATTATGAATTTATCTTCCATACAGGTTTTGTGAACGCGAGTCCATTTCCTGTTCCTATAGAAATCACAACGGACGAGATTATCCAATTGGTGATCCAAGTCAATCTATCCGACAACGCGGGAAATCAGGCCGATGAAGTGACGCTTCAATTCAACGCGCAAAGTGTCGCGCAGATTGATCCATTGAAAGCAACGGATTTCAACTCGCTTGAGAATCTGACAGACCGATGGATGATCAGCGCTGGATTCGGTGGCCAAGAGCAAGGCGAAGCCGCTCTTGAAATAGGATCCCCAGAAGAGAAATCCGTCATTTTCACGATGGATAGCGATGAAGTGTCTTTCATGATCGCGAATGGAGAAAATTCATTGCAAGCGGAGGGTCCTGTTTTATACCGCGCGCGAATTGCTTCGAATCCGAACTGCCAAGTCTCTGTGGGCGCGATTCGTGGAATTTTTGAGAGTTTCCAAGATGTGGATGGTTCGCTTTTCTATAATAGCCCTGCTGGAGCCAATGCGTTCGACGGTGTGAGAAGTTTGATTTTCGATCCGCATGCGTCATCGTTGCAGAGCCCATTCATCCAGGCGTATGGCCTAACCGGCGCCGAAGCGGTTCAAGCAAGGCTCGATTGGATCCAAATGTACCAAATCGAATCCAGCAAACCGTATTTAGGAAACCTTTTCGGACAAGCGGATGTTGGAGATTTTATATTGCCCGAAAATACAGCGTATATTCTGAATCCTTCTCCCGATGTTGAATATCCATTCGCAACCGATCTCACGGAGAATTGGACAATTATCGCAGGTGGATTCAACAACGCCGAAACCGCATCGGTGGAACGAGTTTCATTCGATCCAGGCTATTTTGAAACGAGCGCCGACAACCAGGGCATTGAATTTACGGCCAGCGATGGGCAAGTCATTTTACTAATGACACAGCAACCCATTCAAGCCAAACGCGTGTTGATGGCCATGACATACAGAACAGATTCACCGCAAAACAACATCTTCTTTGGAGCCGTGGATATGACGAGCGGCCATGTTGGAGTGAATTATATTATCGATCCCACTCCGATTCTTGGCAACGAAATGCGGATGCTCGTTTTATTCGAAGCGGATGCGGAAAACCTGATTTCTCCATTGATCCAAGTGGCGGGCGCCAATGAAGGAATTGCCGCAAAGGTGGCAGTTGACCGGATTGAAATCTACGCCTTGCAGGATGATGAAATCTTTACTGGATCGATTTTTAATCAGGAATAAGAGGAAAAAGAAACGGAAAGGGGATAGCTATTATATCCCCTATTGATTAATTGCTATTCGTTATCCAAGGGCGCGGCGGTGGCCAGCGCGATTTCATAGGCTCGTTTCGAGCGAAGCCATAAGGGAACACTCGCCGCTCTTGGAGCGGATATCAATTGAACCACAAACGTTAACGCTTCTCTGCGCGCGATTCCTACGCGCAGTTCAACTTCCTGCTCACCCAATTTCCCCGCTGTTATATAGGTTTCCGTGACTCCCAAGATTTGTTTGATAACTGGATCGGAATCCTGTTTCCAAGGCACACTTGCTTGAACGTGGGCTTCTTGCAGTTCTTCTTCAGCGATTTGAAGGATCTGTTCAGTGGTTTGTTCCCCAGCTGAATCCGCGCTGATCGCTTTCACCCGGATATACGCGGCCATTTGCTCGTCTTTAGGCAGCACGATATCTACGCCGCTCTTGCCGGGAACTGTTTCCCGCACGGGCCGGGATTCCCAGGACGCTGGATGGCCTACTTGAAACGCGGGATCTCCCCCCTGGATCGCATGACATTGTTCTAACTGTTCCGTTCCGCCTGGATTTAAAAGGGAAAATGAATTCGTGGCGATCGCGAGATCTCTTTTCTTTTCTTCATAACGATCCACACGAATCATTCCCATCACGTGGAAAATCCGCGCGTTCTCCGCAAACGCGGCAATGCGGACAACATGCGATTGTTCACCGGCTCCCGCAATTCCTCCGGCGTCAACAACAGTACCACACGCGAACCGCATATCTTCACAGTACGTCAGACGCACATTGAATTTTTCCGCTTGATACTGAAGCCAATCCCGCAAACCAACCTCGAACGGCATCCGGGTAAACGAAACTTGAACGACGGCGGCGTCCGGCGCTATTTTTTCCGTAAATAATCCAATGCGGGCGAGTTGCCCAACTGCTCCCGGTTGTTCTCCCATATCCTCTTCGCTAATCCACGATTTTGGTAGAATCAGCGAATAGGCGATGCTTGGATCGTCAAACGGCTTGCATTGAACCAAATTGTGGGTTTCTTCCAATCCTTCAAGTCCATGTGGATCGCTTACTGGAAATTCGAGATTGACGTCATTCATATTGACCATTTTTCCTTTGTCTCATGGGAGGTGATTATTTAAAGCCGATGGTAAATTCCAACGAACCGCCAAATCCAAGCGCCGCGCCAAAACCAAACGAAGCATGATATCCTTCTTCCTCACTCCACCCCGCCGAGGCTTCCGCTTCCACTCCCGCTGACAGGGCGGAGCCTTCCGCCTTCCCGCCAAGAATGATCACATGGTCTGTAAATGGGATGGGAATTTCAATCGCCCCTTCGATCGATCCTTTGGCGGCGGCGGCCATCGCTCCCGCTTTCGCGGTGGCTTCCACTTTATCTTTACTGACCTCGACTCCCAGTTTGGCGTCCGCTTCTACCGTTAGCAGATCCCCTTCGGCTTTTCCTTTGACTTTCAGCGATGGATCGTCTTTTTTATCTGCTGCCGCCGGCGCCCCGGCTCCTGCGCCGCCTCCCCCTCCTCCGGTGTCACCAATTAAAACTGTCGGACATCCCATCGCGACGGGATTGGGGCCGCCCGGAACCTCAACGACAATATCCCCAATCCGGCAGGCCATTTGATTGTTGATGAAGACGGTTGGTGAACCAAGTTGGATCACTCCGCCAACATCCGGCACAACGCCTTTTACGACGGGGCAAGCGTGGAAATCAACAATTGTGCGCCAAGCCGGTAAAAATCCGATGATTACATTTGGACTGCCGATTCCGGGTATTAATGGGCTTCCATGGGTGGTCGGATCCGTCACACGGGCGGCGGGCCTTCCCGCGCCGGCGGCGGCGCTCATGCCGGGGCCTGATGGAGAGGACACGCCGCTGGGTGTCTCCGCCGGTTGTTCTTCATCCTTGGAGGATCCAAAAAGCCAACCGCCTAAATCAAATTCCCCTTCCGCTTCCGCATGGACCACCGATCCTTTGACTTGCGCGTTGATAACGTCCAACGTGGCGGTTTTTTCATCGAGGTCATAACTCAGTTCCGACGACGCGCCAACATTCCAATATCCCAATCCCCCGGACGCGGAACCTTTGGCGTGTTTCGATTCTCCCTTGGCTTCCGCGCTTGTCAGATAGCCGGATTTCTTCTCATCCGGAACACTGGAAAGCCAGTCTTTCTTGTAAATCTCGACCTTTTTTCCTGCGCTCGATTCCGTCCCTTTTTTGGTCTCAGTAGTTTCAGTGACATATTTACCGGATTTTGTTTCTGAGGTATCCGTCGTTTTAACGGTAGTTAATTGATCTCCCTCTTGAGAGATCTCCAAAAAGGAACCGTCGCTTTTCTTTTTTCCGCTGATCGCTTTAGTGGTCTTTGTTTGTGTGCCCGTGAATGTGCCGCTGCTTGATCCCCCTAGGTTGGCGCCACTCGATTCCTCAGACTGTTGTGTCTGTTCGGAAGGTGTTTTGCTTACGGATTGGATTTGGCTGCCTGAAGTAGTTTTACTTTCAGAAGGCGATTTGCTTCCCGAAGGGATTTTGCTTTCTGAAGATTTCTGCTCGTCGTTCACGTTCGAATACCTTTATACTTTAGACGTGATTTGATAGGAATCTGCTTGGGAAGTTTATTAATCCATTCTTAGCGAATTCAGGTTACGGATATGTTACATCAAAGCCGGATTCGGTTTTCTCGGCTTCTTTGGGTTTTTCTGGATCGGTTGTTTGTACGGCTTGGGCTGTGCTTGGAGCGCCACCGCTGTTGATTTTTACGAGCGTTCCCAAAATAGTCACGCCGGTGGGATCAATCTTGACGAAGTTGCCGCCGACTTTTAGCGTAATGCCCAAACTCGCTTCAATCACTACTTCCATACCCGCCACAATTGAAAGACTCATACCGACTTTGGTTTTTTGGTTCAGCGAGAAGTCTTCATCCACATCCATCCCAACCTGATGGCAGAATTTCTTTTTCACGACATGCAGTTTGTCACCATCGACCGTTTGATGTTCGCTGCCCCCAATGGATTGAAAGTGGCTTTTCTTCAAAATGAAATGACGGGAGCCCTCGACCGTATTGATTTCATTCTCTTTCACTCGCACATTCAGTTCTTTTTGGGCGTGTAGAAAAATCTGTTCCGATCCCGGTTTATCCTCGAAACGCAGTTCATTCGCGCCTTCGCCCTTGTACGTTTTTGTTTTTTGAACGCTCTTTGTTTTCTCGCCAGGGAGACCATAAGGTGGTGGGGTTTCCGCGTTATAGACACAGCCGGTGATGATGGGCCGATCTGGATTGCCTTCCAGAAAATCCACAATCACTTCATGCCCAATCCGAGGACAGTAAAAGAAACCGTATTTTCCACCCGCCCATGTTTGACTGACGCGTATCCAACAGGAAGATTTTTCATCGTATTGGCCATCCCGGTCCCAATGAAACTGCACTTTTACTCGCCCATGCTCATCCACATAAATCTCTTCACCGGAAGGGCCGACGACCAAGGCTGTCTGGGGGCCTTCGACCACAGGCCATGGAGTTTTTCGAGCGGGACGAAAACGAACATCCGCGGGAATCGCTTCAAACGTGTTGGCGTACCCCATTTTGCCTTGCGTCCCATCCCATCCACCCGTTTGATCCCCCTCATGCGTGACAGAGAGGATGAGATATTTTCGATTCGCCTCCTCCCGGTAATGATCTTTCAACTCCATCGTCCGCCCTGCGGAGAGAGAAAAACAATTGCTTTCACCTTGTACGGTTGAGGAGAGAGAACCCGCTTCTTCCATTCGATATTGTGATACTTGTTCCCCTTCCGCCTTCTCTACATATTCACTGGGATAATCATAGAGTTCGAGGCTGGGAAATTTTTTTCCCTTCTTCTTGGTGAATAAATCCTTCCGGGGTTTGGTGAAATTAAACTCGTCATGGGCGGCTTGTCCCGAATACAGCGCTTCTTTCACGCCCAAGGAAAATACAAATCGCTGGTTGATATCCATTTGACTCGCCCGGTGATAGGAGAATTGACTTTCTTCATCGCAAGGGGTGTGTCCAAAGGGAAAATTGATAATAACAAAAATGTCCTTGTTGTCCTTGAATTCGAAGCAATACGCGATTCCCTCCTCTTCCAGTAAACGGGATACGAAATCAAAATCCGATTCCCGATACTGGACGCAATACTCACGTTTCCAGCACGGCGTTTGCAGACGGGCTTTAAAATCGACACCCTGGATGCCATGATCTTTTAGCACTTCCCGGATGATATCGTCTGTATTGAGTTTTTGGAAAATGCGGCAATTCGTTCTGTATTTCAATTTTTGAAGCCGGGGAACAATGGTGACGGAATAGAGATAATCGTGGCCCTGTTCCCGAATATCGGAGAGTTTCTTCTGGCGGGCTTCCAAAACCATCCCATACAATTTCCGTTGTTTCTCCTCTCCTTCGGGACCAAGTGTGTCCCAAGCCATCGTTAACTGAGCGGTTTTTCCGATAAAATCCTGCAGATTTAGGTTGGCGTCATCACTGATAAATTCAACATCAAAACGAAAGAGAGACGATATCTTTTCCTCACCAGTCCATCGAGTGACCTTGAAATCCTGTCCGGCGGCTTTGAGATAAAATCGTGAAATATTTGGAGCAGGCATAAGCGGAATTCTTTCATTCTATTGTCGTAAGCATTTTCTCCGCCACATTCATCCAATAGCGGGATACCTTTTGTCAATGCAGAATGACGCGTGAATCGGTCTACGGCGCAGATCTATTTATTATGTTGTATTTTCCCAATTAAACGATAACGTTTCTAATTAATATTTTTATTCAATAGGAACCGCGGCTTTATATTCATGGACATAGAGCAAGACGCGATTCAGCTGGCCGATTTTTTTCTTATCCAGCCATGAGGTCCATCCCAACAAATTGTGCGGCCCTTCACCTAACCGGAACGGGCCGATTTCTTGATCCGGTATTACCAACACAAGATCAAAAGAAAGATGCGCAGGTATATAGGCCCTTACCAGTGAGCGGAGAGTGATTTGCTGCTTTCGATTGGGTAGAAAATCGAGATACTGTTGAAGCGTTAACGGACCGGCTTCAATAAAAAAATGATTGCACCGGTCTGGAATCCACTCTCCTAATATAACATTCTTCGATAAATACGAATTGCCATCTTTGTTCCCAAGACAATTGAGGCGGTTTCGGTTTCCCTCCGATGGAATCCGTCCCCATTGCAAAATGTTGCTATGAACCTGAAAGTGAATTCCCGCGAAATAATCAATCAAGAGGCCTTCTAAACACCGGGCCGAGGAAGGAAAGATCGATAACACACCCGTGTACCGCAGCAATTCTCTCGCGTCCAGGTGATTCCGCTGGAGCCATTCCGGATTTCCGCATCCCGCTATGCTGAGGAATATCAACGAGATCAGATCCGAGGCGTCGTCACGCGCGTTTACGAGCCAATCCGTTTTTTTTGATGGCGGCCAAGAAAATTTGGAGCAGGCGAGTGTTGAAAATTTCCAGAAAATCGATAAACGGCGCGTCACTTCCATAGTCCCGGTACGCCTGCTCTTTGCTGACGAGATCTAGAAAAACATCGGGAGAGGGGGATGTAGAATCAAACAGCGTTCCCACATGAAACAAAATCTCTTCCACATCAGATACGTTGGATTCCTCTAGTTGCGCCGCCTCCATTCTTGGAAAACTGAGATCCGCGTTGGAAATGAATTCCCAACGGTCTGAATCTCCCATCGTATCCAGGTTGGGAGCGAGCCGCTGGTACAGTTGCTTCCAAGTCATTAAACGTTTGGGGGAACGCGTTTTTGATTCAACCATATCTCTATAATCCTATTAAGTGAGTACGCTGCGAATACAGGTGACGCGCCGGGAGAAAAAACTGTATCGTTCACGCCTTCTTCAGTATTCCTTCAAACAATTGGGAGTCTTCCTCTCGTAAATCCCCCTGGCCAAACGGTTTCAGAATCTTCCCGTTTTAATACGAGAACCAGATCGGCGAATGAATTCAGCGTTACGTAAAAACTGAAAAAGTTGGATAACACATTCATAAATTTCAACAGTTCTCCTGGATACTCGAAGCGGTCCTCATCCGATATGACAATCGTCACTTTGATCCCGCGAATGATGGTTCCTTTATAAATATCCTCCGTAGGTTCACATCGAACATCTTCAATCGAATCAAGCCGGCGGCGCCAAGCCGTGGAGCGCCTTGCGTCCATATTCATGATGGATTCGTCCGATACATCCAATCCCGCATGAGAGGCGATTAAATCGATCGTGTTTAATAACACTGTTTTGTTTAGAAGAGGCAGGAGATTCGAACTGACGTGACTGAGTAAATGCCAATACCGCCTTGCCCGCTGCCGGAAGAGGGGGGGCGCAATCGCCTTTGTGGGAGTGAGTAGACAATGGACAGCGACGGATTCGGGAACCCCTTCGCCAGGAATGGATAACTCTTTTGGACGAAGTGTGGCGGCTAGATCTCCGTTGGTACACGTCAGTTGGATCGACAATGTATCTGAACTGAAGGATTCCATTTCCCCGGCGTGATTGGTCAATCGCAGCCAATAGTCGATGGAACCGGAAATATCCGGCCGGCGTGAGACTTGATAATATACCTGTTTCGCATTGCCGTTCCGTTTGGGCAGGAAGCCTTGAAACGGAAGAATGGCTTCACTTTCCCCTGATGTAAAATCATTCCGGAAGATTTTATCCACCGAATAGATAGCGTAATGTTCTTGCGGGCCTAAATCATCGGCCTCCAAACGATATTCCAATTCGTTTGAATCCAAGGAAATCGGGATGCCATCCGCGGGGAAAAGATTGACAGCGGGAACACAGCCCAGCAGGATGTTCTCTGGCTCAAAATAGAGATCCTGCAAGGATTTCGGATCCAGTTCGAAATCAATATCTAATTCCGTGAATGGAGGCCATTTTCGCAAAAATTCCAATCCTGATAAATCAAAGAATGAATCCCGTTCTGGAAATAGGAAATATTCCAGCAATAAACGTATGCCCCCGTGGACGTGATCGGGTTGAGGTAAAATCGATTCATCGACGGAATACGGAACCGGAGCGATTTGAGATGAATCCAGCCGTTTCCGTCTGCCCTCGGAAGATCGAATCACGATTGATTGCACATGCGTGTGAAACAATTCATACAGTTTGGCTTGAATGGGCGTATCCCCTTGGAGATAGAAACGGAGGTTCGACCATTGCAGCACATCTGAACGAATCTGGTCAAACAACGAGAGGCGCATTCGCAGGCAGGGCAACGCCTCCGTGCTTTGGATGATTTCAATACGTGAAATCGAGAGAGGATAGACATCTACCGGCGCGGTCGTTTGGAAGCGGCAGATTGTCCCTCCGCTGGTAATGGGAACTGATTCCACGACGGCGCCTTTTTCAATCGTTTCTTTCTTAACCATCTTTTCGTTCGGCTCAAACCGGACAATTGTAAACGAAGGGATGGGACAGTTCAAAACAGGACAGAGAATCGATAAGAACGTTTCGCAAAGATCGGGGAAATCTTCGTCCAGCCTTTTTTGCACTCTCGCGGTCATAAACGCGAAACTTTCGATCAGCCGTTCCACGCGCGGGTCGATGTATTCGGACGATTCCAGGCGCAGTTTGGAAGCGCGCATGGGATACTTGTCCGCGTATTTTCTTCCCGCTTCTCGAAGATAGCGAATTTCCCGATCGTAATACCGTGTGTCCACCATAGCCGCTCAGAATTCCTTTTACATAGGCCGAATTTTTATTTCTTCAACGTCTTGCACCATGGTTTTAAAAAAAACGGTTCTCTCCGAGGGAACGCGTAATAACGCTTCGATGAGAAATTTTACGGATAGATCCGCTTGGTTTTTGTTCTTTTTGTCTACTACCACCCGAACAGATGTCAGACGGGGTTCGTATTTTATAATACACTGTTCAATGCTCTGCCGGAGAAACTCAATACAGCCGGATTCACGCGCGTAAATCCGTGAAAAATCAGGCAATCCATAATCCGGTAAATGAGGAACGCTTCCTTGTCGGGTGTTTAATAAATCCGCTAAATTGCGTCCCACCGATTCGATGACCAACTCTTCAAGCGTATCGAGATTGGTGCGAGACCGGTCCGATTCTTCGCTCAGAACATCAATTACTGATGGGGAAACCCATTGATAATCCATATCATTCACGACCTTGTCGGACAAATTCTACAATGTGTAATCAGCCGTATTGCTTGTCTTCTTCGTATGAATCAACGGCGGCGAGACCGCCATCCAACCATTCCACTCTTATTTTTTCAAAGCGCAGTTCCACTTTCTCTAAGTGATTGTACATCTCATTCGTCCGGTCCAGAATCATGGGCATATAGGGAGTAATGCCGACAATCCGGACCTTTTCCAGTGAGATGACGAAGTATTTCTCCTCTCGGCCAGTCTTGGTAATCCGGTACCAGCTGATATCCACTGTGTCTATGATTTTCCCGTGCCATACGGCGTCGGCCAATAGGGGACTCGCCTTGTCGATTTCTTTGACAAAGGTAATCGGTTTATGCACCCGGACTCCGGTGATGCTTCCTTCCCTGAGCGGGATGTAGGAATTGTAATAAAACTCGAGGATCTCGATTTGACCAACGCGATTGTCATCATTGATCTTACACGAGCCTTCAATACCATCGAATTTGGCGAAAATGGGTATCGGCATCGGCCGCGCTCCTTTTTTTGAAAAGAATGGTTGGCGTCCATTCGCAGGATGAATTGTATTATTTTTACAGCCAATCGGCCTCTAGACTGTGGCTTCTTTTATGAGATCTAAGTGAATGTTTTAAATCTTGGCCGTCAGCACAATATCCGCTTCCAATCCTTCCATCTTGTACCATGGCCGTAACGCAAGATCTACATTGTACCACCCTTTATCTTCATGCTCCTTCACTACGATCTTAGCGCCGCGCAAAGGCCGTTCCGCGCGCAGCTCATAGGGAAGGTTCATATCCTCACCGACATATTGCTTGATCCATCCTTCGAGTTGTTCCTGCAACACTCGTTCGTTCGTGGCGGTTCCTAGTTCTTCGCGCATCATCACTTTGAGATAATGGCTGAAGCGGCAACAAAGCAGAACGTGATAGAGTTTCGTTGTCAGCCGGTCACTATTCGTCGCGTCCGGATCTTTTGGGACAACGGCTGGTTTTCGAAGCGTCGGTAAATCAAAGAACGCCACTTGTCCGGAATTCAGCCGGTGAACCGGGGAGGCGAATCCCTGCCGGCTCCAATCCAACTCCCGGTCTTCGCTGAGGGAGACTTCCGTAGGGCATTTGGGAACGCGCATCCCGGCGCTTTCATAATAATGCAAGGGTATTTTCTTCGCCATACCGCCAGCGTTCGGACCTACAATATTATTGAACCAGCCGTATTTGATAAACGACCGGACGATATTCGAGGCGATCATGAAAGCGGAATTGCCCCATAAATAATCCTCATGCTCTTCTTTCTCCCCGCAGAAACCTTCATCAAAGGAGAACGATTCCGTTTTTAATTCCGACGGTTCAGGGCCATACGGGGGCCGAAGCAGGAATCGAAGCAGACATAGAGACACAAACCGCGCGGCCTCGCTTTTCCGGAACGAATTCCAAGCCGCGTAGCGGGGGAATTCAAAGAAACTTTCTATATCATCTATGTCACAAATATCCTGTCGGTCGAATTCCAAAAACTCGCTGCTAATTGAGGAGAGGAAAGGACAAAGCGCCGCGGAGGCCACCTGTCCACAATACCGCAATAATTGAATGTCCTGTTGACTATGGCCGAACTCATAATTCCCGATCGCCACGGCGTAAGGTTTTCCACCAAAAGTGTCATATTCACGGTTGAAGATATGAAACCAGAATCCAGACTGTTCGAGTTCCTTATGGGCTTCGAAATCTTCCAATAGGTCTTCTTTCGATACGTTCACGATGGATAACAGGATCGAATTCTGCCCGGCTGGAATCTGTTCGATTAAGTACCAAAGGCTGCGCCACGACGCCTCAAACGATTTGAATTCCGGATGACGGATGACTTCAGCCATTTGGTCCGAGATTCGTTCATCGATGGATTCTATACATTCTTCAATGATATCGGAGAGATCCCGCTCCGGGATTCGTTCGTCTTCGAGAAGGCTTTGGAGGAGGACGAGAATCTCTCCGGTGACGATCTGCTCCGTTGGCAGTTCCGTCCATTGATCGGAGAGCGCCTTGCCAACGGCTTCCGGTTCGGGACGCGCATCGATCAACGCCAGGATATCATGGACTTGAAGCGCTTCTGGAGAAGAAGCCGCTTCATACTCCACTCTGTGACGCGAATCCCGTTCTCTTTTCATAACCTCAATTCCCGTAGTTTCCCGCTCATGCCATTGCACACTAAGATTGAATGATCCGGACTAGGGCGCCGCCTGTTCGATGAGCGCGTTGATATCATCCAATAATGATTCTTTATCGCGATTTTCTCTCACGTGCTTGAGAATTTCCGTGACTTTGATTCGTAAATCCACTTCATTATCCACACGGGCTTTCAAGTCCCGCAGCAGCGTCCGGATTTGAATCAATTTTTTAAGCGGTTGGATCTGTTTGGCGACGTTATCTGGTTCGAAATCTTTTAAACTAGAGAATTTTAAATCAACGGGCAAGACATCTTCCTCATCCGAGAGCGCATCGGGAACAGTAAAAGACAAGCCCAAATCCATTTCCTTCATGACTTTATTAAAATTCTCTTTTGTCACGGATATGGGTTCACGTTTCTCCAAAGGCGTGTCATCGTCCTTTTGAGTAAAATCACCCAATACCAGCATATTCAATGGAAGTTCAACTTCCTCCCCGCCATCTTGTTGGAATTTGACTTTTATACTGATTCGGCTGGGGGGGGATCATTTCTTCTTCATGAGTGGCCATTCATCTCTCCAACGAGTCTTGCAGAATCAGACGGCGGCCCTCCTAGAAAAAAGAGGGCCGCGGATTTTTCGAATTATTTTGGTTCCCGGACATTATCTTCTGTTTCGATGCCATCCGGTTCCCACGTCCATATGATTTTCGCATAGGTGAATGAAACATCTTCCATATGGCGGTAGGGTTCACTGGAAGCCAGCATTGTAGGTGGATACCATGCCTTGATATTCACAATAATCGCGTTTTCCAATGTAATGGTGAAGTAGAGTTCCTGGGTTCCCTCAGGTGAAATCCTATAAAATTCAAATTTCACCTCACTAAATTGCTCTCCACTGCACAGCGCTTGATACAACGGGGGAGAACTCTTGTCGAATTCTTTGGTTACGGTCAGTGGATCATGAACGCGCTGACCCGTGGGCAAACCTGTGCGTGGATCACGGGGAATTTGAATGAGGTGATCCATCGCATAGACGAGGATAGTTCCTTCACGGCCTACGATTTCACACGAACCTTCGATTTTCCCTTGCGTATTGCCTGTCAATGACAGGTGTGACGGAATCGGCATGATCGATAATCTCCTTTCGTTGTACTGCCCTTATTGATTAATGTTTTTGTTTTGATTATTCCTTATCCAGTTTACCGACAAGGGATAATTCAAAGAACGCTCCTTCATATTTGAAATGGGGAACGACTTTTAGTGATACTTTATACCAACCTGGATCCCCTTCCACATCAGAGACGATGACCTGGGCCTTTCGCAGAGGCCGCCGGCTTGTCGTTCCTTCCGATGGAGTGTCCGTGTCGTTCACAAATTGCGTGACCCATTTGTTAAGTTCGTCTTCCATTTTCGTCCGCGAGGTCCACGTTCCAATGTTTTCCCGCTGCAGCACTTTGAGATAGTGGGCCAACCGGCTCATGACGAACATATAGGGCAGCCGGGTTCCCAGTTTGTAATTTGTTTCCGCCTCTTTGCCTTCTTTGCTGATGCCGTAGAACTTAGGTTTCTGAACGGAATTGGCGGAGAAGAAAGCGGCGTTGTCACTATCCTGCCGGTAGACCAAAGAAATAAATCCTTCTTCGGCGAGTTCGAATTCCCGCCGGTCGGTAATTGTGACTTCCGCAGGATTTTTGATCTTCGTCGTGCCCATGTCCTCATATTCGTACAGTTCCATATCTTCCACAGCGCCCCCTCCCTTGGGGCCGATGATATTGGCGCAGAAGCGGTATTTGGCGAAACTTTTCGTGATACAGGACGCCATGGCGTACGCCGCGTTGCTCCACGAGAACCGGCCGTCACCGTCCGAAACATCCTCCCGGTATGTAAAGGATTTAGCGGGCGCCGTTTCAGGGCTGTAGGGGAGGCGGGATAAAAAGCGCGGGGCCACTAATCCAACATACCTCGCGTCTTCCGAATCACGGAAGCCACGCCAATTGGTGTATTGCGGCATTTCGAAAATCGACTTGAGATCCTTCAAGTTTGGCAGTTCGCTGAATTGATCGACTCCAAACATTCGAGGGGACACGCCCGTGATAAACGGCGCGTGGGACATACACGCCACACTGCCAAGTTTTTTGAGCAGTTCAATATCTTGATTCCCATAGTCGAATGAGAAGTCCCCCACCATAAGGCCATACGGTTTGCCCCCGAACTGGCCATACCCTTCTGAATAGACTTTGCGATAAAGCGCGGACTTGGGAATTTCGGGTGCGTCCTCGAAATCATCAATCAATTCTTCTTTTTTAACGTTTAGAACATCGATCCGGATGTTTTCCCGGAAATTCGTTTCCCGGACAAGGTATTGCAATCCCCGCCATGAAGACTCTAATTTTTGAAAATCAGCGTGATGGATAATGGCGTCGACCTGCTGGGATAATTTCCGGTCGAGATCCGCGATCATTTCATCGACCAAGGCCTGGGACACTCTCTCGCCAGGCCGCTTGACCAATTTATTGATATATTCCTGCAACGCCTGCTTCGTCATGGAATACGTTTCATCCGCAGGCTTTAACTTAGTGACTTGAATAATGTCATCGAGTAAATTTGTTTCTTGCGTGGTTGTGGTCTCTTTAACTTTCTCGGTATCGTTCATACCATCAGGCATCGTATTTACTCCTTGCACGATAAGAATTCGTTACAATGAATGGTTATCAGGCGAAACGCGTCTCTCGAAGAATTCGTTCGTCCTTTTCAAAATCTCTCGATCACTCTCATTCGATAGATAGACTGGATTATTCTTTAATCCCCAGTTCGCTCAGCAGCCGTTTTTTTGTCTCTTCATCTTGGACAATTTCTTGGATTTTTTTGCGAAACGCCGGAACATTCCCCAGCGGGGCTTTCAACGCTTTCAGCGATTCCCGCAGTTCCAACAATTTCTGCATTTCCGGCACTTGGTTGACAATTTCATCTGGTTTGAATTTGTTCATATGATCCAGTTTCAAACTTACATCCAACTGTCCATCTGGATCATCCCCCAACTTGTCCGGCACAGTTATCTGAAGATTGATATTTTTTCCTTTGAGGACATCATTGAAATTGTCTTTGTCGATCTGGTCGGCTTCCCGCTCTTCCAATATGGTTTCGTCCTCTTTGAGTGTAAAATCTCCCATCACCATAACCCGAAGGGGAAGTTCCACTTCCTCATCCACTCCCGTGGCGGGTTTGTAAGTGATATTGACACGTTCTTTCGGCGCGATCGAACTTTCTTTAGCCATCATCCATCCTCCTCAATTCATTAGGCAAACAGTTATGGATTTAAAATCCCTTTATATTAGATTTAAAGATCATATTCCAAAAGGGCGCAAGGATTGATTTTCGCCATGGACACGATCAACTTAGACGCTGTTTCCGGATGGGCGTCCTCACATAAGAGGAATCCTTCGTAAGCTAGTTTGTATCCTTTCATCGCGAGTTCGGGATCCCACACATCCACACGGTACGCTTCAATGTCATCCAATATATCATACAAATAGGGAAGCGCCAATTTGATTTTTTGGGCGTCGATAAGAAGGCGAGTCAAAGCGATGCGCCAAAGGAAGCGATCCCCGGCGGATGCGCTCTGGCTGTATTGATTGTGAATCCGTTTTAACCGCTTCCGCCGTTTTTTTCTCTTTCAATAAAGCGCTGCACGTTTTATATTCCTCCTCCACTTTGGCGGCCGCCCCATTTCCACTTTTTGATCCTGTCCCAAATCCATCCTCATCCCTGGACGAGGGAGCGATACTTTTCAGCCATTGTTTCGTCGCTGGATCGGCAAAGGGAGTCCCATCGGAAAATGTCATATTTTCGACCCCTTTTAACCGGCCTACAAAAGAAGCCGTCATTTGATCGACGATCTCCCGCGCCGGACGGTAGTTTCCCCCTAATTGACCGAGTGATTCAGACACATACCGGTGTAAATCGAACCAATAGATAAACCGGGAGATATTCGATTCCGCGCTGGTTAGCAAATTCTCCCAATCTTGATTGTTATAGAGCGTTTCCAACGCTTTTGCTGTTTGCGCGTCCGGGGGTGGAATTTGGGTTTTCTTTTTGTCCGCAAGAGGCGCTTGATTGATTTGCAACCAGGCGGCGATGCGATTGTATCGATAGCCGGTTCCTTGCGCTTGATTTTCTTTTAAATAGGCGCCGGCAATCTTTCGCAACGAAGGGAGGATTCTATTTAACTCCTTTTTCGCTTCCTTGATTGAAGAGACGTCGGAGGCGCTTTCTTCCACTGGAACCGGTGATCTTTCCACAGGATGCGGAGGAGCGGCAGCCGCCGCCGTTGAAGTATCCACCGGTTTCGAGGGCGCTGATTCTGTTTTTTTCTCTTCTTGAAGAGGGATCCTGGCAACGCCACTTTCCAGTGGCCGAAACAGAGGCGCGTCCTCCATTTTCTCCGCTAAGAATGAGTCGATTTTTTTGATCGATTCTGTCAACGCTTTGATTTTATCAACGGGTTGAGGAGGAATGTCCAGGGAGGAGAGAAAATCCGCGTATTTCTCAATAAATCCCTCAATCATTTTTTTCCGGCGGTTCTCCCGATCGGGGAAGAGTCCATCCCAAAAGTTTTCCAGCAAATCACTGAGAAGGACGATCCCCTGGGCGAAACCGTCCAATTTCTCCGTATTGGCCAAGGCGTCGGTTAGATATAATGCCACTTTCAGATCTTTGGATTTCTCTGATAAAATCTTTAACGCCAGTTTGAGGACCTTGGTCCAGTCGATCTGTTCAGTCACTCCTGCGAGTTTATCGATTTCATTTTGTAAATCGATATACTCATGTTCGTAACGGGCATTTTCTCCCGCAGGTTTTTCTTCATTAATTGGTTTTTTTATGAGTTCTTGATAATCCATAATCCTCAATCCACCTTATCAGAATTGTATCGAGCGCCAGTCATCAAGTAAAAAGAATCGAATCGGTCTGTTTTATAGTCAGTAAAAAGAATAATGATAAAAGATTATTAACCAGAATAGAGGAATAACACTTCAATACGATCCTACATTTATCATACACTTTTTTTATATATATTTTCGTTTATTTCTTGTGAAAAAAACAAGGGAAGACTATAAAAATTCGCGATAAAATGCGATACTTAATAGTTTTAAACGATGGATTGCTTTTGAATTGTAAAGACTTCAATGAACGATTTTCTTCGCTTCGTCCGCCAGGGAGAAAAACCAAACACACTGTTTTTCATACAGGAGGCAGCAGTCGATGATCTCGGTCGATTTGAAAACTCTATTATCGCGATTGAACATGTTTTGTACATCCGCCCTGCATGCGGCTGCGGGATTTAGTGTTTCCCGGACGCACTATGAAGTGACTGCGGAACATTTTTTATCAAAAGTGATCGAGGATACGCAATGCGACGTATCACTGATTTTCCGCCATTTCAATCTGGATCCCGGCCGATTGAAACGAGCGGTTGATGAGGCGATGGATGAATTTAATTCGGGCAATTCCGGCAAACCCGCGTTCTCTCCGCTGCTGCTCGAACTGTTTCAAGACGCATGGTTGATCTCCTCGATCGATTTGAACGAAACCCAAATTCGATCGGGAGCCGTGCTCCTCGCGATGATTTCAAAACCCGCGTTCTTCGGCTCGGAACGCTACGAGACGATTGTTAAAAGCATCAAGAAAGAAGCGCTGTTGTCCGAGTACTGGGCAATCGTCAAAAACTCATCCGAAGAGAGAGCCGCGTATACAGAAGGCGCCCCAGAGGGAGAAACAGAAGACGGCGCTCCCGCGGTGGGTACCGCGCTGCAAAAGTTCACGGTGAATTTTACTGAAAAAGCGCAAAATGGGGAAATTGATCCCGTATTTGGCCGGGACCGTGAAATCCGCCAGATGATTGATATTCTATCCCGCCGCCGGAAGAACAATCCCATCATCGTGGGGGAAGCCGGTGTCGGCAAAACAGCCGTCGTGGAAGGATTCGCGCTTCGCATTGTTGAAGATGACGTCCCCGATGAGCTGAAAGGAGTAATCGTGCTTGGATTGGATATGGGCTTGCTCGAAGCGGGGGCCGGCGTGAAAGGGGAATTTGAAAACCGCTTAAAAAATGTGATTAAAGAAGTCAAATCCTCTCCCAAACCAATCATCATGTTCATCGATGAAGCGCATACCATGATCGGCGCGGGGGGACAGGCGGGAGGCGGTGACGCCGCCAACCTTCTCAAACCCGCCTTGGCCCGCGGGGAATTGCGCACGATCGCGGCGACGACTTGGTCGGAATATAAAAAATATTTTGAGAAAGATCCCGCGTTAACGAGACGCTTCCAACTGGTCAAATTAGATGAACCTTCCGTCGAGACAACGATTCAAATCCTGCGCGGATTGAAAGAAAAATACGAAGAAGCGCATAAAGTCGCCATCCGGGATGACGCGATTATCGCCTCTGCGGAAATGGCGAACCGATATATCATCGGCCGTCAACTTCCCGACAAAGCGGTAGACTTGTTAGACACAAGCGGCGCTCGTGTCAAAATCGGCCTCTCTTCCAAACCCGACGCGCTGGAGGATAAAGAACGAGCCATTCAATCACTTTTACGGGAAAAACAAGGGCTTCTCAGAGATCGCCAAAACGGCGCGGAAATTGACGAAGAACGTCTCGCCGCGCTTGAGGAGGAATTAACCGGTTTACAAACTGAACTGGATGCCATAACCGCCCGGTGGGAAACGATCCAATCCGCGATTCAAGAAATACAAGAACTGCGTGGACAGATGGGAGAAATCGAAGAGGAAAGCGGGAAGGAAGAGCAACAGAAAAAGATTCTGGATGCGCTGGCTCATCTCGACGAACTGCAAGGCGATCAACCTTTGGCGCATATCGAAGTGGACACCGAAGTCATTTGCAAAGTGGTATCGGATTGGACAGGCATCCCCTTGGGGAAAGTGCTTCGTGATGAGGCCCAAAGCGTTCTGAATTTGAAAACGAATCTCATGGGACGAATCCGTGGTCAGGATCATGCGATTCTCGCTTTGAGTGAAGTGCTGGAATCTTCGAAATCCGGTTTGACCAATGCGAATGAACCCCTTGGAGTGTTTCTGTTGGTGGGGCCCAGCGGTGTAGGGAAAACAGAGACGGCGTTATCGATTGCGGATCTCCTTTTTGGAGGAGAGCAGTCTATGGTCACCATCAATATGAGCGAATTTCAAGAAAAGCATACGGTGAGCCGCCTCATCGGCTCTCCTCCGGGGTATGTCGGCTACGGTGAAGGAGGCGTTCTTACCGAAGCGGTGAGGCAACGGCCCTATAGCGTTGTGCTGCTTGATGAAGTGGAAAAAGCTCACATTGAGGTGCTGGAACTGTTTTATCAAGTCTTTGACAAGGGGACGCTAAGTGATGGGGAAGGACGCGTGATCGATTTCAAAAATACCGTCATTATCCTAACCAGCAATTTAGCGACGGATGTCATCACCGAAATGACAAAAGGCGATGACACCCCTCCGATGGATGTCGTCATGGGAGCGGTTCGGCCCATTCTCAGCAATCACTTCAAACCCGCTTTACTGGCGCGTATGACGGCGATTCCCTATTACACATTACCTCCTGATTTTATGAAGGAAATCACTACGCTGAAACTGGGAAAACTGGTCGGCCGGATGATGACGAACAATAAAATGAAACTGACCTATTCCCAGGCGGTCGTAGATCAAATCGCGGAGCGATGCGTTGAAATCGAAACCGGCGCGCGTAACATCGATTTCATCATGCGGGGAACCGTCATGCCCATGATGGCTAAAAAGATACTCGCTTATATGAGCGAAGGTGAAATGCCCGCCCAAGTCCATTTGGATGTCACGGAAGCTGGGGAATTTTCTGTTTCTTTCGATGGAGTTGAGTCCTAATGGCGAAGCCGTGTTTGCAGTGTTAGGGAAAGTAAAACCTTCGTTTCCCCACTGAAACTAAGACTATTATTACTTGAAAGGTCATGCGCTGTGAAATCAATCTGGTTAACATCACTGTCCAAATCAGAAGAACAGATCCAGCAAATCGCGCAAAAAATGAAGGCGTACGGACTGTCGATCGACGGCGCCTATTGGGAAGATGATCTCAAAAAAATGGCGTGGCTCAGCACACTCCAAGAACTGCTCAATCCAATGGTCAAACTTTGGATGATCTATGCGACCGAAGAGGAACTGCAATCGGAATCGATCCGCTATGGTCTTTTCGCTCTATCGATTTGTCTACAGAATGAACGGGGGCATACGTTTCCAATCGCAATGATCTATGACGGCGGCTCCCCTCCTCCGGTTGAAATGATGCCAACTCCCTTAAAAGAGATTTCGTTTTTCTCTCTAACCGAAACATCGTATCCCGCGAAAATTGTCGCGAAGGTTCACTCCACGGTCAAACCGGTTACCCCCGAATACCGTCTCAACCTCCGGGCGATTCCCCAAATCGGGTACTGGTATGAAATCGGTCCCCGTGAAGGAGTGTGGAATGGGGCCATGCTCGGTGTCGATCAAGGGGAAATTAACTTTCAAGCGGTTGGTCCCAAGGGAGCGCTTCCTGATAAATCCAAACTAATTTCTCCGCGGCAAGGGTTGAAACTCTCCTATGGGGAGAGCGAGTTTACCGCCTGGTCGGTTGAAAATGAAATCGATTCAGAATCGTCGTATTACGCCCGGATTGAAGGAACGCCAAAATCGATCTTATTTGGAGAAAATCCAACCGGGGATGAATCGGATGTTTTTGTTGTTCAATCAATGTGAAAAAAGATCTTTTTGATTGTATTTTCACTGTTTTTTAAAATAAAATTATGGTATCTTTGTTGTTGCCGTGGTTAACATCGTATGAGATTTCCATGAGTGGACAATACAAAATAAGGATATTAATCCAATAATAACAATTGAAAAAACAGCGGTTGAAAGGGTGGAAAGGAACAGTGTCGAAATGAAAACGATCGTGTCAATTATCTTATTCGTCAGTGTGGTCATCTTCGCAGTGGGATGCGGCTCCCCCGCGCAGAAAGGGGCTATGGTAGGCGGGGGAGTGGGAGCGGTCGCCGGTCAGTTAATTGGAGGGGACACAGAAAGCACCCTAATCGGCGCGGGGGCGGGCGCAGCCGGTGGAGCGCTGCTCAATGATCACATCGACAATCAAAAGGAACAAGCGCGCCAGCAAGGATATCAGCAGGGGTATAACGATGCGATGAAAGAACAAGGGCAACAGCAAGGTCAGAAATATACTCCAGTCTTGCAAGGACAAAGCCAACAACCAACGAGTCAACCGCAAGATCTGACACCATCCATCCTCCAACAAAAATAATCTCCATTGGGTCAAATTTGTCGACTGAACTGTGACGCACAAATAAAACGCAGACAGGATAATCTATTTGCGTATCCTAGTGTACGCGCGTCTAATGATCTGTGACATTACAATCCTCCGTTCAAATAATGATATGAAAAGAAGAATTTTAAATAGAAAAAATGAGCGTATCACGAGAGATATATTTTGATATTCTTATTGTTTTGTTTGGAAATTATTTTTGGTTGATGTTGTGATTTATAGGGCAATGGAAGATATCAAGTATCAATCCCAATTGACAGGTTAATATTGATCTTGACAAATAACCAAAAGAGATAGCGGAGATTGAAATGATGGAATCTGAAACCGCGCGAGCCATCCTGTTTCACGGACCGGAGCAAGAGTTGGAATTGCGTAATGTTACTCTACCCGCGCCTCAAGCTGGGGAAGTGTTGGCGCAAGTTATTTGTACGACCTTATGTGGCAGCGATATTCATACGTATAAAGGGAACCGGAATACCCCCTGCCCGACCGTCCTCGGCCATGAAATCCTGGGCCGGGTGTCCGAGTTACCTTCTTCCAGCGAAATGAAAGATTTCAACGGTCAAGTCTTACAAAAAGGCGATCGCATCACTTGGTCGATCGCCGCGTCCTGCGGAGACTGTTTTTTCTGTCAAAATGGACTGCCACAAAAATGTGTCCGGTTATTCAAATATGGACACGAAAGTATCGAGACAACCTATCCATTAAATGGTGGGCTCGCGGATTATTGTCTGTTAGCGCCCGGCACAGCCATCTTGAAGGTTCCTGACCATATCCCTGATTACGTAGCCTGTCCTGTCAATTGCGCGACGGGCGACAGTTTCCGCCGCAATACGGTATGCTGGGGATTGCGGACAAAAAAATCGTTTTTATTTCCGGCGCCGGAATGTTGGGCTTAACCGCAACGGCGATGGTTAAAAGCCGGGGCGCACGCGATGTGATTATCGCTGATATATCGAATGAACGCTTGGAAATGGCGAAGCAATTCGGCGCCACGTCTACCGTCAATATCTCACGCAATAGTGAAGAATTGCGCGCCGCCGTTCATGAACGTACGGAAGGCCGTGGGGTAGACTTGTCCTTTGAATTCTGCGGTGTGAATCCATCCGTGGAAAATTGTATTGAAACGCTCCGTATTGGCGGGAAATGTATTTTAGTTGGATCAACATTCCCCTCTCCATCGTTACCGGTTTCGATTGAATCGATCGTGCGTGGAATCAAGCAGATCCAAGGTCTGCATAATTACACGCCGGGCGATCTTGCTACGGCTCTTGTGTTTCTGGATCGGTATGGTTCACAATATCCTTTCGGCAATCTCGTGGCAAAAACATTTTCTTTAGAAGACGCCCACTCCGCCTTTCAGTATTCTATGGATCATAACGTTTTCCGCGTCGCCGTTACACCCTAATGGGTGGCGTATAGTGAATGTTAGAAAAGAGTAAGTTTTCTTTTCGTAAGGGAGAAATAAAAGAAGCGTTATGTCTTTACGTACATCAATTTATCAATGTTTTTTAGTGATTGCGCTTTTCGCTGTATTCAAACTAAAACTATGATATAGATGGTCAATTGATCGCAGTGAAACACAATGGTAATGTGGTTGAGACACATGATTACAACGCAGTTGGAAACCAGATTGCAATAACAGCATATGGATAACATACAAAATAATACGATATTGGTCCAAGATAAAAAACCACAAATTCGCTGTAATGTTCCCCGTATCAAAGACCTTCAAAAATGTGAATCGAACAACGATAATAATAGTAATATCATGGATGTGTAAAAATCAATAGAATGGGCGAAAGGACAATGTAGAATGGTTTCTTATTCACGGCGTAATTTTCTTCGAAAGGGTGTGGCGTTCGGCGCGGTTGCGACTTTGCCTACAAACTTCTTTATTGGCCGATCCTACAGCGCGAATGATACTATCGGTGTTGGGATCATCGGAATGGGATGGCGTGGGGGGCAGCTGTCCGATAGTTTTACACGGCAAAAAGGCGCGCGGATCGCCGCGATCGCCGATCCAGATAAAACGCTGTCCGCCAAAGCCGCGGACTTTAAAGGCGCAAAAGGATACATCGATTTCCGTAAACTGCTCGAAGATCCAAACGTCGATGTCGTGGCTGTATCAACCTGCAATCATTGGCATTGCCTGGCTTCGATCATAGCCATGCAGGCGGGAAAAGATGTCTATGTGGAAAAGCCACTCTCCCATCGACAATGGGAAGGACGGCAAGTTGTCAATGCGGCCAGGAAATACAAAAAAGTTGTGCAATTGGGAACACAGCATCGTTCCGATCTGCCGCTGCAGGATCCGGCCAAGGATTTATTGCATAATAAGAAAGCGTTGGGAAAGATCCTTTACGTCCAAGCCAACCGGTTGGGCGTTCGTGAACCTATTGGGAAACGCAGCACACCGCTGATTATTTCGAAAGATATCGATTACAACTTATGGCTTGGACCGGCGGCGGATCAACCGATTTACCGCGATAAATTGCATTATGACTGGCATTGGGACTTCAACACCGGTAATGGGGAAATGGGGAACTGGGGCGTGCACATAATCGATGACGTCCGGAATGTCGCCTATCAAGATTCCGTTATACTTCCCAAACGAATTCTCGCCGTTGGCGGACGCGCCGTTTGGGGAGACGCGGGGAACACACCGAACGTTCATTTCGTATGCTTCGACACTGGAACGTACCCCACCATCATGGCGTTATCCAATATGACGCAAGCGCCGGACAAAAAAGGCCCGTGGACAGCGCTGGCTGGGCGGACATTTACTGGACCGGAGAGTGGGTATGTTGTCGCTTGTGAAGGTGGTTATTACCTTGGCCAGCGTGGTTCCGGCAAAGCCATCGACTTGGACGGAAAACAAATCGCCTCGTTCCGTGGTGGCGATCGAGTCCAACTCCATACCGGAAATTTCCTTGAAGCGGTGCGCAAACAAGACAACAGCATCCTGAATGCGGAAATTGAACTCGGACACGCGTCAACAGGATGGTGCAACCTCGCCAATGTCGCGTTCCAAACCGGCGGCGCCTATTCACGCGATAAGGCGGAATCGATTCTGCCCAACCTGGATGAATGGGGCGCGCTACTCAACGATATGGAAAAACAGCTCAGCAACTTTGGTGTTTCCGTGAAAGATGATTCCATCAAAATGAGCCCTATCTTGACTCACGACGAGACAAAAGAACGTTTCATTGGAGATCATGCGGATGAAGCCAACGCATTCTTAAAACGCACGTATCGTGAACCGTTTGTTGTGCCGGAAATTGCGTAGAATTTGTTGATTAATGTTTGAATGCCATAGAATCCAATAAAACTCCTATCTCCTTCGCTAATACTACCTGGATCAAGAAAACATTCTATCATTTTTGAGATTAATATATAAAAAATTAATCCAATTCCAAAAAAGTTGATAAAATAATCTATAGTCCTATCATACGAAAACCTTTTATCACTGGCTCTCGTTATACAATCTGAAACATAATAAATAGATTACGGGAGCGATGAAATTATGAAAAAATGGATAGCCATCCTTTGCGCCGTTATATTTACACCGGGCGCAGCTGCCGCCGATGTTTCCTGCGAACTCTTCCAAACGATCGAAATCGATAATTCCCTGCCCCCGCGCCTACCAAACCGCGATCGCTGATATCAACGGAGACGGCAAACCGGATATCGCCGCGTTGGGTGAAGGGAAAAATTCCCGTGTTAGCTGGTATGAGAATCCCTCCTGGAAGCAACGTCCAATCAGCGGGAACGAAACAACGGATCATATCGATTTCGCGTTTTACGATCTTGATGAAGACGGAGAGTTGGAATTAGCGCTGGCCTCGGATTTCAACCTAAACAACTCAACGGAAGGAGGAACGATCAGCTGGCTGGACCCCCAAACCGATCTGGATCAGCCTTGGACGGTCTATCCAATCGCTTCCGAACCAACCGCGCATCGAGTGCGGTGGGTTGATTTGATCGGTCGGACCCGCAAGAAATTAATCGTCGCGCCTGTGGTCGGCGTCAATTCGAAACGCCCGGAATTCGACCAGACGCCCGTGCGGTTACTCGTCTATGAAATCCCCGCCAATCCGAAAACCGATACTTGGAAGAGGGAATCCTAGACGATACACTTCACATCCTGCATGGCGTGTGGGTTCAATCTTCTATCAACAACGATATCGACCGCCTCTTTCTGGCCAGTCAAGAAGGAATCACGGTCATTGGACGAGGCCGGTCTAAACCAATACACCGGCGGCTTTGCGAAGGCGCGCCCGCCTCCGAAGGCCAGACCGGCTGCAGCGAAATCACGACAGGCACATTCCGGGATCGATCCGGATTTCTCGCGACAATCGATCCCTGGCATGGGCATCAAGTAGCTGTATACACACAACCGGAGGATGGACAGTTCCCACTGCGGCGTAAAGTGATCGACGATACTTACAAAAGCGGACACGCCATCGGTTGCGCGGATTTTGACGGTGACGGTGATGATGAAATCGTCGCAGGTTACCGGGGGGAAGGACACACACTCTACCTCTACGACTACGATCCCGAATCCAAGCAATGGAATCGCTCTGTGATAGATCAATCTATCGCCGTCCAGGGTATTGCTGTCGGTGACATCAACCAAGACGGCCTCCCCGATTTCACCGCCGCTGGTGGCTCTACCCACAACGTAAAACTCTATATCAATCAACATAAAAAGGAAGTAAATTAAATGAAGAAACGAGTACTATGTGTTTTTGCTTTCATGACTGTTTTTTTGATGATGGGGAGTATTTCATCCGCAGCGGATGCGCAGACGATAATGGTCACAATGCGTGATGGAATCAATCTCGCCACCGACATCTATTTCCCCAGCGAAGGTTCCGGTCCCTGGCCTGTTGTGTTAGGGCGCACTCCGTACGATAAAACATCCGATGGTGGATCGTTGATGATGCCCGAAAGCGCCCGGAATGCGCTCAATGAAAACGGTGTGGTTGTTATCCTGCAAGACACGCGGGGGCGTTATGAATCCGAGGGGGAAGCCTTGGCCTTCGTCAATGATGGATGGGGCGAACTGCAAGATGGCTATGACACGGTTGAATGGATTCGAAGCCAATCGTGGTGCGATGGGCGAATTGTCACGACAGGCGCTTCGGCGGGTGGCGTCACACAGTTCTTATTAGCGGGATCGGAACCGGAAGGGATTACCGGCCAAATCATGGGACTCACACCAGGTTCGTTATATCATGGTTTTGCTTTTGCGGATGGAGCGTTCAGAAAAGAACTCGCCGAAGGATGGCTATTGACCGCGCAGTGGCCTTATCAAGTCAATCTCACTATGTTTCGTTCTCATCCTTTTTACGATGAATTTTGGAGCCTGCAAAACATCCATGAGCGGATTGAAACGATAAAATGGCCGGTGGTCATGCTTGCGGGTTGGTTTGATCTATTCACGCAAAGCAATCTTGATTTTTATCAAGGGATTCGAGAAAACGGAAGCGCTGATGCGAGCGATTCCGTCTACCTTGTCATCGGTCCCTATACACATACAACGTTTAATACACTCGAAAACGGTGAATTTGTTTTCCCGGAAAACGCATACTTACCCTATGACGAACTTTGGCCTCGAGAATCAAACTGGATCAATCATTGGCTGTTTGGGGAAGCGTTATCTCCTGAACCTCCCCGTGTGTTGTATTACGTCATGGGGGATTTGGATAATCCCGATGGCGCCCGGAATGGAATGGCGCGCCGCCGCTGATTGGCCCATTCCATCCACACTTATTGAATGGCATCTCACATCCAATGGTGTGATGCAATCTGATCCGGCGGAAACCTCTAGTGAATTTCAGTATCAATACGATCCAAAAGATCCGGTTCCCACTGTTGGCGGGCAGAATTTTTTAGCCGACGCAGGTCCATACGATCAACGAGAAGTCGAACAACGAGACGATGTTTTGCTGTTCACGAGCGAATCACTGCAGGAACCGCTGGAAGTGACGGGACGCATTCGCGCCAAACTCTATGTTTCAACCAGCGCGCCTGATACGGACTTTACCGCCAAATTAACCGATGTATATCCGGATGGACGCAGCATTCATGTTGTGGATGGCGTCATGCGGTTGCGGTACCAT
The DNA here is from genome assembly GCA_963663405.2 of bacterium. Classification (GTDB taxonomy): domain Bacteria; phylum Hinthialibacterota; class Hinthialibacteria; order Hinthialibacterales; family Hinthialibacteraceae. The sequence continues at coordinate 44,730 of CAXXSM010000057.1, read as the reverse complement.
AAAGGAGACACCGCGCCGGTTGAAATTGTTTCCGGTGAGATTTATGAAATCGATATCGATCTAGGCAGCACAAGTTGGATCTTTAATCGAAACCATCAACTGCGACTCGCGATTTCAAGCAGCAACAGCCCACGTTTTGAACCCAATCCCAATACCGGATCCGATGACTGGCGCAGTTTGCTGACCATTAAAGCGAACCAGAAAGTTTTTGTTGGCGGTGATTATCCATCACGGATCATTTTACCTATTGTCGAAGAAGGCAGTTCTGTGAATGAATGGAAAGTGTTGGATTGATTGTGTTAGGATCATCATCATGAAAAAAACATCGAACGTCAATCAAACGAAGACACTTACACGGCGGAATTTTTTGAATAAAACCAGCCGGTTAACCGCAGCTTCGGCGCTAGGCGCGCCGCTGATTTTTTCATCGATCAAGGCAGCCGGTCAAAGCAATGCTTTGCCAGAACATCCGAATTTTCTTTTCTTGATCACCGATCAGCAACGCTACCCGCGTCATTGGCCGCAGGGATGGGTCAATCAAAATCTTCCCATCTGGAACCGCTTGCAAACAAATGGCATTTCATTCAACCGCTGCTATTGTAATTCATCAATGTGTTCTCCCAGCCGCGCCACGTTGCTGACGGGGCTTTATCCCAAACATCACGGTGTAATGGACACATTGACGGAATCGGAGAGTTTTGACTATCACTACTTACCCCAAAACATGCAGAACATGGGAAAAATGTTGGCTTCGGCGGGGTATAACGTTCACTATCGAGGCAAATGGCATCTCAGTAAGGGTGAAAATCAGTACGATCCCACCCAGGAAGATCTTGAAACCTACGGTTTCTATGGATGGACTCCTCCTGACGCTGGGCAGGATGGCGCGCCGGAGAATTTCGGAATCCGTCACGATGAACGATTCACGAATGAAGCCATCGAGTTTCTCAAAACGCAGTCCGTTGAAACATCGCGAAACAATCCCTTTGCGCTGTTTGCTTCTTTGGTGAATCCACATGATGTCATCAGTTATCCCAACTCGCATCAAGACGATTTTCCAGGAATCTATGGTTTGGATTTAGGGATCAATCTTCCACCGGCCATCAATGAAGATCTCGAAACAAAGCCTACCGTCCAATCGGCTCTGCTTCGTATGACGGATCTATTTTTAGGCCGGTTGATAACACCTACGCAACAAAAAACGTATGTCAATTTTTATGCGTATTTACATCAAGTAGCCGATCTTGCATTGAATCAAATCATGGATACGCTTGAAAGTCAGGGCTTAATTAATGACACGATAGTCGTGTTTCTGTCAGATCATGGCGAAATGGGATTATCACATGGCGGCCTTCGTCAAAAAGCCTTCGTGGTTTACGAAGAAGCGCTTAATGTGCCATTGATTGTGTCCAATCCAATTCTGTTTCCACAGGGAGTCACGACGAATTCACTGGCCTCATTGATCGATGTAATGCCGACGGTAGCCACTCTGGCGAACATTCCGAATCCTGAACAATGGACATTTCGTGGAAACGACTTAACGCCGGTCTTCACCGATCCAAGTTATCAAGCGCAGGATACCATTCTCTTCACATTCGATGACCAACGGGCGGGAGGAGAAGTCGCGTCCGATCCACTGCCCCAACCCAACCATATCGAAGCGATCATTCAAGACCGCTGGAAATACGCTCGCTATTTTGATCCAAACCAGGTGGAGCCAGATGAATACGAAATGTACGATCTTGTTTCCGATCCCAATGAATTGAAGAATCTCGCGGGAAACAGCGATTATCACGATCAAGAAGATCAACTGCGTCAAACGCTGGATTCCATTCTCGAAACACGTCTAGCGCCGGTTGAACCTGCGATGGATGTCTCTCCTTGGCTTGTGTATTAAATATAATTTTATAATAAGAATTAAAAGAAAGGACACCTTATGAAAACAGTTTTTTTTAACACCGTTTTAATTATGATGACGATCGGTTTTGCGGGAACACCCCTTTGCGAAGAAGCGCTTCCATTACCGTACGCTCAAGTCGAATGGCCCACCATCCACCGCGATGTCCACAATTCAGATTTCATTCCTACAACATTAGGAACGTTCAGCGCGAATGAATCTCTCCGCCATGTACGGTGGATTTTACGTGATGAAGAAGGGCCATCCGTAGCCATGACGGCTGGAGCGCTTGGAGTAGAAAATGGAGAAGCGATGTTTTATGTCACAACAGGTAAAGTCCGTTTACCGAATCTGCGCGCCTATCGCTTGAGTGACGGTGAACTGATATGGACCGCCGCTCCGGCTAATCATCCCGATTATCCCGGGCCGGATTCAATCGCGCTAACGAGCGGGCCTGTTTTAGCTGATGACGGCAATATCTACATCACCGACTCGAAATATCTCTTCTGTTACAACGCCAGTAATGAAATGGATGAGAATGGATATCGCGCGCCTTTGTGGAAAAAGACACTTCCCCAGCTTATGCGCTTTGATGAAACCGCAGGTGAATGGCTACCAACCGATGATCCTGAAAGTGGAAAAGTTTTCGCCCGTCCATTTTTAAGTATGTTTTTCACCCAATGTCAGGCGGAGTATTCCTATTTGGGAGGCATAACGATTGATGGACAGGTGTTTCTTTTTGATCGTGAGACAGGAGAGTTATACGCTTCGGCCGATTTAAGCCGGCCCGATCCAATCGATGAACTGGAAGACGATGAGCCGTGTGATCCTGAACAGTATGCCCTTCTCGACAATCCAATGGAATATGATTTCAATGGCGATGGAGGCGATTCATTGACCTTTTTGGGAATCTGGACTACAGGAGTTCAACCGGAGACCGACGATCCCGATTTGGATTATTTTATGAATCCATGTCAAATCGGCCCTTATTTGAAAGGGAACACATTTGGCGGTGGTTCATTCATCACTAATACACCAGGCGCCACAGCCGATCCCAATCGTCCCACCGTTTCACGAATATTCATCTGCGGCCGTCAGTCTCAAGCCTTAAAAGAATACGATCTAGATAAATCAACCGAAGACGCGTTTCTATATCGCGTCGATTTTGACGCGGCGGCGGATGAAGGCGAGCGGCTTGTTGTCATGAACTATGAAATTGCGAACGGTTCTCTGCAATTTAATGGACGCATGCCGAATGGGCAAAACAGCGCGACGAGTCCGGATATCTCTCCAGATGGAAAATGGATTTATATCGGCGATAATAACAATTACTTTTATTGTTTCAGCGCGGAAGACGGTCAACGGAAATGGGTGGAGAACATCGGGCCGACCTTTGGTTCTCCAACGACGGTACAAAAAATAGAAGACGATGGTTTGCGCTATGTGTATGCGAATGGCGGCGATCGTCTTTGGGTGTTTGGAATCAATCCCATCACGGGTGAGATCGCCATTGATCCACAGTCCAAAAAGCGGATCGCGCGGCCACTGGATTTTCGGCCGTATATAACATCAGTATTATGGCGGGATGATGATCCCGGTTATGACGCCGATTACATCAATCGGAACGGGAATCCTTACGAACGCGGCGCCTTGGCGGCCAGTTTAATCTATGCGTCACATGATAAAGTTTATTGTGTGTATTCAGTTGGCTGGAAAGATCCGGATATGCCGGAAGTGATGATTATTCCCACTCACTCGGTGATCTTAATTCTGGACCGGATGACGTTGAACAGTACAACCGAACCAACCGAAGCGATCGAGGCGGCCTACATTGACACAGGGGGAACGAGTGAAGTGAGTTTCATGATTTCATCGTATGAATACATGCGGGGAATCATGGTTTACGGCTCGCAATCCACCTCCATGTCTCAATATATGGAGAGAAATGGAATGTTGGCGGAAGGCATGGAAGATTTATACATCAAACCCTATGGCGGCATTCAAATCGTAGAGCCGATTATGGAGGGGAGTTCACCCATTCAACACTGGTCCATTTATAATTAATCACAGCGTTTATATCCACAAAAGTGACCGCAATGTGAGATCCCTTTAATCAGATCTCTAACACCAATTGTCATACTCTATAAATCCATTCTTCACGCCCCAGTTTTTTATCAATGATATCCCGCATTCGTGATAACGGGATTTGATCGAGAGGATGAAACGCGTTCCAGCATTGTTTTAATGCGCTTTTTAGTTCATCCGGATCGACAGATAGATTCTTTACAAACTCTTCATGGTCGCGATTTTTTCTATATTCCGGCTGTTTTATGGGATTTGGAATATATTTTGCGATAGAAACAATCTTAAAATTATATAAATAAGTTCCATGAAAAAGAACATGCGTACGCGTTCGTTTTTGCGCGGCTCCTGATATTTTCCTGGATTTGATCGCCAGATCGGAAATCCCTTGCGATTCAATATCAAGATCAAAATATGATTTAATTGCGTATTTTTGTTTTTCTAAAATATACTGATTAGTAGAGTCAATGAATGCAAGGTTCGGCTGCTTTGCGATCGATAAGACTAACGAGTAGTTGAGGCAACCTGGACCGATCAGCACAGCGCCTCCGCCGCTGGATCGGCGGACTATCGGCACATGATCCCGTTCACAGATGTCCCGATTGACCGATTCGGCCATCGTATTGGAGACGCCAAGAACAACACAATAATCAGGCGATTCCCAAAATCGAAGGGTTTCATCGATTTCATCCTGAGCGCAGGAATCAAGCAAGGCTTCATCAAGCGCGATATTTTCGAGAGGGGAACGAAGAGTTAAGTCTAAGAGTCTCATACGATACGATCATTTAATTTCTACTATTTGAAGCAGGTAGAGCACATGCTAAACTTAGAAAAAGAGTATGAATCATTCAAATCGAATCCAAACGATAAAATGAGCGGCAAAATGGACACTCAAAAACGGTTTTTCGAAGCATTGCGAATCATTACCAATGATTCCATGAATGGAGTTCCGCCCCATTACCCTTCTGAGTACTTTAATCATACCATTCAAGAATTAAAGAAAAATGGGATTGACGCTCCGATCCCTGTCAATACTCCTTATATTAATACGATCCCCGTTGAAGAAGAACCGATCTATCCAGGAGATCGTGAAATTGAGCGTATAATCAAAAGTTATGTCCGCTGGAACGCAATGGCTATGGTCGTCAAAGCGAATCAAAATCACAGTGGCATTGGCGGTCATATTTCGACCTACGCGTCGATCGCCACTCTTTACGAAGTCGGATTCAATCATTTTTTCCATGCGGGAAATGACACCCGTTTGCCTGATATGGTTTATTTTCAAGGGCACTCGTCGCCTGGCGTGTATGCGCGCGCCTTTTTAGAACACCGGATCGGCGTTACGAAATTGCATAATTTCCGCCGTGAATTGGCGGAGGGAGGCGGCTTATCATCCTACCCGCATCCCTATTTGATGCCTGATTTTTGGCAGTTTCCTACTGTCTCGATGGGATTAGGCCCTATCACCTCAATCTACCATGCCCGGTTTTTGAATTATCTAAAGAACCGGGACATTGTCAAAAAAGAGTTGCCCAATGTTTGGTGCTTTGTCGGCGATGGAGAAATCGATGAACCGGAATCGACCGGCGCATTGACGCTGCCCGTTCGCGAACAATTGGATAACTTAATCTGGGTGGTTAACTGCAACCTGCAACGGCTTGATGGACCCGTGCGCGGGAATTACAAGATTATTCAAGAGTTGGAATCGCTATTCCGGGGCGCCGGTTGGAATGTCATCAAGGTGATATGGGGATCCCAATTGGGATCCTTTATTGAAAAACGATCATGATGGTTTGCTGATACAACGGATGCAAGAAGTGACTGACGGTGAATATCAAAAATATTCGGTTGAACCAGGAAGTTATATCCGCAAACATTTTTTTGGAAAATATCCCGCTCTCTACGAGCGAGTGATTCACTTAACGGACGATGAACTCAGCAATCTAATGCGGGGTGGGCACGATCCAAAGAAAGTCTACGCCGCTTACCAAAAAGCAGTCAAGAATAAAGGGCGCCCCACCGTGATTCTCGCGAAAACAGTCAAAGGATATGGCCTTGGAGAAGCGGGAGAAGCTCGCAACATCGCTCACCAGCAGAAGAAACTCGATGAAAAGGATTTGAGAGAATTCCGAAAGCGATTCAATATCCCTATCGAGGATGAAGAAATCGCGGAAACTCCATTCTCCAGGCCCCCAAAAGACTGCCCTGAAACGCAATATTTACTCAAATGCAGGAATCGATTGGGAGGTTTCATCCCCAAACGAAACGTCAATTACAAGGCGCTGTCAACTCCGTCAATGGATTTCTTCTCCCCATTTTTGAAAGGCTCATCCGATCAAAAAGCGTCAACCACAATGGCGTTTGTCCGCATGCTTCGTTCGCTGCTCGATGACAAAACCCTGGGAGACTCTATTGTGCCGATTATACCTGATGAGGCGCGGACCTTCGGGATGGACGCTTTATTCCGGCAATACGGGATCTACTCCGCTGTAGGGCAGCGATACGAGCCTGTAGATTTTGAAAGCCTTTTACGATATAAGGAAGCGAAGGATGGCCAAATCTTAGAAGAGGGAATCACTGAAGCGGGTTCCATGTCATCCTTTATCGCGGCGGGTACCGCTTATGCGAATATCGGGATCCCGTTGATCCCTTTTTATACGTATTACGCAATGTTTGGTCATCAACGCGTAGGTGACTTAATGTGGCTTGCGGGCGACAGCCGGACGCGAGGATTTTTATTGGGCGCTACAGCGGGACGCACCACTTTGAACGGTGAAGGATTACAACACCAGGATGGACACAGCCTGCTGACCATGGGAACAATCCCTGCAGTAGTAACATACGATCCGGCTTTCGCATACGAAATCGCCGTGCTGTTACAATCCGGCATGGAACGTATGTATAAAAATAATGAAGATGTTATGTACTACCTTACATTATACAATGAAAACTATCCACAACCTTCTATGCCAAAAGGAGCGGAAGAAGGAATTCTACGGGGTTTATACAAATTTTCATCAAAAGAAGACAAACAGCATAAAGCGCATATCTTTGGAAGCGGGCCGTTAATCAACGCCGCATTGAGCGCGCAGGAAATACTCTTTGAAGAGTATGACGTATCCGCGGATGTTTGGAGCGCGACCAGTTATCAACAGTTGCGCCGTGACGCATTAGAAACAGAGCATTGGAACCGGTTGCATCCAAATCAGAAAAGAAAACAGTCCTATCTTGAAATACTTTTGGAAAATGAAACCGGTGTTTTTGCCGCCGTCTCTGATTATATAAAACTTGTACCAGACCAGATCGCTCCATGGATGCCGAAGAATTTTATCAGTCTTGGAACGGATGGTTTTGGGCGTAGTGACACCCGTGAAAACCTTAGACGGTTTTTTGAAATCGACGCGGAAAGCATTGTCATCGCTGTTCTCTCCCAATTTGTGAAACGCGGTGAATTAAAGCCAAGTGTTGTTGAAAACGCTATGATAAAATTTGGATATGATGCTGAAAAACCGCATCCAAAAAATGTCTAGAAAAGGTCAAAAAATGGACGTACGATTACCTCAATTATCAGAAGGCGCCAATTCTGGCACGGTTCTCACAATCTTCGTACAAGAAGGCGATTCCATTGAAAAAGATCAGACGATTCTGGAATTGGAAAACGACAAAGCCGTCGCGCCGATTCCTTCTCCCGTTGAGGGGAAAATACAAAAAATACACGTATTTGTTGGCGATGAAATTTCCACCGGCGCCAAGATCGCAACGATTGTAGAAGAAGGACGTCCAGAAGCTGAATCGAAACCGGGCGCAGATGAACAAGCCTCTAAGCAGAAAAAAACTGATGATAAAGAACAGGCGTCACAATTAAAAACAGAAAAGGAAGTCACTCGAACAGAAAGAGCCGGATATCAATCGGAAAGCGGTTTTCCCCCACCTGCGTCTCCTTCCGTCCGGCGCCTTGCGAAACAGATCGGTTTGGATCTAAGTCTTGTGCCCGGCTCCAAGCGGGGAGGACGAATTATAGTATCCGATATCCAATCGTATATCGCTAACCTGCAATCCGCCGCATCCAAACCGGCAGGAAAACATGAAACCGCGGAGACCGCGGAACAAATACAGTACAACTTTGAACAGTGGGGCCCCACCCGCCGCGAGCCCTATTCCTCCATTCGAAAAACGGTTGGTCTGCGAATGCAAAAGGCTTGGACAACGATCCCCCATGTCTATCAATTTGATGAAGCGGACATTACCGCATTGATGGAAACGCGTGAACATTACAAAGCTGTATACACCAAGAACAACACAAAGTTGACTCTGACCGCAATCGCCGTGAAAGCCGTTATTGAAGCGCTGAAGCAATATCCAATATTCAATGCGAGTTTGGATCTAAATACAGATGAAATTGTTTACAAGGATCATTACCATATTGGAATCGCCGTTGACAGCGAAGCGGGATTGTTTCTCCCTGTCATCCGGGACGCAGACAAAAAGACATTGCTGGATATTGCCAAAGAAATTACTCATCTCGCGGAGAAAGCGCGGGATCGAAAATTAACAAGTGAAGAAATGAAAGGCGGCGCCTTTGCGATATCCAATCTCGGTGGAATCGGTGGCAGTCATTTTACGCCCATTATCAATGAGCCGAATGCGGCGATTCTCGGAATGGGGCGTTCGCTCATCCGCCCTGTTCTCCAAGAAGGAGAATGGCGCGAGCATACGTTTTTGCCAATTTGCGTGTCATACGACCACCGGCTGATTGACGGCGCCGATGGCGCTCGTTTTGCGCAAGCGCTGGTCAAATCATTTGAGCAATTTGAAACGAAATATTTCCAAACGGGCCAGAAGAAATAAGGAAATCAACTATGAAAACCATCAATACAGATTTAGTAGTGCTGGGCGCTGGACCAGGGGGATTCGCCGCTGCGATCCAGGCTTCAAGCCTTGGAAAAAATGTCGTTTTAGTTGATCAAAATCCACGTTTGGGTGGTGTTTGCTTAAACTGGGGTTGTATCCCCTCTAAATCGTATCTCCATGCGGCCAATTTAATTGAAGAAGTAAAATCATGTCAACATAGAGGCATTATTTTCTCTGATCCAAAAATTGACATTGATAAAATGCGCGCGTGGAAAGAGTCGATTTTAGATAAACTTTCGACGGGCATGGTTAACCAGGCCAAACAGAAAAACGTGAAACGATTGATCGGCCGTGGGTATTTTGAAGATTCCAATACGTTACGCGTTGAAACAAATGACGGCCAAATCCTTGTGAAATACCAAAACGCTATTATCGCGGTAGGCTCCATCCCGTTTTTACCATCCACATTTGATCTTGGCAATTCGAGAATTATGACATCCGACAAGGCGTTAGAACTCGAAGACATACCCAATACCTTGTTAGTGGTCGGTGGGGGCTACATCGGGATGGAATTAGGCGCGGTCTATGCGGCTCTAGGCAGCAAGGTCGTGATGGTTGAATACAATGACCGCATCCTGCATGGAAGCGACCGGGATATGGTGCGTTTCGTTCAAAAACGCGCGGAAAATACGTTTCAAGAAATCCGGGTCAAAACCAAAGTCTCGAAAATGGAAACACAGAGGAATAAAATCAAAGTCACCTTTCAAGACCATGCGGACCAGGAAACGCAAGAGACCTACGACCGCGTGCTCATCTCGGTCGGCCGAAAACCCAATTGCCATAATTTAGGATTAGAAAACACCGCTGTCACACTGGATGGAAACGGATTTATTGAAGCCAATCACGTAAAACAAACAAAAGATCCATCGATTTATGCGATTGGAGATATCATCGGAGGAGCGATGCTCGCGCACAAAGCCAGCCGGGACGCTCGTATTGCCGTTGATACGATATGCGACCAACATGTGACTATTGATCCCGTCGCGATTCCCGCCGTTGTATTTACCGATCCTGAATTGGCTTGGTGTGGAATGACAGAGATGGAGGCGAAAGAAAAAGGGATCAAAGTGGATATCGCCACTTTTCCATGGTCGGCTTCTGGTCGGGCGATGAGTTTCGACCGGCCGGATGGAATGACAAAATTAATCATCGAACCAGGCACGGGACGAATCATCGGAGTCGGTGTCGCCGGTTCCGGCGCGGGAGAATTAATCAGTGAAGGCGCCCTGGCGATTGAAATGGGGGCGACGGCAAGTGATATCGCCGATGTTGTACATCCTCATCCAACACTATCTGAAAGCATCATGGAATGCGCGGAACGCTATGTCCGTAATTTAGAAAAATGACGGAAAGGCAAAGCGGTAAAACTCAACATGTTTACGAATCGATATATGTAAGTTTCGTCTTGCTGAACCATCTTCTATCCTGCATCAATAATAGAATCCCACATGCTTTATGAATCAGTAAAAAAGGAGACCCACTATGGCTCTAAATGTAAGTCAAAAATTAATCCAAAATCATATACTTGAAGGGGAATTAAAACCGGGAACTGAAATTGCCATCAAGATTGATCAGACGTTAACGCAGGACGCCACGGGCACCATGGTGATGCTCGAATTTGAATCCTTAGGGATTGATTCCGTTCGGACAGAACTATCCGCGCAATATGTCGATCACAATCTTTTACAAGAAGACAATCGAAATCCCGACGATCATCTATTTTTGCGAAGCGCATGTCAGAAATATGGAATTTGGTTCAGCAAACCCGGCAATGGAGTCAGTCATCCTCTCCACATGGAGCGATTTGGCGCTCCAGGAAAGAGTCTGCTCGGATCGGATAGTCATACCTGCGCCGCCGGATCGATGGGGATGTTGGCGATCGGCGCGGGAGGATTAGAAGTGGCGATGGCGATGGCCGGGCAACCGTTTTACATGACCATGCCTAAAATTACCGGTGTCAAACTATCTGGAAAATTACCCGATTGGGTAAGCGCCAAGGATGTTATTCTTGAGATGCTGCGAAGACATGGCGTAGATGGAGGCGTCGGGAAGATTTTTGAGTATTACGGACCAGGATTGGATACTCTTACCGCAATGGACCGGCACGTCATCGCGAACATGGGCGCTGAATTGGGCGCTACCACTTCGGTCTTTCCCGCTGATTCTCAAACTCAGAGTTTTCTTGCCACCCAAACCCGCGCTGAAGCATGGACCGAATTGACCGCCGGCGCCGATGCGGAGTATGATGAGCATGATGAAATCAATTTATCCACTCTTGAACCATTGATCGCCTTACCCAGTAGTCCAGGAAATGTTGTCCCTGTCCGTGAAGTGGAAGGTAAAGAGATCTATCAAGCGTACATTGGCTCATCCGCCAATCCGGGTCTCAGGGATTTCGCGATACCCGCATTGATGGTGGATGACAGACAAGTACAGAATGGCGTCTCGTTCGATATCAATCCCGCGTCTAGGCAGATTTTGGAAAATCTAATTCACATGGGCTTTTTATCGAAATTGGTACATTCCGGCGCCAGAATTCATCAAGCCGGTTGCAATGGCTGTATCGGTATGGGCCAAGCTCCCGCCACAGGCCGGATCAGTTTACGCACTGTGCCAAGAAATTTCCCAGGGCGCTCCGGAACCAAGGGCGACGCTGTATATCTTTGCAGTCCGGAAACCGCTGCGGCGTCCGCGTTGAAAGGGTGTATCACCGATCCAAGATCACTGGATTTCCCCTATCCAAAATTCAGCGAGCCTAAAGAGATCATAATCAATACCGCGATGTTTCTCCCTCCCTTACAAGACAGGAAGAACATCAACTTGGAAAAAGGGCCGAACATTGGGACATTGCCCGTATTTGAAGCTATCCCGGATCAATTTGAAGGTCCAGCTCTCTTGAAACTTGAGAATGACATTTCAACTGATGAAATCATGCCAGCGGGGGCCAAAACGCTCCCCTATCGAAGCAACATCAAAGCGATTAGCCAATTTGTTTTTCGTGACGTTGATCCGATGTTTAAAGAGAGAGCGGGAAAAGCAATGAATGGTTTTTTCATTGTCGCAGGAGAAAATTACGGTCAAGGCTCCAGCCGGGAGCATGCCGCTTTGGCGCCTCGATACTTGGGATTACGCGTTGTCTTGGCAAAAAGTTTCGCGCGCATCCACTTTCAAAATCTTATCAATTTCGGCATCCTGCCGTTGATTTTTGTCAATCCCGATGATTGGCGATGGATCGAAAAGGACCATATACTTGCGGTAGAAAACATTCATCAAGATATTTCTCAAGGAACGATTATAAAAATTCATAACAAAACCAATAATAAGGTGATCGATGCGCGGCATTCATTATCCAATCGTCAAAAAAAATGTATCGCCAGCGGAAGTCTAATGAACACCGTAAAAGAAACGATCCTTAAATGATTCAAATGATTCTCATCCGGTAAGAGAATATATAAGTAAATGCTACTGATAATGAGATAGTACATTCCTCTACCCCAGTATTAAAATCCTCGGCGAATATGTTTCGCAATCTTCCAATTCAGTTTGATGAAACACCCGTTTTCCTTTTATTTAATAAATATTATTGACATTAAAAAGATCATCTGATACAATCAAAAATTAATAAATAATTAATAGTAATTAAATTCAATTATTTATAAATATACAAATAGTAAAATTTATTAACACAATTTCTGTGTATTATATATTCTTGTTTATTTCCTTAAATCAATTGCGATCATTCAATTCAACCTTAGATTCTGTCTCTTTATAAAAACTGTGGAGTGGCAATAATGAGCGATTCCTCACCGGCAATCTCCTTTCTTCCGAAAAGAATGGTTTTATTCTGCACAGGTTTAAGTGTCTTCATTGTTGCATCCCTGTTTCTTCCAAAAGAAGGTCCCGTTGAAACGAATGCGAACAATAAGTCAATTCCGGCTCCAACATCCACGCCCACCGCAACGCCAACGCCTACACCCGGTTTACCTTTCATTCCTCCTTCTGATCGTGAGAAGACCGATACTCATTCAGAGGACACGTATTTTCGAATCAACTTGCCCGATTCAATCCCTAGTGAGGATCGCGTTCAAAATCCAATCACTCCCACTCCATCGATAATTCTCAATAGCAAAATCAATTCGAAACCCGGCCAAAATCCTTCATCTCTTTCACCCTATTCTTTGGATGAAAGTATTTTCGATACCCTCGCCGTGTCACAAGGATTCGGTGGCGATACGGCGGTCAATATCCGTAATTTCGATCCCAGTGAAAAACCACAAACTGCGATTCTTCGATCGTTTCAAGGACTGGCGGGGAAATTTCTATTGAATGTTGGCGGCGGAAGCGGACGAACGACGTATCTCTCCTCCGGCGATCTTAACAACGATGGAGTTTCCGAAGTCGTTGTATCATTCGGCCCTATCACCGAGGAGGCGCTGTATCCTAATTTGGTCGTTGCCCGGGATTCGGAAACGGGTAATGTGCTGGGCCATTCCTTTGAAGCGTTCCCGTCGAACAGTGATTCTCCAATCAACTATGACATCGGAGAAATCCGGACGGCGGTAGGGGATTTCATCGGTTCGGGAACACGTCAAATCGCGGCGGCGCAGGGAGTGGGAGGCCAAGGAATCATACGGCTCTTTCAATACAGCGGCCGGCCGGCGCCACGAGGCTGGGACGTTGTCGGTCAATTCAGCGGTTTACCATCCAAAATCGTCAATCAACCATTAACGTTATTCAATAAAACCACTGGCGGGATCGGTTTGACCTTAGCCGCCGCGGATCTCGATCAGGATGGGAAAGATGAGCTGATCGTTGGCCAATCCAATGGCCCCTCCTCGCAAACGATCTTTCATGTTTTAGATATTAACAGTGACGGACAAATTGAAGCCAGACATCCATTCGCAGGATTTACACAGAAATATCGTGGCAATGGCGGCATCGAACTCGCCGCGGCGGATCTGAACGGTGACGGCTGGAAAGAAATTATCGCGGCCAGTCAAGGCAATTCCAAGAATTTCGGAGACGCCCGCGATACGGTTCCATTAAACCTGTTGAGTGTGATCGCCCCGATCGTGCAAGACAAAGAGATCGTGGGATTCGAGCGGCCTGGAGGCAAGAGTGTGACCAACGCCCTCTCTGAACTCATGAATCCATCCGGCGCGATGTCGATTACCGCCGGTGAATTCGATGGAAATCGATTGAATGGAGATGAGTTAATCATTGGAACCGGCTCGTTCCTCGACATGCAAACAGAAGGTATCATCCCGGTTCATTCCTCACCGGAATCCAAATATCGTTTTCTCAAAATGGAATATGATGGGAATAGCATTACCAAAATCAGCAACTGGCTTGGTTCGAATAGTGGCTTGACGGCTTTCGCTTCGAAAGATAGACCCACAAGCGGCGCGATTTTTCTTACAGCCGTTGAAAGAAAGACGCCGGTATTCATCCCCGCGATAGATCCACCGGATACGTTGTCGATGGGGGGATTTATTCTTGCTGACATTTCCTATTACTACTTCAATTATAACGAAGAAACAGACACGATTACAAATGCGGCCGGTTCCGCCTGGACATCGTTCAAAAAGGAAGATACGATCGCATTCGCCGATATACTGTATGGCGTGGAACTGATCGCCCACACCTTCCAGGTCGCCCAAACCGTACAAAATCCATCCGAGGAAATCAAACTGCAAGAAGCGATTCGATTCACACCGGACGCGGCGGTTGGAGACACTCTTGTTTTATTTCTTCCCCCCAATTATGACTTATCAACTCCGCTTGATCCCGATCACTTAATGAGTGTTCTGTCGCTGGAAGAGGATTCTCTCTACCGGCTGGTTCAAAAAGAAAACCGTTTTAAAGTCCAGTTTCAGAATCTGACAATCAAACCGTTTAAATCCTTAATGGGAGTCAGTATAAATGGAAGCGTCAAAAAGGGATCAGCGGTCTATCCAGCTCTAGACCATACGCCTGACCGTGTCCGTCTCAATCAAGCCGGTTTCGTAACCTGTCTCGATTACGTTCATATCACACCGTTTTCGGCCACCGCCGAAGCGGAATTGGAGTTTCCTTCGTCTCTTCTCAGTGGCTCTGACTGCCGCCCTGGTCATGTTTCCTTGGGGACAATCGATATTAATTCGGCAGGAGAATATTACAAAGAACTGAACAGCGCTTCCTTCGGTCCCTGGACTGTCGATAACCAGGGAATGGTGATTCAAGGAAGCGGTGTGATCGCGGATTTCTCAACGACAATAAATTGGCAGGACATGGAGTATTTTGAAGACAGCTGGCGGGGCGCGATCTTACGTGATGGCTCCACAGTTCCCGGCAATCCGAATACGACACTCACGAATACGGGGTATATGAAGGCGCCCTATACATTTGACGACGGTATTGTCACATCCGCTGGACTGAATGCGAACTTGGCTTTGAACGGTCCGTTTTCATTCCAGACGATCAATCCTTTAGGTTATACGATTTACTTGAATACCGGCGACCTCTATATGGCAGCGGGGCAAATTCTCAGTGGTTCATTTACCAATGGAACGATAACTCTTCCCAGAAAAGCCGTCGTCGGTTCCGCGTCGGAAAGCGTTCAAGCTGGTTACGACACATTGTATGTATTAATCAATAAAGACTTATACGCCGAACAACTAACCATCCCCCATGATTTTGTTTGGGGAGAATTGAGCCAGTCCACACCGAACCGGCCCGCCTACAAAGCCATGAATCATAACACATCTATTTTCTATCTTTCCAGCTCTCGCTACCCCTCTTACTCCTTTTTACAAGAAGGAATATTTAACGATCCAGATTTTTCTACTTTGGATGAAAATACGCTTGTTCAATGGTTCATTGCAAATCAGCTTTGTGGTGTAACAGTCTTTGGTTTTGACACGCTTTCCATTCTCACACCAGATACACCCAATCAAACACCTGTTGAATTTACGATCGCTCCCTCTTCATGGCTTAATGTCGGGGGGAGAGGTGTGAACGGGCGTTTAAAAGCCATAAATTATACTTCGCCTTTGGAACTGGGGCCGACTCATGAAGAAACTTATGTGGGAGAAAACCTGAATGGGAACAAAGAACCGTTCTCGATCGCTCTCACTGTAGATCCAATAATACAGATTCCAACACATCAGACATTCGACACTGCCAATCCGTTTGCGGTCTTTCAATTCATCGACAGCGCAATCTACCAAAATGTAATGGAAGGCGGCGTAATTCTGGAAGGTCCGATCAATAATATTGTTCCATTTGGGGAAATGCAATTTACCTCCACAGCGGAGATTCCCGGCGCGACAATCGATCTCTCCAATCCAGTTGAGATGGAGTATTGGGGCCTAATGATGCAGCAACTTCCTAATACATCGTCCGCCGGAGTGATGAGTGTAAAAACCGGTCAGATCTTCTTAACCGCCGCTGGATTTTCCGAAGAACGCCACTTCCGGCGTCCCTTTTTTTTAACCTGGGGCGTTATTCAATCGAGCGGCCTATTAGGATCGTTGAAATTCAATTACAATTCAGCCGGCCAAAGATTTGACAATTTCTCCTTTGTTACGGATACACTGGGTCTTTCACCCTACGATCCGATCAACAGCGCGACAAAGGCTTATCTAGAAGTCGCTGGAACCATCCATTTCGATTTCTTCGGTTCCAAATATCTCAACATTTATGACTACCACGATTTCGAACAACCCAACGCTCCCTACGAAGGCCGCCGCATCGAACTCGCGACGGACACCTATTTTGGAACAAAAGAGAACGAGACGATTCTTACACGCAATTGGGGAAATAGTTTTGGGATGCTGGATTTCGAGATCCAATATGATAGTGGAGATCAAGACGCTTTCCTTGGCTATGGGGACGCCACGCTCAATTTCATCGACAGTGGACTCCCGGCTTCGATGGTCCTCGATCCCACACGTATATGCTTAAGTTTCTACACAGGGACCGGTGATGAACGCCGTGATTTCGCCTTGGGGCCCGTCGCCCGCTTCAGCAGTATGAACCGGATCAATGGATGCGCGTGCATTGAGAACGGCCAAATGAAAACGAATCCACCTCAGCGCGGAACTCGAAAACTCGGCGGACGTGAATATCGCTCTGCGATCGGCTGGATACAGCATGCTGGAACTCGAAATCACACCCTCGGTGTCCGAATACTGGTTCCGTGGCGACCTATACATAACGCCGGTGGCTCTGACGGATATTGAGTTGACTGGGCAGGCCCACTTCGCCGTGAATCGGGATCAACTATATATTGAGGGGGATCTGGATGGCTACATCAATATCGCCGGAGTGAGCGCCGAAGGACGATTGGAATGGCATATCGGCGGCGATTTGGGTGGTGATGCCTACCAATCCATCCAAGGCCGCCTTATCGTCGCGGTGCTCACAATCGTCGCTGAAGGGAAAGCCGAAGGCGGTTTTTATATCGGTATGAACGCCCCGAAAACCAACGCCTGGGTTCTTCATGATATGGACAGCCGTTTCGCGCTGGAAATGAGACCACTGCCGGATCGGCTGACCGGATTTTATGGGTATGCGAAAATCAAAGACAGCATCAACCTCTATATAATCTCCGGCGGTATAGAAATGTACGCTGGACTCGGCGCTTTTATCAATACAGGTTCAACCGCCTCACTCGAATCCGGCCTGCCGGGCCTGCCTTATGTAATCGGCAACCTCGGTTTGCACATCTGGGGTGAAATCCTTGGTGGATTGGTCTCGGCGGGAGCGTGGGCGGATCTGCAAATCATCGCGCCACTGCCATTCAGTTTCCAAGGGAACGTAGGATTGGAAGGCTGTGTGTTATGGTTCATCTGCGGCAGTGTGGATCTGGTCTGCGGTTTGAATTCTTCGGAAGGATTTTATGTTCGATAATCCGGGGCGAAAGCCACTGGATCACGGGAGTGATTACCAATGCGAACCCATCAATCACCTATTTCTATACATCTTCTGCTTCTCTTTCTCCTCGGGCTTTCCTGCGTTCCAGCGCCGGCGCAAGGAGATGTTGATGTAAGTATAAACACCAATCGCGTCTTGAAGGGACAAGAAGTGCATGTTGTGCTCACATGGCCCGCCATCAAAAGCGCCGATGAGATCAGTCAATTCAATCTCTATCGAAAGACGAATCCGTCCAGACCGTATCCAGCCGATCCGATCAATGGAAGATCCCCTATCTCCGTGATGACGGACTGCAGCGAAATTCAAGAATTAATCAATCCAGGCAGCCCGGAATGGGAAACATTGTCAGTCCTTTTAGGGAGCGAAGCAGAAGAATTCGATCCATGCAACGTCAGCGGTATCCCACGGGATTCGACTCAATTCGAACGCCTGCAGCTGCTCGCTCGTGGGAATTGGAAAATTGCTGTATTGGTCGGGCAAGGATACGACGACCGGGATGTCGAAAACAATACCAGTTACTTTTATCAACTTGGCGCGATAAACAGCCAAGGAGAAGAAACGATCGTCATGACCGATGTGGGGATCACCGCCGGCTCACCCCCTGATTTAAAACCGCCCCGCGGTTTTGACGCCACTACGGGAGACAATCAGGTTCTTCTCTTATGGGATCCTGTCATGAAAGCCGCCGGGTACAATTTGTACCGGTCTCTCTCGCCCAGTGGAGCGTATCAGCGCATCAACGACGCCAGTTTCACCACCCAGATCACTCATGACTTGAACGGAGATCCTCTCCCCGAATCTTCCCTGGGATTCGTCGATTTTCAACGTTGGACACCCGAGGGAGAGCCGGACACACATGAAGTCGACGGCGCCGATATCCCTGGTCGGCCAATGGAACGCACTATTATTACAAAGTGGCCAGCGTCGATCTGCTGGGCCAGGAAAGCGCGCTCATTGACTCTCCAGTTTCAGCCACTCCCATCGACCAAACACCGCCCATGGCGCCCGCTGAAATGTCCGTTACTCCCAATAACGTTGACGGCCAAATGGAAATTCGAATCGCCACAGTCATTTACGATACGGACGGCAATTTAGAACCATCGATCCTTGGCTACCAACTCTACCGGTACGAAGAAAACCTCAGCGCTGCTCCTGTTCTTGTAAGCGGACAAAATTACATCCCCCAACCCAGCGCCGGGATTCTGTACGCCACATTCATTGACACAGATCCTTTACTACGGCCTCACTATGGGGAGACTTTATTCTATTACCGCGCGAAATGCGTGGACTCCAATTCCAACGTCAGCGCACACTCGGCCGCCGTTTCGGCCAAGCTCGATGATATCACACCTCCTTCTCCCCCCGTGAATGTGAGCGCGAACGGATTTAATGAGTTTATCAAAGTCCAATGGCAGTTAAATCCAGAAACCGACATCTCTGAGTATCGTGTCTACCGCAGCCTGTGCGATCTGGGCTCGTGGGTGTGTGATAAAGCAGAAATGCAAAAACAAACATGGGATTTATGTCCAGATGTGTTTAAATATCTCGGTTCGATAACACAAGAAGAAGCGATCGGCCTCGCGGCGGAATTCGGCGCGCCGTTTTATGAGGATCGAACGGTTCCCTCCGAATCACCTCTCTGTTACGCCTATCTAGTCAAGGCGGTGGATTACGCGCAAAATCAAAGTGGCTTTCTGCCTCCTAATCTCGATGGGGAAATAGTCGTCTGCCAGCGCCTGCGGGACAGCACTCCCCCGGAACCAGCGGTGATCACAGGCTTATCCGCCCAGAATGGAAAGATATTGGTGGAATGGGTTGGCTCGCCCATCCAGGATATCGCCGCCTATCATGTCTACCGGAGTGAAGCGGAAAATGGCCCCTATACCTGGGTTGGAGGGAGCGTCGCTCTTGGAGCGCCTGCTCCCTTGACGGAACCCTTTACGCCGCCGGATGAGCCCAGCTGCGAAACCATTCCGATCGATCTGAATGAAGATATGAGCCTTGGTTCGTTTCTCGATCAAAGCGCGAAACCAAAGCAAGTCTATTGGTATAAAGTTCTCGGAATCGATCAAGTTGGAAATGAAAGTCTATATGAAGCGGCGGTTCCAGTCAGCACGTTCACGTTCAGCGTAAAGCCTATCCAACTGCCAGTGATTGCTGTTGCGGAAGACGAAGCCGGCTGCGGCTTAACAATCACATGGACCCCCACTTTCAATAGCAGCAAACAGCAAGGCTTCGCGGTCTATCGAAGCCTACACCAATTCGGCCAGTATTTACAAATCAGCGATCTCGTCACCGGCAATGAATACATCGATAGAAACATCGCGCAGGGCGTTTCGTATTGGTATCGTGTCCTGCTGATCAACGCGGAAGGTGAAGTCTCCGAACTCTCTCCCGCGAAGAGAGGAATCGTTCTGCCTCCCTCATAAAGAGTAAGGAAATTGTTGGAATTCGTTCAATGAAAAAACAAAGTGGAAACATGAGGCGCGCTATGAAATTACGACGGAATATATATACACTCATCATCTTTTCAATCGTCTACCTTCTCACGATTCCCGTTTCATCGGCGCAGCACTACGCGGCGGAGTATGGGTGGTATTTCCTCAATTTCCCCACACCCGGTTTGAGTTGGGAAATTTATAAAAATACGTTTATCGGAATTCCTCCAACGCATGACTCTGCGGCCTCAGCGATTGAAACGCTCTTTTATGATGAAGTCTATAAACCCGGTATAGGCAACCATGGCGACTGTTATGGGATGTCTCTTCTCGGTTTGTTGATCGAGCAAAAAGGCGGCTACCTCGGTTTTTGCCAACCTATCCCAGCCTATTCCGGCGACATCAATGGAAAAGGCCCGGGAGGAGTCAATGCGGGGCCGACAGACCCACGCCTGAAACGGGCGATCAATATGATGCACGGCCATCAGCTCAACCTGGCTTCACTCAAATTCTATTTGGAATTAATCGCAATCGGGAAACACCGTGATGGATTGTACGCGTTCGATCAAGCGCAGGGTTATATGATGCGAAACGATCCCGTCATCGTCAGCCTTTCAAGATCAGCCAGCCCCACGGACGGCGCGCATGCGATGACTGTCTACAAAACCATGGATTACGGCGCGGATGACAAACGCTTGTACCTCTACGACTCCAACCGCAGTTGGTACGATCCAGACACAAAATACTTTTATGAAGACGGACTCAATTACATCCGGATCAAGTCCGATCACAGTTGGGAATATGAAATGCCATCCGGAATGTGGTCGGGAAGCCCTTCGAGCGGTGGAGGCATCACGATCATTCCAATCTCCATGGCCGGTCCAACATCCCGATCAGCAGCCTCGTTGGGTTTGGGCGTTCTATACTACGCGCACGAATTCTTCTTCTCAGGCGCCACTCTTGAGCAGATTACCAACGCCAAAGGAAAACGCCTGTTCAAACCTGGAACCAAGGAAATCGACAACGATCCTGCCACGGGTATGCTCAATATGGTTCCCTGGTTTCCGGCGAATGGGGGCGAGCCCTATGACTTCGAAGTCTATTTTCTCTTTGGCAATCCCGGAGGCGTGTTGGATATTCAAGTCCGTTCCAGCGCCAGCGGGTATGAGATGATCACCGCCGGACGGCGGGGATTTCTGCGCGTACAAGCCGAAGGCGGCAGGGGTGTAGACCAAATCCACCTTGAACATCCTGGATCGACCGCTCCGCTTCTGACATTGCAGAATAATCTGGACGCGGACCGGTTCAACGTTCAATTCACTCAAATCATCCATCCAAAAAGTCAGTTCCGAACCTTCAAACTGTCGAATCTCTCAACTCCCAAGGACACCCCCGTTCAATTCAGCGTGATCAAGAACCAAACGGCGCTTGAGATGAAAAGCGATCGCGCGAGTTTGGCGTACGATCTGCAAATCAACAGCCGTTATAAAACGGATGATAAAACAGTCGATCTGACCGGTTTGCAGATCAACTCCGGTGAATCACAAATCATCCGGCCCAAAAACTGGATGGACCTGAAAACAGATTCCGTTCAAATCATTTCCAAACAAACTCCAGGAATTCCCATCTGCGTACAAGCAAGCGATCTTTACGACGCAGCGGTAAACGACCTGCTCTATGTAGACTGGAGATCCGTGAAAATCGAACACGCCCGCGCACACGATGGTTCACCAATAAAACTGAGTGTGGAGGATTGCGACGGAGACGGTCAATTAGACGTCTTAATCCCTTATTCCGAAGCGGACGGAGAATTCGCTGCAATCCGCTTTCCAGCGAGCGCTTGTGACGGGATCGCTCCAAAGGAAGTACAAGTTGAACTCACGCATCAAACAGGTGTGACATTCTATGCGAAAGGCGATGACGCTAGGATCGTCAGCACGGCCCAATCTCAAGAAAGCACAAAAGTAATTACGGAAACAGTTACCCTACGAAGCGAACAAGGCATCCGCTGGATCGAAATCGAAGGATCGAATCTCTGTATCAAGAAAATCTGTTGGGAATGCTACAAATAAACTCGATTGAATAACCCACCGTAAGGAGTGGACGATAATCTGCGCCTTAATTCTTAAGGGATTTACAGGCCGTTATACCCGCTCTCATAGCCCGTGCAAGACCGAATATCGTTTGCCGGCTTCCCTGTGAAAATTCCTTCCCCCATCCAGTGAGTCCAGCATCGAAGGCGCCGGCCATCATCTCATTCCAGAATTCCAGATATTTCTTGTCGCCCGTCTTTTCGTAGGCGTAGCCGATGATGGCGGAATTCAAAAGGCATGAATGACCTCGATGTCCCTGGCCAACGTGCGTTGGTGAGTTCGTGATATACTTGAAACCGTTTCCCGGCTCCCAGGACTCGTTCATGAGCCAATCCGCTGTGTTGATCAGCATTTGCTCCACCTCAGGCCGGTCCCTGGGTTCGACATGCAGATAGCGAAGCAAACCATAACTGAGAACACCCGTAGCGAAGGCTTTTCCGCCTACAACAGGCGCGCCCTGTGTTTCGTTAATAGGAGGCACATGAGGCCACCCGCCGTGCTGGGGATCGTGGCGTTCGAGGCAACGCTGTACCATGATACGCGCCGCATTCAGATAGTAGGGATTTCCTGTAAACAGATAGGCTCCGGAAGCATTGATGAGAGGCCATCCGCCTCCGCGTTCAATCTCGAAATCGAAGGTGGGGGTCAGGAAATCGGCTTGACGAGAGCACACGCGCTCCGCCGTATCCAAAAGAAAAGTATCGCCCGTGAGAAGGCCGTAGAGCCATACGCCATCTTCGAAGATATGGCCTTGTGGATCCATACCGCCTTGGAAAGTGCCAGGCTCGCTGGCCGCGTACTTGCGCGCATGATCATCGAAACCAAGTTCATCAAGCGTTCGCTGCGTGCCCACATGGTTAAAGGAATGTTCCCACACTACACCAGGAAGGTTCTCCGTCCATGCGCCCCGGATCGTATCGACAGTCGCATAGTGCCGAGCCATTTCAAGACCGGGGGTGAAGCAGCGCCGGCCGCCGGTTCGCATCCATTGCATGCCCAGGCACCATGCAAGGTCGTATTCGTTATTACCCGCATTGTATCCACGCTCCCCATACCAATCACCGAAATTCATCCACCCATACATCCGATCCGCTTCACGCGCTTGGACCAATCCGGCGAATCCACTTTCGAAAAAGGATTCATACGAATCCCATACACCGGGTGTCTTTGGAAACAGATCCCCTCCCAAAACCCCTGTCGTACAAAGATATTCGGGTGAAGCCTGCGCCAGCAACGGTTGCGAGAACCACTCCGCCTGCCGGACCGCCTTTTGAATGTCGTTGTCGCGGTCAAACCAGAGATAAAACTCATGTTGCGTGGTTTGTCCGGCGCGCATGAGATAGCAGCCTTCATCAAACCATGCGTATAGACGATGGAACCATCCATTGGCGTTCTCTACGGTATAGGCGCCCGGCTCTAAAGCGGGCAGCAAATCCACGCGCAATCCCGTTGTATTGAGTTCCAACGCGCTGGGATACGTTTGCCAGAAATCACGGAAAAGCAGAGACATCAGCCCTGAACTTTGGCTCATTGACACAAATCCCCTGGCCCGTTCACCTTCTTTTTCTTCCGCGCCGATGGATTGTATATAGTGGCGGTCTTGATCTTGGAAAAGACGCATCGAAACATCTTTTGTGACCTTGGCGAGTTTTTCGCCTTGAAACGATCCCTTAAGGCCAAGATCATCAGCCAAGGGCACATTGACTGATAAGCGCCGGATCTTCCGGAACGCAGGTTTTTCCCTCTCCGTTCCACAAAGTCACGTTGACCGCCATACCCGATATTCCCCGCCAGAATGTAAACCGAATCAGATAGCGCCATTCATGTTCTCTGTTTGAGTCTTGCATCACACCGGCGCTCTCTACCATTGCCCGAACAGGTCCATTCTCCCTTACATTGACAGCCTCTGGCGCCGCGCAGGTCAGGATTTGTCTCTCTCCCGTTTCCAACATGAGTCCTGATGAGGAGGCGCCTGATATCATTTCCTCCGATTCAATCACCCCATTTTGGTTTTTATCGAATCCATACTGCCCGAAGAATGTTGTTCCCTTCTTTGCGATTGTAAAACATAAAGCGTTGGCTGACAGATCCCATCCTTCATTCGATTCGGCGATCGTGAGAAGTTTAGACGTACTCTCGTTGCGCGTTGCTTCATGAGGTTTTGCTTCCAAGCGGTATGCGTCAATACCGCTATCCGCCAAGAAATCCAATGTGACCCATTTAAGGCTTCCATCATCCCAAATTGACACGGTTGACGCTTGGAGAGTGACTGGTTTACCCTGTGGATCTGACAAGCGTAAATCCTCTACTTGCGCGAGTTTCCCACGCGAAAAAGGCACACCAATCGTGACGGGCCATGCGCGGCGTTTGGTCTCTGCCGGCTCTTCTATCATGAGATCAATCGAGCATGGCTGGGATGAAGCCAGTTTCTTGGGCGCCGCCCGGAACGAGAACGGCTTCGAGGTAAATTCCTTTCCCTGCCAATCCGTTATGATCCGGCCTGTATATTCCACAGAGGTATCCAACCCCGTTAGCCGAATTCGGTGATTTCGTCCTTCGGCCTGTGACACGGCGGATTGAAATCTGATTTCTGCGCTCTCATATTCCAAGCGCCCTGTTTTCACAATACCGGTTGTTGTCCAGCAGATATCTATATTCCCCGGCGTTGTACACCAGGTTTCAATGAATCTAAATTCCGGCCTGGGCGGTAAAATGGGCTGTTTCGCAAAGACCAGGTCATAGATTCGGTAACAGCCCACCGGGGTGAGGCAGACAAAATCGAGCGCGTCGCCCGGTTTTACTGTTAGAGGTTCAGAGAAACTGTAGAGAGCCTTGCCATTGTCATCTTTACCGTAAATGATGCCGATTTCGCGTCCCTTGAAAGACACCTTGAGGCTTTCAACGCCATCGGGATCATCGATTAGAATCACGCCTAAGTAAAACGTCCCCTGACGGTCAAACACATAACGGAAACTGTGGCCCGTGTCGAGTCCACGAATCCGGTTTCCTTCACTGACAAAGCCAATCCAATCCGTTGTTTCAATGGTGGGCACGATAAATCCCTGGCCTTCGCCTTCCAGCCATGCCTCCATCTCCGGCCAAAGCGCGAGTCGTTCAACATCACCTGCATAGACCGTCCCATACGTCACTACAAAGACCATAAAACTCACAACTGATACGAACTTTCGCATTCTCCTCCGTTCCTTTCGTATTCCAGGCCCTTCACAATATCCACTGATTGGAAAAATTTTTTCTTCCGGCGCCATCTATCATCAAAGGTCTTGCGCAGAGTTCAATCATCAATCAGACAACCGATAAACGATTATAAATATTAATGTTATATCATAGGATCCCCTTCCCCATGAATGAAACCGCTCTGGATGTCATTCAAGCAGTAATACCTCTCATTATGAAGGCTTTAATAAAATTGGCTTCTCGTTGAGTGGGAAGAAAGCTGAGTGTGTGATATCCCTTGAACTGGAGGATAATCAAATGACACTTCAAAAAGATGGACGATTATTTTAACCATCCGCTAATGGCCGATGAGTAAAGAAAAACCTAATAATCTTCAGCCATGAGTTTAATACCCTACTAATAAAAACAAAGTAGAATTGCGAAATTGAAAATATGGCTGTAATCTACATAGAGAAGAATTTTCTTGAATCGGTACTAGAAAGGAACTGAGTGCAATGATTCAGCGCAAAGGCTTCACTCTGATCGAACTTCTCATCGTGGTCGCTATCATTGGCATCCTGGCGGCGATCGCTGTCCCCAATTTTCTCAACGCTCAAATCCGCGCAAGAATCGCACGCTCGCAAGCCGATATGCGTACGATATTGAACGCTACTGAAATGCTTCACCTCGATAGAAATATCTGGCTGATCGATGGAAACGACTGCGATGGTACAGAAGAATGCTGCATGGATGGGGATTATTTTGGAAAGACCGCTGAACAAGCGAATATCGTTATGGTCGCCGGACAGGGAACAATGCGGTTCAATGGGCAGATCTACCGCCCTCTCACTACTCCCATCGCCTATCTCACCTCCATCCCCATTGATCCCTTCGCGAATGGCTTGTTCTACTCCTACGAAGATTATGATTGTTCGAATGCGAATGGTGGATGGGGTTTGCTTTGCGCGACGGGTCCAGACGGCGACAGCGGCGATTGGCACCGCAGCCAAGGCCCCGCCACGTACCATCCCACCAACGGCGTCGTCAGCAATGGCGATTTATGGTATATTTGGGAATTCCGCAAAGGCGGGGGAACGGAATATTTTGAACAGTATTACAAAGCGGGTTGGAGCTCAACGTTTTAAAACTCTTTTAGAACGCGGGTATCCCGTCAATGGAACGCGGGCGTCTCGTCCGTGAATAAAAAATAAATACAACGATTCCAAAATGATCATTCAAATCCTGGGTATCCTCTCCATTCAGGTAGAGCATTCCTTACGATCGTTTTATCTTACCAGATTTAAAGGAATGAAAGCAATCAATGAATTAAATGTAATGCATATAGTGTTCTAATTCTTTGTAAAAGGAGTGTAACTGTGAATCGGGAATGGCGTAATGCAAAAACAAAAACGAAATGGATTGTTAGAGTATCCACTGTTCTTTTCTGTTTCCTCTTATTGTGGGTACATTGTATCACCGGGATCGCTGCGGATTGGACAACGTATAGAGCGGACAATACCCGAAGCGGAATCTCCCATGATTCCATCAACCGTCTACTCTATCCCCAATGGACATATATACCAGTCCATCCTCCAAAACCCGCCTGGCCGATGCCGTCGGAGGAACTACCCCGCACCCACGTCGATAACGCGTATCACACCGTCATCGCCGGAGACCGTGTTTTTTTTGGCTCCTGCGTGACGAATAAAATCTACGCGCTCGATGCGGCCAGTGGTGAAGTCCGCTGGACATTCGCTACACAGGGCCCGGTCCGTTTCGCGCCTACCGTTTATGAAAACAAGATTTTCGCCGGGTCCGATGACGGTTTCGTCTACTGTCTCGACGATGAAGACGGTTCTCTGATCTGGAAATATCGAGCCGCTCCCAGCGAAGAAAAAGTCATCGGCAATGGACGAATGATCTCACTCTGGCCCGTTAGAACAAACGTATTGGTCGATGATGGTATTGTCTACTTCGCAGCGGGCGTCTTCCCTTATGAAGGATTGTACATCTGCGCGCTGCGGGCCGATGATGGTGAGGAAGTATGGATAAACGACACAATCGGCGACAGCGCCCATGAATTGGAATTTGGCGGCATCTCTCCACATGGTTACATGCTCGCTTCCAACGACGTGTTATATGTTCCCTCCAGCCGCGCGATGCCCGCCGCCTTCGATCGCCGTACCGGGCGTTTTCTCTTTTTCGCTTCCCCTGGCGCGAAACGCGGTGGTGTTTGGGCTTTGCTGGATGAAGATCGATTGATCGCCGGCGTCGATTATTCAGGTGTTCCCCACAAAGCCGCTTACGACGCCAAAACCGGCGCCCGCCGCCAGAATGTCTTCGCCATGTTTCCCGGCGTCGACTTAATCGTCACGCGCGAGGTCTCCTACATATTAAACCGAAACGGCGCCGTTGCGATTAATCGGAAAGCCTACGCCGAAGCGGTGGAACGATACGATGAACTTTCGAATGAACAGAATACGCTTGCGAGCGAACTTTCCACTCAAAGTAGAAATCTCCGTTCCGCCGATGAGAGCGCCAAGAAGGTAATCAACGAACGAGTCCAGGAATTAACTCTGAAAATCAATCAAGTCGACGCGGAACAACAGCGTGTAAAAAATTCCACTCTTCTCTGGAACTATGCTGGTGAAAACTTTTGTTCACTGATCCTGGCGGGCGATAGTGTCTTCATCGGCGCCGAAGGGAAAGTCATTGGATTAGACAAGGTGACAGGGAAAGAATTCTGGAAAAGTGATATCCAAGGCAAGGCTGCTGGAATGGCTGTCTCCAATAACCGCCTTATTGTGAGTAGTGACCAAGGTCAAATCTATTGCTACGGAGACACAAAAACAGACGCCGCCAAAGAAATTAAACCTATTGTAAACACGAATCCCTATCCAAATGACGAACGCGCGCCAATCTATCAACAAGCCGCGGAACAAATCCTTTCGGACAGTGGTATCACAAAGGGATACTGCCTCGTTCTCGATTGCGGTGAAGGGCGCCTCGCGTATGAACTCGCCAAACGGACGAATCTTCAAATTATCGGTCTCGAAAAAGATCCCGTCAAACGGGAAACGGCGCGGAACTATCTCGAATCCGCCGGTTTCTATGGTTCACGCATTGTCGTCGAACCGTGGGAATTCGAAACACTTCCAGATTATTTCGCCAATTTAATCGTATCCGACGCCATGCTTTTTCCCAATGAGCCAACAATGAATCGAGATAATAGCTATCGTCTTCTCCGCCCGTGGGGTGGAACGGTTTGCCTCTGCTCGCATGAAAACGGCGAACGGGTATGGAGAAAATACGTTCGTGGAGAATTGCCGGGCGCTGGATCGTGGAGACAACAGTACTGCGATCCCGAAAACACCGCCTGTTCCATGGATGAACGTGTCAACGGTCCATTGGGCATGCTCTGGTTCGGCGAACCCGGACCTCTAGGGATGGTTGAACGGCACGCTAGAGCCCAAAGCCCCGTCGCCATGAATGGACGCCTCTTTATGGAAGGCGAAGAACTTATTATGTGCGCCGACGCTTTCAACGGAACTTTGATCTGGAAACGAGAAATCCCCGGCGCGGTACGCGTCAAGATCAAAGCCGACAGCGGCAACCTTGTCATCACGGAAAATGGCTTATACACCGCCGCCTTCGATCAATGCTATCGCTTAGACCCAGCGACAGGCGAAACCATACGAATATATAAAATTCCCCCCTCGTCCGATGGAATCAAGCGGCGCTGGGGCTATTTATCCGTTGTGGACGGTGTCCTCTATGGTTCTGCCGCGAAAGCGATGAACGAAGAATACGGCGCGCTGGTCAAAGCGTTTATTGAAAATGGGGAATGGAAAACAATCGATGAGATACCAGAGGAATACAAAGGTTTTTATGAAGCCTACAAAAAACAATACCCCACGGCGAAAGACGTGCAAATGGCCGCCCAGAGATCGGGCGCCTTATACCGGATGATGACATCCTTCGGCGTTGGTGGAGAGTTTACACAGAAAAACGCTGTGACAGACAGTCTTATGATCTGCGATCAAATCTTCGCTATGGATACGGAAACTGGCGAAATCCGGTGGACGTTGGATGGAGAGAAGATCGCCAATATCACAATCGCCTACGGCGATGGAAAAATCTTTTTCGCGGACGCCGCCGTGTCAAAATCCCAAAGAAACCAAGCGCTTGAAAATAAACGCCGCCTCATCAAAGAAGGCTCCTATAAAGAACGGGAAGGCGTTCTCGAAGAATTGCGAGCCATGAAGAAAGAATACGCCGATAAACTCGCGTCCGGGAAAGCGTTCAACAAAACGCAACTTACTTATTTAATTGATTCTTTAGAAGCCGAACTCTATCAAGAGAAAGTTCCCGATGGCGGACTTACCTACGATGACGCCGATATCCGAATTGTTACTGCGATTGACGCTCGCACAGGAGACAAATTGTGGGAAAAACCATACGATCTCACCGGTTGCTGTGGTGACCGGATGGGAGCCGCGTACAAGGACGGACTTCTCTTCTTCTTCGGCAATCACGGCAACCACGACGCATGGCGCTTCCGTGAAGGCGGCTTGAAATGGCGCCGCATCACAGCCCTCGACGCCGATTCGGGTAATCTCCGCTGGTCCCGCGCCCTGAATTACCGCACACGGCCGGTCATCGTCGGGGATCAGATTATCCTCGAACCACGCGCCTGTGATTTATACACAGGAGAAACCATCACCCGCGCCCATCCCGTCACCGGCGAACCGGTCCCGTGGGAATTCTTACGCCCCGGCCATACGTGCGGGATCACCGCCGCTTCTTCGAACGGTCTCTTTTACCGTTCGGCCTGCACCGCATTTTACGATCTGGAAAAAGATCGTGGCGTCACCCTCTTCGGCGGTTATCGTCCCGGCTGCGCGATTAGCGTCATCCCCGCCTGCGGCGTGCTTCTCTCTCAAGAAGCGGCGGCGGGATGCACATGCTCCTATCCAATCCGCTGCTCGTTGGCGATGATCCGCAAATCCGACCGGCATCAGCCCTGGACCGTCTTTGTCACTCCCGGCGAATTGCGGCCCGTCAAGCATCTCGCCCTTAATCTTGGCGCCGCCGCGGATATGAAGGATGACGAAGGAACCGTCTGGTTCAGCTATCCCAGTCCCAACACCCGGTCCTACACACATTTCCCCAATTATGGAGTCAAGTTCAATCTATTTGACAAAACCCTATCCGGTATGGGCTATTACCGTAATGATTTTAAAGGCGTAACAATCGATGGAACGGATAAACCCTGGCTCTTCGCCTCCGGGTGTCTTGGATTGCTGCGCTGCAAACTCCCGCTTCTTGATAACAACGCTGAAGAAGCCCCCAAAGCCTACACTGTCCGCCTGGGATTCAAAGCCATGCCCGGCGACAAACCAGGACAGCGTATTTTTGATATAAAAATCCAAGATGATATCGTGCAAACGAATTGCGATATCCACCAAATCGCTGGAACGAACAACAAAGCCATTATCAAAGAATTCAACAACATACAAGTCAAAGACGATCTCACTCTTGAATTAATCCCCAAAAAGGATTCACCGAGACCAGAAGAAGCGCCTCTCCTCAACTTTGTAGAGGTTCTCCGGGAAGATTCAAAACAAGTCTCCATCCGGTAATTCTTCCAAAAATATCCTGGCCATCCTTCAATCCTGACAATCAAGGTTCAGACAAAAACACCCTCCCCCAATCTAAAAACAAATCCCAACGAGCTCTATACTATCCTTTCCAAACAAAATCGTGTTGAAAGGACACCCCAATGAAAAAGATCTATCTCCTACACTTGATGTTAATAACATTCGCCCTCAGCACAGCCGCTGGAACGCCAATATACGATGGCGAACCATCTTCCACCTACTTCCGTAGCTGGCTCCTCTGCGGCCCATTCCCCAATCCACAGGAAACGTATGAAAAATTGGACCGGAATCAATCGGGTTTCTATATCGATTATCTTAAAAATCACGGTGGAGAGATAAATCCCCGCATTGACGATGACTGGATTGAATACGAATCTGATAGTAATGCAATTTATCTGGACCAAGCGGTCTCCCAAGATCCCTTCGTTCTCGCCTACGCCTATTGCGAGATTCAATCCTCATCCGAACGCCCCTGTATCTTAGCGCTAGGCAGCAATGACGGCGCGCGAGTCTGGTTGAATGGAGAGGAGATTCTCGATCTCCCAGTCAGCCGGGGATTGCGCTTGGATGACGACACAATCCCCGTCGTCTTACGCAAAGGCCGCAACACGCTTTTGCTAAAAATCGCGGAGACGGAAAACATTTGGGCTTTCTCTTGCCGCCTGCTTCCATATGACAAAAAGTACTTGAACAAAGACCAAACTCTTTTCCGCGTCATCAATGATAAAGAAGGAAACGCCACACTTCGATTTACGGGCTCGGAAGCGCTTATCGGAAAAATCGTGAAAGAAGCGCAAATCGAAGCCTTCTCCACCCGCGATCTTGATATGCCAATATGGAAAAAGAAATGGACTGGAACTAAGGAAATCCCAATCGAGATTGAATCCAACACCTATGGCGAATACAACCTTCAACTCACCGTTACGATGATAGACAGCACCGAACATCAACTCTCCATCCCATTCTCCATCGGCCGGCGTATCGATTACACTCTCTTCCAAAATGGCGCAACGGATTATTCCATCATCATTGGAGAAGACGCCCCAGAGTCCGAACAATGGGCCGTCAAAGAATTACAACGTTGGCTCAAAGAAATCAGTGGAGCGGAATTTCCTATCCGGAACGATTCCACACCTCGTCAATCCAAGGAGATTATCGTTGGATTCAATAGTCATACAAAAGAGATTTTGGGGAATGAGACAACGGCGCCTGCCGATATGGATGAATCGTTTCAGTATTTCAACACAGGCGCTTCGATTGTCATCTATGGGGGATGCCTGCGTGGAACGATCTATGGAGTGATGTCTTTCTTGGAAAACGAATTCGGCTGCCGCTGGTATACGCCCAGCGTTTCCGTCATCCCTAAACGAGATTCGTACTCATATCACGATCTCCATCACACCGAATCACCGGGAATCCGGGTGCGCAATGATTTTTATTACGAAGCCTTTGAACCGATCTGGGCGGCGAGAAACCGGGTGAACGGAGCGATGAACTATCGCGAACAACCGGGTGGCTTGGAGTGCTATTGGGCCGTTCATACCTTTTATCCCCTAATGCCCCCATCGGAATTCTTCGACGAACATCCCGAATACTACAGCCTAATCGATGGCAAGCGCGTTCATAACCGCGCCCAACTCTGTCTCACAAATCCGGACGTGCTGCGAATCATCACCGAACGTATCAAGAAACGCATGCGCGAAAGTCCCGAATACTTGATTTACTCGGTTTCCCAAAATGATTGGGCCAACCCCTGCCAATGCCCCCGCTGTCAAGCTATCGCGAAACGCGAAGAAAGCGAATCAGGACCGGTTATCTGGTTCG
Source organism: bacterium (assembly GCA_963663405.2). Classification (GTDB taxonomy): domain Bacteria; phylum Hinthialibacterota; class Hinthialibacteria; order Hinthialibacterales; family Hinthialibacteraceae. The sequence goes on along the minus strand of CAXXSM010000057.1, from coordinate 11,735 downwards.
TCAACCAAGTCGCGGAAGCGGTCGAGAAGGAATTTCCTGACAAATTCATCGGAACGCTCGCATATCAATATACACGAAAACCGTGTAAAACGCTTCGCCCACGCAAGAATGTCGTGATCCGCCTGTGCAGCATTGAATGTTGTTTCGCGCATGATTTCATACATTGTCCGGAGAATGAATCGTTCGTGAAAGATATCCAAGGCTGGGCCGCTATCGCGCCGCATCTCTATATTTGGGATTACGTTGTCAATTTCTCACACTACGTCATGCCTTACCCGAATTTCCGCGTATTGCAGCCGAATCTGCAATTTTTCCGTAAATACAACGCGATCGGCATTATGGAACAGGCCGCCTACCAAAGCCGGGGCGGTGAATTCGCCGAACTGCGTATGTACCTACTCGCTAAACTTCTATGGAATCCAGATTGTGACACTGAAGCGGTGATCGATGATTTCATGTATGGCTATTACGGACGAAGCGGGCAATACATCCGCCAGTATTTCGATTTGCTTCACAACCAACTCACCCCGGACACACACATCCATCTCGGTCTCCAACCTGACGATCCTCTATTTTCCGAGGAGTTCATCCATCAGGCCGATTTGATTTTTGACAAAGCCGAAATCGTGGCGAATAACGAGGATATCAAAAAACGCGTTGAAGTGGCCCGTCTGCCCCTGCTCTATCTAAAATGCAAACGCTTCCCGAACGAGTCCATACGCGATTTAACCTACAAAAAGTTCACCGAAATCACCCAACGCGAAGGAATCACCCACTACGCCGAAAGTGGTAAAACTCACCGCGAAGCCTTTCATGCGGAGATGAAAAGAGCGGCGCAGGAATAACAATAACGAATCTTTTTTGATATCTAGCCGATACTCTTATTCCAATGAAATCCTAATAAATCCTATCCCCCCCTGTAAAAATTCCGTTTAAAATAAGGACATCAAATCGAATGGAGGTTGCCATGAATAACACTTTCATCATCTCCATGTTACTCTTCGTTTCACCCTGCATGGCGCAGAACATCGTCACCCTTGGAGACAATTCCAAAGCCACAAATGGGGAAATTGAATTCATCCTTCCCAGAGCCGTCCCACTGAATATGGTCTTAATACGGGGCGGGACATTTATGATCGGCTCTCCTCCAACAGAACAGAAGAGAGAAGACAATGAAGGACCTCAATGTCAGGTCACAATCACAAGAGATTTTTATATGGGGAAATACGAAGTGACACAAGCGCAATGGGAGGCCGTGATGGGTAACAATCCTTCCCATTTTGAACACGTCCCCAATCATCCGGTAAACTCAGTTAGCTGGTTGGATTGCGCCGCATATTGCAACCGGTTGAGCGCGGAAATGAATCGGACATCCGCCTATGATGAATCAGATTGGACCGTGAATCTGGACGCGGACGGTTTCCGGCTGCCCACAGAGGCGGAGTGGGAATACGCCTGCCGTGCGGGCACAACGACGCGCTTTGCGCATGGAGACGTGCTGGACTGCACGGAAGATGGTTTGTGCTATACGACCTGCGATTCACACAATCAGCATATGTGGTATTGTGGGAGTGACAATCCACCCGACGGCGCCGAGAGCGTGGGTTTACTGCTTCCGAATTCTTGGGGATTGTATGACATGCATGGAAACGTGGAGGAGTGGTGTCACGATTGGTACTACCGGTACTATCCATCCGTCCCCGTTGAAGATCCAACAGGCGAGAATCATCCCCATATCAGCCGCGTAACACGCGGTGGCAGCGTATGGGATATGTCATGGAGATGCCGCTCGGCGTACCGTGACGCCAATACGCCCACGCTGACAAACGCCTATCTCGGATTCAGGATCGTTTTTTCTCAAACTACGGCGGTTCAAAACTGGAGATTTCATTAACCAGTTACCCTATATTTTCAAGCCACCGGCGCTGATGGATGAAAATTGTTTCATTACTAAAGATGAATTGATACGGTGTTTTTTTTATCCCCAAAGTAGCATCCATAACAATTATATATTCCCATACCTCTTTGCAATCCAGACCAAATCGGAGAAACTATATGTAAATATTTTATATGTAAACAGTTTACCATGAAACCATTTATAATCATCTCCTTTTGTATACTCTCCGCTGTGATGTATGGAATCATCCACGATCAGCTCACAGTCCGAATCTGTCTGGAATATTTCACCATCGGCCATCCACGGATCTTTCCAACCGAGTCACCCTCATTGATCGCGCTTGGCTGGGGGATTGTCGCGACATGGTGGGTGGGATTGATTCTGGGTGTCATCCTATCGCTTGCAGCGCGGTATGGGCCTTGGCCCAAACTCCCGGTTCGGTCATTGATTCGTCCGATTATTATTCTGCCATTCATCACAGGCGTTGTTTCGATCCTCGCTGGTTGGGTGGGGCGTTCTCTAGCGGAGAATGGATACATATATCTCTTTAATCCAATGGCGTCCCGTGTTCCACTGGACAAACACACGGCTTTTCTGACAGATCTATGGGCGCATTCCGCCGCGTATATCACAGGTTTCATCGGTGGTATTGTTATTGCGATTTACGTTCTTATCAAACGCGCGCGGGAAGCTCGCGACCTGTTCCAACTCAAATCACTCCTCCAATATTTGCTGATCCCACGTTTATCTTACAGTTTACGCAATCATTGGATCAAATATCTGGTTATCCTTCTCATCTGGTCCGCCCGGATTTTAGGACTTGCTATTTTTTTATTACTCGCCGCAATTTTTATAGGAGAAGGGGGATTGCGTTTTTTTAATTGGGGGTACGATTCCCTCCGCGCAGTCTTTAGTGATGATAATTACCCTTTCCGGTTATTTAATCGGTTGGCGCAGGGAAGAGATCGGCGGAGCCATGACAATCGGAGGTATTATTCTCTTTTTTTTTGATCGAATACTCTCAATCCGGTCATTTCCCGAAGGGATGGGGTTTCATATACTTATCCATCCCCGGTGTCCTATTCGTTGTTGCCTGGTCGATTGTATTTATTCCATCCTTCTTTGAAAAACAATTTCACTCCAAAGAGATCAAACCGCGTTAGTTGAATGGATTATTACCTCACGCTTTTCAATCCTTTTCTCACATAAAAAATTTGATGAATTCCACCATTGATTATTCAAGAATCGTATGGAATAATCGATTGATTTCATGTGAGATTTTGATTGGGAAAAGGAGAAAAAACCGATGAAAAGACTGTTATTAAGTATTTTGCCGTTAGCTGTTTTTCTCGGCGCGAGTTCCATGACGTATGGTGAATTGGTGTTTGAAGATGATTTTATGGGCGCGAATGTGGATGGAATGGATCCGGTGAATTGGCAGTGGGAAGTCGCGGCGGATCTAATCTGGGTCGAAGAGGCGGATGACGTTCCAGAATATGGCCCCCGGTGTCTTGGTTCTGGGGGGCGATTCGGGAGGGACCACTCACATCGGCCTGTTGCGTGAAGAGACGTATGGACTGGGGGATTATCGCGTGACAGTGCTGTTCGTGGACCGGCTGGTAGAGGGAGCCGATAACGATGGAGATTTCCATGTCGGTATCCGCTGTATGAATTACGATCCCGATCTGTTGGAAGTCCCAGAGTATTGTTATGAAGTGGAATACGATGGGGATGACAATAACGCCGCCGATGTGGTTCCGGATGAGGGGCCGACTTCGTTTCACCTCTTCGCCCGGCTTCCGTCGGGAACTGTAGTTCTGCGACACAACTACACGGGATGAAGTGCCCAGGCCGGTGAGAAACGTCTGGTATTGGATGATCATCGAAGCGGTGGGCGATGTGACGGTACGCGCAAAAGTCTGGGAATACGGAGAGGATGAACCGGATTGGCAGCTGGAGGCGGAACATATTCCCGTCGAACCGGAAGAACCCGATCCCGACACCCCGGCAGAAGAAAAACTCTCGATTGGCGGAGTACGGATCGGCACATGGTCGGGTCTGGCCAATGTCGCCTATGTCAAAGTGGAAACCGTCGAACCAACCGCCGTCACCGAATGGACCTTGTATTAAAAATATCCTTGTACCTTTATCGAATCCGCTAAGTAGAGTAAACTACCTCCCGTCTCACCTTCCGTACTTTCATTGGCCGAAGGCCAAAAACCTTCCGCCTTCAGTCTTCCACCGAATAGGCTAAACAATGGCTAATTATATACAAATGATGAGAAAATTTGTTGGTACACGGCGGATTTTTTTGCCCGGTGTCCGAGCCATTATTCTAAATGAAAAAGAAGAAATCCTTCTTCAAAAACGGACGGATATGAATCTGTGGGGAATTATTGCCGGGGGGGTGGAACTGGGAGAAACGGCGTTGGAAGCGATCCAGCGTGAAGTCAAAGAGGAAACCACGCTAGATATTCATCATGCTGAACCAATGGCGTTGTACTCCGGCGCAAAGCAGCAATTCACATATCCAAATGGAGATCAAGTGCAGCCATTCTCGGTCGCTTTCATTGTTCGTGAATGGAGCGGTGTACCCCGGCCGGATGGTGTGGAAGGTTCCGAATTACGCTTTTTTTCCCGCTCCCAAGTCCCAGAAGATCTAGTGCCGATTCATAAATTGACGCTGGCGGATTTCGACCGATATAACGGAAAATTTCTTCTCCCCTGATCATTCTTTGGTTGCGGTATGACGCGCTATCGCCGTTTGGCGCCCCATGACCATGCGGCTGCTTCCTTTCTTTTTCTCCGGTTCCAAAATCACTTTCCGGACTTTTTCCATATCGACTGTCGCATGAGCGTTGAGTTCTTCTTCGATTCGTTTTCGCGTTGGTTTCGTTCTTCTGATACCGTTGATTCGCTTGCCGGATCATCGTATGTTGGACTTCAACAAGATTCTCCTGCGTTTTTACAACGTCGAGTCTACGGCGGTGATTCTCAATTCGTTTCTGGATCTCCCCTTTTCTCTTCATCATCTCTTCGTATTCAGGGGTTCCTTCTTTGAGCGTTTCCGAGTTGGCTTTGATTTCCTCTGTTAATCTTGCGAGTTCGCTTCGAACGGAATTAAATTCATTTTCAAACATCTCTCCTGTATATTTCAACACGTCTTTATGCAGGTTGAGTATCACACTTTGACGCAGCTGCACTCCGTGATGGTAGGAAGGAAGACGGTTAAAATCAAACGCCCACTGCGCTGCGCGCCCGTGTGTATTCTCCCACACAGGATTGAATGTTCTTCACAACCTGCGGCGTTTTCGTCGCAGGGATGATTCCTAATTTTATATGGATGAGTTCCCGTAAAAATTTGGGGAGTTCCACTAAAACGGGTCGTTTGCGGATATGGTTATCGATGGTTTGTTCCATCTCCCGTAATTCATCGATCGCTTTCATCAGTGAAAATTTAGACCGCTCGTGCCGTCCCTTGAATTCGACGTATTTTGAGGATTGCTCGTAACCGCTGTCTTTTAATTTATTCAGAAAATACCGGGATATTTCGAGGAGGAGATGACCGGTCATCTCATTATACTGCGCCCATATCATAAGCCTGATCGAGGATTGAAGTAAAAAAAGGACGAAGAGGATCCGTCATTTTCATGTCCATTAATTTCGCCCGCATCGCATTGATCTCTTCCGGCGTGAAAATCAGGCTGATTTCCTGTTTCAATTCGGGTCGGATCGAGCCCTTGAATCCAGGGGGGGTGAAAAAGTGATAAAGCCGGACACGGGACGGTGATAATTCCATCCGTTTTTTGGAGACATAACTGGTTTTGAATATCCAACAGGGATGTGAACATCGAGGTGACGTCTTGCATATTCTTACCCTCGACGTGCTGGTCCATGTTGTCTAAAAGTTCATACAGTTTCTTTTTTCTTTGCTTTAATAATCTCCGCGCCTTCGAGCGCCGGCTCATCTTTTTGTACAAATTCATTCCAGGAATCTTTAACCCGCGCCAAAAAACCACATCCCTCATGACCTCTTGAACATATTCACCCCGGTCGAGTTTTTTCATGATGCGGTTAATAATCTCGGTTTTTGTTCCGCCTTGCGCCTCCCCTTTACTACCGCTTTGCTTATTAATCTCGTTTTCAATCTTCCTGGAGATCATCAATATCCATTGATTGTTCGAGATAAGCCGCGAGTTCTTCCGTGTTAAACTCAGCTTCATTCATCATGAGGGATTCCATTCAGCCGTCTCTGTCAATGGATTGATTTTTAAGAATACACGGGTTGATTCAAAAAAACATCCTTACTAGAGACAGTACTGTTGCTGTTATCTTTACATTATACCTCTTTTTTCGTAGGTAATTAAACAGAGAAAACTTTCATTGCGCAAGTATTTTTCTTTTTTATGTCAAATATTTTACTGTTAATTTAGTAAAAATGTTAAAAAATGAAAAACAGAATGGAATCTGTCAGCGTCTCGGTAACGATGGATAAGGAATGCAAAGGAAGAGTGTCAATTCTATCATTCTTTCGAATATTTACATGAACCATCATGACTTGAGATCTCAACCTGTAAATGAAAATGAGTTGAGATAGAAATCACGAACGAGAAAACCGAAGAAAGTCATTTTTCATATAAATTCGATTGTATTCAAAAATGTGCCCAGAGATTGTTTCGAAAAAAATCGTTAAAAAACGGTTTATTTTCTCAAAAAATCCGTTCTATTGACAAGTTTTTACAAAACCTTTTTTACAGTCATCCAAGAGTCCGATACACTCTCTAGTTGAAGGGGAAATCGAAAGATGGGAGTCGAAATCCGTGGCGAAAATACTCGAAAATGTACATACTCCCGAACGGGAACACCAGATTGCTCTCTTCTATGTCGAACGAGTGTTAGAACAGAGTGAAGCAGGCTCTATTCTGCTGGCGCAAAAGAATTTCAACCGGTATCAAGACTGTTTTGAAGCCATTCTCAGTCCGGAGAATTTCAAATATCTAGTCTCACAAGTCCAGGTGGAGGACGATTGGAGCAGGCAAAAAGAAAATCAGTGGATCGAACGATTGCGGAACGCTAATGATTTCGGTGAGCATAAGATCGTACACGATATCGCTCATGAAATTCTTCTTCATCACGATCATCCCGCGGATAAATGTCCAACCCATTCGATTTGTGACGAAGTGAATGATATCCTTGCCAACAATAATATGGAGTACTTGGATCCAGACGATGTAACAATTAATACGTTTTTGAACGCAACCGTTTCGTTTCTTGTCGATAAACGGCGATCCAGTTCCAGCGGACAGGATTTATTAAAAGGGAATCCTGGTTTCTATATTCGTGACACGCTAGCCCGGCGCTGCCGGTGTTTTATCAAACAAGTGGCGAACGCGCAGATCGGCGATCACTTAAAACTTAAAATTACAAATATCCCAGGATTCGCTTTAACCGCCGGAGACTCATCCGAGCCGATTATCTATGTCGAACCACGTGTATCTCCCGGTGATGTGATTGAAGTTGAGTTGGTCAGCCTTTCCTATACAGGAAACAGCTTTACATTCCGGCATCACAGTTATGATGGATTTTTATGGTTTAAGCGGCGGGGAGTGAACAAAGAAATCTTTAATCAAAACACCCTTCGGCCGAAAGACCGGATTCGCGCAAAAGTACTCTATACAACGGAAGAAGAAAAACATTCGAAAGGCGGGAATCTAACCCGGTTGGGGATTATCAAAGCGATCCCGTTGATGAGGGCCGGGATGGAATCGAACCCGGAGGCCGATCCAGATAATTACGCTGCCAGAGTTCTAAGCTGAAGAGTATCCAAAGTTGGTTGTTGTAGTCTCTCTTCCCTTCTAGATGATGTTTCATCACTCGGTGAACCTGCCGGGGGTCGAAAAGCCCCCGGCGGTTCGTATTAGACTCCGAACAGACATCTTCGATTTCTTCTCTCAATTCCTTCCGGAACCATTCTCCGACGGGAACATCAAAACCATGTTTTCTACGCTTTAAGATTTCTATCGGGAGCAAGTCTTTGAATGTTTCTTTCAAAATCCATTTCGTAGTTTTGCCATGCAGTTTTACGAAACTTGGCAGAGAGAACGCATATTCAATCAACGTGTGATCGAGAAATGGAACGCGGACTTCAAGTGAATGAAGCATCGACATGCGATCGACCTTCATCAGCATATCCGCCGGAAGGCCATGCCGGAGATCCACCCATAACATTCTTGTTAACTCATCCAGCTGCGGCAGTTCATCGTATAGCCGCTTTCGATAATCCCTTGTCAATCCAAAATCGATCGATTCGCGGACTTCATCCCGTAGCAGCCCGGATCTTTCTTTATCTTCGAATAAGATCGCCCAGCCTAGATGACGGTTGAATGGATCGGGATCTATTCCCCGGAAAAATTTCTTGACCTGACGCAGGCGGTCCATCCAAGGGCCGCTGCGGCTTTCTGGGATTCGATTTTCAACCAGATGAGCGGTTGACCGGAGCAAGGAATCGGGAAACCAGTTGACATAGCGGCGGAAGTATTCACCCTGGTATTTACGGTATCCTGCGAAGATTTCATCGGCGCCGTCGCCGGAGAGAACAACCTTTCCATGCTCCGCCGCGAGTTGGGAGACAAAGTAGACCGGCAGGCAGGACGAATCCGCTAGTGGTTCGTCCAATTGCCAAGTAATGTCTTCGATCGCGTCGAGAAGATCGTTCGCATTGAGAAGACGCTCGTGGTGATCGGTCCCGAATCGTTTCGCAATGACGCGGGCGTGGGGCGTTTCGTCAAACAAGGGATGATCTTTGAAACCGATCGAAAAGGTCTTGAAATCCGGACCGATTTGTTCGCTCATCAATGCCACGAGAACACTTGAATCGATACCGCCCGATAGAAACGCTCCCAATGGAACGTCTGAGAGAAGGTGTTCTTGCACCACGGTTCTCAATCGCTGGGCCAATTCGTCTTTCATCAAATCCGCATCTTTGATCGAGGTGGGTTGGATCGACTCTTCCGGATTCCAGAAGGATTCTATCTTTATGGTCCCGTTTTCACAGATGAGCATTTCGCCCGGGCGCAGTTGTTTGATTCCACTGAACATGGTGTAGGGGGCGGGAGTGGCGAGGTAGGCGAGATAGAGGTTCAGCGCTTCGTAATCGATTGTGCGGGGAACTTCTTGATCGCAGAGGATGGATTTCAGTTCGGAGCCGAATCGCAGCGCTTTTCCATCAAAATGATAGTAGAGCGGTTTAATCCCGATCCGGTCACGGGCGAGAATCAGGCGCCGGTTTTCCCGGTCCCATAGCGCCAGGGCGAACATTCCCCGCGTATGCCGCAGGAAATCAAGTCCGTATTCGCGGTAGAGATAGAGAAAACTTTCGGTGTCTGAATGGGTGCGATATTGATGCCCTTTGGCGGAAAGGCGATCTTTGATTTCGGGATGGTTGTAGAGTTCGCCGTTATAGGCGATCCAGAGGGATTCGTCATCAGTGGACATGGGGCATGTGACCGTCTGAAAGCCCTATGATAGACAGACGCCGGGAACCAAGACCTACAGAACTATTGATGAAACGCCCTTCATCATCCGGCCCGCGATGTTGAATCACATCCGTCATCCGTTTCAACAAAGACGGATCAACCGCCCGCTCCCGGTCCAAATATAAAATCCCGCAAATCCCGCACATAATCAATCCTAACTGTAGAATGAATCCGCAAGCGCCATTGCGTGTTCATAGAGAGTATCGGTGGTTTCAAAAAGGGGGAAGGTTTGGAAAGGGAATCGTTTTGCAGGGCCTTTTACCACTACATCATGTATAAATCACAACCCATGTAAATCCATCACGGCCACGTAAATATCCCCGATATACGAGTCGAATGGGAACAATCTTTCTTCGGAATCATAAAGGTGTGTAAATTCGTCTACCCGCTCTCCATCGAAATGGATTGTTATGATTTTGTATAATGGAACGGGGGCTGGTTTTATGGCTGTGACTTCATAGCCGTTTACATCAACCAACGCGCCGCTGGAGGAATTCCGATATTAATTCATAATAACTTAACCATCCAAGCCGATCTAGATCTTTGTAGTGGAATATATCCACCTTCTGAATTCCCTTGACACCTTTCGTAACTAAAATTTCGTCTCGAATCGGATTGACAAGAAACACAAAGTCCACCACTCGTTTCTTGGGAGGAATACCGTCATCAGACAATTCAAAAGTGACTCGGTTTTCTCCGATCATGTCTTGCAAATTTACAACTTCGAAATCGAGACGAATTCAGTAATTCTTATCCGCTATCCCGATCCGGAAACAGCCAGCCGTTTGATTTCCTCTGGCAGAAACAAAGTCGAAAGGATTACAGATACCATTTCTGAATAAAAGATCCCAAGCAAAAGAAAGAATTAATTCGAAAACTACAAGAACAAGGTGTCTTTTTGGATACATGAGAAAACAAAATTACTTTTCTTTTGGATTTAAATATTGATCAAGCCAACGGAAAGCTTCGTTCTGCATCTCTACATTAAATACATGAGGGACGGGCCAGATCTTCGTTTCGAGTTTATGATCCATATTTTGCGCTTTCCAAACAGAGCGCATTTTGCTGTACGCCTCTCGGACACCAGATAAGGGAAATAATCTATCCTGAGCGCCATTATAAAAGAGCATCGGTTTGGGACAGGCGATAGAGGCCACATCCGGATAGTCCAGCGTGTTTCGCAATCCCGGATGGGTCATGGAAAAGGCAGAAAATCCTTTCGTCTGATTGTTGCCCGGTTCCATCAGAACTGGAGTGGTTCCCATCCAACAGATCGCAGCGCCGATTGTAACGAGATCCGTAGCGGCGGTCAGATGCCAGGTCCGGTTGCTTCCCATAGAAAGCCCCATCGCTCCGATCCGATCCGGATCCACCTCCGGCAGTCCAGCGACAAACTCCGCGCTTCGGATATCGTCCCAAACGATCGTCCCAGCCCACGACATGCCCAATTGAAGCATATTGGCCGCCATCGCCTGCTGCGCCTCATACTCAACACCTTCCAGCCTGCCTCGGTCTCCCCAAAACAAAGCGTCCATAGCAAAAACCACATACCCCCGCTTCGCGAGTTCATCCCCAAAGAATCGCCCGCCATAACACTGGTCAATCCATTTCTTTGCGTCTTCCATCCGTTCCTGGGATTCGGCGAACGGACGAATCACCTTCTCTTTTCCAATCGAAAAATGAGCGCCATGATCATGCAAAGCGATGATTGCAGGGAAAGGGCCCTCTCCTTTCGGGATTAGAAGATATGCCAGGACGCGGCTGTATGAGGATAGATTGAATATAATCTTTCTGGCCTCGTAAGATCCTCGATCTTCTATGGCGACGACAGTGGGCTCAAAAGGCGCTTTGGGTGGAGGGATCAATAAGCTCTCCAGATATTTCTCTCTGGCTCGTTCGCGCCATTTCTCAAATGGAAGAGAGCCATTGGGAACATACCTAAGCGGGAAATCCATCTCATTGATTCTGCTTTCACGAAAACGGGGAAGTTTATCCGCCATTCCATACCGGATGTATTCTTGGTTGGCTCCAATCGGAACCGCTGGGGAGGAACGCCACGCCTGCACATCGTTTTCGTATCGTTCTTTTAATTGGTCCAATCCACCAGCAAAAAGATAAATCCGCGTTCGCAACGTAGTGGGACCTTCTACGATCAAAGGTATGTTCCCCTGCGAATGAATACAGCGATGAGACGCGTTGGCGTTGTTGCATATCGAGGTTGAGTGTTCCGCGGCTGTCGCAGCGATCCACTGACCGTCCCTGCTGATGACCGCGATCAATGGAACATCCGGCCGCGCGCGTTG
>CAXXSM010000056.1:0-12649 GCA_963663405.2 bacterium | reverse complement strand
TTAAAAGGCTGGGCTATTGTCTAATGTCCCTCCGGGACAAAAAAAAGTAGCCCAGGGTTTCAATCTTTAATTTCAACTCTTGGAAATCCTTGGGAAAAACTGTCCTTTCGCTCCATCGCATAAACCCTTGTTTCCTGACATTTCAACCAAATAATTGAAAACTTCTTGCAAAGCTTAGCCGATGATGTCATAATTGGTATTGTATCAGTCGGCATTCAGCGATGCGTATATATACCGATGGATTGGACTGCCACAATCGAACCGGAACGTGTCGATCAATTCTTTGACTCAAGGATTCTTTGCCATGAACATGAAACTTATCGTTGTTTTCGCACTCCTATTTCTAATTCTCAGTAACATCAGTAATGCGCAGAAGGCAACGTATGACATCCCCTATGTCGAGAACGGCCACGAACGGCAAGTTCTTGATATCTACACACCCGAAAGAGCGGTTGATAGCCGCTTGCCGGTCATGTTTGGATACACGGTGGAGGATGGCAGACCGGCGACAAGAGCGATGTCGCTCTGAAGCCCAAAGTATTGACTGAACGTGGATTTGTCTTCGTATCAACGAATTACCGCCTTTTACCAAGCGTAGAGATGGACGTATTGATCCGCGATGTCGCCAAATCACTTGGCTGGACGTACAAGAACATCAGCGAATATGGCGGCGATCCTACGCGTATTTTTGTCGGAGGTCATTCCGCCGGCGCTCAACTCGCGGCGTTGATCTGCATTGATGATCGTTACTTGAAGGAAGAAGGAGTCTCTTTCGATGTCCTAAAAGGATGCGTGCCGGTCGATGGCGACACGTATGATATTCCAAAAATTATCATGACAGCAGAACACCGGCAGGCTATCTATGGTGGCAAGATGTTTACGTTTGGTCATCGGCAGAAGTTTGGGAATGATCCGGAAAAACACGTTGACTTCTCCGCTGTGACACACGTTGCAAAGAACAAAGGCATTCCACCGTTCCTCCTCCTATACTTTTCCGGCAATCCTGACACCCGCGCTCAAGCGTTGCGTCTGGAATCTGTGCTGAAAGAGGCTGATATCCCGGTAAAGGCGTACGGAAAACGAGACAGCAACCACAGCCGATTGAATAACGATCTTGGCAAATCTGACGACCCGGCGACGCAAGAATTATTCAAGTTTCTCGACACGTATGTTGGCAAGAAATAAAGTTCAGCTGGTAAATCAGCACTAAATATAAGAAAAAGGTCATCGCATCGGCATAGCAGATATCCGGTAATGCGCCCGGTTAGAATGACTCGATCAAAAACAGGAAATGACACCCCGAATTTGCTCTGCATGCCGTTCCAGAAATTCGCCCCATCAAAGTCCTCCTCGATTCTCACTAGTTCTGTTATTCTTGACTCAACTCGAGGAATACTCTACTCCCTGTTTGACGGTGTTGGCGTTACGTCATATAATCCTATTGGTTTAAACGAATCCGGTTTTTGTGTTTGTTACGAATATCCTACCCCAATAATCCCTGGAGGTACGCTAACGTGAGGACGGTGTGTATGACTGATTTCTTAGTCGCTATCTGCATGATGATTTTAACCGCTCCCGATGATGGTTCCGCATCTCTTCCGGATCAAACAATAGTTACTAATGGTGTATATAACGTCTGTGATTATGGCGCCAAAGGGGATGGCGAGACATTGGATACGGCGGCTATCCAACATGCGATTGACGATTGCGCGGCGTCGGGGGGTGGAACCGTGTATTTACAAGGCGGCGCGTTTCTTTCGGGGACGCTTGTTTTGAAAAGCAATGTGACTATGCATATTGAAGCTGGCGCCACGCTGTTGGGGAGCCGTGACATGCGGCAGTATCCCGATATTACACCCCGGATTCCCTATCTTTATACCCCACGATTTACAAAGTACATGATCTATGCGGAGAACGCGGAGAATATCAGTCTTGCCGGCCGGGGAACCATAGATGGGCAGGGAGAGTTCTACACCAATCCTAACGGAGACAAATTGCGGCCTTACATTTTACGTTTTGCCGAATGTAGAAACGTGCGTGTATCTGGAATCACGTTTTTAAATTCAGCGCGGTGGCTGTCGCACTACTTGGCGTGCGAAGATGTCGTGATCGATGGAATCAAGATTCACAGCCGCGTCCGGGCGAATCGTGACGGGATTGATATTGACAGCTGCCGCTGGGTGCGAATATCCAACTGCCATATCTACACCGGTGACGACGCTATTGTTTTGAAAGCCACAGCTCATCGCAAATGCGAACATGTTACAATAACTAACTGCATTATCAGCAGTGAAGCCAGCGCGTTTTAAACTAGGTACGGAATCAAACGGAGGATTCGAAGACATTACATGTACGAATTGCACAATCTACGACACCGGTTATTCCGGCATTGCCATCATGATGGTGGATGGCGCCAAACTTGAACGAGTGAATGTGTCAAACATCACAATGAAAAATGTTCAAGTTGCGATTTTCATCCGTCTGGGAAACCGCGCCCGTCCACTTCCTGGGGAAGAGGCGCCAGGCATGGGCGCGTTAAGCGGCGTTATGATTTCAAACATACAAGGATCAGACATCGGCCCTTTCGGATGTTCGATCACTGGAATTGAAGGGACATTACGCAGAAAACATCACATTGCGGGATATCCGATTGCGCTTTAAGGGAAGGGGAAAGAATGGTTCCGTCTTGCAGGAGGCGCCAGAGCGCGCTTCCTCCTATCCGTCAGGGAAGATGTTTGGATCATTACCCGCTTATGGATTTTTACTGCCGCCATGTGAAAAATCTCCGGCTTCACAATCTCGATTTGACCTATGCGGAGAAAGATCAACGTCCAGCGGTGGTTTGTGATGATGTGATTGATCTGGATATTTTTGGTCTTCGAGCGCAAGTGGATTCCACTTCGGACGCAGTTATTCGATGTAGGAATGTACAGGGCGCGATGATCCATGGCAGCCGTCCGCAAGAATCCGTGGAAGCGTATGTTCGTATTGAAGGGCCATTATCGCGTTCAATCGCCGTAGCCAATAACGATCTTCGAAACGCGGCCCGCGCAGTTATTTGTACGGATGGGGCGCCTAAAGATGAGATTTTCTTGGATCATGCGTGGGAAAAAATGGAACCATGAAATTCGGGAGTTGCAGTTGAAGACATACTGTTATCCCATATGAAAAAGTATGAATATCTTCGTTATGTTTACACATGGTCTGGAACGACAAATGGTTTTCGATAGTTGCGTGATACGAAAGAATTGGCTTGCTCACTTTGACGTTCCCGTGAAACGTTCGGTTGTGGGATCGAGAGATAACATGGGGCCGAGGATTAATGGATTTTTAAGTAAATCCAGTTGATTGGCTTCCAAATGGCTTAATAAACGTTCGTACGATTCGCTCATCTCTTTTTCACCCTTTACTATTTCGCGAATCTCTTCTTTCGGGGTTCCTTTGCCTACGCGGTAGGAAATATTAGCTAAATGGACTAAGCCGCAAGAGAGATGGCCTTCCAGCGCGTCAGTAAAAAGCGCGTCTGGTTTTCTTGATCCGATCACATCAATAAAATTCTGTTTCGTGCTGACACGCTTGCGAGTGAATGTTTTGATCTTCTTACCTTCGTTATCGTACGCGATTCCTTCATGGATGTAGCCCCCCTCACAGATGACAACCGTTCCGATTCGAATGCCCCGGAACTTGTCCATTTTCTGATCCGCGCCTTTGTTCCAGTCTTCATCTAGATAGCCTGCGTTTTTAGGAAGGCCGCGCACTTCGAAGATGATCGGGATGGGTTCGTAATCCAACAGAGTGATCATTGTATTGGGTGTCTGCCCGTCGTCGTCATATCCCAGGCGGCCCCCGATGGAGAGGACGCGTTTTGGCAGTTCGTTGTGGCGCGTGGCCCAACGGCAGCCGTCCATAGCGTGAATGCCCATGTTGCCCAGATCGCCATTTCCCGTGTCCCAATCCCAATGCCAGTCGTAATGCAGGTATTTTCGCTTCAAAGGTTTAGTCGGCGCGGGGCCACACCACAAATTATAGTCGCAGGCTTCTGGGATCGGTTGAGGGCCGGAAACTTTGCCAATGCTCGTGCGGGGACGGTAGTTAATTCCATAAACGCATTGGATTTTTCCCAATTGGCCATCCCAAATGTAATCATAGGATTCTTCGATGGCGCCGCTGTTGCGGGGGCCGTGCGTCGCTTGGACGATCCGGTTGTACTTGCGCATCGCTTCGACCATTTTCCGGCCTTCAAAGATATTGTGTGAGGATGGTTTCTGGACAAAGACGTCTTTACCCGCCTGGCAGGCGAGGATGGTCATCAGCGAATGCCAATGGTTTGGCGTGACAATGGATACAGCGTCGATATCGGGATCGTCAAGAATCCGGCGGAAATCGATGTGGGATTTCGCTTTCCGGTTTTCTTTTTTGTATTGTTCTACCACATAGGCCAGGTTATCCGTATCACAGTCACACAATGCGGTGACCTGGACTCCATCGATTTTATTGAAATCTTTTACGTCCTGGCGGCCTTTTCCGCCGATTTTGACGAATGAGCCGAGTCCAATCGCTCCCATGCGGATGACACTATTCGCTCCCAAGATGGGGGAAGAAGGGAGGGAGAGCAGGATTCCTGAGTATAAAGAACTTTTTAAAAAGGTTCTGCGTTTCATCGTTTCGTTCCTTTCCAAAGTTTAATATTCATTTTGCAGAGCCAGAAACAGCGCGCGATAGTACTGCATGAATTTAACCGGCTCGCAGCTTTGGCCGACTTCGGCGTCACAATAGCCAGGATAATTCGCTTCTCGAAGGAGTGTAAAGAGTTTCCGATAGGGATATTCTTCATTCGTCAAATCGTGCATATGAATGTTGCGTATCCGATTTTTTACGGAATTGAAATTCTCCTTAAAACCAGGGGTATCAACATCTGTCCGGTCACAATTCCAATTGACATAAAGATACTTGCAATCCGCGTAATCCAGAATGGAGCGGATCACTGGAATCCGGTTTGTGCCTTTGCCATGATTGGATAGCCGGATCTCAACGCCGTAATCATTCGCGAAGGCGGCGGCTTCGCCGGCGGCTTTGCCGATCTGTTCCATGGTCTTCTCTACTGGAATGCCCTTGTCCGCCAGGAGCGCATTGGGGAATACACGAATGCCGCGGGCGCCGATGTCATGGGCCAGCAGTGTGTATTCTTTTGTGCCTTCAATCTGTTCGCGCAGTTTTGCCGGATCTTCCCAGTGGTAGGAGAAGGCGCTGGCGAGGCTAAGTTGAATCCCAGCGTCTTCAAATTTTTTCCGGACTTCCCTGCGTTCTGATTTAGACAGAGAGACTTCCACACCATGCGCGTGCGTCGTTCGCAGTTCGGCATGTTCCCATTTCGCTTCTTTGCAATTTTTTATAATTGTATCCTGGTCCCAATCCTTGCCGAGAGTATAGGTCATCAATCCGATGCGCAGCGGCGGATTGTTTGAAACTGGATCAGCGTAAGAGGATTGGTTCATCATAGTGGATATAGACACCGCCGCTCCCCCAACCATCGTTGTGTTTAAGAAACCTCTTCTGGATATTATTTCAGACATTGGCAATCTCCTTTTTATTGATTCATGTAATGGGTAGTCGAAGATTTCAACTTGTAGAATGTTTCACCGGTTTTTCTTTACTTTACACGCAACCGCAACACCAACGAACGTTTAAACGCGGGTAAATCAATCGCCGCCTCTTTTATAGAAATCTTTGACCATGTATTTTCCCACGGATCGTATGCGTCAATTGTAATCGTTCCGGAAGGAGCGATTGAGTTGAGATCGATTTTTACATCGGTTATAGTTTCGGGGGGATGGTTTTGTTCTAATTCCGTTTTCCACGTGTTCTGTTTATCCCGCAACCATATGAGAGTTGTTTTATTTCCTTTCAATACATAGATTCGCAGGCGGGGATGATTGAGCGTGAGGGATTGAAAGTTTTCATCAGCGGGATTGATCCCTTTCACCGTTTCCGCGAACCGGCCAAACTGCCACCATAAATCATTGGCGGCCACATAATGATCCCAATGCCAGATCTGCCCTGTGCCGGCGGAACCGGTAAAAAAAGGAGCGAATAACACATCATGAAGAATGACGCCGTGTTTGTCGTTCTTATACAATTTGAAGGGACCGGAATGACTGGGTTCGACGGCTCCGCTTTCCGCAAGAATGATTGGCCGTTTTGGATGATAGGATTGCAGTTCATGGATCGCATCGGCGGTTAATACATCCACCGGGCCGTGACAGATCGTCATCTTTGCGCCTAAATCGAGATACCGGTGGACTTGAGCGATGTCATTCCTATCCATCAAACTCATGCGGCGATATCGTTCCCGCTTGTTTTCATTATCGAAACTTCCCAGGCTTTGCATGCAGAGATTCTTTGGAAATAGACAGTGAAGTTCATCGAGCATAATCTTTGTCCACGTCATATAATCTCCATCCCGGATACAATCCACCTCATTCCACAATTCCCAGCCATAGATCATCGGTTCATTACTATAACGGTTTTTGAACCAGGCTAGTTTCCGTTTAAATTGAGTCCGGCTTTTTTCTCCATCAAAAAAATCGGCGATTGATTGCGCCGGGCCGCCTTGCGAGACATGGTGGATTGGCTTAGCCGCCCATTGATTTCTATCGCTTTCAAAATAGCGGAAATGTTCTAAAGTCATTTTGATGCGGACGTTGTATTTTCGAGCGGTTTGGATCAACGCGTCAATGCGTTTTGCTTTCTCTTCGTCGTACACACCGCTTTTTTCATGTTCGATATCCCAATAGGGTGAGCTCAACCAGACGCGGATGTAGTTGCCTCCTTGATCCGAGAGTTTTTGTATCCATTCCTCCATTTTGGCGAATTGTTTTTCCGCGCCGCCTTCGGCATAGGCTTGCAGCATATTAAGGCCTATCGGAATGTAGGGATCGCCATTTGAAAGTTCTAAATACCGGGAATCGCGCTCACAGACTTGAACGAAGGGAATCTCTTCCGCGAAAGACTTGCCAGGAAAGAACGCGTATGAGACCATAAAACAACCAGCAAGAAAGGTACATAGCGGTAAGACAAATTTGGATTTCCTCATCATTGATTTTCCTTTTTAGATTTATGAATAGATAGGTCGATCTTCGCATGAATCGAGGGAAAATCCAAGGATGTTGTTTTTCTTACATTTTTTGGAAGAGCGAAAATAATCGATAGGAGTTATAGCACAATGAGATACCGTCAAAGACTGATCGCAAGAAACTCATTTTTATTTCTCATTTTTACGTTCGTAATCTCGGTCTTTTGTCATGAAGGAAACGCAGGAGAATACGCAAGTACAATCGTGATTCAGAAAGAGGAGCGATGGTGGGCGGGAGTGATTAGTGAATCCCACCGGATGCCGCTGCATAATGCAGACTATTCGTTTGATTCCTACGCGGATACGGCCGGGAACCAGGTCCAGCCTTTACTGCTTTCCAATCAGGGGCGTTATATTTGGTCGGAAGATCCCTTTCGATTTGAATTTACAAACGGAGGTATTCATCTTTATTCCCGTTTTAACTCCATTCAAACCGGCTCTCATGGATCATCGCTTAAGGATGTGTATCAATATGCAAGTAAAACATTCTTCCCCCCCTCCGGTAAAATTCCCGATCCACTCTTATTTACGAAACCGCAGTTCAATACGTGGATTGAGTTCACATACAACCAGAATCAAAAAGACATTCTCGATTATGCGCATAAAATCGTTGAAAACGGCTTCCCGCCGGGTGTGTGTTGATGATTGATGAAGGATGGGCGGAATCGTATGGAAATTGGGATTTCGATAGAGCCAAGTTTCCCGATCCAAAGGGGATGATGGATGAATTGCACGGATTGGGATTCAAAGTCATGTTGTGGGTGTGCCCATACATTTCCCCAAACGGCCCTTTTTATGTTGATTTATATTACGGTCATAGTGATGAGAAAAAAACGGTTTGGATTGTGAATCAAGAAAAACCTGGGTTCCCCGCCATTATGCAATGGTGGGATGGATTCAGCGCTGTTACGGATTTATCCAATCCGGATGGGAAGAAATGGTTTAAAGGACAACTCGATTATTTAATTGATACATATCAGGTGGATGGTTTTAAATTTGACGGCGGGGACGCCGTTCATTATTCAGCGTCTCGTATGTTGGGGCCGGCGAAATCGTTTCAGAGCGGGATCACTCCAAATCAGCATTCCGAACTGTTCGCTCAAATTGGTTTAGACTACCCCATGAATGAATATCGCGCGTGCTGGAAGATGGGGGGGCAGCCGATCGCCCAACGGCTGCGGGATAAAAGCCATAATTGGGAGGACCTTCGGAAATTGATCCCCGGCAGCGTCTGCCAGGGGATCATGGGATATCCTTTCACATGTCCAGATCTAATCGGTGGGGGAGAATTTTTTATCGTTTATCAATTTGGAGGAAGTCGATCAGGAACTGATCGTCCGCGCCGCGCAATGCCATGCTCTGAGTCCAATGATGCAGTTTTCAGTCGCTCCGTGGCGTGTCTTGAATAAGAAACATTTGGAAATATGCAAAGCCATGGCGGAACTGCATACAACAATGGGCGATGAGATTCTTGCGCTCGCGAAGGAATCCGCCCAGACAGGGGAGCCGATTGTGCGCCATTTGGAATATGAATATCCCCATCAGGGATTTATTGACTGCGATGACCAATTCCTGCTTGGCGATTCGATCCTCGTTGCGCCGGTGTTGTGGAAAGGCGCAAGAAAACGTATGATTCAATTTCCCTCAGGCCGTTGGAAAGGCGATGACGGCTCATTAGTGAAGGGACCTTGTGAATTGGAGGTTGACGCTCCCATTCACCGGTTGCCTTGGTATCGGAAGGTGGAGTAGGTCAATAAGACATGTGAGAAGAACTCTACTTGCAAATTATTTTGATTGTATCACCACATGAAGATCATTTCAGTTCATCCTGTGAGTGAGTACGGTGCTAAAAAACGATCTGTATTTTTGTAAAAAAAAACGAGAGGGTAGCAAAGGCAAGGTTTTTCATCTGCCTTTGCCTTATTCCAATAAACATTTGAATAGCGCAAAAACTATTTCTCTCTGATTCTCAGTGATAGTCGTCGATAGAGATCGTTAAAAAAAAGTACTCACTTTCTGCATGAACCATAATTTCGTTTTTGAAGTCACTGATAGAATAGATACAAAACAGAATAATCGTATGAGAGAAAGGATATTGAAATTATGCGTTCGCTGCTTCTTGTTATTTCCACTTTATTAATCGCAATGAATGGCTGGCCGCAGGAAGATTTTCCTGATGTCAAACATGGTGTTGTGTTCATGGAAAAAGGGCGTTTTGGTGGATGGCCGGCGAATAATGGCGCTTGGTCGTGGGGAGACGAAATCGTAGTAGGTTTCACCCTTGGCTATTACAAAGACAATCCGGATGGAGGGCACCCAATCGACCGGGATAGGCCCTCTTCAGTCCGTCAGGCGCGAAGTCTGGACGGTGGAGAAACTTGGAAAATCGAAGTTCCTTCTTTTATTGATAAAGACGGCTCGGAACGTCCCGCATCGATTTTACATGAACAGATTGATTTTACGCGCCCCGGTTTCGCCGCGCGGTTCCGCAACAACCGGTTTTATTATTCCTACGATCGCTGTAAAACCTGGCAGGGACCGTTTCTTCTACCCGATTTTGGCCGTAAAGGGCTTCTGGCGCGAACGGATTATATCGTCAATGGAAAACATGATCTAATGGCTTTCTTGGCCACTGAAAAAGATGGAGGTGGGGAAGGCTGGCCCTGTTGCATTCGTACGCAAGACGGTGGATTATCCTGGCAGATTATTGGATGGATCGGCGAACAGCCGGGGGAGGGCGGGTATTCCATCATGCCATCAACATTACGGCTTTCGGACACCAGTTTGCTTTCTATCATCCGCAGGAGAGGAATTATTGATGGAAATAAACAATGGTGGATCGAAGGTTATCTGTCACCGGACAACGGCAGGAACTGGTATCTTCTCGCGGAGCCGACCATCAACAATCATGGCAATCCACCGCATATGATAAAGTTAAAAGATGGACGAATCGCTTTAACATACGGCTTTCGTGAAACACCGTATGGAATTCGGGTGGTATTCAGTGATGACCAAGGGAAAACATGGAGTAATGAAATTATTCTTCGCAGCGATGGAGGGGGGTGGGACCTTGGCTATCCCCGGACGATCCAGCGAACGGACGGAAAATGTGTGACCGCATATTATTTTAACGATAGCGAACGTAATGAACGTTACATCGCATACACAATTTGGGATCCATCTAAGATCAACACAATGGAACAATGAGATAAGTAAAAACAGAATCCATAAGGAGAGAAAAACAATCATGATTCGAAAGGCAGTACGATTTTTAGCAAGTGGAATGGTTCTGGCGTTGTTGTGTGTATCTAGTATCGTTTTAACTGGAGACGCAGAGAATGATAAGGGGGAAACTGACGGCCTGTATGCGACTGTGTTGTACAAAGATACACGTATTCCAAAACTCGTAACGGCGCCGGATGGTTCATTGCTTGCCTTTGCCGATGGGTGCCGCCTGCTGCGCCGCAGCGGGGACAGGGGGGAGAATTGGTCCGACCAGGAAACCGTGAATCCTGAAGGCCGGGCAGGCGCCGTTGTTGATGAAAAGACAGGCGATGTTCTGATCGTCTGCCCACCGAATGCCTACTTGTTGCGCAGTAAAGACAATGGAAAGACTTGGAAGAAAGAAGAGATCACCATCAAGCCGAATGCGATTGGGCATGGAAGTCCGGATTGCGTTCCGGCCGATGTTGTATGTTCGGAATCGGGAATCACTTTGATGTATGGGGAACATATAAGCCGTCTCGTTATGCCCGCTCGTATTCAACCACCGATGGGAAGCAATGCGCAGGAATACTGGCAATATAACTATAATACATCTCTCTACAGTGACGATGGCGGGATAACCTGGCAGACCGGTGAACCTGTTCAGAGTGGGACCGGGGAAGGAACGCTGGCGGAATTATCCGATGGGCGGATCTATTACAATTCCCGCAGCCATATGTCGGTTGATCACCGGCGGCGTATCGCTTGGAGTTACGACGGCGGTCATCGGTGGGTTGATTGGCGTGTCTGTGATGATTTACGCGAGGTCGGAGGGCCGCACTATTTTAAATACGGGAAGAATCCCAGCTATGGCTGCAACGCCGGTCTCGTCCGATTGCCCCTAGAAGATGGCGGCAAAGATATTCTCATCTACAGCGCGCCGGATAATCCTGGCGCCATTTCTCCCTACAACGGACGAGTCCGAATGACCGTCTGGGCGAGTTTCGACTGTGGGAAAAGCTGGCCAAAAAAGCGTTTGATTGATGAAGGGATTAGTTCTTATTCCTCACTGACCGCCGGGAAGGACGGAACGATTTATCTGCTTTATGAAAGCGGAGAAGAAAAACTCTACGAAACAATTACGTTCGCAAGATTCAGTTTAGATTGGCTGGTTGAAGAGGAGTCCTGATTGATGATCCTGTAAAGCGGATATTTACAATTGATATGGCGCAGAGCGCCTTGCGGATTTGCTATAAAATCTAATTATCACTCGTTTGCGTTTCGTGAATGATCTTCATGATGAGAGGATCATGGAGTATATACATTTTTATTAGGGAAAGAATATACAGGAGTATTGTTATGAAGAATCTAGGTTTGATTATCTGTTTCTGTGGAATCGCACTGTCAGCCTTTTCACAACAGAACTTCACGAATCATGAATTGATTGTAAATGGAAATTTCGCTGAAGAGAAATACGCATGGATCCTTAATGGTTTCTTCACTCAGCCTGATGCCACGGCTGATTATGGAGGGGATGGTTTTGGTGTGAAACTGGAACCGACGGATCTTTTCAACAATGAAAATTTTGTCGCTTCCATTGTGCAGTTTGTTCCTATGCTGCCCAATATGGATTCCGCCGAATTGACTTTTAACTACCGCTTTTATGGAACCGGCTCACAACAGGCGTTTGGAGAATTTGGTGTAGGATTGTATACAGAACCGAGTCCCTATGCGGCGCCGGTTGTGACGTGTTTCGATACACAGGATCCAAATGACGCGCCTGTTTCATGGGCGCCGTTCCGCTATCAATTCACTTCGGATGATATCGCGGCGATACAACGTGAAGTGGAACAGGGGAAAGTACTCTATTTTGTCTTGTTTCTGTGGGCGCAAAATATTGGATTGCACGTAGACGATATCTCTATCCGGGCGGACGGATCGGTCAATCTAGCTGATGAGATTGGAACAATCGCTTATCGGAATACAATCAACGAAGAATATCAAGAATTACGTTTGGTAGAACCGGATGGTTCAAATGACCGCGCTATTTGGGGATCGAATGAGTATCTGCAGAAAATCCGTGATATCGAATGGCGGCCGGATGGACGGGAAATTGGATTCACCAGCACGGTTGACGCGATCCAGTCTCATTATACTTCAGATATCTTCGCCATTCAGCCAAATGGATCGGGGCTCCGCCGGATTACGAATTATCCTTCCAATCGTGTGTTTCCTTCAGACGCGGCGACCGGTTCTGTGATTGGGGAGATCGAAAACATGACCGATCGTTCGATTCTACTTTACATCTATATA
>CAXXSM010000055.1:0-31101 GCA_963663405.2 bacterium | reverse complement strand
GGAAACTCTGTAATCACTCCTTGACGATCTCGCCAATCAAAAATTTCCAACGCCCTTTCTATCAACTGAAATTTTGGATGAATTTTTCCCGCTAATAAAAATAGAAAGGCGGAGGAAAAATCATGAAACAAAAAATCGATTCGAAAGATTTAAAATTGGCGTACTTGCTGGCGGAATACCGGCTTTTGACGGTCAAACAAATCGCCGTCTTGGAAGACGCCCATATCCGGACCGTTCGCAGGCGGATATCGAAACTGTTTTTCTTGGATTACACGATCGAAAGAAAGCGAATTGTACGAGGGCGGCCGGGACGGCCGGAATTCATCTACTCGCTCTCCCCAAAAGGCGTTCAATGGCTGCAAGAAAATGGAATGCTGGAAGAAGGCATTTCGTATGAAAAATCGGGTGGAAAAGTCCGGCGAGTATCGAGCATCAACTGAGCGTGAATTGGATTCAGATCGCCGCGCAAATCCTGCAACGAAATTCAGCGTTTTCCATCGAATTCCTCTCTCAAACATCTCCGTTTTTGCCACCGACACAAAACGGTAAACCTTTTATCTACGATCAAGCGCCTGTGGATGGAATGAACGATCTGAAAGCCTGTTTCATCCCTGACGCGGTCATGGCAATCACTCATACCTGTGTGGAACAAACACTCCTGTTTTTCTTGGAAGTCGATCGGTCGACGGAATCTCTTGCCAGCATGAATAGAAACACAAAATCGATCGATTATAAATTCTACCGGTACCAGCGCTACCTCCGGTCCCAAGGGTACAAACGGTATGAGTTTTTTTTCAAGGCGCCATTGAATGGTTTTCGCTTACTGGTGGTTTGCAATTCCGACCACCGGTTGAAACAATTATACAATCTCGCGCAGCAAATTCCAGACGACTCCTTTGTCTGGCTCACGACCGAACAACGGATTCTCAACCAGGGATTGGGCGCCCCTATCTGGATCCCGGATAATGGTTCCTTTGCCAGTCGAGCCTCGATCCTAGGCCGCCACTACGCAGTGGAAGATTCAAGTATCCAATCCTTCGGGGAATCCTGAAATCCATAACCTTTAACTGTGGATCATCGTCCTAAATCTATATCTTTTTTGTCCTCATTCATCCTAAACCCTAACCGGATCATCCGCAAACGCTTCAATCCGGTCCCAAACGAAAAGTAAACGTGTCATAAACCCACCCCCAATTACGGACAGGGAAGCCCGTTGATTTTCCACGACTTAAGCCCCGTGTCCCTAAAACGACTATTATCATTTTCTCATCACAGGAGGTCACGCTAATCCCATACGTAAACCTTTTCCCCTTCGGGGCCGGCCCAAGGGCCTAAAGGTTTATCGAGGGATTCGCTTAAAGACCCCCCATGATGAGAAAATGATAATTTTGGAAGAGCGGCCAAAGAGTCGTTCTCCAGAGGTAACAAAAATGAAAAACCCAAAAACCGTAAATACATGGAAAGACGCCAAACAGACCCGAGACGTCTTGCGCTACTTGAGTGATTTGTATTGGACGTCACGAAGAACGCAGTCATTGGTGGGAAGCGCAGCCCGGCATCCAGCATTGGTTCGACACATCGATTCCTACTATCAAATGAAGATGGCGATGGAAATGACCTTTAATGGGATTAACACAGACACACACAGGCGGATCAAAGAAGAGTGGTTGCAACTTCGAGAATCTCTTGCGCTCCTTGATACGTTGTACAGAGATCAGGAATTCATGACGTTTTGCATGGATTGAATTTCTTTCTTTTTTTTCTTTTGTTGTTGTTTCTTTGGCTTCCTCTTTCTGTTTTTTTCGTTTTAGCGTCAGGAGGAATTGGATCGAGAATACTTGGGATTTGGATTGGACTGAGGGTTTGTTCGTTGATTCCTGTTTTCGAGATGGATTGATTGTTGGTAGAATCGAGAGTGTGGAAGAGGTCAAGTTGAATTTTCGGTTAGAGACGGGCTGGGAGTTTGTCTGATGAGAATGGATCGATAGGTTTTGGGAATTGAACTGTTGTTATTGTCGAGATGACGAGGAGCGTTCAACAAGCGAGAGTTCTATTGGATTTTTGGAGAGGAAGGTGTCAAGCCTGTTGTGATCGGTAAAAAGGGAATTGGTTTTGTGTGGAGTAGCAAGAAGAGAAAGTGATTGAGAATGGATTAGAGTTTTGTCGTTGGATTTCACAGATAGGGGTTTTGTCTTTATCGTTTTCATTTCTTGTTTTTGTATTGGATTGATTGTTGGCGGGATCGACGCTGCGGAAGAGTTCAGGTTATTGTGACAAGCAGAGATGGGCTGGTGGTTTTGTCTGAGGAGAATGGTTTTGGTAAAGGAACGGTTGGGATTGTGGGAATGAAGGTGCGATGTTCAGCAGACGGAAAAACAATTCGATATAGTTGAGTGAAATCACGCGTGTTAGAATGGGGAGAAAGTGAGTTGATTTTGTGTTGGGGAAGATGAATAGAATTTTGAAACATGGATTTGTGAAACGAGTAAGATTTTGAATGCAAGGATGGAAGAGAGAATCGCTCTGTTTTTGTAAAATGTTTGTGAAACCGATGACTGGATTTAGAAGCGCAGTTGGTTTCGTTGGTTTGAATGAGAAATTGGTATTTCGCTCCGCGCTGACGAGTTCGGAAGAATCCGGGGGAAGCCTTCCCCCGCGCCCCCTGCTATTTTCGCTTTACGTGAGTTGGTATATGGCCGTGGTTTTGTCACAGCCGGGAATCAACGGAGTTTTGGATGGAATGAATCGTCTACTCATTCAACCTACAAGACATCATCAATCTCGCTGTCGAAAGCGCTACAAAATTCACATTTACTTTTAATTCGTTCATTCAAACAGCAAGTGTTTATCACCATTACAAGACATAGATCTTCTCTTCATTTCTTTGACCAATTTATCCCACAGCAATAAATCAGGCAGTCACTGTATCACTGTCAAAATTCGCTGCACGCGAGCGGCCACGCAAATCTCCTCCGTAAATCTTTTCCCGCCAAGGCGGGCTGGCCTTCCGGCCTAAAGATTTATCGAGGGATTCGCTCACGGCCACCCGCTATCCCGCTGTCATTACGGTGGTTCTCCGGTAATGGAGAGAACCACCAATGGGTGGTCAGGAGGCGCAAAAATGAAAAACGTAAGAAAATCTGAGGAAGAACAATCAAGCCTAAGTGGCGTCCGGTTTACAAAACGATGTGTTTGTGGAAATGAACTCCAAGCCGCTTACAACGCTGAACTGGATATCGTATTCTGGAATTGCTTCCGATGTTTTCCGATCTACCCAAAAGCGAACCACCAACAGGAAGAACAGTTGCGAAAGGAATTCGGGATTGGAAGCGATCGAAACCGAGGGATGAACGAAACCGAAGAACAAGAGGATTCCTTCCTTCTTGATACAGATGAGTATCTCGACCAGGCGGAATTAAACCGTCTGGCGTATTTAGCCGAATGTCCGGAACGAATGGATCCGGTTTTCCTGTTTGTTCGGGAGTCGTCGTAGGCTCCTTTTTTTGTTACGTAAAACGAGTAAACATGACCTGCTGGATGAAGTGGGCACCATCCCGGTCAAAGACGAATCGTAAGGACATCGAAAGCGTTGAAAAATCCTGAAGCAAGAAAAAGGAAATGCAGGGAAGAATCTTCACCAAGAGACGCAATAAATCAGCCGAAACATACGACTTGCCCGTCCTTCAATGTGAGAATGATCCGTCCCTCACGATCCACGGCCAGCCCCCAAGGCACTGGCGGCGCTGGTAGGGGGTGTGACCAAAGGACCGAACCGTCTTGGATACGCAACGCGGTTACTTCAGTTTGTGTCGCGACAATCACCGCATTGTCCGAAGCCGCGCAAGCGGCGCTTTCAGGACACTCGTATTCCCAGACCGGCTTTTCGGAAACGGCGAGTTCGCCCCACGTGGGGATCATATACGTCGCGTGCTCCCTATCCCTGACACTCTTGTTCAATAGTTCCTTCGTGATGGGCTTGTAGCACATGACATTCTTATTATCTTTCCAGGCCACATCCCAATACGAGGTAGACACGAGGAGTGTCTTTTTCGTTGTTGTTGGATCGATTGTTGGATATTCGGGATCACCGTAATATGACTGACCACAAGCAACGACTTTATCCCCGATCAAGAAGAGTTCACAACTACAAGACGCAGACGATTTCATCTGAGACACGAAGAAACGAAAGATCGCATACGACAAAGGGCGTGGTGAGAGAAAAATCCGCGCGAGATTCCGGCCGCTAAAGCGGCGTCACCGTAGTAGGAATAACGAGCCGTTCCCTGGTTGTTGGCGCGAAATGTGGGCCAATCAGCGGCCGATTCGAGAAGCGGTTCAACTTCCAGAACGCCGCTTGCAAGCGCTTCGCGGCGCTCATCGTCGATCACCTCTGGATTGAAATCGAAATCTCCCATCCATCCTAGACAGGTGACGTCATATAACGTCAGTGAACAGTCACACATCGAAAGCCATCAGTAAAGAAGGCCATTCGCGATTGTGACTCCATCATGGCAGTTGGGCCACATCGGCGAGATCCAGTGTCTCTGGTTTGTCTCCAAATCAAATCGGGTAGTGTCTCCCATCGCTCGGAAGAAGATCACGCACACAGATCCCAATTATGTCCAGTAGAACACTGGCCTTCGTTTTTTCATCTATCAGATTTTAAAAGATTGAACTGATGGTCGAATAAAGGAAGATCGCCAAAGCGATCCAGAACGTCTTTCTTATAATAAGATTTCCTTCCAAAAGCATCATCGCAAAATACCCGATACAAGACGAAACCTATTTTCCAAAACAATCGAGCCCAGACTTTTTTCAAAAAAGAATCCATCTACTTTCACCCAAATGAATTCGCTCTCTGTTCAATGTAAAAGCCAGTTTGTTCGGATGATTGATCTCCACCATTTCAGGCAGAGAACTCATGCACGACGCTTTCTTAACAAACCTCTCAGAACCATGTTGATACATCTCATGCAGCAAGTGCTATTGGAAGGAGAGAGCGTATTGGCCTTGATAAGAATACACAACGCATCGTCATCGAATTTGACTCAACGCTCGAATGAGATCTCTACAAAAAAAAATGAGTATTTTTTTGTTTTTCTGAAAAAACGATCCAATAATTCCCGCTATATAAAGTGAAAGCCAAGAGTCCATTTCGCATTTTCTTGAGGATAGGGTAACTGCTTTCTCTATCACGGGTCGGGGACTTCATAAGAGCGCAAGATAATTTGTTCGCGTTCGTGAAAGAGAAATATGTGTCTTTTATGGCAGGTCGAGAGAGCCTACTGACGGGAGATCATGAGAAAGATAGATCCAACTACTCTCTATGACAAAGAGGAATTACGTGAAATTCTCAAGGGTTTTGTCAAACTCGAGAGTCTTCGCTCCCATGGCTTAATTGGATCCCCAGGAAGAGGCTATTGGGGACGGAATGTGATTGACTCATTGGACAATTACTGGCATCATCTTGCGTGTCAACGAAATGAGGGCAAGGTGATTGAAAAGGAGAATCACTTTGACACAAACACTCAATCCAAAAGGAGAAAAATTCAAGACCGACAAGTTCACGCTACACCAGGAACGGCCAGGCCGATGGAAAGTCAGCGGGCGAGATTCCGAAGGAAACTATCGGAGAATTCGGTTTGACGCCAATGATCTCAGTGAAGCTATGCGTCAATCCGAACGGATTCTTCAGAATCCAGACCGGCAGATTCCTACCCTCTTGGACTATCATCCGATGATTTTCATCAGTGATGCGCTGTTCCGTTCCTCCGAGACGCGAACTTGGTCCGAGTATACCCGTCGAGAAGATTTACGTAACTGTGAATTCTTTTTGAAGTGGATTGACAATGAAGGCTTGCAGTATTGGCACGAACTGCGTTTTGAACACATCCAACAGTATCACAAACATTTGATGGATCGTGGACTTGCTTTTAACACGGTTCGCCTCTATCTGCTTCCGGTCCGGCGCGCATCCGCATGGATTGTCGCAAACTGGCCTAAGCATTACGTAAATATTTGCCAGAATTTGCGGTTATCCAAACGGGATACGAGTACCGTAGAATATGATGAGAATGAGGGGAATCCCTGCTTATCCATTCACCGTGTGCTTGATTTTACGGATTGGTTGTCCCGCGATCCATTTCGTGATCGTCTAACAACCGGCGTAGCGCTTCAAGGATTGATGGGTTTACAGCTGCAAGAGGCCCTTCGTATGACCTGGGAAAAAGTCAATTTACTGGAAGGAACGATCACCATTGATGGCGCGGTAAAGAATCGTTATCGCATACGAAAAATCCCCATGGTAAGTGTTGTTTCTTCGCTTCTTCGACGGCTGTGGAATTCAACCGATCATTCGGGATTGGTAATTCCTGACTATACGGTTTATGAGAATTATTCTCGCGCCGTAATCAGAGAATTATGTCGTTGGGATCCCAACGTAACGATCAAAGCAAAGGATTTGCGAAATACGATTCAAACCGAAGCCATCGATGATGGATGGTATGGGTATTACGTCCAGCGCTATGTGGGTCATGCGCCAACAACAATCGGTGAACGGCATTATCACGGTGATAAGGGGAAAAGGATGGTTCCACTTTTCCGAGAGAAAGTCGTAAAGCATATCGAAGCTAAGATTTCAACATGGGAAGCCCCTGCTGATACAGTCATTTTGTCAGGGCCACGGTTAGTAGTGAATGAGTAGGATTGCACGATTATTGCACGATTGTGTAAAATCGTGCAATAAAAAGTCAGGTATCATAGAATGTAAGTCGAGTCAAATCAATGGCTGGGGAGGCAGGGCTCGAACCTGCAGCTTCCTGATCCAGAGTTAGGGTGTCTATTGTTTTTACCTTCCTTATACCCTTTTAATAAGGTTGAAAAATCCTATAAATACAAGTACAATGACTCATAATGAGTTAGAAAGTCTTAGAAGGAATTTTAATTAAAAACCTTATTATAACCTTATTAAAATGAAACTAACCAAAATGAAAGTGGAAGAGATCCCTTACCAAAATAAGGGGCAACGTATTTATTTTGATTCCCAACTGAAGGGATTCGGTGTCTGCGTTGGAAAGAAGTCCAAGACGTATATTATTCAACGCGATGTCGAAGGCCGGACAGTTCGTATTACAATCGGGCGACATGGTGTCTTCACTACCGAACTTGCCCGTAAAAAAGCCCAGGAAATCTTGTTGCGATTGGCTAACGGTGATGATCCAAGAGAGGAATTAAAGCCGGATAATATCACGTTGAAAGCTGCCTTCGAATCCTACCTTAAGACACGTAAACAATTGACACCTAAAACAATCGATGACTATACTCGTTCTTTGAACCTTTACCTGAAAGACTGGTTGAAAAAGCCTATTAAGACAATCACAAAAGATATGGTTCTTGAAAGGCATATGAAATTAGGTGAGACCGGTCACTCCACGGCAAATTTAGTAATGAGAGTGTTAAGAGCCGTTTACAATCATGCCAAGGCGCTCAATGAAAGTATGCCACCTAATCCTATATCGCGTCTTGGACAGACAAGAGCATGGTTTCGAGTACAACGAAGAAGGAGTATCTTAAAAAATTATGATTTACCTAGTTGGTATCAATCAGTTTATAATCTCCCCAATCCAACAATAAAAGATTATCTCCTTCTCCTCCTTTTCTCCGGTATGAGAAAGGGAGAAGCGGCAAAGTTGAAGTGGAAAGATGTTGACTTAATAGAGAAGACTTTCACAGTTCCTGATACGAAGACTCATGAACCATTAGTCCTTCCTCTTAGCGATTACCTTTGGAATCTCTTTAATTCACGCGAAAAAATAGGCGAATACGTCTTCCCTGGCTCAGGAAAGACAGGTCATCTTGTTGAGCCCAATAAAGCAGTAAAGAAAGTTATAGAAACATCCGGAGTGAATTTCATGATCCATGATCTCCGTAGAACATTCATAAGCATTGCGGAAAGTCTCGATATTCCCGCTTACGCTCTGAAGCGATTGTTGAATCACAAAATATCAGGAGATGTGACGGCTGGTTATATCATCACGGATGTTGAAAGACTGCGTAAACCCATGCAAAAAATTACGGATTTCATCGTTGACGCAGCGAAAATTCAATGTTCATAATATAAAGTCGTGTAGTTAATAATTCATGATACTCTAAAGATTTTTGGATTAAGAAACTCCTGAAACGTTTTAGACCACAGTCACCGAATTCGATTGCCTCTTGTCTGCTGTAAAAATTTGAATCACGTTCCTAATAGTTCATACATGTTCTACAATGATATTTTGTATGATCTTGTCTTTTCCTTCCAGTATTTCAATTAATTGGTAAGGATCTTGATTATTGTTCAAGTCTTGTTGCGGATTGCAAACACTCCTGCTAAGCGGAGCGGCTTCTTTGCGCAATGCTTGATAGCCATGATTTCTAATGACCTTTATGGGATCGAATGGTTTTTGGGTGGTTATAACGACAAAATGTTCCAACCCAGGTTTGCGATCTAACATCCAAAAAGGCCATTCTGGAGCAAGGTAGTTAACACCTGGCCATATTTTTGTTTCATTTGCCTTTTGATAATTATTTTCTCTAATTCTGCTGACGGCGGTCGAAAAATGAGCTTGCGGCGGTCGAAAAGTGCGGATTTTTTCCAAGAATAATCGACTCCATTGTGAGTTGTCAATAGATGCTGAGCATTATTTAATTGACTATCATGGTATTTAGTTTTTTTAGTAACCGTCCGATGATTGTACTACCAAGTCAAACGGAGATTGGCTCTGCTGGAGAGCACCCAATCAAGGGATAACTTGGCGCAGGTGCGACGGATTGTCGCCAAGGGGACGATGAATGAGACTCGTCCCCTACATCTTTTTGGCCAACGACAATCTTGAGCATTTGCCAATGCCTTAAAAAACTCTGGGGGTTTGGGGGCAAGAGCCCCCAATTTGGAGTAAACGGGTCGCTTGTGCCCGCTCGACTGAAATTCCAAGGACGCTCCATTTTTTATTCCCCTTCAAAAGATCATCTTCTGAGAGCCCAATTTTTTCGAATTCATTGGCCAACGACAGCCGGGGAACTCCTTAAGATTGAGAAGACTCTTTTTTAGGGCGCTGTTTCAGCCGTTTTTTGGATTCCTTGAGCCGGTAACTTTCTCCATTGGCTTCCAGGATGTGCACTCGATGAGTCAATCGATCCAGGAGGGCCCCAGTTAAGCGCTCACTTCCCATCACTTCCGTCCATTCCTCGAAAGGTAAATTTGTCGTCACGATGAGACTGGTCCGTTCATAAGCCTGGCTGACCACATCAAAAAGAAGTTCCGCTCCCGCTTTGGAGAACGGAACATAGCCAAGTTCATCAATTAAAATGAGATGATGACGAGTCAGTTGGTTTTGGAATTTTTCTAACGAGCGTTCTTCTCGTTTTTCGAGCAAGTGGGTGACTAAGGCGGTTGCCGTGTAAAAACGGACTTTGTAGCCTTGCGCGCAAGCGGCGAATCCCAAGGCACAAGAAATGTGAGTTTTCCCAGTCCCCGGATTCCCGATTAGGAGCAAATTCTCCCGTTTTTCGATATATTCCCCTTGGAGCAATTCACGGACTAAGGGTTCATTAATCGACGGCTGAGCGGTGAAATCAAAGGTATCGATTGTTTTGACCACGGGGAATTTGGCTGCTTTCACTCGCCGATCCGCCGCCCTCTGATCCCGTTCGATCGATTCCAATTCAACCAGCCGAAGGAGATACGTGGTAAAATCAGAGCGGTCGGCGCGGCACTTAGCCGCCATGCTTTTATACTCGCGCAAGATCGTCGGCAGTTTTAATTTTTTTAAATAGTATTCCAGTAATACGTTCGATTGGGAGGAACTCATAGCGCCCCTCCTTTCAGCATCCCCTGATAAGCGGACAAGTCAGGCGAATCGACTCGGACATACCGTAAATGGTCCCGGCCATCCAGACGGAATTTCTCCAGTCCTTCCCCTTCAGCCCCGTAGAGGTATTGCGCCACCACATCCCGCGTACAACCGCCCACGCGCAGCGTTTTTTCCACGGCCCGGCTCAGTTCGGGTAATGAACGGGTTCGCAAGAGCTGAAGCACTCGAATGTATTCCCGAACGCCTTCTCCTCCTTCGAACTCATTTTCCAGCTGGCGGCGTAAAACCGAAAAACACGGGGGGAGGCGCCACTCGGTAAAAGGTTTCCCGTGATCCAGAGCGCCGGGTCTGGACGTGAGAAGAGGCAAGTAGTGCTCCGGTTTCAACGCCACTTGTTCCTTCTCCCAAATCCGCTTATGCTCCGCGATCACTTTCTCTTGATAACAAAATACGACTCGATCGATATAGCCTTTGGCCACCAGGAGATGATGGGCGTACTCTATCGGGACCGAATAATCGTTACAGTCAAACCGGCCCAGAGACAAGGAACTGGCATGGACCTCGTCTTTCCGGCAGGCCTCAAATGGGGAAGGAGGAAGGGGCAAGAACGCCGATTGATCGGCCTTCAGCAACTCTTCTTTCGTTCCGGACCGGCCTCGTAACTTACGCTTCAAATTCTCCCGGCAATTCGCCTCCAATTTCTCATTCAATTCCTCCAACGTTTGCACTTGAGGGACCGGGACCATGAAATTCAACCGCGCATATTTCACCGTTCCTTCCACCACTCCTTTTTCGTTGGGACGGCGGACGCAGCAAAAATGCTCTTCGAACAAATAATGACTTTGCAATTGCAGAAATCCATACGTTAATTTTCGTTTATGCGCTCCGATGATCTTGGACACCGCGACCCGGCTGTTGTCATAGGCGATTCGTCTCGGAACCGCGCCCCAAAAATGAAACGCTCTCACATGCCCTTCCCAGAACGTTTCCGTGCATTCCCGCTCACTGGTCATCACAAAGATCGCATCGGAGTGAGGCAAGGTCATGACAAAAAAGGCCACTTTCTTTAACTCGCCCGCCAACTTCACCAACGCAAATCCGAAATCGACCTGCGCTTCACCGGCCGGATGAGTCAACGGAATGAACACATCCTTGGTATGCTTCTTCCATTCCCGCACCGCCTCTTTCACCTGGGTATAACCACCCTGGTAGCCTTCTTCTTTGATCCGTTCAAAAATCCTTTGGGCGGTATGTTTCTGCTTCCGAGGGATCGCGGGATCTTGATCCGATTTCAGGATTTCGTGAATTCGGGATAGATAGGGGCCTAAGACGGGCTTTGGGCGGGCTTGCTTCATCTGGTAACCGGGTGGCTCCGGATGGGTTAGGATCTTCTCCAAGGTCTGCCAATGCATCCCTGTCTCTTCCAAGATCTCGCTCTTCTTCTCCTCCTTGTTTCTTACTCGTATTCGGATATCAGTCCATTCTTTCATCTCGGTATACATCCTTTCTACCTCCGGAAGAAACTCGTCCGCTGAATTCTGACTTGAACGATTTCTTCCAGGTATCGGCTTTTATATACCGCACTTTTGGACCGCCGTTTTTACGCCTATTTTTCACTCACTTTTCGACCGCCGTTTACAGTTAATTTCATCAAATTCGATCCAAAGATGCTACAAACAGAACACACACATTGGATAACATGGATTCTCATGATTGTATTGATCCCCATATGCAGCGCTTCGTTTTGGACGTTGATTCTACGCCGTGAATCTAATGGATGGAATATCGCTTGTGTACTTTTCCTGACCTTTATCGACATGGTGTTGGCTTGGGTGTTGATGGGATTTCAATCATGGTCAACCATTCGACGATTTGTTTTGATCCTTTGCTTTCATATTGCGCTTATTTGGAATATTTTCATCTTGAATTTCATAGATCGAAAACGCAGAGAAAAAATGTATGGTGGATGGGCAACAAATTGAAAGAAAATATGTTCTCATTGCGACAATCAATTAAGTACAAAATGAAATTAATAGGAGATAAATCATGACTGTTTTTGAAACTATTAAACAGAAACTGGGACTTTGCTTTTCCAACAATCCATCTTTCCAGCAATCAAAGCATAGAATTTTAGAATCTCTAGAGTCCGCTGATAACTTTGATTCATTAATCCAAGTGCTAGTGGAACAACAAAGCAAAAGCCGCCGGAGCCAGCTAGATATAATCGAACAAATGCCGCCAATAGCAAAACGAGTCGAAGATGCGCTGCAAAAAGCGAATGATTCCTTAATAAAAGCGGTTAAAGAGAGTTGGCTTCGCTTAGCGGATGATTATCTGAACGAACTGGAAGCTATGCAACATCCATCGGAAATTTATCACAAAACAAGCAATCTGCTTACACAGATGATATCTTGGGCAAAGAACGGTCAAGCCATGGCCGAACAAGGAGTTGAGCAAGAAGAAGTAGATCGCCTGTTAGAGACTTTGGATGTCATCACCCAGGATTATGAAGCAACTCACGATGTTGCCGAACACGCGGGGAAGGTTGGACCGGATTTTATTGAGCCTCCCAAAGTGGATCGAATTCAACAACGGTTCTCGTCGATCTATGAACCTTCGAAATCCAAACCAGTATCAATTTCGACAGTTAATGAAGAACACAAATTGCACGATTTGAAAAATCAGTTATACGCATAAAAACCGGAGGAGAATCATGAATTGGATAGCCAATCTCTTTATGCCCAAAGAACAACGTAACCGGGAAAAGATCCATGCAAGAAACCGCGCAATTGCGAAAGCCAGAAAAGCTTTACGTCGTGAAAAAAGCGCGATTGATGATTGTGAGCGGCATGCGGATCAACTCCGTCAACAAGCAGTAAAATACGAAAAACAAGGTAACTGGACTTTCGCACTTTTTTAATCCAATTTTTCAACAGCCCCTGCCTTTAACAATTCCATGTTTATAGTTGTCATTTCATCGATAATTCCAATAAGAGTTTTATAGTTATCAGAATATTGTCGTGCAATGGGTTCTCGGGATTTCCCCAAATAGATGATTTTCGTTTTCCCTTTGTTGCTAAGAGAATAATAGTATTTTTTATGTTTTTCTCCTTTCGTGCAGCGGCAGTTCGGATTCCCACATTTCTGTCGTAATTCTACTACACTCCCTCGCATAAGTGGACCTAATTCACACATCTTTTTTTCTAGTAATCGCAAACGGCGTTTCTTTTTTTGTATTTCCTTCTTGTCCATGTGAATTACTCCTGCTATAATATGATATGCGTTTCAGCATATCATACTCACTCACATTGTCAAGCCGATAGAAAAAAAATTCCATGGAACATTTCCCTTTCTCGTTTCAACAACTCCTCACCAGTTTCAGCGTCATCCTTGGCTCTTCACCAACAGCGCAATCTTTTTTGACTTTGGTCGTGGGATGGATTCTTTGTAATGGGCGCCACACGTTGAGCGCCGTCATTCGCGCCGCGGGCCCAGAAGCCATCAAATCACATGATGCCTATCAAAATTTCTTTTCCCAATCGAAATGGTCTATGGATTCCCTCTGGAAACTTCTATTTATTTATTTGGTCAAAACGTTTCACTCGGCTCTGGAACCCTCTCCACACACCTCCGCTCCTGTCATATGGATTGCCGGAGACGATACCCTGGTGAAACACTATGGCCGCAAAATCTGGGGCGCCGGCTTGTATCGCGATGCCGTCCGGTCTTCCAAAAAGCATCCGGCTTATGCGTGGGGATTGAATTGGGTTGTATTGGCCATGATTCTCAAAGTCCCGTTGATTAAAGACCGGTTTATCGCGTTCCCCATTCTGGCCCGGTTGAATCCTAAAAATAGCCCGTCGAAAGACTCCTCCGCCACAGAAAACGAGAAGAAGAAATCAAAAGGAAAAGGCCGAACGAACAAAGTCACGACGGTTACTCTTATGGAGGAAATGGTTCGAACTGTGGCCGCCTGGCTTCCCGAGGCCAAGTTTGTTTTTTGCGGGGACGGAGCGTACGCTTGTATGGCGGGAAAAAAGCCAGAGAATGTGACAGTCGTTTCGCGCATTCGGCGTGATGCCGCCTTGTATGGACTCCCCCAGCCCAAGCGAGAAAACACAAAAGGACGAAAGGCGAAAAAAGGCAAACGCCTTCTCTCTCCTCAAGACATGGCTTCCAAGGCAGGAAAACAGTGGAAAACATACAACATCGATCTGTATGGAAAAATCGTTGAACGCCAACTCTACACTTACCAAGCATTGTGGTATGAAGTCTGTGCGGATGAGTTAGTTAATATGGTGATTGTACGAGATCCTGAGGGGAAAAGTGAAGATGAATATTTCTTCACAACGGACTTGAATATGACGCCGGAAGAAATTGTGCTTTGTTACACTGGCCGATGGGCCATTGAAGTTGTCTTTCGGGAAACGAAGCAATACCTTGGCATGAATCAGCCACAAGCACGCAAAAAAGAAGCTGTACTACGCCTGACACCATTTTGTCTTTGGCTGAATTCCATGATTAAACTTGGCTATATTCTTGGAAGCCGTCAAGAACAGCCCTTAC
The DNA here is from genome assembly GCA_963663405.2 of bacterium. Classification (GTDB taxonomy): domain Bacteria; phylum Hinthialibacterota; class Hinthialibacteria; order Hinthialibacterales; family Hinthialibacteraceae. Next base: position 16,681 of record CAXXSM010000055.1, on the reverse strand, counting down.
ATATTGAGAACGATCCATGGTATCCTCACAAAGATACAATTTCATTTCAAGATATGCTAACTTCTCTACGATTGCATTTCTGGCAGAATTTTATTTTTTCAAAGTCAACTTTTCAGGACGACTCCGAGAAAATAGGTGAATTTATAATAAAATCAATATCAAGAGTTACTTAAAAAGTGCGAAAGTCCAGGGTAAGTGTGTCTTAGCTCAACAAGCGGTTCGCCACTTGGTACAAATGGACAAACAGATTACATCACGGTCTTTAGTTGTGGGTAATATGGATTTTGCCTTGAGTCAGGTTTCAATGAAATCGAACCTAGAAGAATTCCAACGTGGAATGACGGTTGTCTTTGATATTGAAGAGACTGGGAAGATTAGCATCGATCCCGATGTCACAATTGAGCGTTTGCGTGAAATCGCTGAAAAAAACAGAGATTTCTTGGCTCCTTGGGAAGAAATTTGGGAGAATGATACAAACGAACAATCATCCACTCCCCAAATGAACCAACAGGAGATGGATGTGTATGCAGCTATTAAATCAGACGCCGCAGTAGAAATCACTGATGATACTGAATCTAATCAAGATTCTTTACTTGCTGATATAGGTAAACGATTGGATCAAAAAGAGAAACAAAGTGTTTCTTAAATCTCTATAAATCACAAGTTATAAAATTTAAAAAATAGCAGGAGAGCCATTATGAATTATGAACGAGAACGTATTTTGGCTGAAACAAAAGCAAAAGAGCTAATAGAAAAAGAGCAATGGCGAGACGGTGCGCAGTACCTATTTCTCGCCGCTCGCGCCACATTCAATATGGCAAAATCGGCAAATGGAAATACACGCGATCACTTAATTCAACGTCTTTTACAGTATGAAAAACGAGGCGATCAAGCTATGTCTTTGTATAAAGTCACCAAACAAAATGGTTCACAGAAAAAAATTCAAACTAATGATGATCAATCCCCAGATGAAACAGCCAAAAGCATGCGTCTTGTTGAACGGCCTGATACGCGCTTAGATGATGTAGCCGGGATGGAGGAGTTGAAAGAAATCATCCAAACCAGTGTGATTCTTCCCATGAAATATCCAGATATTTATGCCGAATATCGTCAGTATCCAGGTACAGGGGTACTTATGTATGGCCCTCCGGGAACTGGAAAAACTTTTATCGCACGAGCGATTGCCGGTGAGTTGGATGCGGCTTTTTACCCGGTTGCCATGGATCGTGTTTTGAGCAAGTGGTTTGGTGAGACTGAGCGGTTTATCTCACAATTGTTCGATGAAGCCAGTCAACATCCACGCTCCATTATATTTTTCGATGAAGCCGAAGCATTATTCCAAAAACGTTCGGATGCAAGTCAATCTGTGATGAATAGGGTGGTACCTCAACTACTTCAATTGATTAATGGAATTGATCCACAAAAGAACTGCATGTTTCTCTTAGGAGCAACCAATCAACCCTGGATGCTAGATCCGGGCGCAACACGTCCTGGTAGATTTGGCCGCTTAGTATACTCAACGCGGGAATGATTTGAGCTTTTTGAAGAAGCATATACTGCCTTAAAGCGATCATATAACATATTTATTTTCAATAACTTGAATAGTGTGAAATTTGACATACCATAACTTATTTTTACTATTCTTACTATCAGGGTTGAGAGTCAATGATACGAGTTGAGTTTACGAAAGAAATAATCGATCAACTTCGATATGAACGCTATAACCATCCCCATCCGAGAGTTCAAAAAAATGAGTGTTCTTTTGCTGAAAAGCCAGGGGATGACCCATTCCATGATTGCCAATCTCGAAGACATTTCAGGGAATACGATACGCGCCTATCTCCGAGAATATCAGGAAGGTGGAATTGAACGACTGAAGGAGATTCAATTCTACCAACCCCAGAGTGAATTGACTCAGTACAGCATGACATTGAAAGAATATTTCAGAGAGAATCCTCCGGCCACAGTGAATGAAGCCCGAGCCGTCATAAATGATCTTACCGGAATTCAACGCGGGTTGACTCAGGTTCGTCAATTTTTAAAATCGATTGGAATGCGCTGTCTTAAAGTTGGTTCGATCCCCAGTAAAGCGAATCCGGCTGAGCAGGCCCGGTTCAAAAAAGAAAAATTGATTCCCCGTTTAAACCAAGCGAAAGCGGGGAAACGAAAGGTTTTCTTTGTGGATGCATCCCATTTTGTCTTTGGTCTCTTCTTGGGATTCCTCTGGTGTTTCGGTCGACTTTTTATCAAAACGCCAGCGGGGAGACAACGGTTTAATGTGTTAGGGGCGTTGGACGCGATCGATCACGAATTGATCACCATCACGAACACCACTTATATCAACGCACAGAGTGTGAGCGATCTTCTGATCAAGATTCGAACCAAATACAAAAAGGGGCCTATCACTCTAATCTTGGATAATGCCAGATATCAACGATGTAAGTTAGTCGAAGAAAAAGCAAAATCCTTGAAAATTGAATTGCTCTTTCTTCCCGCCTATTCACCGAATCTAAATCTCATCGAACGATTTTGGAAGCTAGTGAAAAAGGAATGTTTGTATTGTAAATATTATGAGACATTCTCAACATTTAAAATGGCGATTACGGATTTCATGGATGAAGTTCATGTAATGCGCAAAAAACAATTAAATTCGTTACTAACATTGAATTTTCAAGACTTTTCAAAAGCTCAAGTTATGGCCGAGTAAAGTATATATGTAGGTCCTCCCGATTCCATTGCTCGTGAAGCAATGCTCCGTCACGCTATGGAAGGCGTTCCCATTGACAATGTAGATTTCAAGCAATTAGCTGAACAAACAGAAGGATATTCAGGAGCAGATCTTGTTGCTGATCGTGATGGACTTTGCAGCATTGCCAAGCAAGCGGCAATTCAACGTAAGGTTGCTCAAGTCGAGAACGGAAACGTGTCTCCTATTGTCACTGAATGGGTAACCATGGCCGATTTCAATAAAGCACTCACTTGTGTCAAGCCTTCTATTTCCAAAGAAGATACTGATCATTATCTTCAATTCGAGAAAAAACTCAAATTCCAATAATCCAGAAGTCATTTGTCATTTACAAATCATTTGAGCGTATTTCAATAACTTAGATTGTCTATACCAATGATAAATGAGTAATAATAGGGAGCAATAATTTGGGCAAATTTAGGGCAAAATCAAATTCCTAAAAGTGGTTGATGATAATGAAAGTCGAGTAAATTCAGTGAAAGGCTTAGCCCGGATTTCTCACCACCCCACCGAATTCCATTTCACCGGCCAAAATTTGAAGAGATTTTGCTACGCTGATGGTCGTCAATGAAAATTGACTTCTCAGATTTGTGTATTGGATAGAAATTAAAAAAGAATTGGCAGGAAATCAGTAATAAACATATACATTTTTATTACCGATTCGATAGGTAAACAGAGTTCTAGTAATCAGATCAATTTTATGCAGGATTTGAAAAACAAATTTTAGAAAATCTAACAACGTTGTTCTATCATTTTGATTTTTTTATAAATCGAATTAAATAAGGCTTGATAGGGATAACTACTAGCAAACAATATATACACTCTTTTCGCTGTAATTTTAATCACAGCTCCTATCTTGAAGAGTTTTAAACGAATCGTATTACACTGGGCACGCTCCATCGTACTGGCACGCAAGCCTAAACGGCGAAAGGCCTCCATCAGCATATAAGCCACCGAAGAAAACCATAATCGGATCTGGTTGGAATGCATTTCATGGGTGCTGGTTCGATCGGCGAAGAGAAAGAGTTGTTGTTCTTTGATACGATTTTCCATCTCACCACGAGCGCAATATTCTTTTTCATAAAGCGTTTGGTTATCATATGCCTCCGCCGTAAATGAGGTCACAACAAATCGAGGATTGCCTCCGTTTTCCAAATATTCAGCCTTGGCAACGACACGGCGCTTTCGACTCCATGTATCACGCGTTTTGTACAGGAAATCCTTAAATACACGTGCCGCTTTTCGTGTTTTTCCATATTGTCTTCGGGCTTTCTTCATGGCCCTTTTGATTTTTCTCAGTAAGCGGATGTTCTTGCCTAATCCCAAAATAAAATGGACCTGATTGTTTTCGCACCATGTCATGATATCATCTCGGCAAAACCCGGCGTCTCCTCGGATCACTATTTCCACATCGGGCCAGACTTCTCGGATCTTCTTTACCAGACGAGTTAACTCCTCCACACTCCCTTTTGACGCATCGATATTGGATTGGCGAAGACGAGCGCATAACAGAAAATCTCCGCAGAAGATGTATAAAGGCATGTAACAATATTCTTTATAATATCCATGAAAAAAACGACCTTCCTGATTGCCATGAAGAGGATCATCCGTGGCATCCAAGTCTAACACAATTCGACGAGGGGGAGCGCTATGAGCCTGCAGAAAAATCTGTACGAAAAAATCATCCACTTTATCAATGTCTATGGCGATCTTCTTATACCGGTCATTCTCACTCGCGTCGAGAGGAGTCAGTTCCAAGCGATTGAGAGTACTTTTGCCCGCCAAGGGTTTGCCCTTGTCTTGTTCCCGCCGCCGATTTTGCCCGGCCGGATCTTCTTTATTTACCAATGTCGCTAGGATGGGATCTTTTCGTAACTCCTCATGATCGTTCAGGTCTTCATAGCCTAAAGCCAATCCATAAACACGCTGTCCAACAAGTTCCTCGGTTGTATGTTCTATCTTTTCCGGATCCCGATAGTCAGTAAAACACTTACAAAATTGGCTGATGATTTTACAGACAGTTTCCACACCACGCAGTAAAAGAGAACCGGCGTCTGAGGATTGGGTTCCTCCAGTAAATTCCCCTTTAATTTCTCGATCGCCGCATTTTCCGAATGTGTAATTAAAGGACTTGTTATCCATTCGTTTTCCCTTCGATTAAAAACTCAAATATTGGTTTTTAAAGATGTCTCTAAAACTGTCTTTATTTGGTAATGTACAAAGATAACTTTGTTGAATTAATTTCCCTAAAAACAGTTCATATAATCATACCATGAAAGGCAATAAAATCAAGATATAACTTACATTTATATTGCCTTTTTTTAGATGGATTTTCTTACATATAAATTACATACAGAAGGATACAAAATCTAGAAGACGTGATTCTAACTGTTTTTCTATGAAAAATTTTATCTTCTTGGCTCTAACACCTTGTGATACTTCTACTTGCAACCTGTTGGATAGAGGAGTGGTGAGAAATCCGGGCTAAGCGGTCTCCCGGAAGGTTTGCATTGCTTCCTGGTGAAGCTGTCATCCAAGAATCGGTCCACCGATAAACGGTTGACAATATTGATGTTAATACATATGATCCCATTTCAATAAATACTCATAAACGGGACCACTATGGACGTAATTCAAGCGGCAATTCCTTTGATTTTGAAAACTCTCGTCTTGTCAGCTCGATGGGCGGGAATTACTCGTTTAAAGCAAATGATAAATCTTGCTGAAGAGGAGAACAATCCCGAAGTCGAGAACCAATTTCTACGTGATCGCATTTTTCAATTGGAAACAGAACTGGAAATTTTGCGCAAACAAGGAAGAGATAAGAATCATAAACCACGCTATTCACTTCGAGAACGGTTATGGATTCTTTGGTACAAGGAATATTTCCAAATTTCCACTCGGGAGATGACGAAACGACTCGGTGTGGCTCGATCAACGATTAATCGATGGCTGAAGAATATCGAAAATCAAAGTGGGAACAAAAACGAACCAGCAAACAAAACTCCTATCGAAGTGGCCCTACTCGTCCGGGAAATTGCCAAAGCCAATCCGCATTGGGGACGGATTCGGATTTCTCTTCAGTTGTCCCTTCTTAACATTTTCTTGGCGGCCTCAACGGTTCGCAACATCCTGCAACGACCTTATCCACCAGGGGAACCATCTCTGGCGCCCAATCCGGCTGGAGAAGATAGTGAGCAATCCTCCCAGCGGTCCATCCCAGCTTGGTATCCCAATCACGTGTGGAGTGTGGATCGAACGATTGTGTTTCGGTGGGGTCTCTGGCCAACATACGTTCTTGTTGCGATAGACCATTATTCCCGGAAGGTGGTTTGCTGCTCTCCCCTGGAAGGCCCCAATGCCGGTTGGACAATTGAAGCCTTGGAACAAGCGATTGAAATCCATGGCTCTCCGAAGCATATTATCTCTGATCAAGAACCGATTTTTACCAGCGACGCATTCGCGGAATTCGTTGAAAACTTTAATATGAAGCACCGTTTGGGCGCGGTTGGAAAACATGGTTCGATCGCCGTGACCGAGCGAGTGATCAAAACGCTGAAATATGAATGGTTGAACCGGGTAGCGATTGTCAAAGGATTTGATCATCTGGAATCTCTTTGCAACTCATTTTCGGAATGGTACAACGAATGGCGGCCACATTATCGATTTGAGGGAAGAACTCCCAATGAAGTTCATGCAGAACACCAAAAAGATCCATTAAACAGAGACGCGAAAACAGTTCCCTTCCCTATTGAACGACGCCGGTTTGAAGAAACAAATACTATGGCTTTTCGTCTTTCAAAAGTGGCTTGAAATTGTATTGACATATAATCATGTAACGATTCATCAGGGAAGTTGTATCCCCCAGACATCAAATCTAAAACGTTATTGTCAAAACAATTAAAGAACATCTGTCACTGGCTTCATTCACAACCTAAAAAACTGCTGAAATCTCTTTTTCCAATCGGTATTTCGTGGACCGATTCAAGCATAACAGCTTCATATGATCCCATTTCAATAAATACTCATAAACGGGACCACTTGAAGCTGTTATCCAAGAATCGGTCCACCGATAACCGGTTGACAATATTGATGTTAATACATATGATCCCATTTCAATACATACTCATAAACGGGACCACTATGGACGTAATTCAAGCAGCAATTCCTTTGATTTTGAAGACTCTCATCTTGTCTTGCTCGATGGGCGGGAATTACTCGTTTCAAGCAAATGAAACATCTTGCTGAAGAGGAGAACAATCCCGAAGTCGAGAACCAATTTCTACGTGATCGCATTTTTCAATTGGAAACAGAACTGGAAATTTTGCGCAAACAAGGAAGAGATAAGAATCATAAACCACGCTATTCACTTCGAGAACGGTTATGGATTCTTTGGTACAAGGAATATTTCCAAATTTCCACTCGGGAGATGACGAAACGACTCGGTGTGGCTCGATCAACGATTAATCGATGGCTGAAGAATATCGAAAATCAAAGTGGGAACAAAAACGAACCAGCAAACAAAACTCCTATCGAAGTGGCCCTACTCGTCTGGGAAATTGCCAAAGCCAATCCGCATTGGGGACGGATTCGGATTTCTCTTCAGTTGTCCCTTCTTAACATTTTCTTGGCGGCCTCAACGGTTCGCAACATCCTGCAACGACCTTATCCACCAGGGGAACCATCTCTGGCGCCCAATCCGGCTGGAGAAGATAGTGAGCAATCCTCCCAGCGGTCCATCCCGGCTTGGTATCCCAATCACGTGTGGAGTGTGGATCGAACGATTGTGTTTCGGTGGGGTCTCTGGCCAACATACGTTCTTGTTGCGATAGACCATTATTCCCGGAAGGTGGTTTGCTGCTCTCCCCTGGAAGGCCCCAATGCCGGTTGGACAATTGAAGCCTTGGAACAAGCGATTGAAATCCATGGCTCTCCGAAGCATATTATCTCTGATCAAGAACCGATTTTTACCAGCGACGCATTCGCGGAATTCGTTGAAAACTTTAATATGAAGCACCGTTTGGGCGCGGTTGGAAAACATGGTTCGATCGCCGTGACCGAGCGAGTGATCAAGACGCTGAAATATGAATGGTTGAACCGGGTAGCGATTGTCAAAGGATTTGATCATCTGGAATCTCTTTGCAACTCATTTTCGGAATGGTACAACGAATGGCGACCACATTATCGATTTGAGGGAAGAACTCCCAATGAAGTTCATGCAGAACACCAAAAAGATCCATTAAACAGAGACGCGAAAACAGTTCCCTTCCCTATTGAACGACGCCGGTTTGAAGAAACAAATACTATGGCTTTTCGTCTTTCAAAAGTGGCTTGAAATTGTATTGACATATAATCATGTAACGATTCATCAGGGAAGTTGTATCCCCCAGACATCAAATCTAAAACGTTATTGTCAAAACAATTAAAGAACATCTGTCACTGGCTTCATTCACAACCTAAAAAACTGCTAAAATCTCTTTTTCCAATCGGTATTTCGTGGACCGATTCAAGCATAACAGCTACACCCGCGCTCCATAGGGGAATATGATGGCTGTTTATGTTGACGCATTGAGAACGGGGGCGGGATTGAAGAGGCGGCAACGGTTGATGGCGGATTCTGTGGAGGAATTGCATTCGTTTGCGGAGCGGTTTCGGATTCCCCGGCATTTGTTTCGGAAAGCCGTTGTTCCTTATTATGAGATTTCGCAGGAGGTGGGGGATAAGTCCGTGCAGCGGGGGGCGCGGCGGATTGGGAAGGGGGAGGTTGAGGGGCTTGTGAAGGTTTATCAGGATGCTCGGATGACGCGGAGGATTGAGCGGGGGGTGGGGTGTCCGTTTTGTGGGAGTGTGTATAGCAAGGTTGTAAAAACGGAACGGAAGCGTGGATACATCACGCGATACCGTGTCTGTTTAAGTGCGAAGTGTGGGCGAAGATATTCGACGGTGGAGAAGTGAGTTTTTGGTATTGTTTTTAAAAAAACAACTCAATTTCACCTAAATTATGCTGTGATATCATGTTGTTATTTCTATTATATAATTGAAGTTAACTATAAATATTGATGGATGAATGTAAAAATATACTAAAATAGTAGTGATAGTATATCGATTTATGCGTTTTGTATATAATCTCTATTCAAAGAATAAATTTTGCTTTATTCTTAACTCAATATATAATTCAGGTAGAAGCACTGGTCTGTTTTCCTCTTATTGGTTGCCAATCGAGAAACATGTAGCGAATGACGTATCCCCTTCAACAACAAATTTCTGGGAGAATTTATCAATGTTCACTTTCGAAAAAAAAATTGTCAAAAAAAACTCACGAAAGATAATTATTGTTGTATCACTGACGCTCTTGAGCGCATTTATGGTAAATACATCCATCGCGCAAAACATCAACACGTCCGCACATTTCCCGGATCCGAATTTCCTTGATGCAGTTAGGAATTTCATGAATCCTCCCCCCACCGATCCAGAAAATCCTTTCACTGCCGCCGATGCAGCGGCGAAAACGGGTGCTTTTGGTTGCAATAACCGTAATATCAGTGATTTGACTGGAATACAATATTTTTCTAGTATACAGGCACTCGGTTGCCATGTTAATCAGCTAACTAGTTTAGACCTTTCCAAAAATACTGCATTAGATGTTATCCACTGCCATACCAATCAATTGACTAGCCTGGATGTCTCTAACAACACCGCTTTGACTTTTCTCTTTTGCTATACCAATCAATTAACGAGCCTGGATATCTCCAACAACACCGATTTGCTTTATCTCAATTGTGGGAATAATCAATTAACAAGCCTGGATGTCTCCAACAACACTGCATTGACTACACTAAGGTGCTATGAGAATCAATTAATGAACCTGGATGTCTCCAACAACACCGATTTAGTTATCTTCTATTGCTATACCAATCAATTAACGAGCCTGGATGTCTCCAACAACACCGATTTGACTTTTCTCTATTGCTATACCAATCAATTAACAAGCCTGGATATCTCCAATAACACCGCTTTGATTAATCTCAACTGTAAAAATAATCAATTAACTAACATTTCAAGTCTAATCGCCAATCCTGGCCTCGGATCAGGGGATAGCTTACAAGTACAGTACAACAATCTATCCTGCGATGATTGGGCGGATATTCTTACTCTGCAAAGCCGAAATTTAAATAGTTTTTATTATTCCCCTCAAAATGGATTGGATCCATTTTATTGCATACCGAAGGTTGAGGATGTTAACGGCGATTGGGTGGTAAATATTTTGGATTTAGTCGTGATTAGTATTCATTTTGGCCGTGAAGTAAACGATGGACTCTCTCCATCCTGGTCGTCCATAGGGGATGGCTCCATACCCGATCTAGCGGATGTGAATGATGATGGAGCAGTCAATATATTAGATATGGTGAGAGTGTCAATTGAGTTTGATTAAGCGGGTATCAAAACGGTTCTCGTAATTGGAAGGTGACGTTTTAAAAGTTGGATCAGGTGTTGAGGGAGCTGCTGTGAAGCAGTGGGCGAAGCGGATCGGGCGGGTTGATATCGAAAAACTGGTGAAGGTTTATCAGGATGTGCGGATGGCGCGGAGGATTGAGCGGGGGGTTGGGTGTCCTTATTGTGGGAGTGTGTATAGCAAGGTCGTAAAAACGGAACGGAAGAGGGGTTACATAACTCGTTATCGTCTTTGTTTAAGTGCGAAATGTGGGAAGCGGTATTCGACGGCGGAGAAATAGAAAGCGATAGTGGATTTCGCATAGTTATAATTTTTTTCAAATTCAATTCACTTTTTTGTATTCTTGGAATCATATTATTATATCTATTATTTGGTTGTATCTATCTTTAAATATAGAGGGATGAATGGTATAGTTTACTTAAATGGTAATGAATGTAACGTTTTAGTGCTTTTTTTATTTTATTAATATATACCACTATGCAACATATTGATTTTACTTTATTATTTTTTTGACTTGCAATAAATGTGGAAGCATTGATCTATTTTTCTCTAATTGGTCGCCAATAGGAAAATAGGGAGCCAGTGGCGAATCCCCTCCAACAATATAATTATTATATTATTAGGAGAAGTAACTATGTTAACTTCAGGAAAAGAATGCAGTCAAAACCACTCGCGAAAAATTATTGTTGTTGTATCACTGGCGCTCTTAAGTACATTCATGGTGAATTTCTCCACTGCTCAGAACATCAACGATTCCACCCATTTTCCCGATCCGAATTTCCTTAGCTATGTTGAGAGTTATATGGGTGGAGATTTCACAGCCGCAGACGCGGCGGCGAAGACGGGTGTTTTCAGCCCTATCTATAAGAATATCAGTGATTTGACTGGAATAGAATTTTTTACTGGTATACAACAACTTAAATGCTATGGCAATCAATTAACCAGTTTGGACGTCTCCAGCAATACCGCTTTGACTTATCTCCGTTGCGATAACAATCAATTAACCAGCCTGGTCGTATCCAACAACACTGCTTTGACTAGCCTTCGATGCGATAACAATCAATTAACCAGCCTGGACGTATCCAACAACACCGCTTTGACTAGCCTTCAATGCTATGACAATCAATTAACCAGCCTGGACGTATCCAACAACACCGCTTTGACTTATCTCTATTGCTATACCAATCAATTAACAAGCCTGGATGTCTCCAATAACACCGCTTTGACTTATCTCCGTTGCGATAACAATCAATTAACCAGCCTGGTCGTATCCAACAACACTGCTTTGACTAACCTCGAGTGTCAAAATAATCAATTAACCAGCATAGATGTCACCAACAGCACTGCTTTGACTATTTTCAAATGTGGCGACAATCAATTAACCAGTTTAGATGTCTTTAACAACACTGCGTTATATTGGTTCTGGTGTCAGAGGAATCAATTAACCAGCCTGGATGTTTCCAATAACACTGCGTTATATTGGTTCTGGTGCAGTACAAATCAATTAACAAACCTGAATGTCTCCAACAACACCGCTTTAAAAACCCTTTCATGCGATGACAATCAATTAACGAACATTTCAAGTTTAGTCGCCAATACGGGTCTCGGATCAGGAGATTATGTTAATGTAATGTACAACAACCTATCCTGCGATGATTGGGCGGCTATTCTTATACTACAAAGCCGGATTGGCGCTGAGTTTCATGATTCCCCCCAGAATGGTTTAAATCCATTTAGTTGTCCATCGATCGACACAAGTTACCTCGTTAATGGAGATGGAACCGGTGGAGGCAGTGGTCGATATTGGCCGGGATATATAAATAGCAGTTATTTTGATGCGCGGTTTATTCCAGCGACGGCGCTGGGCGGGGAAGAAACATATCCCGCGTGGTGTGCGGATATGCTTACAATAATTCGACTAGGCATGTGGTACAGCAGTATTGGGATTTATACATCTGAGACGGATGTTTGTTCCTTGGTTGGCAATCCAGAAAATTTTGATTTAGTGAATTATCTGCTGGTTAATTATCGCTATGGATTATATGTTGGCGTTGATCAAAACGTAATTCAGGCGGTGATCTGGAAACTGCTATTCAATGGAGAGACACCTCAAGTTGGAGGAGACGGGATTAGCAGTGGAGGATACATCTCATGGGATAATTCTCTAGCCACGTCTATCTATAATTCCGTGCTCACGAATGGACGCAGCTATCCCCCCGATTACGCTAACAATACATTTCTTCCTATCACGATTATCATTGATACAGGCGATCAAGTGAATTTGTTGGAAATCCCCTATTGGATGTATCTTGAATTTGTGGATTTGGGGATTGTTGGTGATTGTCAATAAGCATTTGATCTATTTTCCTCTATTTGGCCGCCAATAGGGAAATAGTGAGTCAGTGGCGAATACCCACTTGCAATTGTTTATGAGATTTTAAAGGAGAACGTATCTATGTTTACTTCAGGAAAAGAATGCTGTCAAAACCACTCGCGAAGGATTATTGTTGTTGTGTCATTGGCGCTCTTAAGCTCATTAGTGGTGAATTTCTCCACTGCGCAGAACATAAACGATTCTACCCATTTCCCCGATCCGAATTTTCTTAGTTATATTGAGGGTTATATGGGTGGAGATTTTACCGCCGCCGACGCGGCGGCTAAGACAGGTGCCATTTACTGCAATGATCGTAATATTAGTGATTTGACTGGAATTGAATATTTTACTAGTATATCTAGCCTTGACTGCTATAACAATCAATTAATCAGCCTTGATCTCTCCAACAATACTGCTTTAAATGATCTCACGTGCACTAACAACCAATTAACTAGTCTAAATGTCACCAACAACACCGTTTTGACTAATCTAAGGTGCTATAAAAATCATTTAACCAGTCTAGATGTCTCTGACAACACCGCTTTGGAATATCTCTGGTGTTATGAAAATCGATTAACCAGCCTTGATCTCTCTAACAACATCACTTTGACTTCTCTCTATTGCTCTATGAATCAATTAACCAGCCTGGATGTAGCCAACAACACTGCTTTGACTTTTCTCTATTGCGGCTACAATCAATTAACCAGCCTGAATGTCTCCAACAACACCGCTTTAAATTATCTCCATTGCTATAAAAATCAATTAACCAGCCTGGATGTCACTAACAACACCGCTTTGGAATATCTCTGGTGTTATGAAAATCAATTAACCAACCTGGATGTCTCCAACAATACCGCTTTGACCTCACTCTCTTGCTCTCGCAATAAATTAACCAGCATTTCTAGTCTAGTCGTCAATACGGGTCTCGGAGCAGGAGATGTCGTTCAGGTACAATACAACAACTTAACCTGTTATGATTGGGCGGCGATTCTTGTACTGCAAAACCGGGGTGTTAACCTAACTTATTCTCCTCAGGACGGTTTTTATCCATTTGAGTGCGTGTCGATCGACACAAGTTACCTTGTGAATGGCGATGGATTTATAAGCCGGTATTGGCCTGGTAAGATTAACGGCAGTTATTTTGACGCGCGGTTTATTCCTGCTACGGCATTGGGAGACGAAGAAACGTATCCCGCGTGGTGCGCGGATATGCTTACGAAAATCCAGCTTGGCATGTGGTATAGTAATATTGGGATTTATACTTCTGAGACGGAAGTATGTTCCCTAGTAGGCAATCCAGAGAATTTTGATTTAGTGAATTACTTGCTGGTTAATTATCGCTATGGATTATATGTTGGCGTTGATCAAAACGTAATTCAGGCGGTGATCTGGAAACTGCTATTCAATGGAGAGACACCTCAAGTTGGAGGAGACGGGATTAGCAGTGGAGGATACATCTCATGGGATGATACGCTAGCCACGTCAATTTATCTTTCTGTGCTCGCGAATGGTCCATTGTATCCTCCCGATTACGTAAACAATCAATTCCTTCCCATCACGATCATCATCGATACAGGCGATCAAGTGAATTTGCTGGAAATTCCCTATTGGATGTATCTCGAATTCGTGGGTTTGGGGATTGTTGGCGATTGTCAATAAACATTTCGATTGAAATCCACAATAAAAGATTCCGCCCGTTTTTTGCTCTCAGGCCCCGCTGATATCGAATAATTTATCATCCCTTCGTTTGTTTTTTTATACATAGTAATCCCCCATCGCCTATCACATTTCTATCAGAAAATCAACTTTTTTGCGCCCTCCACTATGTTGCAGAAATATTTATATTCAATCGAAAACGTCTATATATAGACGTTTTTTTCGTGTTTTTTGGATTTTGGGTTGATATTTTTGAAACGGTGATAGGATTCGCAGTGTAAGAGGGTACAGCCCTCAACCGTTCATGAAGTTTTAGGCCGGGGCGGGATTTACCCCCCATGTTGTTTCGCTGAACAACAACCCCCAGTTCCGTCCCGGCGGTAAATTTTTGGGTTTGTGGGGTTCAATGCCAGGACAGAAAAAAGCCTTGTCCTGGGCACCCAGAGAGGGAGGAAGGATTGTCTCATTGATGATCGACCCCCCTCTAACTCCACCCAATCCTGGGGGGAGAATTAACAGCACGGCGCTTGCGCTGGTTTTTGGGATTGAGGGAACATGATTTCGAGGTTGTTTTCTTTGGCGGGGAAGTGTGCTGGGTCGGCTGTGCGGGCCTATCGGGCGGCTGTGTTGGGGCCTTATTCGTTGTATTCGAATGAATTGGCGGAGTGGTTTGGGGGGGAGGAATCGGAATCGGGGATTGAGGTTACACCGGATCGGGCTATGCAGTTGTCTGCTGTGTATGCTTGTATTCAGGTTCTTTCTCAATCGATCGCTCAGTTGCCTCTTTTTTTATATCAGCGGTCTTCTTCGGGGCCACAGAAAAAATCACGGGCGGTGGAACATCCGCTTTATACCCTTCTTCACGATCGTGTGAATCCTCAGATGACTTCGTACCAGTTTCGTCAGATGGCGCAGGCTCATGCCGCCATGCGGGGGAATTGTTATTCGTACATCGAGCGGGATCGTGCTACGCGGATTCGGGCGTTGTGGCCGTGGCCACAGTCTCATGTGCGGGTAGAGGCGGATGGGTGGAGACTTCGATATTATTTTCGGGTGAAGGGCGGTGGAGAGCGGGAGATTCCTGCGCGTAATGTGCTTCATATACGGGGGCTTTCGCTCGATGGATTGATGGGGCTTTCTCCGATTGCGGCGGCGCGGGAGACGCTTGCGGCGGGGATCGGGGCGCAGCGGTATGGGGCGCGGTTTTTTAAGAAGGGGGCAGCGCCTCCTTTTGTGCTCATGAGTGAACGGGCATTGAAACCGGAAGCGCGAACGAATCTTGGGAAATCGTTCGCTAAGAAGTTTGGGGGCGTTGATAAGGCGTATGAAGAGGTTCCCGTTCTTGAGCAGGGGGTGAAAGTTGAAACGGTTGGGATTTCTCCGCAGGATGCGCAGTTTTTGGAATCGCGGGAGTTGAACCGGGAGGAGATCGCTTCCATCTTCCGGGTTCCGGCGCATATGATCAACGATCTTAAACGGGCTACGTTTAACAATATCGAACATATGAGCCTTCATTTCGTTATGCACACCCTGGGTCCTTGGATGCAGAATTGGGAACAGCAGATGAATTTGGATCTGTTGGATGATAGCGAGCGGAAGGAATTTTATTTTGAGTTTAACGCGGATGGGCTTCTGCGTGGGGATGTGATGGCGCGGTGGATGGCTTATCGGTCCGCGATTAATTGGGGAGTGCTCAATGCGAATGAGGTTCGGGATTTGGAGAATATGAATCCACGGGCGGGGGGGGATGTTTATTTGATGCCGGGGAATATGGAGCCTTCGGGGAGTGGGGGGAAGAAGCCGGGGAAGGGGTCGCCGTCACCTGTGGATGGGGATGGGGAGACGAAGAATTGTCTGAACCCTGATTATAAAAGCCAGCCAGCTGGCGCTGTCTTACTTGATTCGCCTGATTTCCTTGATAAAGGCGTGGCGCCTGCGGCGCCGGGGAATCGGATTTTGGGGGCTAATGGGAAGGTGGTTCCGCCTCGTGCCCAGGGTTGAAACCCTGGGCTATTTTGATACGTCTAAAGACTGAGCAGCCGCGAGGGCTGCTTTAACGGGACTAAGGATTTTACGATGCCGAAGAAGAGTGAGATGAAACCGGAAGAGCGGTGGGGGGATTTTAATCAGCGGTGTTTGGGGGCGGCTGAGATTCGGGTGGTGGATGAGAATGGCGCCCGGCATCTTGAGGGGTACGCGGCGGTTTTTAATCAGGAAACGACTATTGGAACCTATTTCAGGGAATTGATTGAGCCGGGGGCGTTTCGGAAAACGTTACAGGAAAGCGATCAGGTTGCGCTTTGGGGACACGATCGGAATAAACCGCTTGCGCGGAAAAGTGTGGGCACATTGGATCTTCGGGAAGATGAGCGGGGGCTTTGGTTTCGAATGGGATTGGGGTCTACATCGTGGGCCAATGACGCTTATGAATCCATCTTGCGAAAAGATGTGA
>CAXXSM010000054.1:0-29811 GCA_963663405.2 bacterium | reverse complement strand
AAGCCGACCGGGCGATCCGCTGCCAACCCGCGTTTGATCCCCAGGGACGGCTTATTATCGCTTCGGGGGATGGAGGGATTTATATGTTTGCGTGAAAATTCTTATACGTCTTGTAAATAGGGTAAACATTTAACATAGGAATTTACATCTTTTTTCTCTTTTAATGATTGAAAATAGAAGTCATCCAGAATCAGATTGAAGTTTTAAGACTATACCTTCCTGGTTTTTAAAAAAGAAAATAGGCTTATCCAGTGTGAGTAATTCCTATTCGACGTTTCCATTCTTTAAAAATACGCATAACATGTTAAAGTCAAACCTCAGGTTCATTGAGAGCGAATCAAAAAACCATTATTTTCTTAAACATCTGCACTTCAGAAAATTTTCCATTTAGAATCGGTTCTCTTGTTGTATAATCTAATTTTATATTTTGTTTTCAGGGAAGATCATATGGAACAATCCAATATCGAATGGTCTTTTGTTGTATATGGCGCCGCGGTAACAGGCCTTGTGAGCGCAATCATGTTGCTTTCGTATCTTCTAGGGGAATCGCGTCAAAGCGCGGAAAAACATGAACCCTACGAATCGGGCGTGGAAACAACCGGGATGGCCCGGATGCGGTTTTCCTCTCAGTTTTATCTTATCGCCATTCTATTTGTCATATTCGATCTGGAGGCGGTGTTTTTATTCTCCTGGTCTGTCGCTGTGCGTGAAGCGGGATGGACAGGTTTCGCTGTAGCTGGTGTGTTTATCCTAATCTTGACCGCTGCGCTGATGTACGAATGGGGCAGCGGAGCGTTGCATATCTTCAATCAACGCAAAGGACGCACAAAACAATTTCTTGCAAAACAAAGAACAAGTCAAAAGGAGTAGTCCCATGCGGTGGTGGTTCAGTAAACCGTCAGACGTACATCCCAACGAGACTTCTTTTACCGTCGGAACGAATGGGGATGGATCGTTTCAGGAAACGGTGGGGAAATCATTGATACTCGCCCGGTTGCAGGATCTGATCGCCTGGGGACGAAAAAACTCAATGTGGCCGTTTCATTTCGGTCTTTCGTGCTGCTTTGTGGAGATGGCCACCAGTTTCACGAGTAAATACGATATCTCCCGTTTCGGCGCCGAAGTCGTGCGCGGCACGCCACGGGAAGCGGATGTCATGATTATCGCTGGGACGGTGTTCATCAAAATGGCTCCTGTAATCCGCCGGTTGCACGACCAAATGCTGGAACCACGCTGGGTGATCTCCATGGGATCCTGCGCGAATTCGGGTGGAATGTACGATATATACAGTGTCGTCCAAGGAGTGGATAAATTCCTGCCGGTGGATCTATATGTCCCCGGATGCCCGCCGCGACCGGACGCTTTTATGCAAGGGCTTACGCTGCTGCGCGAATCGGTGGGAAAAGAACGGCGCCCGCTCTGCTGGTGGGCCGGCCCGCAAGGCGTAATCAAAGGGGAAAAGCCCAGTCAGCGCGATTTGCATCGTGAAGAACGAATCAAAACGACCTTGTTACGAACACCGGACCAGGTGTAGATATTGATAAACACTATGACAGCGAAGGCGAGCGCTATAAAGAATATACTTCAAAAACATTTCACTGACGCCGTGCGAGGAGAACAAGAGACGCGGGATGGGATTCCCACGTTTTGGGTGGAACCAGGCCGGGTCAAAGAAGTTTTACGTTATTTAAAATGGGATGAAAACTTGCAGTATCGCATGTTATACGATCTCACCGCCATCGACGAACGAACGCGCAAACATAAACCTGAACTCTCAACTGGTGGATTCACTGTAGTCTATCACCTGCTTTCTTTCGAACGGAATGAAGATATCCGGATCAAAACAGCGCTCGAAGAAACCAATCCCTCGCTTCCCAGCATCACCGATCTTTGGATCAACGCCAATTGGTATGAACGCGAAGTGTGGGATATGTTCGGTATCACGTTTGATAACCACCCTCATTTAGAGCGCATTTTAATGCCCCGCACATGGCAGGGCCGCCCGTTGCGTAAAGATTACCCCGCTCGTGGCACGGAAATCGGCCCTTTCGAATTATCCGCCGAAAAACAAGAACGCGAACAAGAGGCTCTGCAATTTAATCCGGAAGAATGGGGGATGGCCAGGCAGAGCGAAGATTCGGAATTCATGTTCCTTAATTTGGGGCCACAGCATCCGGGCACGCATGGCATCCTGCGGATTATGATCCAACTTGAAGGCGAAGAAATCATCGACGCCATACCGGAGATCGGTTTTCACCATCGCGGCGCCGAAAAAATGGGCGAACGGCAGACGTGGCATAGCTATATCCCTTACACCGACCGCGTGGATTACCTGGGCGGGGTGATGAATAATTTTCCGTATGTGATGGCGGTGGAACAGCTCGCGGGGATCGAGATACCGGACCGGGTGAAGGTGATCCGCATCATGATGTCCGAACTGTTCCGCATCGCCAGCCATTTGGTTTGGTATGGAACCTTCGCGCAGGATATAGGGCAACTGTCTCCCGTGTTTTATATGTTTTCCGATCGCGAGCGGATTTTTAACATTGTGGAAGCGGTCTGCGGCGCCCGGATGCATCCCAACTGGTTCCGCATCGGTGGAATCGCGCAGGATTTGCCCAAAGGATGGGATCAGCTGATCCGTGAATTTATTACGATGTTTCCAACGAAGTTGGATGAATACGATAAATTAGTGATGCAAAATACGATCTTCCAGCAGCGCACTAAAGGCATTGGCGCTTATGATACCGAGGAAGCGATCGAATGGGGGGTTACAGGGCCGGGATTGCGCGCCACTGGTTTTGAGTGGGATTTTCGAAAGAAGCGCCCGTATTCTGGATTCGAACAGTTCGAATTCGATGTCCCCATCGCCCACGAAGGTGACTGTTACGCCCGTGCGGAAGTCCGTATCGAAGAGATGCGGCAAAGCCTGCGCATTATCGAGCAGTGTCTGAATCATATGCCCGCAGGGCCCTATAAATCCGATCACCCCTTAACCACGCCGCCGCTGAAAAACCATACGATGAAAGATATCGAAACGCTGATCAACCATTTTGTCCATGTCAGTTGGGGGCCGGTGATTCCGGAAGGCGAAGGCTTTGTCGGGATTGAAGCCACAAAGGGCAATAATGGCTATTATCTAATCAGCGATGGAGGCGCGCAATCGTATCGCACACGGATCCGGGCTCCTTCATTCGCGCATATCCAGATGGTTCCCGATATCAGCCGGGGCCATATGATATCCGATTTGCTGGCGATCCTCGGCAGCGTTGATTTTGTATTGGCGGATGTAGACCGCTAGGAAACAAGTGGATGTTATCCGAACAAGAACGCATAGAAATTGAAGAGGCTCTTCACGCCTATCCACGAAAACAGCATGCGTGTATCGACGCGCTGAAAGTGGTCAATCACCATCGCCGCTGGGTCAGTGACGAAGCTGTGCGGGATGTGGCGGAATTTTTAGAAATGCCTACCGCTCAGGTGGAGCAAGTCGCCACATTTTATAATTTGATCTTCCGCAAACCGGTAGGCCGGAATGTCATTTATCTTTGCGACAGTGTGAGTTGCTGGATCTTAGGGTATGAAGAAATCTACCGGCATTTGCAAAAGCGGCTGGGCATTCAATTTGGAGAGACGACGGAGGATGGATTGTTCACCTTGCTGCCAATCCCCTGCCTGGGGTGCTGCGATCACGCGCCAGCCATGATGATTGAAGAAGAGTTGTATCACAATCTGACACCGGAAAAAGTAGACGAAATTTTAGAGACGTATAAGGGACGTTAAGAATGGAACGCCCATTGACGCAAAATATCCGCCAGGGAGAGGCTCCGCTGAATCTCGAACAGTACGAGCGAGCCGGAGGCTATCAAGCGTTGCGAAAAGCCTTGCTCACAATGACTCCACGCGGAGTGCAGGAAGAAGTGAAGAAAGCGAATCTGCTTGGCCGTGGCGGGGCGGGTGTCGCAACGGCGTTCAAGTGGAGATTTGTCCCTCTCGGCGATGACGCGCCCTATCCCAAATATTTCATTGTGAATGGTGACGAAATGGAACCGGGGACGTTCAAAGATCGTCTCTTGATGGAGGGGGATCCTCACCAGTTAATCGAAAGCGCCATTCTCTGTTCCTACGCCATTGAAGCGAATATCGCCTATATCTTTTTACGGTGGGCTTATCGTAAGAGCGCCCGTTTGATTGGGGCCGCGATACAGGAAGCGTATCAAGCCGGCTATTTAGGGGAGAACATTCTCGGTTCGAATTACTCGCTGGAGCTGCACCTCCATAGCAGCGCTGGACGATATATTTGTGGAGAAGAAACGGGATTATTGAATGCGCTGGAGGGAAAACCTTCCATGCCACGCGCCAAACCCCCATTCCCCCAAACATCCGGATTGTTTGGCCAACCCACCATTGTCAATAATGTGGAGACCGTCTGCAACGTGCCTCACATCATCAACAATGGCTCGGATTGGTTTAAATCGCTGAGCAAAACCGGCGATGGGGGAACCAAGATCTATGGAGTGAGTGGAAACGTCAACAATCCCGGCGCGTGGGAACTCCCGATGGGAACGACTTTGCGCGAACTCATTGAAGAGCATGCCGGTGGGATGCGCGATGGATATACGTTCCGCGGCGCGTTGCCCGGCGGGGCCTCCACAGGTTTCTTGTTGGAAAAACATTTAGATTTACCGATGGATTTTATCACCATGAACAAAGCCGGAACTCGGTTGGGGACCGGCACGGTGATTGTTTTGGACGACCAGACCAGTGTCGTCGGCATGATGAAAAATCTCATGCATTTTTTCGCGCAGGAATCATGCGGCTGGTGTATTCCTTGCCGGGAGGGATTGCCTTGGATAGAGAAAGTGGTTCATGCTATTGCGTCCGGCAAGGGTAAGAAGACCGATATTCAGTGGTTGGAAAGGCAATGCAAACTCTTAGGGCCGGGCAATACCTTTTGCGCGCTGGCCCCGGGCGCGATAGCCCCACTGCAA
Source organism: bacterium (assembly GCA_963663405.2). GTDB lineage: Bacteria > Hinthialibacterota > Hinthialibacteria > Hinthialibacterales > Hinthialibacteraceae. The sequence continues at coordinate 24,820 of CAXXSM010000054.1, read as the reverse complement.
AGCGCGATTCAATATTTTCGTGAAGATTTCGAATCGTTGATCGCAGAGTGATACAATCCCAAGAAACGGAGTAACGTTTTGGCGGCGGTTTATATCGATAACATCGCATACGAAATGGATGAGAAGCTGAACCTGTTGCAGGCGGCGTTATCCAAAGGACTGGATATCCCTTACTTCTGCTGGCATCCGGCATTGGGTTCGGCCGGATCGTGCCGTCTCTGCGCGGTCAAACAATTCAAAGACGAACACGACACACAGGGTAAAATCGTCATGTCGTGCATGACACCTGTCCAGGATGGAACCCGTTTTTCCATTCATGATCCAGAAGTGACCGCGTTTCGCAAATCAATATTGGAATTCCTGATGGTGAATCACCCGCATGACTGCCCCATCTGCGATGAAGGCGGTGAATGCCACCTGCAGGATATGACCGTCATGACAGGCCATAACTACCGGGAATATCGCTTTAAAAAGCGCACGTTTCGCAACCAAAATCTGGGCCCTTTGATTAACCATGAAATGAACCGCTGCATCCAATGCTATCGTTGTGAGCGCTTTTACACGGATTACGCGGGGGGAGATGATTTACACCATTTTGGCGCCCACAATCGCATCTATTTCGGGCGGTTTGAAGACGGTCCTTTCAAGAATGAGTTTAGCGGCAATCTTGTGGAGATCTGCCCGACCGGGGTTTTTACCGATAAAACCTTGAAGCAGCATTACACCCGGAAATGGGATCTGCAAACCGCTCCTTCCGTATGCGTCCATTGCGCGGTGGGATGCAACACCGTTCCAGGCGAACGGTATGGAACGCTGCGCAGGATTCGCAACCGGTACAACGGAGAAATCAACAAGTACTTTCTATGTGACCGGGGCCGTTATGGCTACGAATTTGTCAATCATGAGAATCGCGCGCGTCATCCGATGCTCCATCAAAAAGAAAAGAGATTCGTTTCCATTTCAATGGAAGAAGCGAAACAGCAGCTCGAGCAAATAGCAACTCATAGCCGTGGGCTCATCGGTATCGGTTCGCCGAGAGCGCCGCTGGAATCCAATTACGCGCTATGGAAACTGGTGGGAAAAGAGAATTTCTTCGCCGGTGTTGATGATAATGAATTTCAAATTCAGCAAACCATAATCGACATTTTTCAAAACGGCCCAGTTCGATCGCCATCACTGCAGGATATACGCAAGGCTGACGCGGTGTTGATACTGGGCGAAGATCTAACCAACACCGCCCCAATGATGGCTTTGGCGGTCCGGCAAGCGGTTCGGAACCAAGCTAGCAAGATTTCACGCAGTGTGGGAATTCCCGATTGGCAGGACGCCGCTGTCCACAACGCCATTCAAGACAAGAAAGGCCCATTGTTTGTTCTCACGGCCGCGGAAACGAAGTTAGATACAATCGCCCAGGAAAGCCTTCACGCCGCCCCAGGCGATATCGCGCGTTTGGGATACGCCATCGCTCATGCTTTGGATTCGAGCGCTCCGCCCGTTGGAGGCATGACGAATGAAGAAGAGGCCCTTGTCAAACAAATCACGCAGGCCCTGCTCCAAGCGGATAGGCCGCTTATAATCAGCGGCTGCAGTTTAAACCGGGAGGTCGTGGAAAGCGCCGCGAATGCCGCTTGGGCGCTGCAGAAAAAGAAGACCGATGTCCAGCTGGCGTACTCTATGATGGAATGCAATAGTTTCGGCTTGGCTCTTTTGACGAATCAATCGCTGCGGAGCGCGAATCAAACATTGGACGCTGGCCATGCGGATACGGTGATTATTCTCGAAAATGATCTCTACCGGCGAGGCTCGCAACAAGACATTGACGCGCTGCTCAACAAAGCGGAAACGATTATCGTCTTGGATCATATGACCCATTCAACAACCGAACGGGCGGACTTAGTCTTGCCTGCCTCCACTTTCGCGGAAGGGAGTGGAACGTTTGTCAATCAAGAAGGCCGCGCGCAGCGATATTATCAAGTATTCATTCCGGAAGGAGATATCCAGGACAGCTGGCGCTGGTTGCGCGCGATGGAGCCAATCCAAAACGATACTCTGCGCCGCTGGAATAGATTGGATGACGTGATCAGCGCGCTATCAAGTGAGTTCCCTCAATTCCAGCCGGTCAAAGACATCGCCCCAACCGCGGACTACCGGGCCGCCGGGCAAAAAATCCCCCGGCAGACGTATCGCTATAGCGGCCGCACCGCTATAAACGCTCATAGAGAGATTCATGAGCCAAAACCGAAAGATGATGTAGATTCTCCGCTGGCCTTCTCTATGGAAGGGTATACAGGTGTCCCACCGGCGCCGTTGATTCATTCCTTCTGGGCGCCGGGATGGAATTCCATCCAATCAGTGAACAAATTTCAAAGCGAAGTGGACGGCCCTTTGCGGGGCGGCGATCCAGGGAAACGATTGATCGAGTCCAATCAAACGGCGGCTCCCGCGTATTTCCATTCCATACCGGACACGTTTCAGGCTACAGAAGAAGGCGTTCTCTTTGTGCCCTTATATCACATCTTTGGTTCCGAAGAGTTAAGCGTTCAATCGCCAGGGATTCATCAACTGGCGGCAATCCCTTATTTATCCATGCATCCCCAAACGGCTGAAACCATGAATCTTGAAGAAGGGGATCTTGTCGAAATAGAAGGGATCGAAACCGATATCGAATTTCCTCTAAAATTGGATATATCTATACCGCCAGGTCTTGCGGGATATCCAGCCGGATTGCCACAATTGAAAGGCGCCGCGTTTCCATTATTTGGCACGGTGAAACGAATGGTCAAAGAAGGGAGGATCAGTTCCCCACATGATTGACTTCTATCACACATTTATCCTCCCGTTGATCGTACTCGGTGTGGTAATGGCCGCTCCGCCCACGTGGATTTGGTTGGAACGGCGGCTACTGGCGTTGTGGCAGGATCGCTATGGTCCCAACCGGGTCGGGCCATTCGGTTTCTTTCAAACCATCGCTGACATGATCAAGATCTTCACCAAAGAAGATTGGGTACCCTCCTTTGCCGACAAGTTTGTTTTTGTCCTGGCGCCCATGGTGATCATGATCAGCGTATTGTTATCGTTCGCTGTGGTTCCCTTTGCGCCGGGTTTATGGATCACGGATCTGAACATCGGCCTGCTCTTCTTTCTCGCCATGTCTTCGATGGGAGTGTACAGCGTTGTGCTAGGCGGCTGGGCGGCGAACAATAAATATTCCCTATTGGGCGGCATGCGCAGCGCCGCGCAGATGCTGAGTTATGAAGTCTTCATGGGGCTCTCTCTCATGGGAGTTGTAATGCTGGCCGGTTCTTTCCAGTTAACCGAAATTATCGAAGCCCAAAAAGAGATGTGGTTTGTCTTTCCCCAATTTTTGGGATTCGTTATGTTTCTTCTCGCTGGATTGGCGGAATCACACCGATTGCCATTTGACTTGCCCGAAGCGGAAAGTGAACTCATCGCCGGATTTCACGCGGAGTATTCGGGAATGAAATTCGGGATGTTTTTTGTAGGCGAATATCTCGGCATAACGTTAATTTCATCCTTTATCGTGATTTTGTTTTTTGGGGGCTGGTCCGGTCCTTTCCTGCCGCCTTTAGCTTGGTTTTTCTTGAAAACCATTTTTTTCGTTGTGCTATTTATTCTTATGCGGGCCACTCTACCCCGTCCGCGATTCGATCAATTAATTTCATGGGGATGGAAAATCGTATTGCCGCTTACATTGGTGAATTTGCTGGTTACCGCGGCGATTGTGCTGATTATGGAATAAGAGAAAGCGGAAACAATGATTCGACAAATTTTCAGTATTCTGCAAAGCACATGGATTGTATTAAAGCATACGGTCCGCAAGCGGGATACGATCCAATATCCGGAAGAAAAAGCCTATCTTGCCCCGCGTTGGCGGGGGCGGATTATTCTGTCACGCGATCCGGACGGTCAAGAGCGGTGCGTGGCCTGCCATCTCTGCGCTGTGGCCTGTCCGGTCGATTGCATATCCTTGCAGGCGGCGGAAGACGAATACGGGCGGCGGTATCCCAAGTTCTTCCGCATCAACTTCTCCCGTTGTATTTTTTGTGGCATGTGTGAAGAAGCCTGCCCGACTTACGCCATTCAGTTGACGCCGGATTTCGAAATGTGTGAATACGACCGGAATAATTTGGTCTACGAAAAAGAAGATTTAACGATTTCCGGTGAAGGAAAGTATCCAGGATACAACTTTTACCGCGTCGCGGGTTTGGCGATTGGCGGCAAGGACAAAGGGGAAGCGGAAAACGAAGAGGACCCAGTCGATATTCATAGTTTAATTCCATAAGGAAGAACAGAAAAACCATGAACGCTGTTTTTTACTTATCGTCCATCCTTGCTGTAGCCGCCACGGTGATGGTGATTACGCAGTTAAACGCGGTCCATGCGCTTCTCTACCTTGTCGTTTCACTGCTTTCACTGGCGGTTGTGTTCTTTACCTTAGGAGCGCCTTTCATCGCCGCGCTGGAAATCATCGTCTATGCCGGCGCCATCATGGTTCTGTTTATCTTTGTCATCATGATGCTCAATCTGGGCAAGGAATCCATAGGGGAAGAAATCCATTTGCTATCCGGTAAGATGTGGATCGGCCCTTCTCTCATTGCGGCCATCTTGTTGATTGAGTTGACATACATCATGGCCCTGGCTCCCAATCAAGAACTGGGACAAACCATTGTAGGCCCGAAAGAAATCGGCGTTGCGCTATATGGCCGGTATATGCTGGGCGTGGAATTGGCTTCGTTCCTGCTCTTGGCCGGATTGGTGGCGGCTTATCATTTAGGGCGCAAATCCCAGCCATCAGACGAACAACAATAGGAGACAATGGAATGGCGCAGATCCCCATGGAACACGGATTACTCTTGGCCGGTATCCTATTCGTTCTTGGCTTAACCGGCGTTTTGGTCCGGCGCAATATCATCTTTCTATTGATGTCTATCGAGATCATGCTCAACGCCGCCGGTTTGGCGTTTGTCGTCGCCGGCGCCCGCTGGGGCGAGGCCGGCGGGCAGATCATGTTTTTGTTTATCCTCGCCATCACCGCCGCCGAAGTGGCGGTTGGCCTAGCCCTGGTGTTGGCAATGTTTAAGAAAGTAAAAACATTGGACACGAATGTATTGAACCAACTGAAAGGATAACATGCTAAACACGCTCTGGCTGGTTCCCACATTTCCACTGATTGGATTCCTGCTTCTTGCGCTTGCGGGAGGAACGTTTACCCGCAAAGCGATCGCTGTCATCACGTTGACGGCTATGGGGCTGTCGCTGGTTTGCAGCCTGCTGGTGACGGTGTCGTTTCTGCATTCCGGTCAGACGGAGTTTACCCAAGTCTTATGGACATGGATGGATGTTAGAGGATTCGATCCAGCGATCGGTCTACATCTGGACGCGTTATCCGTAATCTTCATGTTGGTTGTGACATTTGTCGGATTTTTAATCCATTTGTATTCCACCGAATTCATGACGGAGGATCCCGGCTACGCCCGGTTTTTCGCGTATATGAATTTGTTCGTCATGTCGATGTTGTTATTGGTATTGGCGGACAACCTTGTCTTCCTGTATCTCGGCTGGGAAGGCGTAGGCTTATGCAGTTATCTCTTGATCGGATTTTGGTATCAGGATTCGGCGAACGGCCATGCGGCGCAAAAAGCGTTTATTGTCACCCGCGTGGGGGACGCCGCTATGGCGATCGGACTGTTCTTGCTTTTTACTCATTTCGGCACGCTGCATATCCAAGAGATTTTACAATTGGCGCCAAAGCGGTGGGAAACCGGCTCGACCGCCGCCATTACAGCGGCGTTGATGTTGATGATCGGCGCGTTTGGCAAATCGGCCCAATTACCGTTGCAAACCTGGCTGCCAGACGCTATGGCGGGTCCAACTCCAGTCAGCGCGCTGATCCATGCCGCCACAATGGTAACCGCCGGTGTTTATCTAATCGCCCGCACGCATGTTCTGTTTGAACTGGCTCCCTCGATCCAACTGGTTGTGGCGATCGTTGGAGCGATCACATTATTGGTGGCCGGTTGCAGCGCGTTGGTTCAAAGGGACATTAAACGTGTTCTCGCTTACTCTACGATCAGCCAAATCGGGTATATGTTCCTTGCTTTGGGTGTGGGGGCCTGGTCGGCGGCGGTGTTCCATTTCATGACCCATGCTTTTTTTAAAGCGCTGCTCTTTTTGAGCGCTGGCGCGGTGATCATGGCCATGAGTCATGAACATGATATGTTTAAAATGGGTGGTCTTTATAAAAAACTGCCTATAACATTTTGGACCTTCTTAATCGGCTCCGCCTCGCTGGCGGCGCTGCCATTGGTTACAGCCGGATTTTACAGCAAAGACGCTATCTTATGGAACGCCTTGATTCTCGATAGCGGCAGCGGATGGCTTTGGCTGGCGGGAATTCTGGGGGCGTTCATTACCGCTGTTTATTCTTCCCGCATGGTTATTGTCACATTCTTTGGTGAACAGAAAAAAGAAATCCATCAGTATCCGGGCTTGCGCATTCAAACGCCTTTGGTGATATTGGCTGTTTTTTCCGTGATCGCCGGATTCCTCGATATGCCGCATTCCCTTGGGGGATTCGCCCCTTTTTCCGGTTTTCTCCATACCGCTTTGCCTCATGCGGAAGAGCGCGGTTCTGTGGGATTGGAAGTGTTGATGCAACTGATCGCGGCGGCAGTGACGTTTGGAGGAATTTATCTCGCGTATGTGGCGTATTACAAAAAGCCGGACATGCCGCAGGCCCTAATGACATATCCCCTATTGAATAACGTGCGGAATTTCTGGTTTCACGGCTGGCGGTTTGACGATCTGTATAACGCGATCTTCATTCAGCCATTTGTCTGCGCCGCGCGCTGGAACAAACAGGATGCGTTCGACGCCATCCCGCAATGGATTACCTGGGTGAATTATGGCTTGTACTGGACCTTGCGCCAAACCCAGACTGGGAATATTCGTTGGTACGCCTCCGGCGTCGCTGTGGGGGCCATTATTTTAATCGCGTTAGTGGTACTGCTATGATTTTATTGTTTCTGATTCTCATCTTGCTTCTTAGCGGCCTGCTTTCGGCGGTGGTCAGCCGTTGGAATGCGCAAAACGCCCGTTGGACCGCTCTAAGCGCTCTGGTTATCGACCTGCTGCTGGCGATTTCGATTTGTGGGCGGACTTGGATCGATCCGGCAACGGAAAACAATTCTTGGATCGCCGTTTGGAAAACGCCGTGGATTCCCCAACTCGGTATCGAATTTCATTTGGGAATTGATGGTTTGAGCCTGACGATGGTGATCTTGACGTTGTTCCTTGGAATCCTCGCCGTGCTCGTTTCCTGGAAGGAAATCACAGAGCGTATAGGCTTTTTTCATCTAAATCTGCTCTGGGTATTGGCAGGAATTGTTGGGGTGTTTCTAGCGCTCGATCTATTCCTATTCTACTTTTTCTGGGAACTAATGCTTGTGCCGATGTATTTTCTAATCGGCGTTTGGGGGCATGAAAACCGGATCTACGCCGCCTATAAGTTTTTCATTTTCACTCAAGTAAGTGGGCTGTTGATGCTGTTGGGTATTTTAGGCGTTTATTTTATTCACGGTCAAACAACAGGCGATTATACCTTTAACTACAATGACCTGATCCATACGGATATGGATAGTTGGACGGCCTGGTGGTTGATGTGGGGATTTGTCCTAGCGTTCGCTGTTAAACTGCCCGCCGTGCCGATTCATACATGGCTGCCTGACGCGCATACAGAAGCGCCGACGGCCGGCAGCGTGATATTGGCCGGGCTCCTTCTCAAAACGGGCGCGTATGGTCTGTTGCGTTTTGTCCTACCGATTTTCCCCAATGCGGCGGAAGCGCTGGCCCCTTATGCGATGACACTGGGCGCGATCGGTATTTTATATGGCGCTAAGTTAGCCTTTGCGCAGACGGATTTCAAACGTCTGGTGGCGTACACCAGCGTCAGTCATATGGGATTCGTTTTACTCGGCATATTTGCCATGAATGAGTGGGCGTATCAGGGAACGGTCATGCAGATGATCGCGCATGGATTAAGCACCTCCGCCTTGTTTATCATGGCTGGGATCTTGCACGAGCGTACGCATACCCGCGATCTGGATCGCATGGGCGGTTTGTGGTCCGCCGCGCCGCGCATGGGGGGCGTAACGATGGTGTTTGTCATGGCTTCTTTAGGTCTGCCGGGGCTGGCGAATTTCGTCGCCGAGTTTTTAATTCTCATCGGCGTATATCAAGTCAGCATGGTCTTGGCGGGATTGTCCGTAATTGGATTGGTATTCGCCACGGTGTACTCTTTGCGCTTGATGCAGAAAGTTTTTCTAGGACCGAATACGGAAAACTGGCGGATTGACGATTTATGTATGCGGGAGTGGATTATCGTAGGCGCCTTGATTCTCTTTTTGATCGTTTTGGGACTCTATCCACAACCTGTTTTAGATACCGTTCAGCCAACCATCGATCGATTGCTCTTATTGCCAAACGAAGTTGAACATTATTCTTATCTCCCACCACAACCATTGAGTTCTGATATAGGGGGAGGCATTCGATGAACACCTCGGCGCTGATCGCTCTTGTTCCCTATATGATTCTTGCCTTCGGATCCGTGTTGGTTATGCTGGTCATTCCCTTCTATCGCTGTCATCGACTCACGGTCATACTATCACTTTCTGTTTTATTCGCGGCGTTTCTCTCTCTTTTTCTAGTAACCGGCTATCTTCCCCAACAAGCCACGGAGCTGATCCGGGTGGATGGATTCGCGTTTTACTTTATGGGATTGATTCTGGCCGCCACGGCGTCCGTGTGTCTTCTTACATACAATTATATGGATGGCAGAGATGTGAAGTACCCGGAAGAACTCTATTTGCTCATGTTGCTGGCGTCGCTGGGATCATCTGTTTTGGCGGCCAGCAGTCATTTTGCGTCCCTGCTGTTGGGATTGGAAATTCTTACGATTTCACTGTATGGGTTGATATCTTATTTACGGAAAGAAATCCGTTGTTTGGAAGCGGGCATTAAATATTTGATACTCGCCTCTGTCTCTTCCGCCTTCTTTTTATTTGGCATGGCATTGATCTATGCCGATTTGGGAACGATGAATCTCGGCGAAATCACAACGATTCTCAATGGAGGCAAAACAGAAGCGAGTGTTATCTTATTGACAGGCTTGGCCATGATGTTGGTGGGAGTCGGATTCAAACTCGCGCTCGTTCCGTTTCATCTATGGACACCGGACGTTTACCAAGGCGCCGCCGCTCCAATCACAGCGTTCATCGCCACTGTTTCGAAAGGTGGGATGTTTGCTGTTGTCCTGCGGTATTTCAGGCCTGCTGATGTTCCGAATGCGCCGATTCTCTATTTCTCGTTGGCGCTAATCGCTATCGTCTCGATGTTGGCGGGGAATTGGTTGGCCTTGATGCAGAATAATGTCAAACGCATCCTGGCCTTTTCATCCATCGCTCATCTGGGGTATTTATTGGTCACGATAATCGCTGTAAATTCGATCGCTGCGTCCGCTGGAATTTTCTATATCACCGCGTATATGATTACGACATTGATCGCCTTCGGGATTATCAGTATCTTATCCACCAAAGAGACCGAGGCGGAAGAATTGGATGATTATCTTGGTCTTTATTGGCGGCGGCCCTGGATCGCTGGGATTTTTACATTTGCGCTTCTCTCCCTCGCGGGGATTCCTTTGACTGGTGGTTTTATCGGTAAGTTTTATATTGTCGCCGCGGGAGTCCGTTCCGCGGAATGGTTGATTGTGCTGGTGTTGGCGCTCAGTAGTTCCATCGGATTGTTCTACTATCTCCGCATTATCGTCACGATGTTTTCTAACGCTGAAAACACCCGTCCGGCAATCCAAGCGAATATCCCTCTCCCTTGGGCCAGTTGTTTCGCATTGGCATTGTTAACTCTTTTACTGTTATGGATGGGAACCGTTCCGGCGCGGCTGATCGAATGGATTTATTCGTTAGTGTAAGTAAACGCTGCGGAAGTGAAAATCACGAAATTCTTCCGTTCACGCCGCAACACCGCCTGAAAGTCAATTGTTTCCTCAACAATATTCAAAAAAATCCCCACTCCGGAGAGTGGGGAACTACGGACGTCATTGATCCGTTGAAATGTGGCGGTGAGATAACCTGTTAGGAAGGTTATACTGCGCTGTTTTGAACCGGTCTAGAATTTGACTTCAATCTTCCGGGGTTTGGCTTCTTCACTTTTTGGAACATGGAGTTGTAAGACACCATTTTCGTAACTGGCCTCGATTTTGCCACTGTCGACATCTCTCGGCAGGGCGATGCGCCGGAAGAATTTCCCGCTCCACCGTTCCACGCGGCTGAATTTCTTATCCGTTTCTTTTGTTTCCGATTTCCGCTCTCCTTGGAGAGTCAGAACGCCTTCCTTCACAGAAATCTCGATATCGTCTTTCGCGACACCGGGAAGGTCAGCTGCGAAGTGATACCCATTTTCCGTTTCACTCCAATCAACCGCGGGATACCATATTGTACTTTCTCCACTGTCCGGCTTTCGCTCGAAAAAGGGACGTTCAAATAAACGGTCGAACGCGTCAAAACCAGGAATCCGATTAAATGTGAAATGTGTGCTATGAGGAACGAGTTTCATTGTATTTCTCCTTTTGATCTCTTTCATCTCTTTTTTTCTTCGTTAGATGACTTGCTTAACAAAGATAGCATAATTTGTGCCAATTTTATAAAATGTTTAAAATCAATGCTTTATGTGTCTGGTGAGCATAAAGAGGATATGTCATTTTGGCTGGCTCATACCTGCGCGCCTTCGTTTTAGCGCGTCAGAATGAATCATTTATAGAGTTTGGAAGGAATAAGGAATTGTAAGGAAATTTTTAAAATACTTTTTTTATTCTTTGTAAAGTTTTCCCATGATTGGTTGTTTTCAAGGCGCTGTTCTTTATAATCTGATAAGATTGAAAAAGAAAGAAAACTGATCGCGCGCCGGGCTGGAATTCTGTACAACTGGGGCTTCTATCTATGTCAATGATGAGAACGATAATAGTGTTTTTTTTTGAGAAGGACCGCTGTGGACATTTACAAAGTCATATTCGTTCTATTGCCTGAAAACGGAACTCCCGAAAGTTTTCTCTAAGACTGTAAAACAATTTATCCGGTTCAACGTCTACTAGGGAGTAGAGCCGAAGTCGATTCTCATCCGGATCTAACTGTGAAACGGGACGAGACAATCACTCTGCCCATTTCTCCTGCGATCGACCGCGCCGTACATATGCTTGCGCCCGGTGATGTTAGTAAGCCGATTCGATCCAGTGAGGGATTTATTGTTTTGCAATTACTGGAGCGGTTTCCCTGTGTGAAATATCTGTATGATGAGATTCGCAAGATAATTCGTACTAATCATATTGTTATTAAAAACACAGACAACGCATCGCGATCATTCAGAAAATCCTGCAGGAAGCGAATACACAGATCAATGAAGAACGCCTATCGAAATTGTAACTGGTTGATTGTACTTTTTATTGGAGCTCTTTTAGCAAGCGCCTGTACCAAAACACAAGCGCCCACGGCGCCAACGATAACGCCAACGTCAATGGCCGCTGTTCAGCCTACGCATCATCCATTTGAAGGTTCTCGCGTTCTCGTGGCAGGTCTGGAAGGCGCAGATTGGGACTTTCTACTGTCGTTAATCGAAAAAGGGAAAGCGCCGCATATTGAATCCATTTTGAAACAGGGTAGAGGATTTATTTTGGAATCCGAAGAACCCTTGTTGGCGCCTTCCATTTGGACGACGATCGCTACGGGTTATCCCCGGAAAGTACACGGAATATTGGATTCGGAAGTGAGCGCCGATATCCATGACGTGACAGTGGTTTCCAGCGCAAATCGGCGCATTCCCGCGATCTGGAATGTCCTATCTTCTTTTGGCCGGAATGTCGATGTGATCGGTTGGTGGGGGACATGGCCGGTAGAATACATTTATGGCTCTATAGTCTCGGATCAGTATATTTACGATTTCCCTGTAGGTGATTCTGATATCACTGGTAATCTGATCCATCCAGGATCTTTACAAGATGAACTCGCCTCTTATTTATTAACCGCCTCGGATATCGCCGACGCGTCTGTGGAGTTGTTTATCGGCGAAAAGAGAATGGCGCTCATACGCGAGCAGGAGAATTACCAAAAACAATTCAGTGTAATTAAGCGCGCTCTTGCGTCCGCTGAATCCTGCCGGCGTATCGCGGAGAATCTGTGGAGAAACAGTCAACCCGAAATGGCGATGATCTATCTTGAAGGAACCGGCCGCATCCGAGAACAACTCACCCCTCCGGAAAAGGCGAACGAAGAACTCCGCGGCGCCTATCAGTCCATCATTGAAGACTACTACCGCTATACCGACCGGATCATAGGAGAATTGCTCAACTTTTATGCGGATGACGATTATTTCGTTCTGGTGTCCGGCTATGGCTTGCGTTCAGCGGCTGCAGGAGATATTGAAGAGAGCACGGCGCCCGCTTCCCTGCGTGTCAAAGAAGGGCTTCTCCTGTTAGCGGGAGGCGCTATAGAACCGGCTACAGAAAAAAGCAAGGCTTCCATCTATGATGTCTACCCGACTTTGCTATACATGTTGGACGAAACAGTTCCCAGCGACGCGCCGGGGCAGGCTTTGACCAAAGCCTTCAAACAAGACTATCAGGACGAATTCAAAGTCCTATTGGGCGGTCCATTGAATGTGCCCACTCCAATTCCTCCTCCGGTAGGTGGGTATGGGATGGGGATGTATGGGATGGCGCCGCCAGCGGGAGGAATGGGAATGGGTATGGGTATGGGTATGATGGGGGGATATGGATTCGGGCAGATCGAGATTCCTGAAGTTTATCTGGATACGGGTAAAGCCGCTCTAGATCGAGGAGATTTGGAAAGCGCGAAAGCATCGTTCAAGAAAGCTTTGAAATTGAATGCGAATTATGCCGTAGCGAAATATTACATGGGACTTATCTGTTTGAAAGAAAAGAAAACAGATGAGGCGGCCGCGTATTTCAAAGACTCAGTCAAAGACGATCCTAAAAATGTGAACGCCTACCGGGAACTGGGTGTTTTGCTATTCCAATTGAACCGGTTGGAAGAATCTCGATCCGCTTTGCAGTCCGCATTGAATCTCGATCCGGATTCTTCATTAATCCTCTTGCATTACACCCTTCTATTATTCGCCAGTGACGATCCAACGGCGTTTAGTGTCCTTGAAAAACTCGTTCAAAGTCAACCGGATTTGGAGGCTGCGCACGTCATTCTACAGGATCAATTGACGGAACAACAAGAAACCGTTATCGCTATTTATGATCGCTTAACGCAATCCGAACATCCCCATCCCGCTTCTTTTTACTACCAAGGTTTCATGTACGAATTGTTAAATCGAAAAGAAGACGCTCAACGCGCTTATAAAAAAGGCAGTGTTTGTGAAGTAAACACTCGTGACGAACTGCAGTATAAAGTGACTTGCATAAAGAAATTGAAGCAGAATTCTCACTAAACCTAGAAATGAATCCTTAACGCGCTCTAACGCGCTCTCCGAAAGATTCGATTATTCCACAAACATTGTTATTAATCTCACAAAAATGTCTGACTCCACACTGTTCCTACATAAATTAAATAATAATATAAAAATTTTTCTTGTAAACACGATGATAGTATGGTAAATTCAAGAAGCTTTTGATATTTTATCTTGTGTGAAGATCGCATAAGAAATCAATTAAAAAAGGAGAAAGAGATGAGAATGCGTGTTTGGCTGTTGTGTATCATTGTTCTGTCATTTGTTACGCTTCCAGTATTCTGTCAGGCTCCGCCGAAGGAATACGAAGTGAACAAGGTTTCAGGCTCGCCTCCTGTGATTGATGGGGAGTATACCGAGGAAGAATGGGCCGGTTCGACATGGACGGGGGATTTCTACGGTTTGAGACACAGCGCCTGTCTAGCGCAATATCAGGGTGAAATAGTCGATATCAACTGGCGCTGGCGCGCGCTTTGGGATGATGACTATTTCTATTTCCTGATGGTCGCCGACTTGAATTACCTCAATCCTAACGGCATGACGTATCCCGATGTACTCGTCGATCCTCTCGCAGCGGATGATACAGGATACGCGGGATGGGGTGTCGGACAAAATCTCGATTTCGAATGTTTTCTTGAACCCGATTGGCAAGAGGGAGATGGATTCAACGATCAGGAAGGAGATTCACCATCCTACCAGCTCTGCTATTTTCCTCTCCAGGCGGATATTGACGAAAATGGTGAAGTTTGGGATGAAGGCAACTTTGGTGTCCGGGGCGCGGAAGGCCCGCCGTTTTTCCACACAGGGACTACTGGATCTTATGCCCCAGGTGGTTGGGATCCAACTTCCGATCCCGTATTGGCGGAAGAATTGGGCGTGAAACCCCTTTTACTGGCCGCTTTGCCGCATTTGATTGAAGGCGCTGTTCTTGGAGAAGACATTGTCGCCTCTCCCGTGCTGGAAATCGCGTTTCCGTACTCGCAGCTCGGCTTGGCCGCTCTACCGGATGTAGAAGTCATTGAAGATGTGGACATGTTCGCCGAAAACCTGATCATGATTCCAGATGAGAATGGCGTATACGTCCAAGAAGGTGACGAATGGCTGTTCAACGTCTGTGGTTACACAGACGCTATCGATAATGAAAGAGGGATCGGCTTGATCACGTGGAATGACATGGGAGACGGTGGATTCCACAACTACCCACGCGGCATCCTTAAATTTGTGGAAGAAGAAGTAGTCAGTGTCTCTGGATGGATGATGTATTGATCAAAGATTCACATAGAATACATTTAATAATTTGAAATGAAAAACGGGAGCGAATCTTTTTGCGCTCCCGTTTTTCATTTTTTCTGTGAAGAGAATCACAAAGATTAATTCACGAAGAGATCCTTAAGAGCTTGTTTGAGTGTATCTCGGTTGAGTTTAGCAATGGCTCGAGTTAGGGGGATCTCTTTAGGACAAACACGAACACAATTCTGGGCGTTGCCGCAATCCTGAATGCCCACCTTCACCCATGATGGATTGCAGGCGGACATCCTCAACAAATTTCCCGATGGGATTTTTATTGAAGAGGAAAACCTGACCGAGAGCGGCCGGACCGACAAATTGGCTTTCCTTAGTGTATTGCGGGCAGGCGTCCACACAGCAACCGCAAGTCATACAACGCGAGAAGGCATACATCTGTTCTTGATCGCTTTGCGCCTGGCGCTGGCCGGGTCCTAAATCGTAGGTCCCGTCGATGTCCACCCACGCGCGCACTTTCTTGAGAGCTTCGAACATGCGGGAACGGTTAACCACCAAGTCATGAATGACGGGGAACTTCCGCATTGGTTTCCAGCGTGATGGGTTGTTCGAGATTATCAATCAAAGTGCTGCACGATTGCCGTGTTTGCTTGTTGATTACCATCGTACAAGCGCCGCACACTTCCTCCAAGCAACTGCAATCCCAGGCGACGGGTGTGGTTTTCTCTCCTTTCGCGTTAACGGGATTGCGTTGAATTTCCTGCAATACGGTGATGACATTCATATTGGGCTGATAGGGAATTTGAAATTCTTCCCAATACGGCTCGGATTGCGCGTCAATTTGGCGTTTAATTTTCAGTTCAATCATTTTGGCCATGATTCAGTCCTATCCGCCTTCTCTCTCTGTTGTTGGTGAGAAGAATTCACTCTTCCCATGCAATGCCAAGGGCTTTCATAACAGATCCCGCGCAGGTCAATCGTACCGGCGGGGCACGGGTTCGATTAGGCTGGTGTCAACCGGTTCATATGTAATCTCCGGTTCGACCTCTTTATATTCGGCGATTGTGGTCTTCAAACCACTCCTCGTTGTTCTTTTTCCATTTCTCAAGGTACTCTTTATATTCCGGCGAATTTTGATCTTTGGGCTGTTCGTGGAAGAATTCGGGTTTGAGATGGCTGCCCCGGCACTCATTTCTTAAAAGCGCGCCTTTGGTCATCACTTTCGCCAATTGGATCATATTATCCAGATGATTGATGCCCAGGATCGACTGATTGCGGGCTTGGCCGGTATCGAGCGCGTTGCAGTTCTTCCAGCGCTCGTCGAATTCTTTCAATGTTTCCAGCGTTTTCGCCAAGTCTTCATTCCGCCGCACGATGGTGCATGTGCGGATCATCATTTCACCCATCTCTTGGTGCAATTTAAATGGATTTTCGCTTCCTTCCATTTTACCGATCTGCGCGAAACGGTCTTTCCACTTCTTTTCGGCATCTTCAAAAATACCTACGGGTTGATCCTCGGAAGAACCATTGAGATTCTTCGAATACACTTCCATAGCTGGACCGGCGACCAGACCTGCGAACAGGCAGGAAAGAAGTGAGTTCGCGCCCAATCGGTTCGCGCCGTGGTATTGATAATCCACCTCACCCACCGCGTAGAGACCCGGAATATTAGTCATATGATTACGGGCGCTGGTCCGTTCCAGCAATCCCTGACTGTCAGCCTCATAATCCACCCATAAGCCACCCATGCTGTAATGGACGCCGGGGAAGATTTTCATCGGCAGATCGCGCGGGTCGTCTCCGGCGAATTTCTCGTAGATCTCCATGATCCCCGCGAGTTTTCGATCGAGTTCCTCGCGTGGAATATGGGTCAGGTCCAAAAAGACCATATTACCGCCGCCGACCCCCAATCCTTGGTTGACGCAGACTTCGTATATTTCTTGAGCGGCGATATCACGTGGAACAAGATTGCCAAAACGTGGGAATTTCTCTTCGAGGAAGTACCAGCGTTCTTCTTCGGGGATTTCGCGTGGTGGACGCGTGTCCCCTTTTTTTCTTCGGAACCCAAACGCGCCCTCCCTCGCCCCGCGCGGATTCTGACATCAAGCGCAGCTTATCATAACCGGGTATGGCCGTGGGGTGGATCTGGATAAATTCACCATTGGCGTACTTCACACCTTCGCGGTACGCGGACCCGGCGGCGGAGCCGGTGTTGATCATTGAATTGGTCGAACGCCCAAACACTAAACCGGGACCGCCTGTCGCCAGCGCCACCGCATCGCCTTTGAAGGATTGAATCTCCATCGTATCCAGGTTGATCGCAACGATTCCACGGCAGGAGCCGTTCGAATCCTTGACCATCCCCAGGTATTCCATGTTTTCGTATTTTTTGACGAGACCATCGACTTCAAAGCGGCGGACCTGTTCGTCCAGCGCGTAGAGCAATTGCTGACCGGTGGTCGCACCCGCAAAAGCGGTGCGGTTATAAAGAGTGCCCCCGAAACGGCGGAAATCAAGAAGCCCTTCACTGGTGCGGTTGAAGGTCACGCCCATTCGGTCCATCAAGTAAATAATGGCGGGCGCTTGGTAGCACATATCTTTGCAGAGTGGCTGATTGGCGAGAAAATCACCGCCTTTGACGGTATCGTAAAAGTGAATGTCGGGAGAATCTCCTTCCCCTTTCGTGTTCACCGCTCCGTTGATGCCCCCCTGTGCGCACACAGAATGTGAGCGCTTAACGGGGGACCACGGAAAAGAGATCGACTTGATGTCCCGCTTCGGCGAGTTTGATCACGGTCATCAGACCGGCCAAGCCTCCGCCGACGACAAGAAACCGCGGTTTTGCCATGATGGGTATGCCCCCTTACGTACTGATTTGTCTTTCGCCCGTTCTCCTCCGGTCTGCCATTCGGAGGAAACTTTTAGATACTGAATTTATAGAGAGAAAGCATGAAAAATGTGAAAACACCGATTCCAATGACCGCGCAAACATACCCGGACGCGGTCTGCGCCTGTTCGCCGATCGCGATGCCCCATTTGACTAAGAAATTCCAAATTCCATTCGCGAAATGGAACACCGAAGCCGCGACTCCAATGAAATAAAAGATCACATGCCAGGTATGAGAGAAATATTCCTGCACATAGTCGAAATTGATATGATGAATCTCTGGATTGAACGTCCACTCGATACGCAGTTTATAGACGTGGAACAAGATAAAAAGGATCGCGACAATCCCCGTCCATCGTTGAAGCGAATAGAGCCAATTCCGCAGATAACCATAATGCTGCACATTGCTTTCGCCGAAGATCCAAATGTAGATGCCAATCCCGGCGTGGATCAGGATCGGTACACCGATGGCGAAAATCTCAAGAAATGTGACGAATGGGAGGCTCTGTAAAAATTCAACGGCTTCGTTGAATTTCTCTGGGCCATAGAAAAATGCGAGGCTGTTGGTAAAACGCATGTTCGGCAAGGAAAACGCCGACTGGGATAATGCCCAGCAATGATTGAAAACGACGAAGGAAAAATGGACCCTGTTTAAGCGTAGACATAACTCCCCCTGCCTCTGAGGGCGGACAATCCCAAAAACCATCTCGCCTTGGAATCCGCCGCGCCTATTCTAAAGTGAAATTTTGTTCCGCTAGATAGAACTTTATCTAAGTTAACACAAATCTTATATCCACGAAAGTCCCCTAGGCTGGTATTTACACTTTGAAAGGAAGAAAAGTAAGTTAAGGGTTTTGATTCTATGCGCCGCTGCAATAATCTGATTAAGGCACGATCTACAAATAATAATAGGTGATTCACATATGACGATAGAAGACCAACTAATTATTCAAGGTAACATCGTAACCAATACTGGAATCCTGCGAGACCATTTCATACAGATCGAGAAAGGTTTAATCCAAACCATAACCGATAAGAAGCCGGAAACAGGCGCTTCCTCCCTTGACGCTCGCGGGCTGTATATCCTGCCCGGCTTCCGCGATCAGCATATCCACGATATTACCGGTCAACTTCCGGCGCAGGATTGGTCTGTCGAACAGAGGATGGAGCGTATCCGGACCGTGACGCAATCTCTCGCTTCGCAGGGTGTTACCGCGGTGTATCTTTCGACTTTCGGCGGCCCGCTCGAACAACTGACGGCCTATTGCGAAGGCGTCCGTTCTTGGATGGATTCAGGAAAAAACGGACGGGTGGGCGCGAAAGTGATGGGAACGCACGTCGAAGGCACATTCATCAATGAAGAGTGCCGGGGCGCGCAACCTGTTGAATATTGTTTAATCCCCACCCGTGATGATTGCGTTGACGCGCTGAACCGCCTTCATGACACAGGCTCGCTCCGAATCGCGAACATTGCTCCGGATTATGGACACGCTTCGCTGGAAATTATCCGTCATGCAAACGAATTGGGTGTATTGGTTGGCGCCGGCCATACACAAGCGGATGCGGATTTGCTCCGCCGGGCGTATGAAGACTCTGGGCTTCGGTTTATGGTCCATTTCACCAATGGTCCGACCGGTCAATCGTTCAAACCGTTTGATGGGGGCGGCGCGTTCGAAGGCGCTATGAATCTTCCCATGGTCAAGGAATTGATCCTTGACCGGGTACACGTGGATGGGCGATATGTTCTGGATATCATCAAACGAACGGAAGAACGCTGGGGATTGAATTCAATAATCACAATCACAGACGCGATTTTTCCGGTTCCTGATGAAATCCCATCGGATGAATTTACGGTCGGTTCCACCATTGCGCGCGCAGACGAGACAGGGCGTTCGTTGCGGACGGTGTCGTATCTTCAGCCGGATGGCTCTCGCGTCCCTGCGCCAGTGAACACACTGTGCAGCAGTCTGCTTTCCATGGATCGCGCCTTCTCGAATCTCGTCACTCTGTTTGCGCGTGATGTGCAAGGGCATTGGTTCAATCATCCCTCGATGGATCTCGACCAAGCGATTGTCAAAGCCTCCTATCTCTGCGCAACAACACAGGCGGCTCTCGATGGAAGTGATTCCCACACCGGCGCCCTCACTCCTGGTAAAGACGCTGACCTAACAATCGGACGCCTGATCGAAGGAGAGAATGACTATACCTTTGAACCACGATATGTATTCGTAGAAGGCAAGAAAATCTTTGAAGCCCCATGAATAGTAAACGTTTCCGCCATCTAAGAGGAATCTATACTCCAACCGGCTTTTCCGTATAATGAATCGTAAATCCAAACTGGAGGCGAATTGACATGGTTACCCGAATCCTCATGGCAAGTCTACTCATCGTATCCTGCGTGGTTCAATCAAACGGAGCGGATTCCTATAAGGCCGGCGCCGCAAAAATTGTGATCACGCCGGAAACCGGCATTTGGATGGCTGGTTTATGCGGCGCGGACGTCCCCCTTCCGAAGGTAAATATCACGATTTATACGCCAAAGCATTAGCGCTAGAAAGCGCGGAGGGCGTTCGATCAGTCTTTGTCACCGCCGATGTGCTGACCATCCCCGCTTCGCTCGCGCGTAAGGTCTCCTCCCGCATTAAAGAAAAGACGGGACTGCCCCGCGCGGCCATTATGCTGACCTGTTCCCATACCCATTCCGGTCCTGTGCTCGATGACCGGCTTCTGGGGATGTATTCTCTCACGCCTGAGCATTTACAGACTGTGAAAGAGTATACAAAACAGTTAGAAGACAAACTCGTTCAAGTGATCCTTGATTCGTTAGAAGATCTGGAACCAGTGAAGATCTACCGGGGCAATGGAGAAGCCCATTTCGCGATCAACCGCCGTCAGTATTCCCAAGCAGGAATCAATATCGGTCTCAATCCAATCGGGCCGGTCGATTCCGATGTCCCCACGCTGAAAGTAGTAGGAGAGAGTGGAAAAATGATGGCGGTTGTGTTCGGCTACGCGTGTCATAACACAACGCTAAGTTCGATGCAACTCTGCGGGGGATTATGCGGGTTTCGCGCAGGCCGATCTGGAAGCGGCATATCCCGGAACCATTGCGATGTTCTTCGCCGGTTGCGGCGGGGATCAGAATCCGAATCCACGGCGGGAATTGATCCATGCGAAACAGCATGGTGAATCATTGTGCAAAGCGGTTCAAATCGTCTTGGCCAATCCGATGCGCGAAGTGAAAGGTCCGCTGAAGGCGGCTTTTTCCTTTGGTTGACTTAAACCTCACCCCAGCTCCCTCTAAAGAAGAACTCTATAAACAAGCGGAAAACGATAACAAGTATATTCAATACCGTGCCAAGAGCCTGCTCGCTACGCTGGATGAAAAAGGGGAAATCCCCACCAAGTATCCCTATCCCCTGCAAGTCTGGCGGTTGGGGGACGATTTCATGATAATCGCGATGGGCGGGGAAGTCGTTGTGGATTATTCCCTATTATTCAAACACCAATTCGGCGAGGAGAACACATGGGTTATCGGCTACGCGAATGATGTCTGCGCGTACATCCCTTCACTGCGCGTCCTGCGGGAAGGCGGCTATGAGGGAGAAGGCGCGATGGTCTACTATAATTTCCACGGACCGTGGGCGGAGGATGTTGAAGATATTATCGTTCAAGAAGTCCATCAATTAGCGGAAGCTAAGGCAAGAGGGGAAAAATAGGCGTAGTTTCCGTTCCTCTCCTTTTATAAAGCAAAAAAGATAGCTGTGCCAATAAGGGTCCAGCTATCATCATTTCATTGCGAATAAATCAATTCCTATCCAGTTGGATAGGAGATCGATTCTCTCTTAGTAATACATCCCATTCCCCAGCGGAGGAAGCGGTTTTCAACCATGTCAAACTGGTCTGGGCCGAGTACTTCGTTATAAATGCGGACTCGATCGAGAGAACCAAGGTATGGATTGATTGAAGCAGTATTGTCGTAGCTCGCTTCGATACCCAAATAGAGGCGCTGATATTCCGTAACAATTATACCCCCTGTATATGCGACCGTGGTCTTCAATTCGCCATCCACGTAGAACCGCATTTCGCCAGCAGCGCTATCGTGCACGACGGCGCCATGATGCCAACCGCCGTCATCGGGGATAATCGCGTCGGTTGCTTCACCAAAGTCTTTGATGCCATACGTGGTTGCGAAAAGATAGCGTTCAGTACGAATGGAGAAAGAATAACCCTGGGGGAGTCCATACGCGACAAGAATCGAACGTTCCTGGGGCTGACCGCCTTCGCATTTGATATACGCTTCAATCGTCATGTCTCCTTCAATCTGCAACACGCCGTCGTCATCCGGGACGATAACGCGGGAATTGATCCCATTGAAGGAGAGGGCGGAATCGCCGCTTTGACCCGTTGCTCCGGCCACAAATTCGGGAAGACCGGTACGCAGGAGCGTATCCGCTTCAAGACCCGCGGAACCAGCGTTCGGCGCAAGGCAGGCTGTCGAGACCTAAATCGACGACAGTGGGAGTCATAGACGCCCTTCGGATTGGCGGCGTCAGAATCCAAATCGGCTGGATCGAGCATCGCGGCATGCATACGGAGACGGTCGATTGAACCGATCAGCATGCTGGTCTGTCCGTGGGACCATCCAATCGAGATGTCGGTGTTTTCAGGATCACGGGCTAAACCGGTATGCGCGACAAAGGCGGATTCCACGCCATCCAGATAGAAGGTGGCGCCAACACCGGGTTCCCACACGACGGCGACATGATGCCAATCACCAGCCGGAACGGGCACTTCACTCAAATAATCGTAGACGCCTAACGTCGTGAAGACGATACTTCCATTATGAAAACCGAGTTTCAAGGTGTTTTCAAGGCGGAAAATATCTTCC
Organism: bacterium; assembly: GCA_963663405.2. GTDB lineage: Bacteria > Hinthialibacterota > Hinthialibacteria > Hinthialibacterales > Hinthialibacteraceae. Next base: position 2,240 of record CAXXSM010000054.1, on the reverse strand, counting down.
CATTCTTGGGCGTACTCATCGACATTGACCCAGGCTTCGACTGTCGTTGGCCCTAAGATGAGATCCACAAATGAGGTATCATCCCCGCTCATGATGAGCCCATCTCCACCTGGGAAATGGATCGAATTGTCATCCGCGGCGCCAGATGCGCTGTCTTCATTCACTTCCGCGACAAGATCCGGATCGGCGCCAACTCTACCTAGCGAGCCAACCAGATCTCCTGCGCTTGACGCGACAGTTCCACCGCTTCCCCTCGTCGAAATCAATCGAAAGAAGCAGATCCGCCGAGACCCGGGAGGCAGGCCATCATTGTACAGACAGCCAGCCCAAGGATTCGATAAAACGTAGTCTTCATCTTCTTTTTCTCCTCTAGATGATATGGATGTATTGCAGAATAAGTCTACTTTTTAACATAAGTAAAATAGATATGTCAAGCCGAATATATTCTTTAGAGAGATTACTATTTATTAAAAAGATAGTGTCTAACGATATGTTTATGGAACTATATGCGGAGGATAGGAGGAAAGATTTATTAACGTATCACTCCCCAATCAATTGACAAACAATCGACCGCTGACGCTGGCGATTGTCGAAATCGAGGAGGATGATCTGTTGCCAGGTTCCGAGGATGAGGGCGCCGTTTTCGAAGGGGATGGTCATGGAAGGGCCCATGAGAGTGGCGCGGAGATGGGAGTGGCCGTTGCCGTCGTGCCAGGTTTGATCGTGATGATAGGGCGGGCCTTGGGGGGCGATTTTGTCGAGCATTTCTGGAATGTCCTTCAGAAGGCCCGGCTCGTACTCCACCGTGCTGACAGCGGCGGTCGCGCCTGGGGCGAAGACCGTCATTTGACCTTCCTTTAATCCGCTCTGCTGGAGGATCTGTACAGCCTGAGACGTAAGATCGATGATATCCGTATTTCCTTTTGATGAGACGTTGATTCGCTTCGTGATGATCTGCATGGGAGACTCCTGTTCTATTATTTCAAAACTTCTCTTGCTTTAAGCAACAATTTTAATGTGCCGAGGATCGTTTTGAGAGCGGGCATTTTACTGACACCTTCCTTGCATTCATAGTGGAGTTCGAAAGGAATCTCAGTAACGCGCTCGGGGGAGGTGTGCGCGAGTAGTTTCAGCATCAATTCCCCCGTGCAGGCGAAACCGGGGGTTTCGAACAGTTTCTCATTCCATTGGTCTACGGTCCGGCGCAGCGTTTCCGCCCGGATGGCCCGGAAACCGCAGGAAAAATCCCGCAGGGGCCAGCCCGCGAAGCAGAATCCGTACAACCTCCGCGCGCCGTGGCTGAGAAGTTTACGGTACCAATTGACTCCAATCTCTTTCCCGCCCTGCGCGTATCGCGACGCGACGGCGATATCGTATCCCGCTTCGATCTGCTTCACCAATTGGAATATATAACGTGGATGGTGTGTGCCATCGGCGTCGAGTGTAATGATCTCGTCTGTATCCTCACAGCGGTTCAAAATATATTGAATCCCCGTAAAAAGGGCCGCTCCGAGTCCCCAATTGGTATCATGTTCCAGCAGGGAAACCTTTATGGCGTCCTCAAACGCCCGGACTTCATCCCCTGTGGAATCCGTACTGCCGTCATTCACCACAACAGCGTGAACGATGGGGGAACCGGCGCGCTGCGTTTCTTCTTCGATTGTCCGTAAGAGTGGTCCGATGTTGTTGGCTTCATTATAAGCCGGCAGGAGAATATAGATCACGTCACTTTCCTATTTGTTGTTTGTTTGCTGTATGGAACGATAGGTGGGAGACTCGGTGAGTTCTTTTTTTTCCGGCGCCTTCTTCATGTTGATCCGGTCCGGCGTCAGGGTGAGAAATTCCAGTTCCTCGAAGATTGTCAAGGCGGTTTCCATATTATCTACAGTAGTTTTCGCCAATTTCGCCAGGAGTGGAATTTCTTTCCGGGGCAGCCGCCCATCTTCGAGCGAAGAATCCATTAAAAGGCGGTAGATTTTCCCCAATACGGCGCGGTCGAGAGAAGACATTTTTGGCCCCCCTTTTCGATCTTGACTTTGTATGGATGGCGCATCAGAAGCGCAGCTGCGCACATCCAGCAGATACAGGTTGATTTCGCGTCTTCCTTGATATTCGTTATAGCGGCATTGGAACACGGCTTCTACTAGGTCTCCCTTAAGGTGTTCCAATTTATTTCCCTGTCCGAATCCAATGGCGTTGATGATACCACGCGGGCGGCGCAGGGAAAGACGGAGATGATT
>CAXXSM010000053.1:0-258567 GCA_963663405.2 bacterium | reverse complement strand
GGAGAAATCTCTCCCCAAGACGAAGCGCCCCTCCAACGGCACCTCGAAACCTGTCCCGTCTGCGCGGCGGAATGGGAACAGGCGCAGGAGAGCCACGCCTTCATGAAATCCCTTCCGGATGAGACGGTTCCTCTCCTGCTCGAACGATCCATCCTGCAAGCCGCGCGGCGAATCGAAGCGGATCCGATCTCTTCTGTCCAGCGTTCCTACACTTGGTACGCCGCCGCAGCGGGGATTCTCGCGATGATCTGCGTTGGATTGGCCTTCAATCAAGGCTATTTCTCCACTTCGTCCGATTCCAGCGGGACAATCGCTCTAAGCGATATCGATCCTTCCCAATCGGAAGAAATGAATAGACGGGAAAAATCCGGACGCAGGATCAACGAAAAATATTCTGAACATAAAATGGGAATAAGTCCTGCAGTCTTTGAAAAAACTCCCGCAAAGTCTCCAGCGCCAAGCTTCCAAAAAGAAGAAAACAAAATCGCATCGGTTCCGGAGGTAAAAACACGCTATCGATTGGAACAAGAAGAACTACTGGCCTCCGGAGTTGAAACATCGGCAAAATCCAGTCTGACTTCAGAACCGGAAAAGGAATCCTATTTCGATAAACTGGGTACCGCTCCTAAACGTGGATCAGCGAAAACCGCGCTTGAATCACGATCTCCCAACAATGACCGCCGCGGATGAATCCTCTTCGATCCACACAGCGGCCGGGCGAAGCTCTACGGCGCTGACCTTATCCGCCAATGAGGATGATAACGCGGAAGATCTTTTCCGGACGGGATTAAAACTCTACAACAACGCCTTCACGAAAGTCGGAAAAGAAAAAGAGGCCCTGCTGATCAGCGCCATCTCCTTCCTATCCAGCGTAGAAGAGAGAAATATCCCACACCTCCGCAATTGGGTGGCGCTCTCTCTAATACTCATCGCCGATTCCCACCGGGCGCTGGGACAGGTCGAGGATTCAATTAATACGTACCATAGAATGATTGACTCTTTCCCCGAATTAGACTCCTACTGCGAACAATCGTGGGTCTCAATTGTCAAACTCCATTTGGAACAGAACAATGGATTATGCTTAGCCGAACAAACTCTGGATCAGTTTAAAACAAAGTATCCTAACGCGTCCGAATTTTCTTCTCTCGCCCTTGCGATCGCTGAAAAAATACAAGATTCCAGCCCGGAAAGCGCATACAAATGGTGTGACCGCGTCATTAAACAATGCCCCGATGCGGATCCCCTCAAATACAAAGCCGAACGGCTCGCTAGAGAAGTGGAAAAGAAACTCCTTGATCAAACCAACATTCAAGATTGGTGGATCTATGGGCCAGTAGAAAGAGAAGCGGCTCCATCGGATATCCCCGGACTGAATACAAGAAACCGGCTGGATGTAACCTCCAAATCGAAAAACGGAAAAATCTCATGGATACGTCCCTTCCCGGATGGACAAGGCTCTGCCAATCTCGCTTCCGCGTTTAAATCCAAAAAAGACAGCGCGGCGATGGCGATTACATATGTTTGGTGTTCAGAGGACCAAACCCTTGGCTACGCGTTTGAAGCGTCCGATGGATTCCGCGTCTGGATCAACGACCGCCCCGTCTTCGGGCAGGTATGGGGGCGCGGGTGTGTCACGGCAATTGGGAGCGAACCGGTATCTTCCACAGGCGCGTTTCAAAAAAGGATGGAATTCTATCCTGATCAAAACCTATCACCTGAATGACAATCCAGAATGGAAATTCTCCTTCCGGATCACCGATTCGGACGGCCATCTTATACCCGATTTAAAAATCGATCCTACACAAGGAGACACAATTACGAAATAGCATTCAAAACCGCTATTCACCAAAGAAACTGCAAAATATGTCACATATACGAGGCTCATCATGAAAACACATTATTGGATCGTTTTATTATTACTCTTACTCCTCCCCATCAGCCTGTTAACTTGCGCAGACGGATTCCGCTGATGATGGAATCATCATTCAAATCAAACTGGATGAAATCGAAACCAGTCAGACCGAAGATTCCTTTATCGTGACCATCCCATTGGTCAATCTCAAAAAAACACAGGCGGTGGATAACTTAATTCTCACACTTCTAGACGATGAATACCACCCCTTGGCGAAGGTGGAGAAGAAAGTCATCTTGCTGAACGGCGAACAGAACGAACGGATCGCCATTCCCACATCCACGAATGCCCCCGATCTGGAAAAACGCATTCTGCGCGTTGATTTTATGGGCAATACCTGGTTGAAGCGCTTTTCCAAAAGCGTAATTGAACAGGAACTGCACATCATCGGCCAGAACGAATGGATCGCCGGCAGTAAAGCCGCCCTGCGTGTCATTGTTACGGAAAGCCAGGGAGCCGTCCCGATCGAAGACGCGCGGATTCAAATCATCACCCATCCCTCCAATGAAAACGAATCGCATGTGCTTGCCGAAGAAATTTCAGACAGCGCGGGAACCGCCTCTCTCCAATTCGAGACGCCCGAAAATATCATAGGTCAATATCCCATTGAAATTCTCGTTCAATCCAAACGCGGCTCCAGCATGGTAAGTACGGTCGTCAATGTTGTTTCAGGAACCAAAATCTTCCTGACCACGGACAAGCCCGTCTATCAACCCGGTCAATTAATGCGCATCCGCGCTCTCGCCCGCTCATAAATCGAATGGTAAACCACTCGTTACCCGGGATATCCTCCTGGAAGTGTACGATGGGAAAGGCAACAAAGTATTTAAGAAAATCGAAAAAACCTCCGAATTCGGTATCGCGTCGGCGGAATTCCAATTGGCGGATGAGGTGAATCAAGGCGATTACATGGTGAAGGTCCTCCTCGGCGATGATGAAACCGAGAAGACGGTTCAGGTTTTTCGAATACGTTTTACCTAAATTCCGCATCGATCTCCAAACAAAAGAAAAATTCTACGCCCCCGGAGCCAAGGTGACCGGTCATCTCCAGGCGCGCTATTTCTTCGGTAAACCGGTGGCGGATTCAAAAGTAACATTGATCGCCAATTGCTTTGATGTAGGTTTCAACGAATTCGCCACGGTGGAAGGCAAGACAGACGCGGAAGGCCGGTTTGAATACGATTTCATCATCCCCGAACGCCTCGTCGGCCAGCCGCTCTTCAAAGGAGCCAGCATCATTCAGTTGGACGCGCGTGTGCGTGACTCCGCCGATCATGAAGAACAGAAATACCATACCTTCCACGTCGCCGTCGATCCGCTGAAAATCGATGTAATTCCCGAAAGCGGGAGCGCTCATCGAAGGGGTGGAGAATGAAGTGTTCCTCGTCGCTTCCCGGCCCGATGGCAGCGTCGCGCGGCCTTCCCTGCGCGTCAAAACGCCATATATAGATTCAGAAATTAAAGTGAAGTGTGATGACAACGGCATCGCTTCGATCTTCCTGACGCCAAAAGAATCAAACCAAACCGCGCCGGATCAACCTGATCTCTTTATCGACGCAATGGTGGATGATGAAAATATTCATCTAGAAACCACATTGCCCCGGCAGGGTGGAAGAGATATGATCCTGCTTCGCCCCGATCGAGGCGTATACACGGTCGGACAGACGATGCGGCTGCAAGTTCTCTCGCCTCTGCGGGACAAAGAACCGGTCTTTCTTGATATCATCAAGAACAGCTCAGACCGTCCTCACACGCACAATGCGTTTAGAAAACGGTTAAAGCGAGCCTTGACGTGCCGATTGACAACACACTCGCAGGTTCCCTGGCCTTGAATGCGTATATTATCCGTCCCGATGGAAACATGATCCGCGACACCCGCCAAGTCGTCGCAACCCGCAGTGACGATCTGGAAATATTCATTCAAAGCGATCAGGAACAATACGAGCCGGGCGTTCCCGCCAAGTTGAAAATCGCCGTGCGCGGCAAAGATGGAACGCCCGTGCGCGCCGCGTTGGGCATGCATGTCGTCGATGAAAGCGTCTACAGTCTAACTGAAAAGGAACCGGGGCTGGCCAAAGTCTTCTTCGCGATTGAGAAAGAGCTGCTTCAACCCAAGGTGGAGATCCACGGCTATCAGTTGGATAAAGTCGTTCGGCTCTCCTCCAAACAGTATCAGGAAAACGCGCAGCTCTCCAAAGCCCTGCTGGCCAAGCTGGATTCCCCATCCGCCTTCGGGTTGAAACATTGACACCGATAAACAGAAACGGGAACAGGCGCAACGCGATATCGATATCTTGCGGCAATTCATGGAGCGGCAGACATTGACCATGAGCCCCATTCCCAAACCCGTCGATGAGATTCTCCTCGCGCTGGGTGAAGATCCCCGAACGCCTATCCCGTTATCGATCCGTGGAAGAATCCTTACGTAATCTATTCAGACGATAACGTCCTGGCTGGCGAGCCTGGGCCGCGACGGCGAACCTAACACGGATGACGATATCCGCATCCCCAACTATCGCTACGGTTTCCCAAACGCAAGGCGATCGCCGCTTATTCTTGGCGTAACGGATTCCGTAGGTCTTAAATTAAATGAATGGGGTATGATCAGAGACGAAAGCATTTCACATGCCGCAAAACCCGTCCTCGGCCGGGGGCGCCGTCGCGCAGAGGCGATCTCTTTGGAGGAATGGCGGTCAAAAAAGGCGCCGCCATGGATGAACGCGCAGGTGGCCGAATGGCCGGCGCGTTCGCTGCGCCGGTCCAAATGCCCCAACGAAGAGCGCGGGGCCGGATGCTCGTTGGAAGAGGGAAGCCGAAGTTGAACGTTTACGCGCCCTGGGCTACGCCGGCTCAACCTATGGCGCCAAGCAGGCGCCCCCCCCGTTGATGGCGATATGGCCCTCGGAGTTGGCATGGGCGGCATGGGAGGCGGCATGGGCATGATGGGTAAGGGTATGGGAGGCGGCATGGGCATGGCCTTTGGAGATATGAAAGCCGCTCCAGAAAAAGCCAATGTAGTAAACAACTTTGCGTTTCAAATGGAAGCCGCCTCTGATATTAAATCAGATCAGTTCAATCTTTTGAAAAGCTCGGAAATCAGCGATGGAGTTTACGATCTTGCAGAAACTGAATTGTCCCTGCAAACGGGACCAGCTCTCATTGCAAAATTTGGAGACGCTGAAACGCTTAAAGAAGGAATCATCGCTGGAAGAATAGACCACGATTACAATCAAGAAGGGGCTTCGCGCCGTTGAGTCAAAGAAGACATCAAAAACGCGGCGGATCAATTCTTCGGCGATAAAGTCATCGGCGATGAATTCCTAGCGATCAAAGAACGTTTCGATAGCGCGGATGAAAAAGGCAAGCGGGAAATTATGAAACAGCTCCCTCAGCGAAAAAAAAGACGCGCCGGAAATCCTCGCTTCCTCACGGAAAGCGAAGGAACGCTCCGTCCGCGTCCGGCGCCTATTTCCCCGAAACGCTCTTCTATACACCCGAACTCATTACCGACAACCAGGGGAATGCGTTCGCTCACGCTTCCCGCCGCCGATTCGATCACCACATGGCGCATGTCGGCGATGGCGAATACACTCTCCGGTGCGATTGGCGACACGACATCAGCCATGAAGGTCTTCAAACCCTTCTTCGTCGATATCGATCTCCCCATTGCGCTCATTCAGGACGACGAGGTCACCATCCCCGTCGCAGTGTTATAACTACCTCTCCACACCGCAGGAAGTCGAAATCTCACTTCAGCAAGCGTCCTGGTTCGATCTGTTGGAAGGTTCCTACGACCGCGATGTCTCCATCGCGGCCAACGAAGTCACCTCCGTCTCCTTACCGGGTCCGCGCCCGGCGGTTGGGGTAAATATCCATTAACAGTCTACGCCTGGGGCTCGCAGGACAACGACGCGATCGGGACGTGACATCGAAGTGCGCCCCAACGGCAAAGCGCAATTCATCAACCACAGCGGAAACCTTAACGATTTCGTCAAAGAAACAGTGACGTATCCAGAAAACCGCGTGCCGGGAGCTGATAAACTTTTCGTCAAAATCTATCCCGGCGTCTTCAGCCAATTGGTTGAAGGCCTGGATGCGATTTTAAAGATGCCATTCGGCTGTTTTGAACAGACCAGTTCCACCACCTATCCCAACATCCTCGCGCTTAATTACATGCAGCGAACGGGCCGCGTCACACCCGCCGTAGAAATGAAAGCCCGTGAATACATCAATCTGGGCTACCAGCGCCTCCTCACGTTCGAGATCGATGGCGGCGGTTTTCAAGTCTTCGGCCAATCCACCCGCGACCCGCATTCTCTCCGGCCTATGGATTGATGGAATTCCTTGACATGAACGAGGTCTATCCCATCGATGAAAACGTCATTGACCGAACAATAGATTGGCTCATCGGCCAGATGAATCCGGACGGGAACCTGGGAACCGGATGAGAACTACGCCCACGCGGAAATGTGGCGGACCATCCAGGACAACAAACTGCTCGTAACCGCATACATCGCCCTAGCGCTCTCCCGCGCTTCGATCAATCCCATGATTTCGAACGTTACGCAGCAAATTGGAGGAAACTTCCCTACCAGGAGATCAAATGTTTTTGAGACTCTCCAAAAACCAAAACGATACTTGCTGGAACACGCCGGAAGAAGCCGATGACGCGTACACGTTATCGATTCTCTGCAACACACTGCTATCGATCGCTCCCAACGATCCCATTACAAATCGCTCCGTGCGCCGGTTGATCGAAATGGGCGTCCTTACCCGGCAAGACCATGCATTGGGAATCCGAAAGCCAGTATGAGTTTCGCGCGCGGCAATCACGCCAGCGTCGAAACCACCGCCTGGGGCCGCCATCGCTCTGATCCCGCGAAGGCCGTCATCACGCCGAATTGGGCAAAGCCCTTCAATTGGATCGTCGAACAGAAAGATCCCAACGGCAACATGGGGAACCACCCACGGCACAGTCTTGGCGCTCAAAGCGCTCATTCTCTCACTCGCTCAACGGACCGAACAAGTCAACGCCATCGCGATGATTACAGTCAATGGCGAAACCGCCGAACGCCATCGAGATCACCCCGAAATACTCCGATCTCTTCCGGCAGATCGACGTCTCCAAATTCATCCAGGAAGGAGACAACGAAGTCCAGATCGAACTGGAGGGCGAGGGAAGCCTTCTCTACCAAGTCGTGGGGAAATACTACACACCTTGGCGCGAGGGTAAAGAACAAGACCCTCCCTTCGCGATCGACGTGCAATACGACCGCGCCGAGCTGCGCCGCAACGATACGGTCACCTGCCTCGTCAAAGCCAAAAACGCCCGGCCCGCGCGCGCCGAGATGGTCATGATCGACATCGGCGTCCCCCCCGGATTCCGCGTCGAAAAACCAACATTGGATGAATACGTAGACGAAGGAACCATCGCCAAATACACGCTCATGACACGCCAGCTCCTGATCTACATCGAATCCATGGACGGCGGCGAATCCATCGAACTGGAGATCCCCATGAAAGCCACACTCCCCATGGTCGCGAAAGCCCCCGAATCAAAAATATACGAATACTACAACCCCGAAAACGAAAACGTCTCCTTCCCCCAAGAACTAAAAGTGGAATAAAAATCCAAACCAGACGCCACGGCTCACGCAGTTATATGGGTAGCCAGGACAAGTACCAGATCTCGCCGGGCGCCCAGGGCAAGGCTTTTTTCTGCCCTGGCATTGATCCCCCAATCTTAATACATAAAACAGGCGCCCAGGGCAAGTACCATCTCTCGCGCCGGAGTCCTTTACTTTCTTCCGCCTTGACATCAATTCCCCAAACTCAATCAAAGAAATCCTCCCCAATCGAAAGTTGGTGTTCTTTTCTCAACGAGATTCGAGTAAGATAGAAATAACCTATAACAAGAAAATGGGGGGATCTATCGTTGAAAAAAAATCACGGCGTTCTCTTTCTATTGGTTTGTCTGTTGACTCACGCCTGTTCGGTCTCCGCCGACACGCCGGAGAAGACCAAAGTCCGTTCTTCCGTACTGGCGGGAAGTTGGTACACGGAATCAAAAACAGCGTTAACAAAACAGATCGATGGATATTTAAAAAACATTCCCAGCGCGTCGGAGAACGCCTCACGGGTCCGGGCGTTGATCGCGCCTCATGCGGGCTACGACTGGTCAGGCCAAACCGCCGCCTATTCCTATAAAGCGATCCAAGGCGCGTCCTACAAGCGGGTGATTCTTTTGGGCCCCTCGCACCGGACCGGCCATATTTCCGGGGCGGTTCGATCGCGGATGTGGAAGCATACGAAACGCCGCTGGGGACAGGTCCCCCTCGACCGGACAGCCTGCGACTCTCTTCTTACTTCCCCCGCTATCGGTAACCACAAGGATGCGCATACCCAGGAACACAGCCTGGAAATCCAGCTGCCTTTTCCTCCAACGGACGCTGAACGATTTCCAATTAATTCCCATCGTCATCAGCGAACTCACCATCGATGACTGCAAAGAAATCGCCAACCGCATACGCCCTTTGCTTGATGCGGATACACTACTTGTTGTTAGTTCAGACTTCACTCATCAAGGCCCCCGTTTCGCCTATCAACCATTCAAAACCGACATTAAAAAGAACGTCCAGCGGTTGGATTTCGCGGCGGTCAATCACATATTAAACCTTGACGTGCGCGGATTTTGGGCGTTTACAGATGGAACGCAGGGCGACGATCTGCGGACGCAATCCGATTAAGATCGCCATGCTCGCTCTCCCACTGCAAACGCAAGTTGAATTTACGCACTATGAAACGTCCGGCGATAAACAGAACGATTACAAAGAGACCGTCAGTTACTGTTCCCTTGTCTTCCGCGAACGATCCGATTATCTCAACGAAGAAGAAACGGCGCTGTCGCGATCGAAATCGCCCGTAAAACCCTTGAACAAACCTTTCAATCAAAAAAAAGCCACAGAATACACGCCCCCGGAAGAGAAAATCACACCCCGGCTAAAAGAAAAAAACGGTCGTCTTCGTTACACTGCATAAAGAAGGGCGTCTGCGGGGCTGCATCGGCCAAATGGTGGGAACCGAACCACTTTATAAAACGATCGCAAAAACCGTCCTCTCCTCAGCGTTCGGCGACCACCGGTTCCAACCGTTGACCGAAGAAGAGATGGAAAAAATCGATATCGAAATCTCCGTCATGTCCCCCCCCAAAAAAAAGAAAATTGATTCATGGAAAGAAATCGTCTTGGGGCGGGATGGCGTCATCATCGAAAAGGAATAACCGCTCTGCGGTCTATCTGCCACAAGTAGCATTAGAGCAGGGCTGGAACGTGGAAGAGACGCTCAACCATTTATGCGAAAAGGCTGGTCTCAAAACTGACGATTGGAGATCCGGCTGCGCATTCAAAACCTTCACCGCGCAGGTATTCGCGGAACTCTTCAAAGACCTTTCAGTCAAGGAATCCTAATCGATGAAAATCAAACGCCGCGCTTTCTTATATAGTATGGGAACAGGTCTCATAACCGGGCCATCGCTCTGGCTTCCCAACCATACGGCCGCCGCTCCACAGCCGGCCGGCCAAACGGGAAAAAGCCGTGTGACACTCGCCCGCAAGATGGGCGTTCTTCAATCTCCGAATTCTCTTGACACAAACGCTGTAGCGTCAATGCTGGATGAATCGATGCGCGCGTTGGGTGATAAAAAAGATCCATTGGACGTATGGCGTTCCCTCTTTTCACCAAATACGATATTGTGGGAATTAAAGTAAACGCGGCTGGGAGGGCGGATGCTCTCCCCACATCCCGAACTAGTCTACGCGATCGCAGAACGATTAGCGCAAGCCGGTGTTTCTCCACAGAAAAATATTCGTCTGGGACCGCAGCGAACGGGAATTGAAACAGGCGGGCTTCGACGCCGCGTCCGCCAAAGGCCGGGCGGTTGTAATCGCCACCGGACAGCCAAGGCGTCGGCTATCAACCACGCCCGGAAATCCACGAAAGCATCGGCTCCTGTTTTTCCCGCATCATCTCCAAAGCCTGCACAGCGCTGATCAACGTAGGAATTCTAAAAGACCACGACCTTTCCGGCACATCCGTCGCGATGAAGAAATCTCTTCGGTTTGATTCACAATCCAAACCGGTATCACTTCGACGTTAACAAGGATCCCTACTTGCCGGATTTGTGTCTTCATGACTATGTGAAAAACAAGCACCGCCTGTCGATCTGCGATGGATTCCGCGGGCAATACGACGGCGGCCCCGCCTTCAAAGCCAACCGCGCCTGGGAATATGGCGGACTCTTGATCTCAACTGATATAGTAGCCTTGGACGCGGTGGGAGCGCGCATTTTAGAAGAAAAACGGAAGGAAATGAAACTCCCTTCCTTTAAAGACGCCGGGCGGGAACCGCTCTACATTCAACTGGCGGAAGAGAAAAAAATCGGCTGGGCGCGATCCAGCTCATATTGAACTGAAAGAAATCACGACTTAAGGTCACACAAGGATTGAGAGAATGAATTCGATCGATCGCCGTCAATTTTTTACATTCATCGATCGCCTGTGGCTGCGCCCTGGCGATGGGGGGAGCCGAATGTTCGGGCGCGGTCACACTGCCCACAACAAACGATGTCTCCGATCATGAAGCGATGTATTATGAAAAACTGGACGAGAAAAAAATCCGCTGCCAGCTCTGTCCGAAAGAATGCCGCGTGGCGGACGGCGAAAGAGGCTACTGCGGCGTCCGGGAAAACGTGGATGGCGTCTACCGTTCCTTTGTCTACGGGCGTCCCCTGTTCCCTTCATGTCGACCCCCATTGAAAAAAAACCGCTCTTTCATTATCTTCCAGGCTCACAGGCGTTTTCCAATCGCCACCGCGGGCTGCAATATTGAATGTAAATTCTGCCAGAATTGGGACATTTCCCAGTTCCGCCCCGAACAGGTCCGAATGATCGATCTGCCCCCAGCCGAGACAGTTCAACTGGCCTATCAAACCAAAAGCCAGTCAATCGCCTACACCTATTCCGAACCAGTCATTTTCTATGAATACATGCGCGATACCGCCATCGAAGCCCGCAAAAAAAAGATCGGCAGCGTCATGATCTCCAACGGTTACATTCAGGAGAAACCCCTCCGTGAACTCGTTCCCAACCTCACGGGGATAAAAATCGACTTTAAGGGATACACGGAGAAATTTTACAAAGAAATCTGCAATGGAGAATTGAAACCGGTCTTAAAATCACTGGAAATCATTCACGAACTCAAATGCTGGCTGGAACTGGTCGTCTTGATTATCCCCACCCTGAACGACAGCGACGAAGAAAACCGTGACATGACCAAATGGATCATCGAACACCTTGGCCCCGATACGCCGATTCATCTTACCCGCTTCCATCCCATGTACAAAATCAAAAATCTTCCCTCCACACCGGTGCGCACGCTAGAACGGCTGCGTAAAATCGCCCAGGACGCGGGCGCGAATTACGTCTACATCGGCAATGTCCCTGGTCATCCCGCCGAAAACACCAACTGCCATTCCTGCGGCGAATTACTGATCCGCCGACTCGGCTACCGCACAACAATCGAAGGAATGGAGAACGGCGTCTGCAAAAAATGCAAAACCAAAATCCCCGGCGTCTGGACCGATCCTCTCTAAGATAGACTGTATTATAGCTGATCCGGTAAGTGAATACGTCACTAAATAACGATTCGTATTTTCAGAAAGAAACGAGAGGGTAGCAAAGGCAAGGTTTTTTCATCTGCCTTTGCCTTATTCCAAACCACACTTGAATAGAGCGGGGTACCTAGGGCAAGTACCGGCGCTCGCGCCGGAGCCTTCACCTTCTTCGACCGGGCGCCCAAGGGCAAGACTTTGCTCCTATCCTGGCGGTTATCCCACATTCACCGGGTACCCAGGGCAAGGCTTTTTTCTGCCCTGGCTTCATCCCACATTCTTAAATAGTACGGGTGCCCAGAGCAAGACTTCGTTCTCCCCTGACAATAGACTAAAATAAAACCTTCAATAAATAATGATCTAAAAACAGCTGACAACCCATAGGACAATACAAGTGACAGCAGATGGAAAAATCCTCCGCCGGGGCCCCGTACCCGGAATTAACATTTCCCGCCCTTGTGGTGGGCTATTTTTTAGGGACGCTCATCGCGATCAGCATTGGATATGCGAGTTTGATCCTCGGCTTCTCGATCGAAGGCTCTGAACTGGCGGCCATTCTCGGCTTCGGCATTTTACGCGGACTCATGCGCCGCCGCAGCATCATCGAGAACAACATCAACCAAACCATCGCCAGCGCTGTGAATGGAGCCTCGTCGGGAATGATGTTCTCCATCCCCGCTCTCTTTATCCTGGGTCTCAACGGAATTTAACGCGCTGGTTATGGTCTTCGCCTGCATCGCGGGCGGTGTTTTAGGAATCGCGTTCATCATCCCACTGCGTAAACAGATGATCGATTTCGAACGTCTGACCTATCCCGGCGGAGTCGCCGTCGCGTCTATTTTAAAATCGCCGGGAGCGGGGATTCAAAAAGCGTTAATCCTTCTATCCGGCGTAGCGGTCAGCGCGCTACTTCATTTCTATTGTCAATATGATGAAATCGAAAACTGGGACATCGGCGCGTTAATCGGGATGCCGGACTACATGAACGGCGTATGGTACATCTCTTTATTGACGATCGGCGTTGGATTCATTGCAGGCAAGGGGGGATTCTTCTTCATCATCGGCGGCTACGTCTGCTACTGGCTCTTGGCGCCTTTCCTGGCCTACCTCGGCAACCTGCCAACCAGTGAGACGCTTACGGCTTTGGATCTATCCATGCCCAATTTTCTCCGGCTCCATTTATTCAGGCCGGTAGGCATCGGGGATGCTAATCGGCGGCGCCATCGCAGGGATTCTCTGGGCCTTTCCACTCGTCGTCAGCGCCGTGCGCAGTATGCAGACCGCCTCCAAACTCCAAGTGGCCCATTCGAAAGACGAACTCTCAATCCGGTTTCTATATATTGCCATCATCCTTGCGTTTTTACTTGCTCTTCGCGATCGCTGTTACCTCAACACGCGAAGTCGGTTGGCTGCGAGGCGGATTAATCGCCGTCTTAGGCACACTCTGGATTTGGGTAGCCGGTTGTGATTTTATCCGAATGTATCGGAAGAACAAACTGGTCCCCGCTCAGCGGTATGACGCTCATCGCCATCACGATCTTTATCGTAATCTGCAGCGGCATCGATGATAATGCGGCGATTCTCTCTTCAATCATGGTGGGCGCGGCGGCGTTGTGTGGCGATGTCGCAGGCGACCGATCTAATGCTCGATCTAAAAACCGGTTACCTGGTCGGCGCTTCGCCCCGCATGCAGCAGATCGGCCAGTTTCTCGGCGCCTGGTTGGGACCGATTGTGATCATGATCTTGATCTTTATCCTGCATGGCGCGTATGGATTAGGAAGCGAACGCCTCCCCGCGGCCGCAGGGACAAGCGCTGGCCAGTGTCATTCAGGGCATCCTAGGCGGCGATGTACCCCTCCAAAAATACATCGCGGGCGCCGGCATCGGCGCGGCCTTAAGCAGCACAGGCATCGGTGGATTGGGAATTTTAGTAGGGCTGGGATTCTACCTGCCCTTCAATATTGTTCTGACATACAGCATCGGAACCCTCCTCAGAATCGTGTTAGAAAAACTATACGGCCTGCGATTCTGCGAAGACGCCGGCATCCCCGCCGCCGCCGGTTTAATCGTAGGTGAAGCGCTCGTAGGAGTCGGATTCGCATTGTACTACGTCTGCGCCGCTGGGTGAGATGACAGAATTATTACAATATCTTTACCAGAACGGTCGGAAAATACGGAACAAAGCCATAAATAAGAATCCTGAATATCCTGCAAATCCTGGGCATCCAGATTCAGACAAAAGAAAAAGAAGAAAAAAAATGAAAGCACTCGGATACATCATCATAACCGTTGGCTTCTTGGTAAGCGCAATCGCCGCCGTGCTTGACGAACAAATCGTCCAATGGAGTATGTACAGTTTTTCTCTGCTCTTCATGGTATTCGGCATCATCCTGCTGCGGAAAAATATAGCGGATTCCACAACCGCCGCGCATGTGTTGGACCAAAACTTGGAGATGCTGGAAGCCAGTTTAAACAACATCGTCACCAATATACGCACATTAAACGCGGAAAAATCATCTCTCGACACCTATGACGCGCATCAAGAAATCGACCGTCTCTTCACCGAAGATCTCAGCCGTTTCGTTGAAGCGAGAAAAAGCCTCGCCCATCGCTACGGACTCCAACAATACGCCGATATCATGGGATATTTCGCCGCGGGAGAACGCTATCTAAACCGCGTCTGGTCAGCCTCCACAGACGGTTATGTGGATGAAGTGAATAAATATTTGGAATTAACAAAAATCCAATTTGAAGAGGCCTTGGAAAAATATCAATCCGTGAAAGAACAATTCAAGAATCCAAGTCAGTCACAAGTTCGCTATACGAATTCATGAACGCAATACACACATAAACAGACTTTTCCTTCCATATCCTGCGCTAGCAATGTCATGGAGAAAAAACAATGAAACAAACGGCCATTGTGACAATCACCTTGCTTATAATATTTATATATGCTCTCCCATATGGAATTCATGCCAAAACAATCCACTCCGGCCCTTCAATTGATTTTTCACATGGAGATATACAGGTCTCAACCAACAAACGCTTTCTCATGCACAAAGACGGAACCCCCTTCTTCTACCTCGGCGACACAGCGTGGGAACTCTTCCACCGGTTGAACAGAGAAGAAGCCGAAACCTATCTTGAGAATCGCCGCAAAAAAGGATTCACGGTCATCCAATCTGTGGTCTTAGCCGAACTGGATGGAATAAACACGCCCAACGCGTACGGCGATAAACCTCTCATCAATAATAATCCCACCAAACCAAATGAAGCCTATTTTAAACACGTCGACTTCATCGTCAATCAAGCGGAGAAAAAAGGGCTTTTCATCGGGATGCTGCCTACATGGGGCGATAAAGTGACAAAAGCCTGGGGCGTTGGTCCGGTTGTTTTTACCAACGAAAACCTAGACGCCGCGCATCAATTTGGTAAATTCCTCGGAAACCGCTATAAAAATAAACCCAACATCATCTGGATTCTCATCGGAGACCGCAACGCCAAAGACTATGAGCCAATCTGGCGATCGATGGCCAAAGGACTGCGAGACGGAGACGCCGGAAAACATTTGATCACTTGCCACCCCCAGGGCGGTCACTCCTCTTCCGAATGGTTCCATAACGATTCGTGGCTGGATTTCAACATGCTGCAATCCGGTCACGCTTCCTTGGACAATCCAAACTACAACGCCATTGCGAAAGATTACAACCGGAAGCCAACCAAAACCTTGCATCGACGGCGAACCCCGCTATGAAAACCATCCCGTAAATTGGAAACCGGAAAACGGCTGGTTCATGGATTTCGACGTGCGTCAGGCCGCCTATTGGGGTGTCTTCGCGGGAGGCTTTGGAATCACCTATGGCTGTCATGATATCTGGCAAATGATGACCCCTGGCCGCAAACCGATTTCATCGGCGCGTAACAATTGGTACGATGTGCTCGATCTGCCCGCTTCATGGGATATGACGCATATCAGGGATTTAATGGAATCACGCCCCTTCTTCACTCGCGTTCCCGATCAAACGCTGCTCGCTTCTCCTCAGCCGGAAGAACCAGGCGCGTATATCATAGCCACCCGTGGGGATGATTACGCCATGATCTATACGCCGTATGGACATACCTTCACAATCCAAATGGGAACGATTTCCGGCAAAGAAGTAAAAGCCTGGTGGTTCGATCCCCGCGAGGGAAAAGCGGAAAAAATCGAAACATATAAAAACGAAGGAACGCAAACCTTCAATCCACCCCACGAGCCAAAACGAGGAAACGATTGGGTATTACTACTGGATGACACATCAAAGAAATTCCCCAAACCAGGACAGCCACAGTAATTGAGACATAGGCGTAACAACGCATTTTCCACCATATCTCCAACTCATAAACTCGCTCCAAAACCGTTGCGATCTATCCTCATAACGATAAACTTTCTTATTACATGAAAGCGTCATGATTCGTTCGAATGAATTAATATTTTTGTTATGATTGCTCAATGAATAATGCGCGTATTAACAATCATTGGTTTTATCATAGAAACCAATCAGCTAATACAATCCTAACAAAAACATTCGAGCCAATCAAATAATTACATTGTATAAGTTAATACACGAGAACAATCGACTACATTTACATTCACAAACGTACAAGACACGTTGATATGCCAATAGGATTGATATATGAAAGTATATATATTTCGATGGTTTGCGTTGACTTCATTGTTACTAAGCAGTTATATAGATGCAAATAGCGCCGACTGGCCGATGTGGCGCTATGATGCGAACCACAGCGCCGCTTCTCCACAGGAGCTTCCCGAACAACTCTACGCACAATGGATACGAGAATACCCCGCGCTCGATCCCGTCTGGGATGATCCTCTCAACTTGGATTTAATGCAGTATGACAAAGTCTACGAGCCGGTTGTGTATGGAGAAACGCTCTTTATCGCTTCGAACGCATACGACCGGATCGTCGCCTTAAACGCGAACACAGGCGCGGAAAAATGGACATTCCATGCGGATGGACCGATCCGCTTCTCTCCCATCGCCTCCAATGGAAACCTCTATTTCGCCTGTGACGACGGCTGCCTCTATTGCCTGGACGCCGGAAAGGGAACGCTCAATTGGAAATTCCGCGCTGTCCCATCGCATCGCAAAGTGTTGGGAAACGAGCGCTTGATCTCCACATGGCCCATGCGGGGCGCGCCGGTGTTGAAAGATGGAATCATCTATTTCGGCGCCGGCATCTGGCCGTTCATGGGCGTGTTTTTATACGCGTTGGACGCGGAGACCGGTGAAGAAATCTGGACTAATGATGGTTTCGGCTTTATATACATCAAACAACCTCACAACTCCCCCTCCTTCGCCAATGTCGCCCCCCAAGGATACCTCACCATCGCTGGAGATCGCTTACTCGTTCCCGGCGGGCGCTCGGTTCCAGCCTGTTTCGATCTAAAAACCGGCGCCTATCTCTACTACCGTTTCGCGGAACACAACAAAACCGGTGGCGCTTTTGTCGCCGCGATCGGGGATAAATATGTCAACTATCACCGCGATTTTGTCACCAGCCTCTACGACATAAACGAAGGCGATCTGGTGCTTCCGCAATTCGGCAAGATCCCCGTTTTGACGGAAACAGCCCTATACAGCATGGGAGAAACCATCATCGCCCATGACTTCGCAAATCTGAGACAGATCGAATACGAAACAACAGAACGGGATAGACGAACCAACGAAGTCAAACTCGTTACGAAAAAAAAGTGGGTGCTCGACACATTGTGGGAAATGAAGATCGACGCAACTGGCGATCTAATTAAAGCCGGAAACCGGCTCTACGCAGGGGGCCAAAATTGCATATCCGCGATTGACCTGCCCACCACTGGCGGCTCCCCAAGATTGGCGTGGCAAGCCCCAATCGAAGGTACTGCCGCCCGGATCGTTGCAGCGAATGACCGGCTCTATGCCGTGACGCTGGAAGGGCGCCTCTATTGCTTCGGCGGTGAAGAGATTGAAACGAAATTCTACCCAAATGAAACCAAAAGCGATCCCCTCCCCGATTCCATTGTGAGTGAAGCGGAAACCATCCTCAAAACAACCGGTATTCATGAAGGATACTGCCTGGTCTATGGACTTACAAATGGCGATCTAGCCGAGGCGCTCGTTCGTCAATCCAAACTGCGCGTCATCGCCGCCGATCCCGATCCCGCGAAAGTGGACCGCCTTCGAAGACGATTTACCGAGTCAGGTTTATACGGGAAACGGTTGACGGTTCTGACCGGCGATCCAGTCACATTGGAAGCCCCTCCTTACCTCGCCAGTCTAACAGTCATCGAAGATTACCAAGCGGCGAATAGAGGAAACGATGAAACCTTTTGGAACCATATCTTTCGCAGTCTGCGTCCTTATGGTGGCGCCGCTTGCTTCAAAGCCGGTGAGAATGACCGCGTCTCTCTCATCCGAACCATCAATCAGCTGAATTTACCCAACGCGAAGATCTACGAAACCGCGGATCAATTCCAGCTCGTTCGAGAAGGCGCTCTCACCGGTTCCGCCGATTGGACCCATCAATACGGTAACGCCGCCAATACCATCAAATCCAACGATCGACGAGTCAAACTTCCACTGGGTATCCTCTGGTTCGGCGGCAATTCAAACATGGATGTGTTGCCAAGGCATGGTCATGGCCCCCCCGAACAGGTAATGGATGGGCGTCTCATCATTCAAGGCATGGACTGTCTCAGCGCGCGGGATGTTTACACGGGCCGGGTGCTATGGAAGCGGACTCTTCCCAATTTAGGCAACTATGGCGTCTATTTCGATCATACCTATCAAGACACGCCGCTCAGTCCCGCTTACAACCAGATCCACATTCCTGGCGCGAACGCGCGGGGAACGAACTACGTCGTAACGAGTGATGGAGTGTATATCATCCAAGGAAGTCAATGCCTCGTTCTCGATCCAGCCACGGGTGAGACGATCAACACGATCGCACTCCCCACCCTTCCTGGCAAAGACACCCCACCGGACTGGGGCTATATCGGCGTCTATCAAGACTACCTGGTCGCAGGCGCCGAATTTGTTTATTACAAACCTCTTTTTGAAATCGATGCGGATATTTCAGAAAAAAGGAGAATGTTCTACGATTTCGATACATCCGCAAGCAAAAGTCTCATCATAATGGACCGGCATACCGGCGCCATACGATGGACATTCCAATCCAGTTTAGGTCTGCGGCATAACGCGATCGCCATGGGAAATGGGAAGCTATTCTGCATCGATAAAATACCCGATCACGTCCAAAACAAAATGAAACGAAGAGGCATAACCTTCACAGGTTCCCCCCGGATAATAGCTTTCAACATCCACAATGGCGATATCCTATGGAGCAAAACGGAAAACGTCTTTGGAACTTGGTTGGGATATTCCGAACCGTTAGACATTCTGGTGGAGTCAGGACGCGCATCGAGAGATATGACCGTCGATGAGCCCTCGAAAGGCATGGTGGCTTATACTGGAAATAACGGCGCTCGACTCTGGGAAAACGAAGCGTCTTACTCTTCTCCTCTTGTCATTCACGGTGAATCGATTATCACGAATCCAAACGCCTATGACCTGCGCACAGGAGAACCAATCCAACGCGACAATCCCCTCACAGGAGAGCGCGCGCCTTGGACCTTCACCCGGAATTATGGCTGTAATTACGCGATCGCAAGTGAACATCTCCTTACCTTTCGCTCTGCAGCCGCGGGTTTTTTTGATTTAGCGCAGGATGGAGGCACGGGCAACTTTGGCGGCTTTAAATCGAGTTGCACATCCAACCTCATCATCGCGAATGGCGTTCTCAACGCCCCGGACTATACTCGCACCTGCTCGTGCAGTTACCAAAATCAAACGTCGCTGGCAATGATCCATGATCCCGATGTGGAAGTGTGGACGTTCAATTCATTCGAGTGGACCGGCGCGCCCATACAACAAATCGGAATCAACCTGGGAGCGCCTGGGGACAGAAAAACCGGCAATGGAACGCTCTGGCTTGAATACCCTCTCGCAGGAAGCCCTTCCCCCGAAATTGAGATACAAACGGAGCCGGAAGAGATTCACTATTTCCGCCATCATTCGATCTGGGTCAGTGGTGAGGAGTTAAAATGGGTCGCCGCCTCAGGCGCTGAAGGGATAAGACAACTCACAATCCCTCTTACAAAAAATCCCCGGCCGGACTCACTCTATACAGTTCGATTGATCTTCATGGAACCGGATACAAACGCCCAACCCGGCGCCCGCGTCTTTGATGTCTCGCTGCAAAACTTACGAGTTCTGCGTAATCTTGATATCGTAAAAGAAACGGGCTCCCCCAAGCGGGTATTGATCAAAGAATTCCAAGATGTGTCCATCGCGGAAAACCTTGTCATTGATCTGGCGCCTACGACTCTCCAAAGTCAGCCGGTTCTATGCGGCGTTGAACTCATCATCAATAATTGATCCGCCCCAGCGCCGGCCCTTTGATCACTTATCACAACCATGGGCGCACGGGGCAAAACGCAGTCTGCCCCGGTCAATGATATCATGGCGTTTTAGGCCGGTATTCATGGGCGCCAATATCCCACTGACTGATACCATCTCCGTCACCATCAAACGGAACATTCTCTCCAATCGGCGCCGTCCCGGCGCCTGCGTCAATGAGAGGAGAGCCTTCTTGTAAGGTAAAATCTCCCGCTTGTGGATCACGTAATCCCAAATCAGCCAGATGGAAATCGGCCAGCGTCCCCGTTTCACTGTCTTTAAACACAAATACATTCCATTCTCCGGATTTCAAAATGGGTGAAATCATATCGTAATTGCAAATAAGACAATTGCTGATTTTTAACTCTGAATGATCCTCAATATAATCAATTCCAATGGTAAACCGGGACGAAAGACCAAACAAAGTGCAGTTCTGAATATATAGACTTGAAGATCGCCTCGCTCCAATCCCCGATCCCATCCGCGCAAAATTATGACTAAAATCACAAAAGCCCACCGTCGAAGTAGACTGGTCCACAAGAGCGACTCCTCCCCCTGCGCTGTACCATTCGTGACATCGATTTCTCCGAATCGTACAATTTCTAAAGTGCGCCTCTGATTGTTTGATGACACCCGCGCCGGCGCCGGCGCCGTTGTTCTTAAAAAGAACGTTGTTATGTATTTGACATCTTGTCAACAATGCTCTTGAGTGATCACCAATTAAAATACCCCCCCCAATATCATGAGCGAAATTGGCGTATATGTCACAACGATCCACAACTACATTCTCAGATTCTTCAATATGTAATCCCCCAGAGGCTTTCTGCGAACAATTGTTTCTAATAATGCAACGCTGAATAACGCCTTGCTCAAGTTTACGGAACGCGGCCCCTCCAGCAAGGAAGGAGAAATTGTTTTGCAGAAGGGAATCGGATAATTCAAAGCGCCCACCTAATACAAATAATCCACCTCCTACTGTATGCTCTTTAAAACATCCATTCTTCACAAACGTACAGGATTGTATTCTGGAATTGGCCTCACTCGAACTCAGAGCCCCACCTCGTTCTTCCGCCGAATTAAATGTAAAAACACAGTCTTGAAAAATAGCGGTTCCTCCAACCAACGCGGCGGCGCCCCCATTCGTTTTCGAGTGATTCCAGCGAAAAAGACAATAATGAAAGATTGGAAATCCTGATTCAACACCTGATAAAACGCCCCCCGCGCAATGCCCCTGATTTCTTTCAAACAAGCAGTCCTCAATCATAGGCGCGGAGCCAATCGCGCAGCTCAGGGCGCCTCCACCGAATAGCTTCTCAGTATCCGTTGTTAGGTTCATTGAAAATGTGCAATTTTTAATCACAGGCGAGGCGTTGGCGATGAATAGACCGGATCCAGTCTGCGCTTGGTTCTCTGCGAATAGACAATTGGAAAAGGAGGCGTTTGATTTTTCATTTACCATCACTCCCCCTCCCATTGTTCCTTCATTCTTGATGAATGCGCAGTTCAAAAACTTCGGCGATGTTCCCGTACATTGCGCCGCGCAAACTTTCGCTCCGGTGAATGTAAATCCATCGATCACAGTATCGTCCACACCAAGCAAAATCGGCGTCTGACTTCCGGCGTTTTCAAGAATGGATCGATTCTCGCCCCAACTTCGCTGCGCAGTTTGAGTCTCGTTTCCAGTAAAACCACCACGAAACGTTTGACCGGATTTCAATACAATCTCATTTTGCCGGTACCGTCCTTCAGCCACCCAAATTTCATCCCCCGGTCCAGCCACGTCAATCGCCCGCACAATGGAATCGAGAGATTCTTTCCACGAGGCGCCTGTCGCGTTCGTTTGTGGCGTCCGTTTCTTGACATAAACAATCTTTGATTCGCTCGAAAATGGTATGAACAATAAAACCCCAATCCCAACGGCAAGAATACTTTTGTTTATAATTGAATATCCAAATGCATCTACGACAAGGATTTAAAATTCGATACATTTTATCCGATTCACATAAATGGCTTTAGGGTTCGATCTCTTCGGCTTATTAGCATACGCCAAATTCGATGAAGGAAAACGAAGAAACCTTGCCTCATTCATGAAACCTTAATACGCTAAATAAATTCCTGAAAACAAGCATGGAGAAATAAAATGACAAGTAATCGCCAAAGAAAGAATATGTGGATTGCCCAGCTGGCGGCGGCGTTGATCAGTATTGCTTTTACAAATCTATCCATAGCGGCGGACATTCACGTCCGTTCTGAAACAGAAAACGGCGCCCAAGAAATAAAAAAGATCGAAAATATTGAACTCACCCTCGAAAACCTGTTTGAAAATGACAAGTTGTTCGGGAAAACCCCCAGCGATTTAGCTTGGTCGTATGATAGCAGCCTCCTCGCCTACCGTTGGAACATCTTTGAAGCCACCGGATACGATATCTGGCTGTATGATACAAAAACAAAAACCACCCGCGCCTTGACCACGGTCGAAACCTTCGCCTCCTTCGAAGAAGACGCATACAAGATATCCGAAGATCAAAAGAAAAAACAAAAAGAAGATAATGATAAAGAGAACGCGCCGGTTTCTCCCCGATGAAGAAATACCAGAGTATGCTGGAGTAACCTCATTCGTCTGGTCAGAGACCGCGCTGGAAATGATCGTCAATTACAAAAACGACCTATACCGTTTTGACATCGAAAACGATACAATTGAACGATTAACCAAAACCAAAGAACATGAAGTAAATTTCTCATTCACAAAAGAGGGAGACGGCTATATTTTCTGGTGTGGCTTCACATTGATACGCTTTCGGTTTGGAAATTCGTATATCGAAGAGATCTCCCCCAACACGCCCTCCGATCAACAAATCGAAAGAAAAATCCTCTCGTCCGATCAACAATGGCTGGCCATCGTCACCTCGAAATCAAAAGACGGCAACGTCAACACCCGGAAAGTAGGATACGTCACATACCGTGACCGGTTCGCGAAATTTAAACAACACGATCGCCCCTTGGCGGAAGATCCAAAACCCGCCGAAAACGAACGGTGGGTCTATATGCAAAAAGTCAGCGATCCCATCCACAACGGAACGGAAGAAACCGCCATTGAATTATTCCATCATCCAGGCGGCGATGAAAAACTGCGGATCACCGATCCCAAATGGTCGAAAGATAACAAGAAACTTGTCTTCCGCACGTACAATCCACAAACCGAAGAGATCATCATCTACGCCGCGGATGTCGATTCAACAGACCCCGCCAAAATCGTGCACCACGCCCGCAACAGCGCCGCCCAGCGCTCCCCGGAACGAGTCGATCCGGAATTTACGCCCGATGGGCGGTACGTTCTCGCGGTTTTTGAAGACACCGGTTTCCGCCAGCCCTGGCTCATCGATCCAATCACCGAAGGAAAAATCCCCATCCTCAAAGGCAATTTCAACGCCGATCCCATTTCATTCAATGAAGAAGGAACAACATTGTATGTGTTGGCCAACAAAGAACACCTCGTCCGGCGGGATCTATACGCGGTGGATGTAGTAAGTGGAGAGATGACCCGCATGACAAAAGAGACGGCCTCTATTCCAACCCAGTAGTATCCAAGGATGGAACGCAATACGCGGCGTTGTTCACCAATTGGAATCAGCTGCTTGAATTAGCCGCCGGTGATATTCATTCTCCCACAGAAACCATCATCACCGATTCGCATCCCAAAGACACCCCCAAACTCAAACAACTGGAACCCCAACTGTTTTCCTATAAAAACCAACATGGGCACCACCATCCACGGCATGGTCTTCCTGCCCCCGGACCGGTCGAAGGGGATAAATCCCCGGTCATGATTTACACCTACGGAGGGCCTTTGGGATCGAACGGCATGGTGACGTACGGCGGATTCGGTGTACTATACAATTACCGCTTCCCGATGTACATGGCCAAACGCCACGGCTATATCGCGGCGGTCATCGATCCACGCGGCAGTTCCAACTATGGAGCCCTCTTTGAAAACGCGAATTGGCAGCATCCCGGCAAACCCCAAGTTGAAGACCTCGCTGAGGGCGTTCGACTATCTCGTCAAAGAATTCAACGGCGATCCCACGCGCGTCGCCCTCTACGGCTGGAGTTTTGGTGGCTTCGTCACGCAGATGGCCCTCTACACCAAACCGGACGTATTCACCGTCGGCATGGCCGGCGCCGGGCCGACGGAATGGGAAAACTATTATGGCAGTTACACAAGCATCACCATCGACGAATCCGAAGTCAATAAACCCGATCAACGGAAATTCTCCCTGCTCCCCCTCGCCAAAAACTTAAAAGGGCGGCTGTTGCTCATCCACGGCGTGGAAGACACCAACGTGCTCTTCCAAGACACAATCAAAGTGTACAGCGAATTGGTCAAAGCGGGGCAAAGCGTCCCAAGTCGAACTCGCTTTGGACACTTCCGGAGGCCACCATCTTGGAGGCGATCTCGAATATAACGAAATTTTCGGAATCTTCGAAAGTTTCCTCCCTCCGCAATCTCGGAAGCGGCTATACAAACCTAGCCAAAATCAAATCCGCCTCCGCCTCATCCAGCGCCGAACAACACCCTCCCGTTTTTCACCACGGATGGAAAAACCAACACGGCCTGGCGCGCGGACAAGTGAAGAAAAGGGCCAATGGCTCCAAATCGATTTAGGTATCACACACAACCTAACCGGCTCAGAAATCCATTGGGAAACCGGAGATGGAGAATACCAATACAAAATCGAAGGCTCCCAAAACAACCAGGAATGGACTCTATTAATAGACAAAACAGAAACAGAGGACAAATCCCAAATCCAACGCCACTACTACAAAGCCAACTCCATCCGCTACATCCGAATCACAATCACCGGCAAAAAAGAAAAAACAACCACAGGAATCACCGAGTTCAAAGTCTTTGGAGAAATAAGATGGGCTAAAAAAGTAGGTAGGGTGGGCTAAAAACGAAGTGTAGCCCACCATAACCGAATAGGATATATTTTGCAACTAATACAATACCTATAAAGGGATGGATTGTAAGCGTATCGGTAAATATTTGTCTGAATCTGGATATACAAGATGGGCAGGATATTCAGGATGACTATTTAATACCTTATCCTGTTTATCCTAAAAATCCAGTCCATCCTGATTCTGACAAAATAGAAAAGTAGGGTGGGCTAAAAACGAAGTGTAGCCCACCATAACTTACTATCGAATAAACTTACAAGTTATACATACAATACAAACACCAAATTCTCCCATCACATATTAAATTGCTTGAATAATCTCATACTGATAAATCAATCATCGGTGGGCTACGCTTCGCTTTTAGCACCACCCTACTCTAAAATTTCATTTACACATCGAACATTCCCTGCATTGTTAATCGGTCCATAAACACTCATATTCCCAGGACCATGATCCTCACGTATGGCAAATACACTGAACAAATAATCATTCCTCAAACTGGGGGCCATCCTCAAATAACGAATTAATGTGTTGCTGATTTTTGGGTCCAGTTAAGATAGTTGTTAGTATTATTCAACGGACTGGCCTAAATACTGCCATGCTCCAGAATTCTTAGACACGTAAACGTGGGTAATTCTCTGATATCGGATTCTGGATAATTCCACCGGACAACCAACGAACGATTACTTGTATCGTCATAATCTATTTGGCTGCTTAGATCCTCAAATGTCAGGATGTCGTCTGTGACGATGACTGTGTTGGGTGTTATGGGCGCTGGCGTAGGTATGGATTGTCCTTCGGCGACATATTGGACTTCTCCCATTGTTTGCACCGGTCCATAGTGATGGGGAACGCCACTTTGTGTGATTACGTAAACTGCGAATGAGTAACGATGGTCGTATTCCGGTCCCTCTAGATATTGCTGTTTCAACGTAGCGGTGGTTCCCTCTTTCCATTCCAGATAATGATCTGATGGATTACCCGTTCGTCCTAAATAAGTGTATTGGTCCACCGTCGATTGACACATATACATGAGTATCTTGGATATCTTCATAGGATAAATTCCAGCGAATTACTAAACATCGATCGGATTCTCCATCTTCATCAATACCACCACTAAGATCTTCAGAACTAGTCATATCATCGGTTACGATAACTGTGTTTAATGCAATCGCTGATGTCGGACTTGGCGTTGGTGTAAGTGTCGGTGGAGGATTCGTCGGAGTTTGTGTGGGTTGAATAATTGGTGTATTTGTTGGGCTGCTTGTTGGAATGTTAGTAGGGATACTAGTTGGGATATTTGTTGGGGTGTTAGTTAAAAAGTTAGTTGGAATGCTAGTTGGGATGCTAGTTGGAATGTCAGTCGGTATACTAGTAGGAATATTCGTTGGCGTTATAGGTTCTTGTTCGATAATTTTTTGGAAATCCCAAACTCGGACAACCGTGTCTCCTTGATATCCAGCGATCCATTCGTTGTTGTATGAGACATCATATTTGATGTAACTTTCTTCTTTTCCAAACTCACCGAGTAGATCGCCTGTGGACGTGTCGAAAACACTTCCGTCTACAATTAAATATCTCTTATCATCCGTGATCGTTACTGCACTGATATCTTCTAGGTTGAGTTCATCATTTAATAATTGTAGCTCGCCAATCCGATAACGATAGATCTTTCCACTACTTGTGACGTACAGAATAGAATTGTCTTCAAAATAAGTAACAAATTTTATGGGTTGATCAATCTGGAGAATCGTTTGTCCTTCTAACGTACTTAAATCCCATACAACCAATTTCCCATCTTCACCGCCACTCGCCATATGACTTGAATCCATAGCAAAGTCGAGTGAGTAGATTGCGCCCGTATGTCCATCAAGAATATTCTTTTCTTTCCAATCCTTTTGCCTGTCATAAAGCGCAATTTGATTGCGCGCCAAGGCTAAATAACGGTTGTTTGGTGAAAACGTGATATGATTGGAATTCTCCGTTCCATCGATTTTATCCCTTTTTAGGAAGCCGTTTTCATCCATATCCCATATCAGTACTTTCCCGTCATTCGTCGCGGAAGCGAATAAGGAATCATCGTCTGAGAACGCGCTGGGTTCTCTAAATTCATACTCCAACTCTTCCGTCACACTATCAATTCTATCCTGTGACGCAACATCAATATGTTTAAATGGATGTTCCAGTACGAGATGATTATTTGTTGTGTTTTTAAAAGTCAGTAAGTTGTTATCATAGAAAGGTAAGATCTCTCTATTTATTTTTTCTGTCCATATATATTCATCCAATGTAGGAGATGTACTAATGCCGTTATACAATATTGAATTTCTTTGTGTTGAAACCGGTGTCCCAAATTGTGAATAAATGGAGGTGAGAAATATTTCTGATCCATTTGTTACGTTATACATAATCATACTACCAAGAATCTGGTATATTAATATATTCTCCTCATCCAATACAATTGCTCTTGATCTGTATTCAGGGTTAGTAGTATCGCTCCCCCATATTGCTTGTTCTGCGTAATTTTCCAAATTAATAATATGTAAATATACAAAATATATGCCACTAAAATCGTCATAATTAATAGAATATGCTAACGCATATTTACTATCTTTGACACATCAAATATATCATGTCTATTCGTTAAGTAAACATCTTGCGGAGATAATATAGTACTTAGTTTCTTCGTAATGATGTCGTATAAATAGATGTATCTATCGCGTGTAGATATCCAAATCTCATTATTATTCTCTAAAAAACCAAATGCGTATGGGACTCCTTGATTCGAAGAAAAAATTATCTCTTTCGTTCCATAATTTAGATCGATTTTGTTCAAACTATGTGAATCTAAATAATAAAAATTGTCTTCATCATGATTGAATGAAACAGTATTATCATAATTTATAAGACAAGTTGAAACCCATGCGCTTTCAATATGAAATTCTATAGTATCATTTACAATAGCGGTTATTTCTAATGAAATGGCATCAAGAATATAATTCTCTTGAGTATCCGGATTTGAAGCAAAAATGTAGTTGTCATTCGGAGACCAATCCAGGTATTTCAGCCCTTCATCAAAAAGCCGGTACGACAAAAGCTTCATAGACTCTGTGTTAAATATAAAAATCCCCAAATTTGTCGCTACAGCAATCTTCTCCGCATCGTGCGAGTGCTCCGCGTCATACACATTTTTATAGCCGATAATTAAATCAGGTTTCTCTGCAAAGGAGAAAGACGAAAAAGCTAAAGAAATGATAAACATCGTTCCAAAAAGTCTCATAATCACCCCCCGATCAAGTCTCTATCCGTTTATTTGTGGGTTAAATAACAAAAACCTTGATCCACAGATATCGCGATATCAAAAAAATGTCAAGTACTTTTTTCCTGAATTGGAGAGAAATCGATCAATAAGCTGGATATTTGTATATAAGTTTGATGTATGAGGTGAGAACGAACTAAACAATAGACAAATTGCGAATCACAAAAACCAATACACACTCGTATTCGTAGGAGAGTAACTTGGTAGATACAATTCATTCCCATGAGGAATCGAAAAAACCGGCGCGTCCACCGGTTCGAATTGGAAGAAGAACCAGACTTCCCGCGCTGGATCAACGCCGAGATTATTCAAATTAACCGTCCCCATCAATCGCGAATCCATTAGATAAGATTCCATATCCCCATCAGCCGGATAGACGGGAACCGTCTTCAACGTGGGTTTGGTGACGCATAATGAAACGCGGGTTTCTTCATCCAGAATCGCTTCGGAAAATTGGATGGAAAAGGAAAGTTCCTCTTCAATACGTCCAAACTGCACATGCGCCTCCGCGCCACCGGCTTGATGCATGGCCCCCCCGCCGATGGGAGCCGTAAGAACCCGCGCGCCGACCCAATCGTAATATCCCTTGCCTTCCCCATCGATCTTCGGCTTTTGGAAGAACAATCCACCGCCCTTCCCCACTTTCTTCGGCTGCTTGATCGGACGTTTCAGCGTTTCCGGAACGGGCTGCCCAATCAGTTCGTAAAGGCGCGTAAGATGATTGCGGAACTGCGCGTCGAACAAATCATCATGCGCCGACGAGTTGATATCGCCGAACCACCAGAACCAATCGCTCCCCTCACAAATATACAACTCCCGCCACGCCTCCCGGCGCGTCTCTTCATCCAACCCATCCTGCGCCTGCGTGAGACACTCGCGCGCCGTATGAACAAAACGCCACGCCGCATTGTCTTCCTGATGGCCGATCCAGATCCGAAAATTGTGATTGATCCACGATCCAGGAAAAATCGACTTTAATGTAGGCTTGGGCGGATACAGTTCCCGATACTCCGGAACCGTAATTGGATGAATCTGCGAATCTTGTAAGATTCCCTCGATCATCTCATGCAAAAAATCATGGCCATCCCGCGGATAAAACTCCCAGCAGTTTTCGCCATCGAGAATCACATTCACCAATGGAGGCGCGTCCCCCCCGCCAGTTCGTCCCAATCCGCTTCAAGTTAGTAATAAAATCCTTGGCCGCCTCTTTAGGATCCATATCCCGGTAAACAAAACCGATCCGGTCGGATAGTCCATGATCCCGAAACACACAATCAATCTCGCCCGATTCCGTCACAAGCCGCTGAAGACGGAACAACTCACTTCGTTTCCAGCGGCCTTTTCCCATGAACCGGAACGGAGTTGAAGAGAATATCCTCATCCGTCGCGAAGTATCCAACTCCCTCCCGCGCCATCAACGCGCAGACAGCATCAGACACCGAACCTTCCGACGGCCACATCCCCGATGGCTGGAAACCGAGAACCGATTCAAAAGACCGGCGCCCCTCGCGAATCTGCCACGCCGCGTCATCCGGAAACGAGAATGGCGGATCGGGCACAGGATCACGCGGATTGGAAACCTGAGCGATGTTCGTATCCATCAAAAGCGGCAGTATGGGATGGTAATACGGCGAACAGGTGATCTCAAGCGCCTTCTCCTCATGCAACCGCCGGTGCAAGGGAATGATCTCTTGTATCACCTCAATCTGAAGATCGAGAACCTGCTGTTTTTCCTCTTCCGTAAAACCACGCTGCTTGCGAAGAAGTTCTTTCAAAGGGCGATCCGAATTTTCCAACCAGATCGGATCGAACCAAACCAGATTGAACCAAACTTGAAGATCGAGCAAATCCTGTTCGGAAAATCGTCTATGTTGATCCTGCCGGGAAGCGTCGCGTTTCCGCAGCAATTCATCATAGCGTGGATACGGATGAATCATCCGCGGCGCATGAGCGTCGAAAAAACGCTTGAGAACGATCGATTGTTCCTCGGAGGTCAGTTCCTCAGCCGGCTTGCGGCTCAACTCCAATGCGCCGTCAGTCAGAGCGCCGCTCCCATAACCTTCCAGCTGCTCAATCAACGATGGAACTAAATTGATCGTCTGCTTCCAGCCGGGATGCTGCTGGCAGAGCGCCGCCATGTCGTAATAATCTTTAATCCCATGCAAACGAACCCACGGCATCACACAACGATTCTCCCCCGGCGCGGGATACCAAGGCTGATGCTGATGCCAGAAAATATGCAGATAAATCTCCGAGTGTTTCGGCATAAGTTTTCCTAGAATCTAAGACAAGACAAGTAGACAAGTGGGCTAAATTACATGTAGGGTGGGCTAAAAGCGCAGCGTAGCCCACCATAACGCAACATAGCCCACCATAAAAGGCGCCATAACCCCTACCCACCTAATCCTCAAGAATCGTCTCATACAATTGTATATATTTCTGAACCGAATCCACACTCTCCCAAGAATAATCCTCACGCATCACGCGGCGTATTAAGCCGGTCCAGCGCTCTTCCTGCTCATACACCGCAATCGCGCGCTGACAGGCGTCCCACAATTCCTCCACATGATCGCGGGGGAACGAAAAACCGTTCCCTTCTGGATTCTCATCAATGTCTTTGATCGTATCCGCCAAACACCCCGTATGGTGAACAACGGGAATCGTTCCATATCGCAGGGAAACAATATGATGCAAACCACAAGGCTCATACCGGGAAGGCATAAGAAACAGGTCTGAACCGGCTTCGATTAAATGCGCGAGAGCGTTATTGAATAGTGTCTTCAATCCGATCTGCTTAGGAAAGCGGGATTGATAATCTTTAAATTTCTCTTCCAATTCTTTTGCGCCCGATCCCAGCAAAACCAGTTGCGCCCCTTGATCCATCAGGCGCGGCACAATCTCCAACAATAAATCCGCCCCTTTATTGCAATCCAACGGACCGATAAAACCAAACAACGGCGCGCGGCCCGGTTGGGAACGCAGTTGAAACACCCTTCGTAATTCTTCTTTGTTGATCGATTTTTTCTCTTGAAAATCCTCGCTGGAATAAGCCGCTGGAATAAATGTGTCCGTTTCCGGCGCCCACTCCTGATATTCGAAACCATTCGAGATCCCAAACAACCGATTTCGCCGCCGGTACAAAACGCCTTCCAATCCAAAACCATACGCCTCCGTTTGGATCTCTCCTGCGTATGTGGGGCTGACCGTATTCAGATAATCGGCGAATACAACACCGCCCTTCACAAGATTGAGCTGACCATAGAATTCCAACTCATCCAAGTGGAAGTGATGTATCCCAATCCCCGTAACAGACAGCGACGAACCGGGAAAACATCCCTGGTAACTCAGATCATAAAATGTGAAAAGAGTTTTAATTTCCCGCAAAGCAGGATCGCGGGAGAAGACGGTCTTTAAATACGCTGGAATTAGCGCGGTTTGCCAATCGTTGGCGTGGATAATCTGCGCGTCAACCACATTCCGTTTCACCAGATCGAGGACCGCCCGGCAAAAGAATGTATAACGCTCCAAATTGTCCGGAAAATCTCTGAATTCCTGCGTCTCCGGATCTTTTTCGGTATAGAGATATTCACGATCGTAGTAATCATCTTGAACAATAAGATAAACCGGGATCTCCGTATCCGGCAAAACAATCCGTTCAATCCGCCCACAAACGATCTGTCCCTGTATTGGAATCTGGAGTTCACCCAAATCCTCCCCCGCGTGCGAGACGGTCCGGTATTTCGGCATGACCAGCGACACATCGATACCTTGTTTTGCCAACCGCTTGGCGAGACTCCCTAAAGCGTCCGCCAGACACCCAGTTTTTGCCAAAGGCGAAATTTCCGATGACGCAATCAGTACTTTCAAAATCCCCTCGCTATAGTTAAAGTTCTTAGGAACTCCATAATCCTGATGAGTAATATACTACAGAATCAGTTCCGGTTCGATCGATCTACATATTCTACTGCTACTACACACCTTCACAAAGTAAAAAACGCACAAACAAAACGCATATTTTTTTAGATCCATTACCATATATCCATTACCATATAATAGTATTAGACGCTCCAACTCAAACACGATTTTAAAGACGATCTCTTAATTAGTTAATAAAATCTATTTAAAATTCTCAATCCCCTGCTCCTTTTCTCATTCTCTCCCCCTTTAAAAAATCGAATTATTATGATTCCATATCAAAAGATTTTTAATTTATTCTAACAGTATCTTAACATCATTCTAATAATCACATGGAATCCCAGAAAAAGAAGGAGAATGATCATGAAGCAGTATGTTCGGCGTTTCACAGTTCTTTTCGCAGTAGTCCTGGTTTCAATGGGTTCAGTCGACGCCCAAGAAAAATGGATGATTGAATGGACGGATCGGCCTGACGTCAATCCACTCGAATTGAACGAAGTGGGGGACCGCTCCTATATGCCTTATGTGCTCTACAATGAGGATTGGCCCGCCGAATCCCGCTTCCGCATGTGGTTCGATTACGCCAGCATTAATGGCATCGCGTACGCCCAATCCGCGGATGGAATCACATGGACAAACCAAGTGGCCGTAAGCGGTTTGAACGAGGAAGGCGAATCGAAGGCTGGACGGGCTGTCGTTCTCTACGAACCTTCGTGGGAAAAACCTTTCCGGATCTATTATTACGGCAATCCAGAAGAGGTATGGCAAGTCCGCGTAGCGGAAAGCGCAGATGGGATCAATTTTGAAAATGACCAACTCGCCATCTCCGCTCTTGACTCCTCCCTCGGCACATACCCCGACGGACACGCTGTGCTATACATGCCCGGTCAAGAAGAACCGTTTCGCATGTTTTACCGTGCGGGGGATGGCATCATGTTGGCCACATCCTTGGATGGATACGAATTCATCGATTTTGATATCGTCCCCCTCCCACCCGCGATGCAGCCATCTTGTATTCTTGCCATCGGCCAGAACGATTACCGCATGTGGGCGTTTGAAACCAATACGGAAAATCAATACCTCGTCTCATCGGATGGATTCAACTGGGAACCGTGGTACACCATGGATAACGTCGCGGGTCTTGGCGGCGCGGGCTCATGGAACGAAAACCGCAATTACTACGCCTCGGTCGTCTACCTTGGCGGAGGTAATTTCATGATGTGGCGCGGTGGACGAAATGACACAACAGGCTTGTACCGCACCGGCGTAGCGGAAGGATTCGACGCGCAACTCGCTCAAACCAATATCGGCCAATGGGATGTCACCAGCGAATTAACAGATTACCAAGCCGAAGGCTGGGAACCATACGGCTCCAACGCGGATGGTGTCTTAACCCAGAATGCGGATGGAACGGTTACTGTCATCGATGACAAAGGTGACGCCAATTTCTATATGGTCCATGACACGACCTGGGTGGTCCCCTACACAGTGGAAGCGAGTTTCCGCATCGATGAAGAAGATGGGGACGACGCCAATGGCCCCCATTGCACGATCGCGTGCATGATCAATGATGAATTCCACCCTGGAGACGAATCCTGGCAGCCCAGTTTCGCGCAGGACCGGTTCGGCGGCTGGAACCTGAATGGAGACGATCCAATTTACGAGAGCGATCTCACCGGATTCAACACCTTCACAGTCGTCTGCCGCTTCAACGAAGCGTACCGGTACGAACTCCTCCTCGATCCCGGCAATAGCGCGGCCAACGCCCCTCAAAGTGAATACGATGTCTACATCAACCGCGATTTCAGCGCCCCCGCCGTCACATTCCACGGCACTGGCTGGGCGGGCTGGCCCGAAGTCGACATCGACGGCCGCGTAGACATCGGCTGGCCCAATCCAAGTTGGGGAACCATGACAGTCGACTGGGTCCGCTGGGGAAGCGGCGTCATCCTCGACCCAAACGACCCCGGAACACCGGTCGAAAACTGGTCAGTTTATTAAAATGAACCTCCAACTCTAGTTCCAGGCGAAAAATCCGGTAGGATGGGCTAAAAGCGAAGCGTAGCCCATCACAACATCCACAAAACTCACAACACCACCACTCTTCCCCACCGTATCCACAACCCCAACCCATAACTCCCAAAATTTTGCGGCCTAATTTATATTAGCCCGATAGAATAAGCTAAAAACAAAGCGTAGCCCTTTCTTCTTAAGGTTGCGAATTCGTCTGTGGAATGCTAGCTTGGAAAAATGAAGAAGAGCGTCTACATTGAAACGTCAATCATAAGTTAAATGTATAAAGATGAAATCATACAAGAGGTATGGCGAATCCGGGATTCGTATACCGAAAAACACCATCACAACATGATGGAAATTATCGCCGATCTCCAGGCGCGGTAGAATAAACACAAAGATAAACTGGTCGATCGAAGAGATAAAAACAAAACCTCCAACTCGGTAATCCGGTAGGATGGGCTAAAAGCGAAGCGTAGCCCATCACTACATCCACCAAACCCACAACACCACCGCTCTCCTTCCCCCCCTCCGTATACACAAAAACCAACCCATAACTGGGTACCCAGGGCAAGGCTTTTTTCTGCCCTGGCATTGATGAGCAGAACTATCAAGCCCGGTAGGCAAAATACGAAGCGCAGCCCATCACAACATCCACAAAACCCATAACACCACCCCTCTCCTCCCCCCCCACATCCAATCCATAACTCCCCAATTTTGCGGCCTAATTTATATTAGTAGGGGACGCCGCGTGCTAGCCGCGGCCGGCAGCATCAAAGAAGCGCTGTGAAAAGAGCCGTCGATCCCACGTTTCGCTGGCGAGGCGGAAACAAGGGATCCAGGCGAATCGGCAGTGTTCCTGGGAATAAAGCCACGGTCCATCGCTATTCATGGGTCAAAGAAAGTAACAGCCAACGCGAACAAGGATATAAAAAGCCCCTAAGAAGAACGTTGGGCGCCCAACATAAAAAAAATAATAGAAAAAAAAATGAATCTTACAATCGTTTCTCTTCATGGAATGGATGAAGGCGGTTATCATATTTAGCTATTTTACAGACAAGATCCATAAATCGGACACCGATTTGGGAATGGAGCGAAACGAATCATGCAAAAGAAAAAAGCGGCGATTCTAGGAGCGACCGGCGTTGCGGGTCAACAATTTATCGAAGCCCTTGTCGGGCATCCCTGGTTTGAGATTACTGGACTATACGCCTCAGAGCGGTCCGCCGGGAAATCGTATGGAACAGCGGCGGTCTGGCACAGCCCCGAACCCCTCAGCCAGGACATCGCCCAAATGGGTGTTAAAAACACCCTTGAAGCCGTGAATGAACTCGACAAATACGATGTCGTCTTCTCCGCGCTGCCCTCCGACACGGCGGGCGAAATCGAAGGCCGCTGCGCCGCATTGAAACCCGTAATCAGCACCGCTTCCGCGTTTCGCTATCAAGACGACGTCCCAGTCCTCGTTCCGGAAGTCAACGCGGAACACAGCCCCCTCATCAAAACCCAGCAGAAAGAGCGCGGCTGGAAAGGCTTCGTCGTGCCCGGCCCCAACTGCACAACGATGGGACTCATCATCTCCCTTAAACCCATCATGGAAAATTTCGGAATCAAGAGCGTCTTCATGACCTCACTTCAGGCCCTCTCCGGCGCGGGTTATCCCGGCCACTCGGCGATGGACATTGTTGACAACGTTTATCCCTTCATCGCAAAAGAAGAAGGCAAAGTCGTTCTCGAAACCGTAAAAACATTGGGCAAGTTTGTAAATGGAAACGTGGTCAACGCGAATATCCCCGTCAGCTGCACCTGCACCCGCGTCCCCACACTCGACGGCCATTTCCTCTCCATTTTTGTGGAAACGGAAAAACCCTGTACGCCGGACGACTATAAAAAAGTGATTGCTGAGTACAACGCGGAATGCAAAAAAGCCTTCGGCCATCTGCCTTCCGCGCCGGAAGAAACCATCGTGGTCAAAGAGGAAGACAACCGGCCCCAGCCTCGACTCGACCGTGAACTCGGCGGGGGAATGTCAACAGTCGTTGGACGAATCCGGCCGGATGAAGTGTTCGGTAAGAACGGTTTAAAATACTGCGCCCTGTCCCACAACACCAAACGCGGCGCCGCCAAAGGCGAACTCCTCGCGGCGGAATACCTCATCGAACAAGGCTACTTCTAATCGTTGCGGAATCACATAAACAGAACGGCGCGAAACGCGCCGTTCCTCTCTCATTTCCCATCACTCATTAATCTTTTTCAACAACCAAGCCATGTTTTTCCCAAGGGTTTTCATCGTCAAGATCCCCTCTTCATCCTTCTCCACTTCCCCTTTGTCTTTTCCAAATCCCATATTCCAATAAATCGAACCGGGCACGACCATCTGCCCGATCAGAAAGAAATGATTCATCGTATCAAACGCGTGAATCTCCCCCCCCCGGCGCGCGGTAACAATCGAAGCGCCCACTTTGCGTTTGAACATATCATCATTCGCCCGCGACACCAATCCCGCCCGATCGATCAGCGCTTTCATCTCCGCCGAGACATCCGCGAAATACGTCGGCGACGCAAGTATGATACCATCCGCTTTCAGCATTTTTTCAATGCACTCATTGATGATATCCCCCTTCACCGCGCAACGCTTGTCTTTGTTTTTAAAACACTTATAACACGCGACACATCCACGGATCTTTTTCCCCGCCAATGAGATCGATTCCGTATCAATATCTTTTTTCTTCAATTCACCGAATACAGATTGAATCATAATCTCGGTGTTGCCTTTCTTGCGGGCGCTGCCATTAAACGCGACAACTTTCATCAGTCTCTCCTTTCCCAATTCAGATCTATTGATTCCATTAAATATGAATAGTTTACATTCAATTCAACGATGAAACAGCCGTCGGGTAGCCAGGGCAAGGTTTTTCATCTGCCCTGGTCTACGTTCCAGAAACATACTTTACATTCAATCCAACGCTGGGGCAGCCGCTTCGAGCCAAGCAAAATTAAAAGCGTAATGCTGCCGGCTGCTAATCAAGTGAATCATACCGTTGGGCGTCTGCGTGACGGAGAGATACCCCTTCGGTTCCCCCTGGCTCGCGTTCATCGTGAACATACCTCCATCGGTTGATTCCACTTGACGCCCTTCCCCATCATCACTGATCGGCCGCCGAATCGTCCACGCCGCGCCATCATCATACGACAACGCCGCGAACAGGCCTTTCACTGACCGCTGCGCGTCAGACGCGTCCGTGATCGTCACCGGCTCATTGGCGAACGATGCAAGAAACAGCGGCCCTTCCCGCAAACGCAGCAAAGCCAACCGCTGTCCCCCGCTGATCGGCGGAAACGGACTCGCTTTCCGCGTCCAGGTTTCTCCCCGGTCCGTTGAAATACTCATCGGCATTTTTCCATCAATCGTATCGCCGCGCCCCAACGCTAATAAATGCCCGGCGCCGATCTCTACGACTCCCGCATGAATCCCCGCGATGATTCCGCCCGCCTGCTTCCACGTTTTTCCCTCATCCTTACTCAGGTGAATCACCGTTCCACCTTTCCCGCCGGTCACCGCGTCACAGGGCAGAACGATCGTCCCATCCTTCATCCGGAAAACCGATTCAACGGGCATATGTTGAGTCCCATGTTCGGGGATAATTATTTGTGGAGCCGACCACGACGCCCCACTGTCGGTGGAGACACGCATCACCGTCGCCAAGTTTCCCCACGTCGCCGCGGCGGAAAGACCGCCAAATTGATAAATCGTCTTCTCCCCATCAAAATACATCGCAGGCGCATGATCGTTCCGATCGGGGACATCCCAAAACGGCGACGCCGGCTCCCATTCCTCCTGTCCATACCGCAGACGGCTCGCCAACAAGCCCAGTTCCCTGCCCCGCTCTTCCACGCAGGTATACCAGATCGCCAGTAAATCCCCATTCGGGCAATCCACCAACGCCGGATCGTGATTGTGCCGCGAAAACATCGGTCCATTGGATTCGGGTGGAATATTCACATACTTCCTTGGTCCTTTGAAATAAGGAATCTTCGGATCAGGCCCCGTTTTCAAATCGGCTGGAACAACTTGACTGACTCCGCGCTGGTGGCGTTCGAGAGGCGGTGGCGGCAAAGGATCCGTCTCCGGCATAGGCCCCAACACGACACGGAAGCCGATCAGCCAATGTTTATCCTGCGGCAGATTCCCCATCCGGTTTGACGAACGCAGATAATACAATTCCGTCGAATGCGCCCCGCCCCGCACAACGCGAAAGAGACCGCTGACGCGCCCAACCGGATCAACGCGATCCGTCTCACTATAGGAGCCGTACCAATCATGAATCCACTCCTCCACGCAGCCATGCATGTCATACAATCCCCAAGCATTAGGATTCGTCTGGCCCCCCAGCAGAGAGACAATTTCCGATTGATCACTGCGCGCTGGATCAGGATACCAGCTCACACGCGCCCATCCGCGATAAACCTCTTCCGTTAGAACCGGGCCACAGGAATAATTCGAGTCCGAACCGGCGCGAGCGGCGTATTCCCATTCCGCTTCGGTTGGCAGACGATACGGCAGTCCTTCCTTCTTCGAAAGCCATTCGCAGAATTGAACCGCCTCAAACCAACTCACATACACCACCGCTTCTTTATCTTCTTTGGAAAATCCCAGTTTTCCCCGCAGCGTTTTGTGCTGAGGATCAAACTGTTCGTATTGTTCATTCGTCACCTCATAGACGCCCATAAAAAATGGTTTCGAAATTGTCACTTCCCGCACGGGCCGCTCATCATAATCGCCGTTTTTCAAATGCTTCTTCACAGTTAACTCATCCGGCAGCGGTGTCTCTCCAATCCCCAGCCGGAACGAGCCCGGCTCAATCCGGACAAATTCCATCCCCAGCGAATTCGTAAATTTAGCTCCCGTTGGCATATCCTCCGCCGCGCTGACTAGCGCCGCGATCATAAATAATAGAATTAGATTCCGTAACGATTTCATACTGTTTCCTCCAAACTATGCATAATCCAATTTGAATTTTATAAAATAATTAATCCAAGGGATTTAATAAAATGCATGGTCATCTTCTTTTTCTCCATCTCAATGAGAATCTTAAAATTTCGGCCCTCTCTCCAATTGAGTAATCGGACATTTGAGCGCGTACTGGCGCAATTGCACCATGCAATAACAGAACGCGAGAACCGTGAAGATCAACACAAAAATCCCTGTATACTTCGTTAACCGTTCGAGAGCGGCCGGGAAAACCGCGAACAGAGAAAGCGCCATCGTTACCACCAAATACGTATCGGCGCACCAGGGATGCAGAATCACCCCCTGCCCAAACAAAAACGCCCATAGGACATACAATCCCAGCGAAGTCATGACGATGAACAACGCGGGCCGGATTGCGGGATCTTTGATCGAAAACGCAACGAGAAAGAGAATCGACGCCACTCCACCAATAAAGAAATACTTCCACCGGCCAATATAGGGATCCCGGTTATGATGCAAAATATCGGAATGATCCAAATAATACGTCGTCGAGCCATCAAATCCAGTACGTTTCATGAATGTGCTCGCATGCGTTTTTAAATGCGGATACCAGTATTGCACAATACACCGCTGAGCGGCGAAAATTCCCAAAGCGGCGCAAGCGGGTAAGAGAACGGTCACAAGAAATTTCTGTTTTTTAATCAACGTACGGTTCAACACGCCCATCACCAAATAGGAACACGCAATGTACAAAAAACCACCGATATGTTCAATCGAGAAAATACAGAAAATCGCGAACGCGCGAAGACGGTGAATCCAAGGTTTCAACGCAGCCTCTAGAGTCGTTCGCTCCAAAACGATCAAATAAAGAATGGCGAAAATCAACATCGTGGTCGTCTGCCAGATTTCCCAATAATACCATAGGTTATACGGAAAGGTCTGGTGCACGGCCTGGCAGGACACGCCCAGCAACAGGGCGTGAAATGGATCGAGCTGCAACCGCAGACAAAGCCGAAACGCGAGAAATCCTAACAATGCCGAACTAATCCATACAATCCCCTGGTTATGTAAAACCATCAATAAAGGACTGAATTCCCCCCAAATAAAATAACTGATCCGTTGCAGCAGATGCGCGCCTTGAATAAAATTCATTGGATAGGACAACCAGAGAATGATCTCTTCAGGATTCTGGTCCACCGGCTGACCGAACCGCATTCCCATATGTTTGAAGAAACCATGCTCGATCCAGACTTTAATCACATCATGATACCGGGCTGGAAACTCACACTGGCTGATCGGCCGGCTATGAACAGTGCAAAACAGAAAGACAAAAATCACCAATCCTAACAAAAAGAACATAAATAATGAGGCGAACCGCCCCTTCGAAACAGCGTCCCATACGGCGCGTGAGTATTTCTCCCACCGGCGTTCCTGAAAAAACCTCACGACAGACACGAGAGCGGTGACGGCTGGATTAGGAGTTTTCGATTCACCGGCGCTTTCTTGACTGTCTGTTTCTTTTTTCTGTACCTCTTTTTTTTTAGACATGGAATTAGCCTCAATCTTGATGACACAAACTAAATCGTATAGTTTCGATTGTGTACTAATGAAACTGCAAAAAAACCTGAATTTGCATTATAAACCATGTAATATGGTTATGGATAGAGGAACCCTATATGAATAAGACCGGCGATACACATATTGCGCCCATTGTATCGTCACGTCTTCAGCGGTTTGAATCCGGATTGTAAAGTGAGAAGGTATATTGGTGTGGCTTAAAGATCCTCAGTGTCGTTCTTCTGATTCGTAAAAAGCGGCTGCTCTACACTTCGAATATGAATATCGCGCTGTGGGAAGGCGATCTCAATTCCAGCCTTTCGAAATTCCCGGTCAATGGCGCAATGCAATTCATCTTTTGTTGTTAACATCACACCGATCCTTGGGATGAAAGCGCGAAGGACAAAATCCAACGAACTCTCACCAAAGGATTCAAACGAAACTTTGGGAGCCGGATCGTCCAAAATATTTTCATTCTCCTCCGCAACTTTTAATAAAAGTTCATGCGCCTTTTCGACATCAGATCCATACGCGATCCCCACCGGAATCACCACCCGCAGAACCTTATCGCTTAACGACCAGTTGATCACCTGTCCGGTAATAAATTCCTTATTAGGAATGATCAGTTCTTTCCGGTCCCAAT
Source organism: bacterium (assembly GCA_963663405.2). Lineage (GTDB taxonomy): Bacteria > Hinthialibacterota > Hinthialibacteria > Hinthialibacterales > Hinthialibacteraceae. Next base: position 217,120 of record CAXXSM010000053.1, on the reverse strand, counting down.
TAGTCACCGTTGTGCCACGAATGCGTATTTTTGAAACGATCCCCGTGGTATCACCCACGGTGATCGTATCCCCAATCCGAATGGGACGCTCAAAGAGAATTATCAAACCGGAGACAAAATTCGCGAAAATCTCCTGCAGCCCGAATCCAAGCCCCACAGTCATCGCCGCAATCAACCACTGAATGGACGACCAGCGGATCCCCAACGATCCACACAGCAAAATCACACCGACGAATGTGATAATATAACGAGCGACAGTCGTGTACGCATAACGAGCCCCTACATCCATCTGCATTTTCTGTAACACTAACATTTCAAGCAAACCCGGCAAATTCTTGGTGGAAATAATCATCATCGCCAATATGAGAAACGCGATTAGAATATTTTTTAATGTGACGACGCTTTTTTCCATAACTGGACCCACCTCCGCCCCCGTTCCCTCTTCCACGGCGGTGGTTACTGTCTGCTCGCCATACTCCCACAGTTCTACACGATCGAGAAAATCCAGCGCAGGGAGCATATCAAACCAGATCAATCCAAGTCCCAATAAAAATCCCAATGCCAAAAAACTGCGAATCAAGGTTCTCGTCTGTTCATTAATCGCCTTGATATCCAATTCGGCTTCTTCAATAACCATCTCCTGCGGCGCCGTTTCGACGCTGGTTTCACTTTCGCTTTCTAGTTGTAGAGCGCGTTTCCGCTGCAATTCCTGGAAAGCGATGTTTCGGCGTGTCAAAAAGATCCAGCGTTGGATCAAACTATTCATAATCAAGAGGCCAAGCGCCAGCCAGAGTGTGCTGATACACCGCCAATTGAGTTGAATCGCCGTGTAGTAATAACCAGTGAACGCCAAGATCGCTAATCCGAAGGGGAAATACGGCGCAATCGTATACCACATATAGTGCCGTTGATCTAAGGAATGCAACGTCCATACGCCGGTCTGATGCGCGGGAATCTTGGCGAAACCAACCATTGATTGTCTAATAAAAACACCAATCGCGCACATCCCAGCGATGAATAATAATCGGCCTAATGTGTCTTTGTATTCCTGCGAACTTTGCCATTCAATCATGGCAAAGGAAAACGCAATGATTAAAAACGCAGGCATAAACCAGAGAAGCCCCCGCCGGAGAGGTTGCAATTTCTCCACGGACCAATGAAAATGCGCTTCCCCCAAGCCTTTGGATTGGCAGACATACCGTAGAAATTCCAATGAATAGAAGATGACGGCGCCTGTGTATAAACCGGATGTCACCGCGAGTGGATATTCCGAATTCCCATCATATAACGAAAGGCGCCAAGCGATAAATCCAATAAGCAGTGGAAGGAAAAACGAGATGAAGAGCGTATTGACTAAACATTCCACCGTATCGGCAAAGGTATCCGATAGATTCTTCCGTCTTCCTTTGTCAGACAGAGCAATAATACGGGGAGCCCACTTGAACCGGCCATAGAGTAAGAGGAGGTATAACACCATACAGACGACATATATGGAAACATTGTTAACACAATCTTCCCAAAGACTTACGAGCACAATCCGCCAACCATGATAATCAATGATCCAACTCAAGGCCTTCAATAAATTAGCGGTATCCGAGAGTCCAAGAATTTTCGCGCTTCGAATCCAAAGAATATGTTCATCAATATACTCTTTGAATTTCGAAGTCTGTTCAATCAGATTACGCTCCGCGATATCGAGGTTGATTAATTTATTAATATAATCGTCATAGTCATTGCTTAACGCTTGCAGGATGTTTTTTCGTGTATTGAGGATTTCTTCAATCCGGGGCGTCAACTCATTACGTACGGCTTCCGTCGCCTCAGGAAGCGTGGCGAGGGAAGTTTGAACGGTTGTTTCAATATCTGATAAATCACTCCGCTGACTTTTATAATCGAACCATTCCAACTGCGCTTCCGACAACTCCGTTTGCCGGCGCCGGATATTTCGTTGATGCAGGCGGAGATCGATAATCTCCGTTCGCTGCTTGCGCAACAACACCCCGATACCGTGCGTGAGTCCCGTCGCCTGTAGGCGGGCTCGAATATCCTCATAATTACTCTGCGACGTGTCTAGGAGCTTTTTAACTTGGTTCAGGTCTTCTTCGGCTTTCTTTAGCCGGTTCGCCAGCCCGTTTGGACCGGTTCTCTTTTCGGCCAGTTTGGAATTGAATTCAGCGAGCGATTTCAACAGAGGATGTTCCCGCGCCGCTTCCACCGTCTGCGCTCTCGCTTTGCGCGCCTCTTCCTCCGCCTGCTTCTGACGCATTCCAGCGGCGAGAGTCCGCCAGAATTTCACATTCTTTTCTTGTTGATTCAATTGCCGTGACGCGAAATCGATCCGCGCCAAGATCAAGTTGCCACGGGCGTTATAACTGAGAAGTTCTTTCTCATAGGCGTTGCTCTCTTGCTCCAACGCTCTTTTCTTCGTCTGGAGAAGCGTTCTCTCCACCTGGTTGAGTTCGGCGATCCCATCCGCCGGCATGGGAGTGGAGAGCTGGGCATCGACTCCTTTCAGCCGCTCTTTTGCTTGGGCGATTTGAGTGGGAATATCGGTCCGCCTCGTGACACGCTTCTTTTCTTCCGTGTGTAAATCCGCCAAATTGTTTTGCGCGGCGCTATAATCCGCTTCCGCTTTCGCCAGCAAAGGCTCAACATCGGGTAACGTCCATTTAGGATCAATGGCAGGCGTAGCGTCAACAACAGGCTTCGCCAATTCTTTTTGCAAGGATTCGAGAAACGTGGGCGCGTCCTGAATCGCTTTGTCATAACTCGCGGCTTTCGCGGCCCAATCGTTCGCGGATTTGATCTGTTGGATCGCCTGATCGTACAATCCCAATACGTTGGTCTTATTCTCATCATCAAGCGTTTTTGTCGCTTCAATCTTCTTTTTCTGGTTCTCCAAATCTGGAATCGTAATGGCCGTTTCACTTTGGGCGCTGGGAACCGGGGTAATTTTCGCCGTCGGATTTTGCGCGCTCGCGGGATAAATGAAGGAAATAAATCCTAGCAACGAAACCAGGATGAAGATCGACATGGTGTTTTTGCGCGTTTTCATTTGACTAAGGATTTCCCGTCACTAAATTTAAGTTTTATATATTAACTAATTGTTCTTACAAGACGTGATTCTGTCAACTATTTTTTGGAGAATCTGATCACACGCAACCGTTCAGAAAAACTTGATCCAGCGAAACAAAAGCAATTCCAACCCTGTAATGCCAATTAGGATCACAACGACGCTAAGGAATCCCAAAGGATGATGCGCCCCTGGAATACCACCGACGTTGATCCCCAGCAGTCCCGTTATAAATGAGAGTGGTAAAAAGATCGCCGCGACGACAGTCAGAATATACATCGCTTTATTTGTTCGCTCGCTATGCAGGTTGATGAGTTGATCCTGCGCGATTTTCGCGTGATCGCAGGCCAGATCCAGGTCTTCTGTAAAACGCTTTATCCGGTCGAACGATTCCCGTAGTTGGGCGCAATCCCGCGAATCCATCCAGGATAATGTATCGGCGGCGAGTTTTGATATCGTTTCCCGCTGAGGGACCAAATAACGCTTCAACGCGATCGCCTTGCGCCAAGATGAGGCGATATCCTCTTTTAAACCCTCCAATTCCTCATCAAGGATCCGGTCTTCCAATCCATCGACAGCATCTGTCAAATCATCGATCACCGGTTCAGTCAAATCACATAACGTCTCAACAAGAATAACCAAGAAATCCTGGGGAGTTTTAGGGCCCCGGCCACGTAAGATCGATTTGCGCAGTTTGATAAGGGATTTTAATTCATGCCGGCGTACTGTAATGACCCGGTTTGAATCAAACCACATACGCAGTGAAATCATCTCCCCAATTTCTTCTTCACCGGTCAGATTCACGCCGCGCAGGATCACCATCACGCCTTCGTCAAACATTTCCCGCCGGGGGCGCGTGTCATCCGCCAGCAGCGCGTCACACACAATGGAATCGAGACCGGATTCGCCGTATAACCAGCGCTCTGTAATTTCGGCGTCTCGATCCAGATCGATCCAATAGGGGCCACAGTCAGAAGTCCAACGTTGAAGATCACCGATATCCACTAGAGCAAACGGCCCTTCATTCCGCAGCCAAAACAAGCCAAATAATCTATTTTCTTCCATCTAAAAACACTCCAGTCAACCATCCATTCAACACAAAAAGTTAATCCCAAGATATTACATATTATAATCAATAACTTCATAAAATGTAAACATATCATTTCATTCAAAGAGTGGATACGCGTATAGTATCATATTTCTTTACGATGGACATTCATTAATTTAACAAAGATATAAAAACGGCCCCATAAGAATAAACCAACCGATATACTCAAATAGCAACCCATTCAATACTGACGACAAAATAGAATTGTTATAACCTTCAATTTTACCGTTTTTATTTTTTTTTAGTATTTACAAAATCTTATTGTTAGTATAACATGAACACAATCAATCAACTGTCATTCCACTGTATCTCCTTTGTCCTTCAGCAAGGGTAGCTGGATATCGCGTGTTATATGGAAGAGAATAGACGCAATATCAAACCATTGCGCCGTTCCCATCTATAAACAGAGATTGAAACACTTTACTTATATACTGTGAAATTCAAATCCGATTGTGAATCTATGAAAAATGGAGGATCAAAATGTTTACCTCACGCTATTTATTTAGGAATAAATTAATACAATTCCTTACCATGATCACGTTATCCACTGTTTCCTTTTTATGTGGACACGCCGGCGCCCAATCAATATCATTTTCGGATTTGTTAACTGGGAACATCGATCTGCCCGATAACACTTACAGCAAACTTGAAGTGGATGGATATGGAATAGATGGACATTTTGCTCTTTTGGATAGGTTGGTTTTTACCAACGCCACAATCAGCGACGGCCGGTTGACTCACGCGGAAGGGAGTGAACCATTCCGTTCATATGGACTGGATTTCTCGTTTCTTGGTGGCGCCATTGATATCCATGATGGAAAATTGTATTTAACCTCAACGCTTCGTCTGCCTCAAATCTTCGCCATGGCCTCAGATAGCGATCCCACCAAACCTGGAGCAAGCGTTTATCAGCCGATCGAAGAGCAATTAACGGTTTATTTTGATGGAGAAAATGTTGGATTTTCTGAAATCGATCTTCAACTCCCCGATTTGATCCTTGAAGGGGTAGGCAGTCTAACGGGTGTCACATTTCAATTGGCGACCGATCCGGCTTTTTATCTTCATGTCGGAGGCGGGATTCATCTCGCGCAGTTATCCGGCGTTCCCGGCTTGGACGACGATTCTTCACCCGGGATTGATACAGAACTCGAAGTCGGCAAACTGCAGGATCGTGGGATGGCGTATTCTGGTTTGAAAAAATTCCGGATCGCCGCTTCCGGCCTGGATCAAAATATTGATGGAATGGATATTGTATTTCTCCAATCGATCGATATCAGTATAGGCGATATCATGATCGACCTGGAGGAATTAGAACGATTGGCGTCCTTTTATTTGGAAGGCTCCCTGACATTAACCGTCTTGCCTGCGGTGGATGGTATTGCGATTGTGGAAGTGACCGCCGGAGGAAAAGTTAAACCTTGGCCCATCTACATTTCCATTTTTTCCTCCTCAAAATTCTTTGGATTTTTTGAACTCAGCGACAGTCAGATCACATACCAGTTTCCGAATATGTTCCTTTACAGCGTCTGTAATTATCTAATTCCTGGTGTGATTAAAATTGAAGGAACGCTCTCAGGCGGCAGTTGGCGAACCCAGTTTGTCACGAGTCTATGCCCTATGACGCCGGCGTCCGCGTACGACGATCTGGATCACTTTGATGATGAATGCGTTCAAAACGCGCTGAATAATTGGCAAGACACCAACATAGGTTTATGCGATACTCCCGAAGAGGCCCGCGTGTGGGACACATTGTTCCACGGCGGCATATCCGCGCACATCCAAATTCCCGATGCGATTCCAATTGTCGGCGGAAATGAATTAGCCGGGATCGATGGACGAGTCACCCAAGATTTCATTTACGCGCGGGCGGATTTTTTACTCTGGTACGCGAGCGCATTGATTCGTTTTGGAACAAGCGGAGTGGAATTTGAGGGGGGATGGAAACAATTGGCCCAACCCCTCAATTCATGGGAAATCCCCTACAATCAGCCATACATTTTAGAAGAACCTACAGGATCTTTAACGCCTTACGCCCATTGGCGCCAACAGAAATCTTCAAAACCGATGAGCGTAGAAGAGAAGAAACCAATCGCCATCCTCTCTTTTATGGATAACTGGAACCGGGTCGACGCGTCGACGACAGGGAACGGCATGAAACCATTTCAAGTTTCTCCAGCCGGTGAAACCGTAACCACGCTGCACGTTCCCGAAGGGGCGCCGGCGGTGATTTTCCGGTTGAATTATGAAAATGAAGATGGCGCCGCTCTCGCCATGACGTTGACGCTTCCAGACAGAACCATCTTGAATTTTACTGATGGATTCCTGCCGGATGGATTTTCGGAAGTTATCGGGTATTCCACTCTCAAACCGGCCGCCCGTGAAGGCTACTTTACGATAGACAGTCCAGCCGCTGGAGATTACATCATCACCGTCAGCAATGAAGAACAGCTTGGCAATTTCACGGTTGAAGCCCTTGTCATGGGGAATCCCGCCGAAATTGAATTGCTGTCCGTGGAATTCACCGGACAAGCTAACGAGTGTACTGTCACATGGGATTGTCACGATCCAGACGACAACGCTTCGGTTTTCGTCTATCTCGATCCAGACCGGACGGAAGGCGCCGGGTATATAATCGGAGCCTATCCAGAAGAAGGTGAGATCAATTCACACACCTTCGACACTACAGCTCTATCCGTTCCCGCTGGCTACTATTACGTTGCAGCCGGCATATCCGACGGCCAATTTGGGATGGTTTGGGATTATTCAGAAGAGCGGATTTTCATCAGCGATCCAGATGCCCCGGCGGCGGTCACTGGAATCGCAGTCGCATGTGGGGATCGGCATTTCACTGTCGAATGGGAACCGTCCACCGATCCCACTGTCGCAGGCTACGCCGTCCGATGGACAGAACAAGATGACCTGGGTCATTTTGAAGGCGAGTATAGTGTATACGGCAGAGAGAATCATCAACTCACCATCACGGACATGACGAACGGCGTTCCCTATCTTGTTACAGTACTCGCGATCAGCGAAGAAACGAAATTCTCCCATCCGGAAACCGTTCTCCGGGTGGTTCCCCACGCCGCGGATGGCAGTACACCGCCCGTTCTAATCAGCGCTCCCTATCCGTATGCGCGGATTGGCGTCGAGTATGTATACATGCCCAAATTCAGCGATTGTGAACGGCATTTTCAAAATGGAATCGAGATGAAATGGACACTCCTTAATGGACCGGAGGGAATGACGGTTCAGGAATCAAATGGATTCATGCAATGGACGCCAACCTCTGAGCAAGAAGGCGTACACACGGTCAAACTCGAACGGTCTATCTACGTCCAGGGGACGCTTACAGAAACCATCGATGAATCCTTTACGATCAAAGCCCGTTACGCCTACGAATTACCGGCATCCGAGAATTCCACAAATCATATACTCTCCTCTCCCTCATTGAGCGCGGTGGAAGATACAACCTATCAGCATCAGATCGAAGTCTATGATCCAAACGGCGCCCCCGCCTTTGCATTATTGGAAGGACCGGATGGATTGACCTGCAGTGAAACCGGACTCTTGCGCTGGGCGGTACCCCAAGACACCAAGGGCGGCCCTATCCGTGTTTTGGTGATCTATTCAGATGGAGAAGAAGAGGCGTATGATTTCTATCTCGATGTGATATCACCCAGCAATACGCTGAAAGGTTCCAGCGTACGGAATTTCCAAGAATTGAAGTAGAAACAAAGCGCCTGCATTCTATTCCTTCCGCATTGTTTTCTGCCTCGTCTTGCCGTACGATGGTATTATCTTGACGATCGTGGGGTATATACAAGATGAAACGAAAACAATCAGAACCGGTCAACCGGCGGCTGTTTCTCGAACTGAGTGGGCTTTCCATTTTTGGATTGACCGTAACGGAATGGTTGGGATCGAACACCGTCATGGCGGGAGAAGCGGCCGGCCGCGCGCTTGAACCATTGAACCGCTTTCCACGGATGGTCCAGGAATATTTTACGCAGCGTGTTCGGCGCGCTGAACGCAGAAGCCTGCAAACCAAAGCGGCGTTGCAAACACGGGCTGACGCTGAAGCGTACGTACAGTCGATTCAAGAAAAAATCCGGCAAAGTTTCGGCCCATTCCCAGAGAAAACGCCTCTCAATCCCCGCGTTACCGGCGTTGTCGAACGGGATACCTATACGATTGAGAAAATCATTTTTGAGAGCCGCCCTAAATTTTATGTCACGGCGAATTTATACCTACCCAAGGGCCGGACATTTCCCGTCCCCGGCGTAGTGGGTACCTGCGGACATTCCGCCAACGGAAAAGCGTATGAATCGTACCAATCATTCGCGCAGGGCTTGGCGCGGATGGGTTACGCTGTACTCCTCTACGATCCGATCAGTCAGGGAGAACGCCTGCAATATCCAAACGATGATCTGCAATCAAAACTTAGTCCCGGTGTATTGGAACATCTACACGGTGGGAATCAGCAATATCTAGTGGGTGAATTTTTCGGCGCCTGGCGGGCTTGGGATGGAGTGCGCGCGCTCGATTATCTGCTCACCCGCGAGGAAGTGGATCCAAAGCATATCGGCGTAACCGGCAATTCCGGTGGAGGCACGATGACGACGTGGCTCTGTGGCGTCGAGCGCCGCTGGACAATGGCCGCACCGAGTTGTTTTGTCATTACGTTCCGGCGTAATATGGAAAACGAACTGCCCGCGGACACCGAACAGTGCCCTCCCAAAGTATTGGCGCTGGGCCTGGATCATGATGATTTTCTGGCGGCGATGGCGCCGAAACCCGTCATTATTTTGGCGAAAGAAAAAGACTATTTCGACGCCCGTGGCGTCGAAGAAACGTATGAACGCCTGCGCCGCTTATACCGGCTTCTCGGCGCGGAAGAGAATATTCAATTATTCATCGGCCCCTCTTACCACGGATATACACAAGAAAACCGCGAGGCGATGTATCGATGGTTCAATCGCGCGACAGGTGTTTCCGATGTGCAATCCGAGCCTGAAATTACAATCGAAGAAGACGAAACGCTCTGGTGTACGCCAAAAGGCCAAGTGTGTGAATTGGACTCACGGACAATTTTCTCATTCACAAAAGAGAAAGCGGAAACACTCGCAAACACTCGCTCCACCCTGCGCGGAGCCGCGTTGCGGGACGCCGTGACAGAGACGCTCAAACTCACGCCTAACCGGGGAATTCCCGAATACCGCATCCTGCGCCCTTCCCGCTCCCGCCGGTATCCCAAACCGAATTCGGCCACATACGCCGTCAATACAGAGCGCGGGATTCACGCGCTAGTCACACTTCTCACTGAGGAATCACACTATTCCCGCCCCCCTAAAGGCGCGAAACGGGCGATTCTATACATCGCCCATCATTCGAGCGACAGGGAACTGCGGGAAGAGCCACTGATTCGGGAAATCATCGGCGCGGAACCGGAATCCGCGTTTTACGCGTGTGATGTGCGTGGTATTGGGGAATCCATCCCGAACACCTGCGGTTCGGATTATCTGCAGCCGTATGGCTGTGACTATTTTTACGCGGCGCATTCGCTCATGCTGGACGATCCGTATGTAGGGCAGAAGACGCGGGACGCGCTGCGTGTATTGGATTGGTTGAAAGGCGTTGGCCATGCGGAAGTTCATATCATCGGCAGAGGTTGGGGCGCCCTCCCGGCGGCGTTCACTTCCCTGCTTTCGGATCTCGTCACGCAGGTTACATTGAAGAATGCTCTGACGTCTTACACAGAGATCGCGGTGACTGAATTCTATAAATGGCCACTTTCCGCGTTGATCCCGAATGTATTGGAAAAATTCGATATGCCGGATGTGTATCGTGAATTAGAAAAGAAGAAACTGAAACAGATTGAACCGTGGGGGGCTGTTCCGGCAGTTGGGTGATTGGATACTATTTCAACGCGGCATTCCCGGTGGGTCGATAAAGCGCGACCCACCCGACTTCTTTTATATTGTTTAAATGTAAGTTACGCGCTGAATCCTTTTTCTAGATCATTGATTAAATCGTCCGCGTCTTCGATGCCGACGGCAAGGCGGAAGAGTGTGTCGCTGATACCGAGTTTGTAGCGTTCTTGTCTTGTGTAGTCGTAATAACTGACCATAGCGGGATGCGTGATTAATGTTTCGACGCCCCCTAAGCTGGGTCCGATGTAACACAATTCCAATGCGTCCATGAATTGTTTGGATGTTTTCAGCGTGCCTTTAATATCAAACGAGACAACGCCCCCACCTCCCGTCATCTGTTCGATCGCCACATTGTAATGGGGGTGACTTTCGAGGAACGGATAGTAGACACGCTTCACGCGTTTGTGTTCTTCAAGATAGTGAGCGATCTTCAGGGCGGTTTCATTTTGCTTGGCGACCCGCAACGGAAACGTCTTGAGGCCTCGCAGGAGCAGGTAACAGCAATGCGGGTCGATCACCCCACCCATCGCTTTGTGGAGATTTCGGATTGGGTCGACAAGTTCTCTCTTCCCCAGAACAGCGCCGGCGAGAATATCATTGTGACCCGCCAGATATTTCGTCGCGCTATGAAGTACAATGTCCATCCCGAATTCGATAGGGCGTTGGTTCAAAGGTGTGCTGAACGTGCTGTCAATGAGTGTAAGCACATTAAATTTTTCCGCGATTTCCTTAATTTTGACTAAATCAAATATGTTCAAATATGGATTGGTCGGCGATTCGGAAAAGATGAATCGCGTGTTGTCTTGGATAGACTTCTCTAAAACTTCATAGTTTCCGAATGGGACGATTGTGCAGTCAATTCCAAACTGCTTTAAATACGAATTACAAAAATCGAGTGTCTTTTTATAACTATCATCTGTAATGACAATATGATCGCCCGATTTCACTAAGGAAAGGATCGTGGTCGTAATGGCGCTCATCCCGGATGTAAACAAAAGGCAGTCTTCGGCGCCTTCGAGATTGGCGAGGCGCCGTTCGGTGACTTGAACCGTTGGATTGCCATACCGGCCGTATTCAAAATGCTCTTTACCTTTTTTTGTATAATTCTCAATCTGTTGACTGCTTTCGAATGTAAACGTAGAGGTTTGCACGATCGGAGTCGTCATTGAATCCGCGTATTTTCTTCTCGGCTCCGCCGCGTGGACCGCGCGAGTGGAAAGACCTAGGGAGCGGACGGCGGATTGTTTAGGGGCCGATTTTTTTTTCATCATGGATTCCTTTCTTTTCTTCCTGCGATCCATTCTCGACATTCCAATCAAGATGGCGAAACGGTATACGTATGTTGCGCGGTCGTTATCGATCGATGGAAATTCAACCACTCCATATCGTGCGGTAAACGTTGGCCGTTTCGTTACTGCGGAACGTCTGTTTTAATTAATGTACTGTCTCTGAGCCTAGAATCCAAGCACTTCAGCGGATAATTCATGCAATTTATTCTTGTGAAGGACTTTTAAGAATCGCGGTTTCATCAAAGACAGCCTGCATGACAACCGTGCGTTCATCGGTGGTGTAAACGATGTGGATTTTTTCATCACGCGTTTGAATCGCGTAGGGGTAGGCGAAGGTGTTATCCCCATCCTGGATATTCCGTTTGTAAGGAAAAGTCTTACCGTGATCCGTGGAAATCGCCACGGTGAGTGGAGTGCGTTCATTCATATTGTCATTATAGACCAACAGTAGATGTCCATTTTTCAATTTGATGAAATCCACCGCTGCATTGGGATTGGGAAACTGTGTTTTTACCGCTTCACTCCACGTGCAGCCACCATCATGCGATTCAGCGCGCAAGAGATAACCGTCATCTGTCGGTTCGAAATTACCGCCCCGCCGGAGATAACAGATTACATAATCATCCGTGATTTGCGCGGCCTGCGCTTGGAGATTTCCCATCGAAGAGCGAATTCGGTTTGTTTGCTTCCACGATTTCGTTTTTGGATTGTAGCGCATAAAAAACGAACAGGTGCTGGGGGCCGACATTTCCGTGTCATCGCCCGTTTCATAATACAAGGGCAGAAGATAATCTCCATCATTCAGCAGGATCGGTTGTCCACGCACCATTGTTCCCTTTTCAAATGTCAGCATGAAAGAATCGGACCATGACAGCGCGCCATCGTTAGAAATTTTGGCTTTGACCCGCGATGAAGACCATGTGTCGCCATACCGGTTGACATAGAAAAGCCAGACGAGTCCATCCGGCGCCTGCCAGACGACAGGATTGCCCTCGGACCGGTCCGGTGTGTCCGCGATGATTGAGGGGGATGACCATTTGTCTTCACCCTGTTTTTTCCGAAGACCATAGACCGCTGTATCCGTTCCGTATTCTCCCGAACCGCCATAATACGCGGCGTATAGATCGCCGTTCTGTAGTTCCGTAATTGACGCGGGGTGTTTGTAGGCGCCTGCATATTCGGGGCCTGCAATTCGTTCAACCTCGATGTCTCCACTCAACGTTGTTAAGCAAGCTGCGGCGATCCATAAGGATGTGATTACTGCTGCCTTCATTTCAGAATACCTTTCTTTTATGGTTCTTCCGGCAAGTGAGTACGTTTCTCAGCAATCCATTCACTTATTGAGAGAAATTGTGAAATCCAGCGCTGCTATGCAGGATTCTTATTGTCTGAACCTTGATTTACTTGATTCGCTTGATTTTCCTGATTTTTAAATCATGGTAATCCTATAATCCTTGTAAGACAGCGCCAGTAACGACAACGCCGCGCGGTGGCGGCTTTTAGCTGGCTTTTAAATCATGGTTCAGACGATTAAGCCATCCTGAACAAAGATCGCAATTCCCCAAAATGATTTTTGTACTCAATTACCGGATGAACCTCTTTTATTGATAAATCATTTAATTCGTCCAGAAACGCCCAGGATTGAAATCCTAGGCTATTTTATAATGTCCCTGTGGGACAAAAGGCAATAATTCAGTATTTTAATTCTAGGAATCGTTCATAACATACTGCCTTTTATTGACTTCCTTCCTTTTCATTCGAGCGAAAAACAATGATTTCCGCCAATCCGGTATTGGGTCCTTTGGGCTTCACTTTTTTCACGCGAACCGTGAGCGTAGAGACCCATTCCGGAGAGAACTTGATTTCCGTTTTTGTGACCGCGTCATCATCCAGCGCGCCGAATGGAATGGGGGGATTCGAATTAAGAACGAGTTCGCCTTCGAGGATTTGATCCTCATAATTCGGCCGGTCGTACAACCAGACACGATCCACCCACTGCGGCGTATCCCACCGCAGGCGGATCCAGGCGCCTTCGTTTTCCTGGTCGGCGATCCACTCAAACCGGGAATTGAACGGATGCCCGCTCACAATCCCATCGATCGCGCCGCCTGGCCATGAGTAGGGGTGGTTTGAACTCACTTCGACTCTCGCGATGGGCGCAACATTTTTTGCCGACATCGCCTGGCCGTCATTGAGATAAAACACAGCCGTTGAAATTAGATTGGCGCAGATCAAACCAAACACCATGACCGGCAAGATCAGTGATTTATATGATTCATACCGATCCTTCACTTCTCCCGGCGCCCACTGCGTTGCAGCCAACAAGGGAAGAGCGGATATGAGAAACCGGTATTCTTCCCCCGATTCCCCCACCGCCAGAAAAAAAAGAGCGGCGGCTGTACAGATAATATGTATGTTTTCTTCTCTCACAATTTCATCAATATCAAAATGAGTAACGCAGTTAATTGTGAGTTGTATTAGGCAGAAGAGAAGATAGAGAGCAGATAGACGTACAAGCAAAATGTATACATTTAACAAGGGATGAGTGGGAGGTACCAGGCGGACAGGTTCTTTCAACTGCTGGACCTGTTCCGCGTGGACTTGTGGCTCCAACAGCGCGCACAGCCTTCTAATACTATGATTAACACTGCTGATGGGATGCGTAAGGATATACCGGACAATCGCGTTGCGGAGTTGATTGTTAATCCGCGAATGTTCCGGGTGGTTGTATCCTTCCGCATGCAGTTTTTCAATATCCGGGAGCGGAACGTGTCTCCAAGCGCGTTCTAGATTGTAGCCGCTGTGGTTGGTGATTAAGATCTGCCGATCGTTGCAACTATATAATTTAAGATGCCACCCACCGGAAAAAAAGATAATGGGAAGAATAAAATAGGCAATATGCCTCCATTTATATTCTCGAATACGCAGGAGGGAAAACAGCAGTATGACAGGCATCATAAAAAAGACAAAAGGGCGGGACAATTCTGTGAACGTTAGAAACAATCCGGAAAGAAAGCAGAAGAATCCTATTCCATACGGTGTATTTTCTTCATCGGCAGATTTTCGTAAAAAATATAAATAGAGCAAAAGACAGCAAGGGAACCAGAAATCATAAATCTGCGGATTCAAAGGATGAATCCACGACGCGCCCCACGCAAATACGAGCGCCTGCGCCAACGACAGCCACACATTGCCAATCGTCCGCTTGAACACAGCGATACTCATAAAAAAGGAAAGGACGAACAAGAACCGGTAAAATAAATCAGTGATCAGGTAAAGGCCGCCTGTGAGTTTCAATGTCAGGATTTCAAACAGAACTAAAACAGGTGGGATGGAGACTCGAAGATCCCTAAAAAACACGCATAGATCTTCGAAGGAATGAATCCCTTCAAGCGTTTCTTGATTGTACACCCAGCTCCACATAAACGTGGGAATCCCCCGCAACGTCCAGACAAATGGGATCACTAATACAAGTAATAAAAACAGCGCGATGTAAACGTGTGTCCTACGCGATAAAAGAATGGATACCAGACGTTCGGGTAGATTCATAATCGGAAACAAATCTATCTATGTTAATTCGTATTCACCCGCTTGCGTTCAGTTATTATATCCCTCGCCGGGGAAGGAAATCAGACGGAACGCCAGGACGGATTCTTCCGCGTTACCGAAGACGCCCCGCAGATTGATCCAATTATCGGATGACTTATCGCTGTTGCGGGCGGGCATGAGGAACTTTGTGGATAGTTGTATCCGGCCCATTGGTTCGATTTCGACTTCCCACCGGTTCGGTGTCAGTTTCCATCCTTCCGGCGCGTGTTCAACGCTGATAACGCCATGCACGGTGTTATTGCTGAAATTATACGCGAAAAGGGGCAGATCGATCTCTTTACCCGGATTGACCTGATGTTCGAATTCAACGGCCCAAGGCTGTTCCGTCACCCGGACGGTTGTCGATGGCTCCATTAATAGCTGCAGGACGACCGGTGAAGTCTTGCCTTCTTTAAAGGGACGGGGATCCAAACGTTCGAGCGGCAGTTTTTCGGCGGCGTTTGGAGGGAGGAGAATGAAGACCGGGGCCGATTTCAACTTCTCCGGCACACTCGCTCCGAGTGAACGTCCCAAGTAGTCAAAGACGCCTTGGACTTGTGTATTCGGGGGTAAGCTCCATTCAACCTCGGTTATACCCCGTTGGGGCCAATCCACGCTTTTTTCGGCCCACGCCACGAGGACATCCTGGTCGACGCCATCCGGTTTGGCGCGAAACGCATAGACATGCGCGTCGGGATTATCGGGCACAGGCCAGCGGCCCACGCACCGGGCGCCCGCTAAAAAACGTCCTACGGCGGCCAGCGCCACATACGCGGGCCGGGGCGTAAAATCCAAGCGGAGAAGGCCAAACTGGATTTGACTGTGCCGTCCAAAGTAGTGCCCCAGAATAAAATGAAAATGGCGCTGACAGCCCGCGTACAGGCTGCACGCGTAGGATTGCGCGATGAATTCCGCTTTCAGGCGTTCGCTTTCCTGCGAAAGATCGCACCACGGTTCGCCGGTTTGATACTGGATGCCCCGGTCACTTTCCGTCACCCAGATGGGGCGCCCGCAAGCGGCGTCAAACACAGGTTTTCGAAGCGTTTGATAGGAATCGGGCCAATCATAGGTATGAATATTGTATGTATCGAAGTACGGCCAGGCTTCATTTTTAAGAACACCTTTTGTATGGAGAGGTGAGGGCACGCCCGCGTAGGCGTTCCAGCCGACAGTTACCGTTGGATCGCCTTCTTTGAAACCAAGGTACGCGGCTTTCTGCATGGAGCACATCTCATCCACGGTCTGCGCGCCGAAATCGGGCGCGTTGGCTTCATTCCACGGTTCCCACGCTTGCACGCGGTTTTTATACCGAACGCTCATCGCTTTGCAAAATTTATACAGGACACGTAAATCGTTTGGAAACCGGGCGCGGGAGGAAGCGCCTTCAACGGCCCAATCGGGCGTGTCATGGAAGACTTGAAGGATTTTTAATCCGAACTGGGATTGTAAATTGGCCGCCGTGTCATACGTCGTTCGTTCCAATAAAAGAGACGGTCCGGTTTGTACTTCTCCCCAGCGGATGCGGTCGCGAATCCAATTCGCGCCGGTCAACGCGGCCAACCGGGCGGCTTGTTCCTGCTTCGTTGGATTTTCTTTTGCGAACCAGGAAATCGCGCCGTCAATGCAGATAGGTGAATCTTGGGGAACGGGGGCGGCCAATTTTGCCAAGACCGCCGCCGTGGTCCAACTCAGACAATTCGAACCGGCGTCGAGAAACTCGATCCGATACCAACCAACGCCCAGCGCGCCCGCTTGAAATGTATCTGTCGTATGTTCGGATTTCAATTCCCCCGACCGGACACGGTTTCGCTTGTCATCCAGGATCTGCCACCACGTCGCGTTCACGGGAATTGAAGGAGACGCTTTGACGATCACTTCCTGTCCCGCCAGAAAGATGTTTCCGGGATGCCCTTCGGCTGTGGGAATGCCCCGCTCGATGGTTTGCAGCGCTTTCCAAACATCATGGTCCGCGCTGGTTCCCTGCGCCAAAGGGGAGAAGCCTGATGGAGTAATCAGGATGAGTAATAGAATCCATGAAGAATACGATCTTAAAAACTGACTAATCATCTCTGTACGCTACCTTTCTGAATCTCTTCATTTTGTCTAATTGTAGTGCGCTCCCTGATTGTATATAGCGCAATCACGATGAAGTGTCAAAAACAAGAGCGCCGGTGATTCGGGGAAACACGTTCTTGCTTGCGAAACGAGTTTCTTTCTGCTACCGTGCATATTGTTATGGAATGGGATATTGACTTCAAGCGGCAGGAGACGGCGACCTGGATCGAACCGGGTTTTCATTCCGATTTCAAAGAATACACCGGCCAGGTCGTCACCATGAAAAACGGCGTACGTGCTCGTGTGATCCGTGTAGAATTCCACATCCACTGGCCTCAGTTGAAACCATCCGAGAGAAAACAAATCAAAGCCCGTTATGGAGATGACGCAAAGCGGAAGTTTCATCAATTTACGCGCGTCCATCTTGAACGGATGATTGAAAAACAGATGTTGTTTCCCGGCGTGAACTGGTTCGAAGATGAGTGGGATTGAATCAGAGTGGAAAATCCAGTGGTTTATACAATCCTATCTTCAGCTTTGTCTTCAGCGCTAAATCAAAAAATCCTACAGTTAGGCGCACAAAACAATAAACTTTTTTCGTTTTTCACCGTCTATCCAATCAATTAAAACACGATCATTTGGAAAGGCCATTTGACGCATTCTGCCAATGATTGCTTTTCCTGTTGACCGGCTAAGTGAGATGAATTGACTGTGGGCGCCTCCTTTAATGTATACCCTATACATGCGATTCTCTCCACTATACGCTTACTAAAGCGCGCAGAGTCGCCGCTATTTCTTTGTATAGTAAGGGGAGGATGATTACATCATGGTAAATCTATCACGCCGGCATTTTATACAATCCACCAGCGCGGGTGTGGCTGTGTCCACGGCGTCTCTGGCCATTGTGAACCAGGTTCAAGGATCTCCAAACGAACGTGTGGGACACGCGGTCATCGGCGCCGGCGGTCAAGGGAGAACGCACTGCCGGTTATTTTCCAGTCTTTCAGACGATGTGGTTGTGCTCGCGGTCTGTGACGTGGATCCAACACGCCGGGAAAAAGCGGCCGCCTCGCTTCCCAATTCTTCTAACGTGGCGCAATACAATGATTACCGCCGGATTTTAGACGACCGGAAGATCGACACGGTAAGCGTCGCCACGCCGGATCATTGGCATGCGAAAATTGCGCTGGAAGCTGTATTGGCCGGGAAACACGTATATGTCGAGAAACCTTGCTGCCATAACATCCACGAAGGGATTCTATTAGCCAAAGCCGCGGCAAAATACAAACAATGCGTCCAACATGGAACACAGCACCGCAGCGGTGAAGGCGTACAAGACGCGATTCAGTTCCTGCGCGAAGGCGGGCTGGGGAAAATCCGGCTGGCGAAGGCGATCAACCATCAATTGCGAGGCCCCATCGGCCGGGAGCCGGACCAGTCCCCGCCACCCGGCGTGGATTACGATCGTTGGCTGGGCCCCGCGCCGGTACGGCCCTTCAGCAAAAACCGCTGGCACTACAACTGGCACTGGTATTGGGATTATGGCACGGGGGATATCGGAAACGACGGAATTCATCAGATCGACGCAGCCCGGTGGGGATTGGGAGTCGCTTTTCCTCACACGATCAGCGGTTCCGGAGGCCAGTTATTCTATGACGACGATCATGAAACACCGGATACGCAGACGATACTCTATGAATTTGAAGATTGTTACCTCCAATACGAAATGCGGTTGTGGACCGATTATAAACTGGAAGGGCACGACAACGGCGTGATCTACTATGGAGACAAAGGAAAACTGGAGATCGGCCGCAAGGGATGTTTTGTCACTTATATTGATCAGCAACCGGAGAAAATCGGCGGGGGGAGCGATATTGAGGCGAATGTTCGCAATTTTATTGCATGCGTGAAAGCGAATAATCCAGACGGGCTTAATGCGCCGATTTTGGAGGGATTCCGTTCCGCATCGTTATGTCATTTTGGGAACATTTTGACCCGTGTGGGCCGAAAATTGCGCTTCGACTCAACAAAACAGCAGTTTATCGATGACGCTGAGGCGAATGTGCTGCTCACCCGGACATACCGGAAAGAATACGAATTGCCCTCAATAGGATAAGACAATCATGCGTATATATAAATATAGAAACAAAATAGGTTGGCTGTTCGCCGTTTGCTGGATCTTTACGCAATCCTGCGTATCCGCGCCGGATCTGCCTTTTGTTTCGTTTCAGGAAAAAGATGGGCGGTTGGAGATCAAGATGGGTGGCGATCCTTTTGCAGTATATGTTTACAAGGATGCGGAGATCCCCCGCCCCTATTTTTGCGATGTTCACGCGCCGGGGGGATTCCAGGTTACCCGCAATCATCCGCCTGTTTCCGGCTCTGATCCAACCGATCACGCGGCGTATCATCCAGGAATTTGGCTGTCGTTCGGGGATCTAAGCGGCGCTGATTTTTGGCGCAACAAGGCGCGGACACGGCATGCTCGATTTATTAATGCGCCACAAGGCGGAATTGGGCGGGGCTCGTTTAGCGTGGAAAACGCTTATATAACGGCGGATGGAGAGCGGAGGATTTGTCAGGAGAGATGTGAGTATTCCATCGTAGCGCGGGCAGCGTATGTTCTTCTGATTTTCCATTCCGATTTTTCATCCAGCGCCGGTGATTTTTACTTCGGCGATCAGGAAGAGATGGGATTGGGTGTTCGAACCGCGACGCCACTCACTGTCAAGAACGGTGGAACAATTATGAACAGCGCGGGATTGAAGAATGAATCTGAAGTTTGGGGTAAACAAGCCGATTGGTGCGATTACAGCGGAATCATCAATGAAAGACGGACCGGCGTTGCGTTGATGACCTCGCCGGAGAATTTCAGGCAATCCTGGTTTCATGCGCGGGATTACGGTTTATTGACCGCTAATCCATTTGGCCGGAACGCGTTTACAAAAGAGAAACCGAGCCGGATCGAAATCAAACAAGGGGAAACGTTTTCGCTCTGTTTCGGTGTCTATATTTACAGCGTTCCAGAGAAGGAATCTCTTGATTTGTCATCGGCTTACCAAGATTTTCTAAACCATATCGCTCAGGAATGAATGCTTTTAGTTATGAGATTGAATGACAATGAATGACACCGCGCATATATTAGGTTTGCAGACGGGGGATTGGATTGCGGTATCGCTATACCTTGTCATTATTACCATTATCGGATTCGCGACGAAAACAACCATTCGGACGCGAGAAGATTTTTTTATGGCCGGGCGGCGGTTTGGCAAAATTCTCATGATTTTCCATTCGTTCGGCGCGGGAACACACACGGACCAAGCCGTCACGGTGAGCGGGGCGTGTTATCGAAACGGGATTTCCGGGATCTGGGTGCAGTGGCAGTGGATGTTCACCACGCCTTTTTACTGGCTGCTCGCGCCCGTGTTCCGCCGCAGCCGCCGGTTAACGACGGCGGATATCTATCATGACCGGTATGGGCCGTCCGCGTCGCTTTTGTTTGTTGTGGTCAGCGCATTTTCGATGACGATCAATATGGGGATTCTTTTGCAGGGAACGGGACTCGTGATCTCGGCGATGACCGGCGGGGCGATTTCGCAAACGGCGGCGGTGTTGATCATGACGCTGTCTTTCATCATCTACGGCGCCGCCGGGGGTTTGGTCGCGGCGGTGGTGACGGATTTGATTCAAGAGCGTTTTTATCATATTTTTGTCGTTTCTCATGGTTCCCTTCGCGTTGTGGACTGTTGGAGGATTCGAGGGCATTCGTACAAGCGCTTCACCAGCTATATTGGACCTGATCTCTTCTCATCAGATCACGATTCCTGTGATTGGTCTTTTATCATTGAACGCGATGGTCGGCATCGTCGCGCAATCGCAAGTGATGGCTACAACTTCAGCAGGAAAAACCGAATGGGAAGGGCGTGTGGGGATGACGTACGGCAATTTTTTGAAGCGCATCTGCACGTTGGGTTGGGCGTTGATTGGTGTGTGCGCTTTGGTCATGTATCCCGGTTTGGGTGTGGAAGAATCGGAGCGGGTGTTTGGCTACGCCATCGCCGATCTTCTACCAGCGGGTCTGCGGGGATTGATGCTCGCCAGCATCATGGCCGCCGCGATGTCCACATGCGACGCGCTGATGGTCGCGACATCCGGACTCATCACGGAGAATGTGTACCGCGCTTATCTCGCGAAAGAACGTGATGAAAAACACTATCTCGCGGTGGGACGAACAATGAGTTTGGTCATTGTGCTCTTGGCTTTGTTCTTCTCCACGGTGTTTCCGACAGTGCTGGAAGGAGCGTTTACCTTCTTTCAGATTACTGCGTCGATTGGAATTTCGTTCTGGATGGGGA
Source organism: bacterium (assembly GCA_963663405.2). Lineage (GTDB taxonomy): Bacteria > Hinthialibacterota > Hinthialibacteria > Hinthialibacterales > Hinthialibacteraceae. Next base: position 195,722 of record CAXXSM010000053.1, on the reverse strand, counting down.
TCTTGTGGAGACGAATGAATACCGTCGGCGTGTTTGTCAGTTTCTTCACCGCCGCGCTGACGTTGTATGTCGCAAAGTATTATTTGTTCCCATCCAGCGTCTATGGCATCGCGCCTGCGATCGCCTATCAAACCGCGTGTTTTCTACCGGTGGGGATTGTTAGTGGGTGTCTAGCGAGTGTATTCACCCAGCCGATCAATCAAACCATCACCGATCGCTTTTTTGTGCGGATTCACACCCCTATCGGCGCCGAGGAGAAACTGGAACTGCCGCTGGATGAAGCGATTCCAACGCGGGAACGATTATTTGATTCGTTCGGCTTATTTCTAGTGAAACCGGATCGGCAATCGTGGGTGGGTTTTCTTGTGGCCGCCGCGATTGTTTTTGTTTTGATTTATGGAGCACAGTATTTTGCTGCGGTTGTGACAAACCGAAGAATGAGAAACATACATTAAAGGAACCAAGATGACTGCCATTTCAGGTTCAGACGAACAATGTATAGGGCTAATTGGTTTAGGGCTTGTTGGGGCCGCGTTGGCAAAACGATTTCTCGCGGCGGGATTTCATGTGATTGGATTTGACCTGAATGAAGACCGGCGGCGGGAGGCGGAAGCGCAAGGCGTCCGGATTGTTTCCACCTCCACGATGGCCGCGAAAGAGGCGCCACGTATCGTTCTTTCTCTGCCGAATTCAAACGTAGTCAAGGATGTGATCTTACACGAAGAGGGGATTCTCTCATCCGCGCCGCATGTATCTATTATTGATACAACGACGGGTGATCCCTCACACTGCGAGGAGATCGCGCAACGGATTGAAGAGGCGGGAGGAACGTATATCGACGCGTGTATTATTGGTTCTTCTACGCACGTAGCGAAAGGGGAAGCGATTGTCTCCGCCGGGGGGATGGAGGAGGCTCTCGATCGATGCCGGGATATTTTGGACACATTCGCGAAACGCGTTTTTCATATGGGGGACGTTGGGAAAGGCAGTCAGGCCAAGTTGGTTGTAAATTTAGTTTTGGGACTAAATCGATTCGTGTTGAGCGAAGGGCTGTTGTTAGCGGACGCGTTGAATATCGACCTGCCTCAAATTTTGGAATTGCTCAAATCCGGTGTCTCCTATTCCCGCGTGATGGATACCAAAGGCCCCAAAATCATCAACCGCGACTATCAACCGGAAGCGCGGTTGTCGCAGCATCTGAAAGATGTGGACCTCATAATTCAGCTGGGACGAAAGACGGGTGTGCCCCTGTATCTTTCTCAATTGCACCATATCATGCTTCAGACAGGCGTTTCATCGGGCTTGGGAGAGTTGGATAATTCCGCGATTTTCGAAGTGTTGCGCGGGCAGTTTGTTGATCTGGATAGTGAATCCTTCCGGTAAATGAGGAGTGCGTTTCCCAACTGGATCAGAATGGGGATCTTCAGCGTAATGTTCTTTTTTGATGGCGGAATCATTGAATTTGATATAATGATTCTTACAAACAATCCCGTTCAATCATGAGGGCGAAAATGGATTTCTGTGAGTATTTGCAGGAAGAATGGAAACCGGCGTTGGGCTGCACGGAACCCGCGTCCATCGCATACGCCGCCGCGAGCGCCGCCGGACAGGCGGAAGGCGCGATTCGTTCTGTGGAATTGGAATGCGATCCACGGATTTATAAAAATTGCTACGCCGTTGGAATTCCACATTCAGGGCATAAGACGGGGGATATTGTGGGCGGTGGCGATTGGTTCTTTTTTGCCCGATCCGGAGGCGAAACTGGAATGTTTCCGGCAGATTACGCCAACGATTTTGGACGCGGCAAATGGTCTAATCGATCGACAAAACGTTCGCGTCAACGTGCTGGAAGAGAAGGATCAATTGTATATCGACTGCCAGGTGATCCGGGAACATGGAGTGGGACGGGCCGTGATTGAAGGTGATCATACACGCTTAGTCCAACTTGAACGGGATGGTCATACCCAACCGATTGAATCTCACAAATCCATAACGGCTAACGGATCCGTCCGGCGATGGTTAAGCGAGCAGCCTCTCGAAGCGCTGATTGAAATGAGCCGGAAACTGACATCGAGCGATCGCGTCCAGCTGCAGAGCGGCGTTCAGTCGAATCTTGCGATCGCGCGGCATGGTTTATCTCTCTTTCCAAAACCGTTTATCGAATTGAATGGGAAAGACTCACTTCACCGGGCAAGCGTTTTAGTATGCGCGGGAGTCTATGCGCGGATGTGGGGTGAGGATTATGTGGTTTCTTCCCTCGCGGGATCGGGGAATAAGGGGATTGTGTGTTCTGTGCCATTGCATATTTGGGGAGAAGATAAAGCGATCGACAAAGAATTGATCGATGAGTCGCTGGCGCTCGCTTGTTTAGTGACATCGGCGACGACGTATTTTTTAGGTACACTTTCAGCGGCTTGTGGTTGTTCAAATTCAGCAGGGATCGGCCTCGCGGCGGGACTTGTCCGGCTGCATGGAGGAACGGAGAAAGAGATCGGCCTTGCGATTAATAATATGGTTGGAAACGTGACGGGAATGATCTGCGATGGGGCCAAGATCGGCTGCGCGCTCAAAACCATGACCACCGTAGACGCCGCTTTCCGGTCGGCCACGCTGGCGATGAACGGGGTGGGCATCCCCCACACCGATGGAATCGTAGGGGATACCGGTTACGCGTCCCTTCATAACCTGGGCCGCATCGCCACGAAAGGATTGGCTTCAATGGATCAAGAGATTTTAGGAATCATGCAGGAGAAATTGCAGGGGGGATTATAAATGTAGAAAAAAGGCATGAAGAACTTTTTTTCCTCTCAGGATTGGGGGAATTTAGAAGGGAGTTGAACATTGATTGGACAACCCACATTCTTAAATAAAGATAGTACATCCCTTACTCCCCAGGATTAAAATCCTGGGCTATTTTCTTTTGTCCCAAAGGGACATTCGATACTAGCCCAGCCTTTTAAGGCTGGGCGAACATGTTTCCGCATTCTTCCATGAAATAGAAAAAATTATCAAACAAAAACGTACTCACTTTCAAGATAAGCTTTTTTATCCGACGATCGCCCATCCCTTAGAATCTCGCCAGAGTAATTCAATTCAACGATTCGTGTCATACACGCATTCCACAGACCAAATAACAACGCTATACTGTTTCGTTTATGTAATGCGCATTTGTTGCAGCTATGTTCTTCCATCCCATCGTTCAGAATCGATTCTTTATCAATCTGAATTACTATCATTTATTGGAGGTCAATATGTTTAATGGGATTTTTAAAATTCCTTCGCCGGTGAATGAACCGGTTTACGAGTACAGGCCGGGCTCGCCGGAACGCGCTAGTTTGGAATCAGCGTTGAAGGAAATGCTTTCCACGCCTGTTGAAGTTCCACTGATTATTGGCGGGAAAGAAGTGCGAACGGGGAATCTCGTGGATATCCGCTGCCCCCACAATCGGGAACAAGTTCTCGGTCAGTACCATCAAGCCAGTGAGAAAGAGACGCATCAAGCCATCGACGCCGCAAACGCGGCGAAAAAGGAATGGTCGGAAATGCCCTGGGACGCGCGGGCGATCATTCTGCTGCGGGCGGCGGAACTGCTTTCGACAAAATACCGGAACGTTCTCAACGTGTCGACTATGCTCAGCATGAGCAAGACCTGCCATCAAGCGGAAATCGATTCGGCCTGTGAACTAATCGATTTTTGGCGCTTCAATCCGCATTTCATGGAAGAGGTGTACGGCGATCAACCTCAGTCCACACAGGGTATTCTTAATTATATGGAACACCGCCCGCTGGAAGGTTTTGTCCTCGCAATCACGCCCTTTAACTTTACATCGATCGCCGGGAACCTGCCGACCGCGCCGGCGTTGATGGGGAATTCGGTCGTGTGGAAACCGGCTTCGAGCGCGACGCTGCCCGCGTATTACATTATGAAGATCCTGCAGGAAGCGGGTATGCCGGACGGCGTAATCAATATGGTTCCCGGCCCCGGTCCTGTGGTGGCGCCCCCGGCGCTCGATCACTTGGATCTGGGAGGCGTGCATTTTACAGGCAGCACGTATGTCTTTTCGACGATTTGGCTGGCGATCGGTTCCGATATCCGAAAGTACTTCTCGTATCCCCGCATCGTTGGGGAAACCGGTGGGAAGGATTTCATCTTCGCGCATACCTCCACCCATATCAACGCTTTAGTCACGGCCCTCGTTCGCGGCGCGTTTGAATATCAGGGGCAGAAATGTTCGGCGGCCAGCCGCGCGTATATCCCGGATAGCATCTGGCCCACCGTGAAAGAAAAATTGATCGCGGAAACCCAGCAGGTCAAAATGGGAGATATCTGTGATTTCAGTAATTTCATGGGCGCGGTGATCGATGAAAAAGCGTTTAAAACCATCACGGAATACATCGACTACGCGAAAAACAACGCTGGTTTTGAGATCATCGCTGGTGGGAATTACGATTCATCAAAGGGGTATTTCATTGAACCGACCATCGTTGTCAGTTCCGAGCCCAAGTCGAAGTTGATGGTGGAGGAAATCTTTGGCCCGGTTATGACGATTTATGTCTATCCAGAGAAGGAATACGAAGAGTCGCTACGCCTCTGCAATGAAACCAGCCCCTACGCGTTGACCGGTTCCATCTTTGCGCAAGACCGGGCGGCGATTGTGAAGGCGTCCTCGATTCTGCGTCATGCGGCGGGGAATTTCTATGTGAACGACAAACCGACCGGCGCCGTGGTGGGTCAGCAGCCATTCGGCGGCAGCCGCGCGTCCGGAACCAATGACAAGGCCGGTTCGTGGTTGAATCTGGAACGCTGGGTTTCGCCGCGCACGATCAAGGAAACGTTTATTCCACCGAAAGATTGGCGGTATCCTTATATGGGATAAAGATTATCAAAATTCAATTCTTTTATTAATTGCAGATCGATTTAACACGCCCAGCCTTGAATGGCTGGGTTTTTCTTTTGTCTGAACCATGATTAAAAAGCCAGCCAGCTGGCGCTGTCTTACTTGATTCGCTTGATTTTCTTGATTTTTAATCATGGTCATCTTTTAATCCTTAGAATCATGGTTCAGACGAATAAAGCGATCCATTCCTCTACTCTCAATCCCACGCTATAGTAATCCTTACTCTCGATCATTGTCAAAACGAATATTTTTTCTATGTTATACACAGTCTTGAATCGATTCATATTCTTTGTTTTTATCTTGGCGCCGGCGCTGACATTATTTCCATGTAACGCTAAGGGTGATGCGCTTTTGAAAGCTCATACGTTGCTTGAAGAACGGCGTTTTGAAGAAGCGCTCGATTGTCTTTCCAAACCATTCAACGAGGCGGAACTGGAACAGCGTAGACAGATTCTCTGTGGATTCGCGTATGTATGGATGGAGAATTGGGATAAGGCCTGTGAAACGTTTAATGAAGTATTCCAATCCAGTGAACTTTCGAATAGCAATATCCGTGTCAGTTATCCTTCATTCTTAAAAAAAGAAGGGGAATTCTTTGATTGTTTCCGAGCGTCTCGTTTTTCGGAAGAAGACATGCGTTATATGGGGCGCTTTCTTTGGATGGATCGCATCGCTTCGCGGCTCATTCGAAACCGGACTGCGCCGATGGAACGGATTTTGTCTCTGCTGGATTTTGTGTACCGCCATGTTCGATTTGGGATGGAGGGAAAACCGTATTATACTGACCACTCTCTATCCGCGCTGATTCGTGGATCGGGCATGTGTGAAGAGCTGGCCTGGATTTTAACGCAGCTGCTGCACGCGGCGTATATTGATAATTTACGCCTTTTGTTGTATGACGTTTCGCAGTCGGCTGAAAGCGTTCATTCGATCGCACTGTGTTTGTGTGAGGAGCAATGGATTCCACTTGATCCCTCTTATGGATACGTGCTTCTTAATGTGGCCGGGGATCCTCCGGTTCCCTTCCCCGCAAACTTTCTTGTCAATCCAACAAAGGTGTCGATCCGCGCGTTTGGTTCAACTGTCAAACCGGTGCAAACTTACATTGACTCTATCCGCCGATTTGGTGTCTATCAAGAGAACGCGGATTCGATGCGGGAAACGCACCCCAGTCACGATCTGGAATGGGAATCGTTTACGCCACGATTTATTCTATTGTCCCAATTGATTGAACCGGTCCACCATTTGCAAGCCTTGGGACAACCGCCACGGGCTGTGGCGATTCCCCAGACAGAGCCGGACAGTGACCGGATCGTTTCTTGGAAATACACCAGCCTGCCGTATCTCTTCCGATTGACCCATAAGACAAATCCCGCCCGGCGGGCGATGTACAAGCGTGTTTATGGGTATTTAAATCCGATCCGGCGCGGGCGGCGGGCGCTGCTTCTGGGCGCGTACGAGGAAGCGGAGACGGAATTGCGCACGGCGCTGTCTTCTTCAGAATTATCAATGGAAGCGCGGGAGGACGCGGAGTATTACCTGGCTGTGACGGCGTTCGAGCAAGAAAATTTCTCGCTGGCGCGTAAGCGTTTTACTGGATTTTTAGACAGTTATAAAGAGTCGGGATGGACCGAACGAGTTTTTTATCAATTAGCGCTAATAGCAGAAAAGAACGGTGATTCGGCTGCGCGGGATCGCTATCTTGAGGAATGCAGTCAGGATCATGGTGGGAGTCTTTTTCTGTGGCGGAGGAAGTTAGGATTGTAGTATCGAGTAGGGTGGGCTAAAAGCGCAGCGTAGCCCACCGAATAATGAATGAGTTACATTATGATATATATTCATGGAAATTTTTCGTTATAATAAAGTATTCGTATAGTAACGAATGTTAGTTTTTCTACAATTTTTAAAGTAAGCGATTTATCAAGATGGTGGGCTACGCTCCGCTTTTAGCCCACCCTACAGTTCTACAGTTCTTAGGAATAAAGCCAGGGCAGAAAAAAGCCTTGCCCTGGCCACCCACTCTGAATAAGGAAGTAGACATTTGTTGTGACTCTACAGTTGGAATATGAAAGGAAGTTTTGATTGTGATGGAGACGGCGCCTTTTCTTGCGATGAATGGGATTTCGAAACGGTATCCGGGCGCGCAGGCGTTGAAGGGGATTGATTTTCATGTGCGGGAAGGAGAGGTACATGCGCTGGTGGGGGAGAATGGCGCGGGGAAATCGACGCTGTTGAAAATCCTCGCGGGGGCGGAGAGTATGGACTCCGGAGAGATTCTCATTCAAGACCGGCGGGTGAGTATTGACTCTCCACACAAGGCGCAGGCGCTTGGTGTTTCTATCATCTATCAGGAATTTAACTTGATCCCCCAATTGAGCGCGGCGGAGAATATTTTCCTAGGGCGGGAACCGTCCTTACTGGGATTTGTCAATTTTCGAAAACAGCGCCAACATGCGGCCGCCATTTTGGAGCGGCTCGGGATCACTCTCGATCTTGATATCCCCGTCAACCGCCTCTCGATCGCGCAGCAGCAGATGGTAGAAATCGCCAAAGCGCTTTCGGTGGACGCCAAAATCATCGCGATGGATGAACCATCCGCGACGCTGACGCTGCATGAACTGGACAACCTGTTCCGCCTGATCCGCGCCTTAAAAGAACAGGGCGTGAGTGTGATCTACGTCTCTCACCGGCTGGAGGAGATTTTTGAAATCTGCGACCGGTTGACGGTGCTGCGTGATGGAGAGTTGATCGGAACCGAAGACGTGCGATCCATGAACCGGGAGCGGATCATTGAAATGATGGTGGGAAGGAAGATCACGGATGAATTTCCTAAAAAGACGTTTCCGCCGGGAAACGAATTGCTGCGCGTGGAGGGATTGAGCCGCGGTTTCGTACGGGACGTCTCTTTCTTGATCCGGCAGGGGGAGATTGTTGGGCTGACGGGCTTGGTCGGAGCGGGCCGGACGGAAATCGCGCGTATGATCTTTGGGGCGGACCGGTTGGAAGAAGGCTCCATCTATCTAGACGGTCAGCCGGTACGGATTCGATCGCCCCATCAGGCGATCCGGAAAGGGATCTGTCTCCTGACAGAAGACCGCAAGGGTCAGGGTTTGATTTTGGGGATGCGGGTGCGGGAGAATGTGACGCTGCCGACATTGAAGGAATTTTGCCGGTTTTCCATGATCCTGAAAAAACGGGAACAGAATACGGCCCGCCAAGTCGATTGATGATTTGAATATCAAGACTCCATCGGCGGAAACTATTGTCCAGAATTTATCAGGTGGAAACCAGCAGAAAGTCGTGTTGGCGAAATGGCTGCTGGCGAATTCGAAACTTTTTGTTTTTGATGAGCCTACACGGGGTATCGATGTCGGCTCGAAACGTGAGATCTATCTTCTGATGAACGATCTGCTGCGGCAGGGCGCCGCGATTCTGATGATCTCATCGGAACTTCCTGAAGTATTGGGTATGGCCGACCGGATTCTTGTCATGAGCGAAGGAACTCTCGCCGGTGAATTCTCACGGGAGGAAGCCACGCAGGAAAAAATCATGGATCTGGCCACCTCGGCTCCGAAACGGGGCGCGGCATGAAAAAGACAAATAAAGTTGATTGAAAGGAATCAGAAAGGTATTGTTTCATGTTGACTTATCTGGAATTATACAAGGGCAGAAAAACGCCTTGCCCTTGCCACCCTTAATATAGGAACGAGGAGCGGTGTAAGCAAATGTATAGAGCAAGATACTTATGAAACTAAACGAGCGAATTCAAAAAGTTCAATCTCCATTGATTCCGATTATCGGAGATATGGTGAGGAAACGTCCGGGAACGATTTCTTTGGGACAGGGAGTGGTTTATTACGGTCCTCCACCGGAGGCGATCAAACAGATCGAGGAATTTTTGAAGAATGGAGAGAATCACAAGTACCATGCCGTGCAGGGGATCAAACCGCTGCGGGATGTCATCCGGAAAAAATTGGAATCTGAGAACGGCATTCAGATCTCGCGGAAGGAAGAAGGTTACCGGTTGTGCGTCACGGCGGGGGGAAACATGGCGTTTATGAACGCGGTGTTGGCTATCACCGATCCCGGCGATGAGTTTATTCTGTTGACGCCCTATTATTTCAATCATGAAATGGCGATTCAGATCGCGGACAGTAAACCGGTCCGTGTTCCAACCGATGATGAATACCAACCCGATCTCGAATTTATCCGCCATGCGATCACGAAAAAAACACGGGCGGTTGTGACGGTTTCTCCCAACAATCCCAGCGGCGCGGTGTATCCAGAATCGGCGCTGCGCGAGATCAATCAACTCTGCAAAACGCATGGGATCTATCATATCCATGACGAAGCGTATGAATATTTCACCTACGGTGATGCGAAGCGCTTTTCACCAGGGTCGATCGCCGGGGCTGATGGACATACGATCTCTCTCTATTCGTTATCCAAAGCCTATGGATTCGCCAGCTGGCGTATTGGGTATATGGTTTATCCCGCTCATCTGGAAACGCCGATTCATAAAATTCAGGACACGATCCTGATCTGTCCACCAGTGATCTCTCAATACGCCGCGTACGGCGCGATGCGGGTGGGCGCGTCCTATTGTCAAAGTAAAATCCCGGAGATTGCGGAAGTACGAGGGATTCTTCTTCAAGAATTTGAACGATTACGCGATCGCTGCGCTATCATACCTACGCAAGGGGCGTTTTATTTCCTCTTAAAAATAAACGATGAATTCGATGAGATGAAACTGGCGGAACAATTGATTCGCGAACATGGCGTCGCTGTGATGCCAGGGCGGGCCTTTGGAATCAACGAAGGCTGTCATTTCCGCATCGCTTATGGCGCCTTGCAAAAAGAGACCGCGATCGAAGGCGTGGGACGGCTTGTCAATGGCTTGCAATCGATTCTAGGAGCGTAACTTGAATGAAAGTCATCGGTGTACAACTGGATATTGTCTGGGAAAACAAAGCAGCGAATTTTGAGAAAACACGCGCGCTTCTTGAACGCGCTAACATAGAAAACAATAGCCTGATTGTTCTACCGGAGATGTTCGCTACGGGATTCAGTATGCATGTGGAAGAGATTGGGGAAAGTAAATCGGGTGAGACGGAGACGTTTCTACGATCATTTGCAATTGACTATCGATCCTATGTCGTGGGGGGATTAACGATTCGGACACCTGAAGGATTTGGGCGGAATGAAGCCGTGGTCTGCGATCCATCGGGTAAGGTAATCGCGCGGTATTGTAAACTCCATCCTTTCACCTTTGGAGGAGAGACAAAGCATTATGAATCCGGTGAATCTCTCATTACATTTCAATGGGGGGATTTTACTGTTGCGCCCTTCATCTGCTATGATCTGCGGTTTCCAGAGGTTTTCCGGTGGGCTGTGTTGCGGAAGGCGGATTTATTTATCGTCATCGCCAATTGGCCGCAGGCGCGCGAATCGCATTGGATGACATTGTTGACGGCGCGCGCGATTGAGAATCAAGCTTATGTGGTGGGCGTAAACCGCTGCGGAACCGATCCGAAATTATCCTATTCCGGCCGCAGTCTGATTCTCGATCCACGCGGCAAACAAATCGCGGACGCGGGAAACCACGAGAGGCTCATTGAAGCGGAATTGGATCATTCATCGCTGTTAACCTATAGAAGTGAATTTCCAGCGCTTTCGGATATTCGTTCAAGGTATATGAGTTGGGAATCATGAACACAACCGAAGTCAATCCATCCACTCGACAGCGCGGACGGTTGCGAAAGTGTATGTTTTTTTTTCGGCGGCCGCCGTTGTTCTTTCGCCACTCGTTGTAATTGAACTGATTGTACGCATCTGTTTTCCGTATCCCACATTTGATTTTGACGATCCCTATGTTTCTTTTATCGGTCTGCGTTCCCTCTTCGTTCTTGACGAATCGGGACAACGTTACGAGACAGCGGAGGAGCGGTATCGATATTTCTGCCCCCAGTCGTTCGAGGCGAAGAAAGGGCCGGATACGTTCCGGATTTTCTGCCTGGGCGGTTCCACCGTGCAGGGGCGGCCCTATCATGCGGTGTCGTCATTTACGGCCTGGCTTCAATTCAATCTGCAAGCGGCGCGGCCTGAGACGAATTGGGAAGTAGTGAATTGCGGGGGGATATCCTACGCGAGTTATCGCTTAATTCCTCTCTTGCGGGAGACGCTGCGCTATGAGCCGGATTTATATATACTCTGCACGGGGCATAATGAATTTCTAGAAGACCGGACCTACTGGCGTATCAAACAGAAACCGCGCGTTCTGCTTTGGCTGCATCAGGGTTTGCTCTCACTTCATACCTACTCTCACGCGTACAAATTCCTTTCCCCCAACCGCGCGCTACGTACGGATGGCGATCATTCATCCAAGACGGTTCTGCCGACAGAGATCGAGGCCAAACTCGACCAGCACAATGGATGGAATTCGTATCACCGGGATGAGACATGGCGCGCTGATGTTATCGAACATTTTAACCTGAATCTGGAAACCATGATCCGCATTTGCCGTGGCGCGGGGACACCTGTCATTCTGATGAATCCGGTTTCGAATTTGAAAGACTGCCCTCCATTTAAATCGGAATTTAATTTCAATCTGTCCGAACGGCATGTGAATTATATTCTCGATCTATGGGATCAAGCGGACGCTCTTGATGATTCGGATGTACAGGGTAAGATGGCGCTGCTTGAAAAGACGGCTTCCATCGATCACCGGCACGCTGGGCTTTTATACCAGATGGGGAAATGCTGTGAGCGGCTGAAGCGGTACAAAGAAGCGAAACATTGGTACATTCAAGCGAAGGAGGAAGACATCTGTCCACTGCGGATGTTGGAACCGATGCATGAGATTGTATTAAAAACCGCATCGCAATATCGGCTTCCACTGGTTAATATGAAAGCATTGTTTGAAGAACAGTCGGAACATGACATTCCAGGCGCTGAATGGTTACTGGATCATGTGCATCCGAATATTAAAGGCCATCAGTTGATTGCGGATGAACTCTATACAAGAATGGAAGAGATGAATCTCGTTCAAACGCCTGCGCATTGGCGGCCGATCCGGGATGAACTTTGGGAAAAACACCTTTCGCAATTTAACGAATCATACTATGAGGATGGCGCGCAGACACTTGAAAACATGCGGGAGTGGGGACGGGGGCGTTTTTCGAATCCATTTCATGACGTGGGGCCGATGGGGGATAAATGAGTGTTGTTTCCTTTGTTTTTTGTCTGAATCTGGATACATAGGATAGGCAGGATATTCAGGATGGGGATTGTGACCGTGGACTTCTTTTTTGTAAAGCTTTCTCATTTATTTGGCGTATGAGTTCGGCTATCTTTCTTTGTTTGTTTTTGATATTGTGAATTTGAATAAGGATTTTATTTCTTTTTGGAGGCGCAGCATGTCGAAGAATGATCTATATATGCCGTTCGTATGTTTGATGATTTTGTTTTCTATTTTATTCTTCGTGGATTCTCTTATGGCGGGGGAATTGAAAACATTCAGCCAAGTAGTAACGGAATCTGATGCGGAATTCACGATTGAGGTTGATGGGACGCTCGATCCGGAGAATGTCGAGATTGCGATTGAGAACTTGAGCGGCGATCCTCTTTCCGATCCACGGATTACGGTGAATGGGCGGTACGACTGGTTCGATATTGAATCGATGGTGGCGGAGATTACAGAAGGCTGCGAAACGGATGAGGAAAAAGCGTTCGCGATTTGGGAATGGGTACATTGGAAACGATTTCAGCGTTCCCCCGCTGATAAAAGCGATCTTCATCCTGTGCGGGCGATGAATGGATATGGTTACGGGATCTGCGGTCACACCGCCGCCTGGATCAAGGCGTTCTGTCTCGCGGCGGGTCTTGAGGCGCGGGTGCAGGAGATTTGGGGACATACCGTCAATGAGATTTTTTATAACGGCGGCTGGCATTTCTTTGATGGGAATGTGAAAGTGTTTTATCTAAGCCGGGATAACCGCAGCGTGGCGCCGATCGCTGAATTGATCGATGATCCTTGGTTGATCGAACGCACGATTCACCCGCGTGGACAATGGGATCGGCCTGATGATCCACCTTCCCGCAATGCGGAATTCGTGCGCTATATCACGACGTCAAAAGATAATTATATTGATACGGGCTACGATAGTGAGATCAAAAAAAACTATACAATGGCCTATACTCTCAAACCGGGTGAGAAACTGATCCGCTGGTGGGAACCTGTTCTTAACAAACACGAGAACCGTCATAAAAGGGCTCTAGTGCCGGAACGCTATGCGAACGGCCGATTGATTTGGGAACCAGATATAGACACTGTCGACATGCGTGAGTACATTCATGTGATCGAGAATGTCACGACTACACAGGAAGATGGTCAAACGCCCGCTATCCATGTCAAAGAACTGCATGATGAAAACTATTCACGCCCATCCCGGTTCACGCTGCCGATTGACAGCGCGTATCCCATCGTGGGGGGGCGGTTCTGGGTCCGGCTTCGAAAAGACAACGGCGCGTTCGCCAGTGTATCCTATGGCAAACCCGGCTGGGGGGAAGGTGATCTCTACACATACCAATGGGGAAACGGTACAAAGGAGATTGAAGTGGATCTCGATCAGAATATTTTGAACGACACTCCCGCTTACGACTATGAGATCGGTTTCACGTTAAAAAGTTCCGCTGACGCGAATCCACCCGCGCAGGCGGGGGTGGAGTGGTTTAAATCCGTGACGGATCTGCAGGTTTCCCCACATAGTTTGCCCGCGCTTTCACTGGGAAAGAATGTAATTCGCTGCCGGACGCGATCCGATGGCAAAGTCAACGCGCGCATTACATTCAAATGGCGGGAAGTGGATGACAACCACGCTCCGGGGATGGTTACAGCCTGCGTGTCTCCATCAAAGTTTGACACACTCACACCAACGCTTCAATGGGAACCTGCGCATGATCTGGATGAGGGAGACCGGATTGAGGATTACCAGATCCAAGTGAGCCTGCGTCCGGATTGCCGGTGGCCGGTTTCACAATCCCTCTATCGGAATGTTGGATCGGATCGTTGTGAATGGAAAGTTCCAGAGAGTTTTCTCAATCCAGGGACCACGTATTATTGGAAGGTCCGGGCGCGGGATAATCATGGTGTTGCAGGGGAATGGGGGACCTTTTTCTCTTTTGAGACTGGGGCGGATGCGGAGTGATTTTGTTTTGTTTACAGAATATGGTTTATTTGGCAAGTGAGTACTTATTAATGATCTCTTCCAACAATGATCACATAGAATTAGAGGGATATCAGTTATTGCGCTATTCGAATATGGTTTGGAATAAGGCAAAGGCAGAAAAACGCCTTGCCTTTGCTACCCACTCTTTTTTAAAGAATTCGGTTCGTTTTTTCGAAACGCACTCACTCACCGGATGAGCCAGAAAACCTTACTTAATCATTCTTCCTTTGCCGATTCCGTGTATTGGCCTCCGTTTATGAATAGGTTCATTGCTTCCGGGCAGCCGTAAACAATGGTTGAGTAGGTTTTTCCAAAACCGGGACTTGAGGCGGGGGCTGTTTTTAACCGTTCAAATTTGGCTTTCCAGGCTTTTTTTAATATGCGTAAATGTTCGGGATCACCGGTGAGTTTTACGCTGTTCACGAGAGCCATGACCGTCACGCCGGTTTGACGGCCCGGTCCAGATGAAGACGCGGGACATGACGTGTAGCGCCATCCGCTGTATTGTTCCTGCCACGTGTCTCGATTGAGATGCGTCACGGCCCGGCGAACCGCATCTGGAATGCGCTCATCCCCTGTCCGTTCGTAATATTCGCATAGACCGTTGATCCGAATCGATCCAATAAAGCCCGCTTCTCCCACATGCTTCGTTTTGCAGTTGCAGTGCCCCCAAGGGAGTGTGTAATGCCACCCCCCAGAGTTGGGATCCTGCTCGGAAAGGGCGTCATCGGCGAGCAGTTTCATCGCTTCGAGATAGCGTGGATCAAGCGGATTCAGTTCGGAAGCGCCCGCGATCGCGAGCATGGTCCAGCCGTTGACCCGGCCGCAGTGACTGTGCCCTTTGAATTTGAATTTCCGATCGAGAACGAGCTGGACTAGATTCAGGCCTCCTGATCTGGGGGATATTGATCTGACACCAATTGGTAAACGAGACGTAGATTCGTGCCAGGATAAATGGTTTCGGTTTCATTCAATTGAGCGGCCAAATGACGGGCGGCTTGATCGGAAAGGCGGTTGGTCAAGTGATGGAGCCGAACCGTGAGAATCTCTTTTTCTTCATCGGGAATCAGATCCGCCTCGGTGGTCATGATTTCCCGCGCCAACGAACGCGCATCGTCTCCCCGGCTCAGCACCTCCCGCAGGATTGCCACCATCGCCGTTTCCGCCCGATACGCAATCATTCGAATCGTATCCATGAATTGTTTCTTCGCTGGAGCCAATTGGTGAAATTTTGCCTCCTCTGGCAAGTCCACAAACGCGATATGCTTTTTCGTTTGCTTCCGGCTCCGCTTGAACTCATCGAGTTGTTTCTCCATCCCTCCGATCTCTTCAAGGAGGGCGCCTTTCTGGATTTCATAGCATTCGATCTCTTTCGGATCGGAGGATTCCTTTAGGACAAGGGCGCCGAATTCCGCTTGCTTTCGAGTCTTTTTCCCCGCCAGGCTTTTGATCTGACTTTCCAATTTCCGATAGGCCGGATTCACCACTTTCATCGTCTCATCCGGCAAGACCGTTTCATACCCGATAAGTCCATCTAAATGAAAGTGTTCCATCATGTACCGAAAGAAGTTTTCCTGACACCAACGCGCGAACATATGCGCCGCCAGTTGACTCGCATCCGATGTATAATCCGTACTGATCACAGCGGTTTGATGCCCTGTATCCCCCAACTTGCGAATCTCCCGCACCCAGATTTTTCCTCCCAGAAAGACGCCTCTCTCGGCCAAGCGCATCGGCGATTCATGCCCACCAGGCAGACGCACATTCACTGTCTCGAATTCTGAAACTGGCCAATCTTCTCCCTGAAACTTGCGGTACGTTTGACACGCGATCCGCGAATCCCACATCTGAGCGAAGAACTCAGGGCTATAGCCTTCCCGGTCGAACACCAGGATGAACCGGTGGAAATAAGGATTGGATTCGAGGGTTTCGGCTGTGGGTTGATGGGGAACATCTTTTAGCAACTGTGGAACAATGTCTTGTTTGAGCCGATCCAACAAGCCGGTGGTGAATGGAGTGCTCACCACAAAGAAGGGGCGGCCTTCGCCGTCGTTCACCCAATAGTCGGTGAGTCCACGCAAACATAATCGTTGACGCGCGACATAGCGGCGGGGCAGTTTCGTTTGCGAACCGTGATAGACGCGGACATGACCATCGACATATAAAACGCCCGCCGCGTCCGGATCCGCCTCCATCCACTCCCGGGACAATTCGTCCCCCCATTCTTTGATCTGGTCTGGTTGGGCGAGAATTTTGATTTTTTCCCGCAGGGTCCGCACTTCGGGAATTCGATCTAAGCCCAGTAACTTGCCCCCTTCCCCCGCGGGATGATAGCGCAACTGTTCCGGCGTTTTGATCCGCGTCAACGCCATGAAAGCCAACACAATAAAAATGTGGACGCAACTGTAAAATCCTTTGGGGAGAGAAAAGTTCTTCGAGACATTCTTCAGCAGCCCGTTGGCGAGTAACGCGGGCATCGCCCATAACACGCCGCCTTGCGCCACATCCAATTCCGTCTCGAAACGAGTCGGGGCTTCCTCCAACTGCCCGGTCGCCGCGCAGACCCGCTCCACCATTCGCGTACAGCCCATCCCCATCGCCGCTTGGCTGTCTTCTACGCTTCGCTCGCTTTTCGGGCGGCCTCCGGCATCGTTTTTTTTAGCGGCTCCACCAGGCGGCCGGCTTGGATCGCCTTATTCAACGTATTCCGCTTAAGGCCCAACTGATCGGCGATCTCCGCTCGAGAGAGCCCCTCGTTCAAGAACTCTTGCGCTTGCTGGAGGACGTCTTTTGTCAAGACATGCGCGCCTCGCGTTCGAGGCGTTTCAAAAAACGCCGCCGCTCCGCCTTTCCGGTATTTCTTGACCCACCGCTTCACGCTGATCGCGCTCACGCCAAACGCTCGGACAATCTCCATTTGCGTGCATTGCCCGTTCACGACAAACTGACTGGTAATCAAACGGAAACTCTTTTGATCGGTTTCCGGATGCGTGTAAATAGGAAAGGCGCCATGAAAATAATAGACCGAACCGTCCTGCTTCCGGTACGAGAGTACATCGGTGATGTAGCCTTCCTCGACATCGGCAAAGTGGGGTAAGAATCCTTGTGGCATCAACCGGGCTCCTTTTTGGATCGATCGTTTTTATCCCCAAAAAGGTATCTTGCCAAAATCATCAACTCTACGGAATCCCCCGGCCCAGCTCAGGAGGTCTGAGATTATCGCCGATCTTTTGGATTGTCTCTTTTACCCAGGGATCGCCCGTGAGAAAATATTGATAGACCATTCCCTGCGTCCAGATGTGCCCCAGGTTGAATGGGCTCCAACAAATGTATGGATTATCGGTGTTTCCAACATTGAAGGAGAGATACAGTTCCTTCATTTGTTCCATGCTATGAAAACCACCGACGTGTCCAACCATATGTTGGTGAACGATTCCCGGCCGCGCTGGATAATCGGAGCTCTCGTTGAAATAGCGCCTTAAATCCTCATTGATAAAATGGACAACGTCCACTTCGCTTGTATGCCGCGCGGCGGTGTCTCCCATATGAAAATAGCGTGGATCGCCTGTCCGCGCGAATTGGACCAGGATATGTTTGGGAGTGTCGTATTCGTGGTTTCCCCAATTGACGCGCCGTTCACCGAACCAATCGCCCCAATTCATCGCGCCGTAATCGCGTTGTTCTTTAATCGAGTGGCAATAACCATTGAAGAAAAGATTCTCGGCCCATCGGTCGTACTCATCCATTCCTGGAGAGCCCGCGGGGGCAATCCAGCCCCATACTCCCGCCGCGATCGCTTGTTTGGGATCGGTGGATGGAACCAATGGCGCGTTGGCATGTTTCACTAATGCGGCTCCGTTTCCCTCCAGATCGATCCAAATCCGCCACCGGCGCGCTTGGCCTGTGCGCAGGCGGTATGTGTTGTCTTTGAACAGATAATCGTATTTGTACCAAGGTTCCATATGATCAAAGGCGCCTGCTTCAAAAGAAGGGAATAAACCAATCGCCAGTTGGTTATCCTTCACTGCAATGCTCTTGGGCCATTCCTGCCAGAAATCCCGGATCGCGAACGCCATCGTTCCTTGCTCATCCGTGATCTCCGCCCAACCCGGCGCTTTCTCTCCTTTGAGAGTGGTTCCTTCAATTTCGTATTGTCTATCATCGATTTGAAAGAGCCGTACATTGGATTCCGCTCCCCCATGCCATTCGGTATCACCTCCGATTTTAGCGGACTGGAGCGGATGGAGAATTTTGAACCGCAGGCTTAGATCGTGGATGTATTGAATAATCTCTTCCTCTGGATCGATGAGGATTAACGGTTCGAGAAAGATTTTCGATAATCCGGCATAGATCGAGACTATCATTTGAAAGCTAACAATCCGCGCGCCTTCGTTTGTTTGAAACGATCCTTTCAACCGAAGCGTTGATCGTATCGATCCTTCTTCTTCCACCTCGATCGATTCGACAACGCCGTTGGCGCGATCGAGCGTGAACGCAATATCCAACCGTTCCGCTATGCGCAGGACACCGGTTTCAATGGGGCGGATTGTGAGAGCGCCGGTGCGCAGGATGGGAATGGCGCCGGTTTCCACTTCAACTGGAATTTTGGGATTGGCTTGTGGATTTTCCTTTCCCCAGACGAGTTGATATTGACTCATTCCATTGGGAGGTGGATCGGCTTGGAAATTTAGCAGTGTCCACTTGACGCTTTTATCTTTCCATACGCCTAGTGTGGATGTTTGACAGGGGACAGGGGCGCCGTTTTCATCGAGCAGCGTGAACGTTGTTCCTTCCGGCGCTTCTCCTTCCGCGATGGGAATTCCACCGGATACAGGCCGTAATCCACGCAGGCCGGTAAGATCCTGCGCTTCTATTGCGATCGAATTCGATGAGGCCGCTTGCAGGGGAGATGCCGCTCCGATCAGAATCGTACAAAGAAACGCCCATGCAATGTAATTGATATTGCTTCTCATTAAATACACCTCCATTAACTACGGTATAAGAACTACTCTAAATCCAACAGTTTCTTTTTTGTAATTTGGTGTCTTACTAAACCTATCTGCTGAGCGTATATCTCCAGCAGCACTTGTAAACGATCCACCTCTGAGAACACGTTTACTTCCTTCTGTTGGTCCTTTAGGATCAACTTGATCTAAATCTGGATATTTTCTATAATAATCCAAACACCATTCATAAACATTTCCCTGCATATCATATAATCCATACTTATTTGGAAGAAATTGTCCTACCGGTGCGGTAAACATATATTGATCGTTACATTTGAAGTAGTTTGTAATATTATTTCTTAATTTCTTATATGACATATCTGCAACATTTGCATATTTACATGTTTGCAAACTACCACTATCCTCTTTCCAATATCTTCGTTCAGTTGTTTCAGCTCGACAAGCATATTCCCATTGCGCTTCAGTTGGTAAATTGATATTTTTACCCAGATAATTTGAGATCCATTCGCAAAAAGAAAAAGCATTATCCCAAGTAACATTAACTACGGGTTGTTTTGGATCATCATAATGCTCCCCACTAGAATGTTTCTGATCAAAGCATAAGTATTGTTCATTTGTTACTTCATATATTGATATCCAAAAAGATTGAGTAATTGAAACTCGGTGCAATAATTCGTCATTATCAGTATCCTTCTTATCTATCTCATCATCTGGACTACCCATAATAAATGTATCTGGTTGGATTTCGGTAAAGATAATTGTAATTTCATCTAATAATTGAAACTCAATTCTTGAAGGTAAACTTTGTGAATTTGTAGGTTTTATTGTAGGTGTAAATGTAGGTTGAATTCGCGTTGGTAGAATTTCATTATTCCCCGTAGGATATTGAGAAGTAAATTTATTAAATAGGATATATCCAATTATTAAAATACTACTGCATACGATTATCACAAAAATCACCCAAAGAAAATTATGTTTTGTTTTAGATGTAATAAGAGTACAAGCAATACCATATATACCTAAAACAAAACCAAATACACCAACAATAAATCCAATGAGAGTATATAGTGAAGATATATCATTCTGATTATTCACAGCAATTCCCTTTTCATCACTACATTAAATAAACAAAAGAA
This sequence comes from bacterium, assembly GCA_963663405.2. Lineage (GTDB taxonomy): Bacteria > Hinthialibacterota > Hinthialibacteria > Hinthialibacterales > Hinthialibacteraceae. Next base: position 175,494 of record CAXXSM010000053.1, on the reverse strand, counting down.
ATTTAATAGTCTATCTTTCTACCTCATATATTAATTAAACTGCAATTTTCATAGTTCATGCAATGCTGAATGATATTCGAAAGAACTTCACCCTCTAGATCAATAAGAAATCAAGATTTTAAAAATATTACATTAAACTTACCATCAATAAACTCAAAGCAAAAAGCAAAAAACTTTATGCTTTTAACTTTCACAACATTGACGTTCTTAAAAACTCTATGTTATGATTATCTAAACCTTTTGTATAGAGCAGCAAATTGAATAATTAAACGTTTACAGAATTGATTCTGTTTGCAGGTCATGAAATGAGGATAGGAGTATTCTGGATGTATTATACGTTTTTAATTTCTTTGTGCGCCTTTTTCTTGAGTCTTGATATCGCCGCAGGACAAGAGTATCCGATCGGGGAACCGGATCTTATGGTGGAATACCGTTTGGAAAATGACGGAGCGATTCCTGAATCGGTTGTAGAGAGAGTATGTCTTCGCCTTGGCCCATTGAAGGAAAAAGAGGGAGAACGATTGCAATGGCTGCGGCTGGATGGGGTGAAGACGAATCAAGAACGTTTTACGATTTGGATTTTATCCAGCGGGTATCCTTCTACGACGGTTGAGAAAGACGAGCAATCGATTAAACGGTATATCCTGCAGGAAGGAAATCGGCAAGCCGTTGAGTTCCGGCATGAGTATACGGGTGAAGCGGTTCTGCCTGCGCTTGGCGGTTGGGAACATCTTTGGCCCCGGCCTGTGGGAAACGGTGATTCCATTCTCGTCTCAAACAGAATGCGGTATCTGGGAAACTCGTATACACTTGAAAACCGGACTTCATCTGACTTTATCCCCTGCCCTTCAGAGATTCACGTTCTCGAACTTCTTCCGGACGCGTTGATCGGCGTGCCTCATAATACAAAGCAGGTAGACGATACGCGGCGGTTTGATGATTCGGATTATGAACTCGTCCGCCTGACGCGGGCTGATTATGATGAGATGATTGACGCGGGGATGAACTGTTTTCGCGTTGATCGGGAACAGGCGGATTGGCTTATTTACAGACCTGTGTTTTATTGGGGCCTTCAGGGAAAAGACATTCGGTATCCCGAAGAATTGTATCGCAGCGCATACCTTGGCCCCACAATTTTTTTGGATGAACCGGGAGTTCATACGAGAGATCACGTCATTCGTCCCCGTTTGCGGGAAGAACTGGAATTTCGAAAATCCATCACACTCGATTTCTGTTTCGATCAATTTAAACAACTCTTTGCGAAAGCGAAAAACGAAGGGAATCCCACTGCGCTGCTACGCGGATTGGCGGGGCGTTCTGATGTAGATATCGGAGAGATGGAATTTCTTCAGAAAAATGTATATTCATGGGAGACATTTGTCAGCACGGCGCTGCATCAGCTGGCCGAACAGAAGAATGGGCCGCCGGACGCGATCGTGTTTGAACCGCCGGGACGGATCGGTTCCCGGCGGACACTGCCTGAAATGAATATGACCTATCAATGTCAGATTCCCGTTGATTCTCCGAAGAATTTCATTGATATCATCTATGGTTTTCTGCGGGGCGCGGCGCGGGTGACGGGGAAGACATGGGGAACGAGTATCTATGGTTCCGTAGACAGGGACGACGCGTTTTGGTTTCTCACTCACGCCTATGACATGGGAGCGGAGCGGTTTTTCTTTTGGGATTCCCATCGGTTGGCCTGCGTTCCCTATAGTGAATGTCTGGCGCTGGCGCGGAATCTGCGGAATCATATTGAAAGTCATCCGCATCGGGATTTGGAACGGTTAAAACAGGCGGCTGAAATCGCTATTCTAATCCCTCCTGGATATAATTTCGGTCATGTGCATATGGGGAGAGGCGATCTATGGGGCGTTGGGGAATTGAACCTGGAATGCTGCAATCAATATGGTGTTCCATACCGCGCTGTGATGAACCATTTCTTTATCGAAATCGAACGCTGTCTTCGATTGGGGATCGCGTTTGATTTATTTTGGGATCTTGATTCGTTCGATCCATCCGGCTACCGGGAGATCGTTCGCATTCTTGAAGATGGAACCATCGCGGTGGAGAAGGATGGGCGCCGTACGATTCTTTCGCATCCACGAGTTCCTATGCGGCCGGATGGGGCGCCTCCCCAAATCGGCGTTTCTATTTCGAAATCAACAGATGATGTTCCCACCACTATTACCGCGAAGGCTCGTTTGACTGAAGGGGCCGCTCCGATCTATTACACTCCAGGATCGAATGAAGACGGCGTATATATCAATCAAAAAGTATTGTGGGAACTTTTTGGGCCGGAAGAAGAAGATTATCACTGTCTCTCCCATCCGTTCGAGTATGAAAAAAACCAGACTCTGAAAGAAAATACAGCCGACATTCAGTTTCGGATCGATCGTCCAGGAACGTACCGGCTAAGGGCGGCGGTTTGTGACGTCGCAGGGCGGACTTCTATAGCGTGGAGAATCATTACTATACAAGAATAAAAACTCAAGCGGATGGATAGAAGATTCCCTTGACAATGCGGTTGGAGTTTCTATATTGCACATTGGAGTCAATTAATATAAACCACATGATCGAGATCAAAACTGCAAATGAAAATGAGTTGAAGTAGGGAATGATTCACAAAAATGGTGGGTCATAAAGACGCGACCCACCCTACATGCCCTTAGGAACTCATTTTCATATAAAAGTGAGGAAACCATTGAAAACACGCATCTATTGTATATCCCTCATTCTAGCCTGCGCGATCTGCGCGATCTCTTTCGCCGACACGATCCAAACGAAAGACGGCAGTGTAATTGTTGGTGAAGTCATTCATTTGGATCAAGGGAAAGTGACGATCAAAACCCAATTCGCTGGAGAATTGACCATCCCTTGGGATCAAGTGGCGTCGATCGAAACGGAACAGACAAAACCGATTCATCTTTCGGATGGAAGCGTGATTGTGGGAACCGTGTCGAAGACGGATACGGACGCTTTGGAAGTGAAACGGGAAACGAGCCAAACCGTGTTTTCCGTTAACGCTGCTGACATCGCCGCCATTGATCCTCCGCCCCCCCCAGCGCCTCCAACCCCCACTCCCATTCAATGGCATGGCTCGATCGTGGGAAGTCTTTCGATCACCGAAGGGAACACGGATACGAAAGGAGCAGGCGTCAGCGCGGATCTTAACCGGCGCCGCGATGACGACCGCATCACGTTGAAGGGTGGATATTATTATACGGAGAACGACAGCGACGCCACCCGCGACGACCAGTTCCTCTCCGGAAAATACGATTATTTCTTTACCAAAAAACTCTTTGGTTATTTGAACAGCCGGCTGGATCGGGATGAAATCAAGGATTTGCGCCTGCGATCCACTGGTGGCCTGGGTCTAGGGTATCAATGGATCGAAACCGAGATATATAACTTCTTCGGTGAAGGGGGTCTCTCATACGTGAATGAAGATTTTAAATTAGACGTTGATGATGAGACCTACGCCGCCGGCCGCGCAGCGTATCACTTTGATTGGTGGTTGATTAAAGACCTTCTTCAATTCAACCACAATACAGAATTTCTCTTGGGCTTTGAAGATACGGAAGATTGGCTAGCGATTTCGGACGGTTCTCTTATGTGGAAATGGACGGACCGCTGGTCATTTAACGCCGGTGTCCGCTTTGAATACGACAACACTCCCGCGACCGGACGGAAGAGCGCAGATTGGAAATACAACGTGGGCGTCGGGTATTCATTTTAATAGGTTGAAGGTTTTAGGCTGAAGGCTGAAGGGGTTTCTTCGGTCTTCGACCTCAGAATTATATTTCTACGATTCTTTCACAATCCCCCCAATTCGTTTAAGAGGAAGGTACATTCAAATGAGAACGATTGTTCAATTCATTATTGCGTTGATCTTTGTTTCAACGTGCGTTATGAATGAAGGCGGCGCCAAGGAATTATCAAGCCGGATCACTCTTCCGGAACGGGGAGTATGCGCGCATCGCGGGGCGATGACGACTCATCCAGAGAATACGCTGCCCGCTTTTCAAGAGGCGATTCGACTCGGAGTCCACATGATCGAATTTGATGTGCAACTATCAAAAGACGGTCATTTGGTCATCCTGCATGATTCCACCGTCGACCGAACCACGGATGGAACAGGTGAAGTTTCTCAGCTCACGCTGGAAGAATTACGTCAACTGGACGCGGGGATAAAAAAGAGCGAACGGTTTAAGGGAACGCGTATTCCCACCCTTACGGAAACGCTCCGGATTATGCCGGAGAATGTTTGGTTAAACGTTCATCTAAAAGGCGGGGAGGAACTCGGCGCCAAAGTCGCGGAAACGATCGTGAAGGAAAAGCGTCAGCGTCAATCGTTTCTCGCTTGCGGCGCGGCCGCGGCCCAAGGCGCCCGTAAGATCTTCCCGCAGATCAAAATCTGCAACATGGACCGGCAACAGAATTCAATGGACTACGCGAATCAAACAATTGAGTCCGGCGCGCAATTCATTCAACTTCTCGGTAAGGGGACTGTGAAATCTGATGTGATTTCTAAATTGAAAAAACATGGAATCCGTATCAATTACTATGGAGCGGAAACGCCTGAAATCCTATGTAAGTTATTAACCGCCGGTGTTGAGTTTCCACTTGTGAATGATCCAGGGCCGATGGTGAACGCGGCTAGGGAGAAATTGGGGATCGATCCATTGAAGCCCGTTTTTCGGGGGGAATAGAGTTTGTTATTGTTTGAATCTTGATAGACAGGATTAAAGGATATTCAGGATGTGAAGTGCCCCCCAAAATTCGGACAGAAATACAAGGTGGAAATCCTCCGAGTCGACAACTTAGCTTGGAGGATTGACCATGAAGAACAAACGAAACCAATTAAGCGGCTCGTTTATTACCAAAGTGGCTCTGAACGCAATCAAGGGAGAGAAAACTCTGTCCGAACTCACTGTTTGGGCGCCGTTGAGTAACATGGTTCGATCGCCGAACAAAAAGAGTCATCAAAACGTTGAAATACGAATGGTTGAATTGAGTGGCAATGATCAAAGGAATTGATCATCTGGAATCTCTTTGCAACTCATTTTCGGAATGGTAAAACGAATGGCGGCCACATTATCGATTTAAGGGAAGAACTCTCAATAAAGTTAATGCGGAATGTCAAAAGATCCATTAGGAAGAGGCGCCAAAACAGTTTTCTTCCCTATTGAACGACGTCGATTCGAAGAAACAAATGCTATGGCTTTTTGTCTTCCAAAAGCGGTTTGATATTAAATTGCTCTATAAATAATAAGAAACTAACTTATAGCAGGATAATTCACCATACGACCATTGTTTGGTTGATAGAGGGTGCGGTGGACGGCCATAGAATTTTTTTCCCGTCATCCAGCATGGCTTCCAGGTAGTATTCTACGGCTCCCTGTGACTGAGCCGGAAGAATCACTCGGTAGGCTTGCCGGTTGCGATGTCCGGCAATTATCTTCTGGAAAGCCCCCTTGCCAAGAGAACGCCAATATAGATTAACTCCGACGCTCTTTTGTTCAGAAAGTACAAATACCCGGATTTCATGCGGCTCATCGATATTCATTTGTGAGCATTTTAAAGAAACGAAAATTCGTGGTTCTCCACGATAGGCCATATTGACAACGGTTTCAGGAGGCAATGGTTCTCCAAGGATCTCGGTTATAGCAGCGTCATGAATGGAGAGAATCCGCACACGAGAACCGCTCTCGATGCTTGCGATCGTGCCTACTTCGCCCGGCGATTTTGCGCAATTGACAAAGGCTGCGATCATGTCTTCATAGTTGCGTGTCATCTCTATTTTGAGTGGCAGAATTTCTTCCCGCACAAAACACTTCTTGTCGTTCGCATCCTCAATCGCCTTCACTTCGTTTATTTTTACAGAAAGGCGATCCGCCATTACCCATGTTTGCACGCGCAGCTGAGTCGCTCGTATAAAATTGAGCCAATAATCAAAACGGTTCAAATTACCGGGGCCTTGAATGCGGGAACGCAATGATTCCAACTCGCGCAAAGGAAGAAAAAACTCTGAAATACTTACATCGCTTGTTTTCGCTCCCGCCGAAATCATTGCATTGATACGTGGATGGCTGCCATCGAATTGTTGCATGATCCTTCCCGCTTCCGCTCCGGCCTCGCCGCCGAAAACGCCTCGTCCCCATTCCATCCAGTAATCATCCATGCCCGGCATTTTGCTATCGACGGTGGAAGCATAGATGTTATCGTCGAAATCCCATCCAGCCCGCGCCAACGCCATAATATTCGGCGATATCGCAGCGGTTCGCCAATGGATCGCCAACATGCCTTCACAACCGTAACGATAAGCATCCGACGAGTTAACCATCATACGCTCGACCCAGAGTTGTAAATCCCAACAGGTACAACAATGAGCCCCTGCCGTGCCGTCATCCTCCGCCCAACCGATTACCCACTTGGGACGATCCTGTATAGTTCCATACTGTTTTTCTACCGGATCGCCTCCCACTCCGGTGATGAGTGACGACATCGGCCAACTTTTTGGAGCTCGCTGATCCATCCACAACGCGTCATCGCGAGTTCCCAGACGCCAGCCGCAGGTTGCCAAGTCGAAAGGAACCTTCATCGATTGGACCGTTGCTTCTGCGAGTTTCAGATCATGTTCTGTATTCTCTCTTGTGGTCATCTCCCAGCCTTGGCAGCCCGGTTCCATTCCCAACCAGACCTCCGGTATCCAAAGCCAATAATAGTCAATCGGCATCTTTCGAATGATTCGAAGAAACGTCCCTTCATACAAGCGGCTAATCACCTTTGGATCATCCGGTTTCATTCCTTTGGATTCTAATCGCGCAGCCAATTCTTTTGGGATGCCGAGAGGCAGTTCGGTTCCAATAGCGGTTTTGATGTTCAGACGACGGGCTTGAGTGAAAATGCGTTGCTGAAAATCCCCGTACCGGTTAAACATGGCAATGCCTGCTTCCTCGGTTTGGGGCCAATCCAGACATTCCAGCATAAAGTCAGGAGCGTAATCGTCATTTTCAAAAAGCAAGCCTGCGCCGGAGGCATAGTGACTGGTGGGAAAAGGTTTTACAGCCCAGCCGCGTCTGGTGGTTACAACACCGGCTTCATATCCAAAACGAACATTGCCCTGATCGTCCACATCTTCGGGTAATCCCGTCCAGACGTTGGCCTCAGGTCCGGTGGAAGGATTCCAACTCGGATAGGTGTGAAAACCGATGAAGTTCATCCGTAACTTTGCCATTTGCGTTAAAACATTTTGATAATCATTGAGATTCCACCAATCCGGCCCAACAGAAAAATCATGAAAAGGCTGAAGGCCGCGCAAAGCAAAGCGAGGCATACCTATTTCATTGAATTCAGGCCAGTCGCCGCTCATCATCTCATCCGGCAATATATCCTCATCCAAGCTGAAGCGCACTCCCAGTTTCTCGACAAAACGGTACGCGCCATACAAAACGCCGATCTCATCTCCACCTACGATCCACCAGATGGTATCGTTGTTCGACTCGCCGGTTTTCAATGCGAATTGCTGCGACGCTAATTCCCTCCCCACTTCGTCGCAAAAGGATTGCCCCTTAACGGACACAATGATACGATCACCGTGAGTCACGTTCCTTTCCACCGGCGTCAATTTACCCGTACGTAAATAGACATAGCGTCTAACTTCATTGGCCGCTAACGATTCCAGGGAGGTAGCATCCTGCCTGATGGTTATTATTTCCGGCGCGCATGGAGAAAAACTGGAAACTCGCAGTACCGTGTCCGATTTCAAATCTGATGCGCATAAAGGTTGGCCCATCACAAAGCAAATTGTTGTACCAATCAAAATCGGCAATATCTTTTTCAAATGACGCATCATATTTTCTTCTCCATGTTACGGTTTCGTGATATGTAGTTTACTCTGATGGATTGCGAGTAGAAGATCATAGTAACTTTTTTGTATGAATGGCTTCCCCTTGCTAATATAAATGGTCAGAATTAAACCGACCGGGCTAAATAATAATGAGACGATAAGGAAAGTTACAAATAATATCTATATCAATGTCACTAACGAATATTTTGTTTAATATATTTTTAGTCCGATTACTCTGACTAAGTAATGATTTATAAAGCGAATAGATGAAATTTTTTTGTTTCATTTTTAATTGTGTTTGACTTTTTTGGGAAATATTCAAAAAGGGATAGTAATCCGTCTTTTCAATATGAGGTAGTGATAACATTTTATCAGTATATGGCGAAAGCGTTTCTTTCAAGAGCGCTTGGCCGGTCTCCAGGATCGACCCAGGCGCGGACGCCCCCACGTTTTTTCTCCCTGAGATCGTTGTGGGGATTAAGGCCCTCGCTTGCGAATTTCCCCGTAAGCATGGCGTTCCTCTCTCTCGATTCAGCCATGCGGATATTGCGCGCGAAGCCGTTCAACAAGGCCTTATCGTTTTCATCAGCGGGGCCACGGTTTGGCGTTGGCTTCACGCCGATGCTATTAAATCCTGGTCGTTTCGCAGTTGGATTTTCCGCGTGATCCCCACTTCCTCCAAAAAGCCTCGCTGATTCTCGATCTGTTCTTCCTGATCGAGAATTGCTTGACGCCCTAGTTTTTCGACATCTTCATCACTTTCAGCATTTGCTGTTGCAGCTCGATTTCGATGCGTCGCAGCGGCAGCAGCTGGACTTGAAGCCATCGCTCGAAGGAGCGCTAAAGCCGACCACCATCGAACTCTGCGATTGCGTTTATTGCCCGATTCATCACTTACCAATTAGCTCGCAAAATCGAATATTTTTGCAAACAACTATTTATATTCTGGTGAAAGCGTATAACTCTCTTCCGCGTCTTCACGCTCTGGAAAAAAAGTCTCAATATTCAAATCTTCATCCATAGCAATTACATTGCCGCGAAGCCGTTAAACTAAATGCTTAGCTAATTCTATTCGTAACGCAGAATGGCTATATGATTCCATGTCACGAGGGAGATTAGCAAATTTTTAATCGACCAAGGAATGAAGTGAACGAAAAGCATCTTCATTCCCACGTGGATCGCACATCTTCGATAGTCGTACAAATTCCGGTTACTTCATCGTCCAGTCCACCGACAGACCGGAGCATTAATACATTATCATCCGAGTCTGTAATACTACCCATTCACGACCACGTGCTGTTACCATGACTCCCGGAGTAAATGTAGAAGTCATATGTTTTCCTTTCTCTTACCGTATATATCTTGGTAATCATTGAAAATCCTATTCCAGTTGGCTGCATGATGAAACCTGATAACTAAGTATCCAGCCTCTATTAGCCGTTCAGTGATTTGTTTGTCTTTTATCTTTTCTGCTGGATTATCATGCACAGGCCCATCAATAAAAACAGTCATATTAGCATCAGAATAATAAAAGTCCGGTCGAGTGGAGCAAGAGGAAATTAGATATTGCGCATGAGTAGGAAGACGATGTTGAGATTCATGAACACGTTGGAGCCATCGTTTCTCTAATTCCGAATCACAAAGGCGCAACAATTTGTCCATGTGATCTATTCGGCTATAACGTGAACCTGAAATTTCTGTGGTCGCTTTGGTTAGTGTTTGTAAAAGTGAAAGAATTAACTGTCGATCAATATTACAGTGATCAGTTTGATTGCCGTATTCCAATAGACAATCGTAACATGCCGCTTCACAAACATCTGATGCAAGATCTTTCCCAGACTTTGGATCGAAGTGACAGATTGAAAGCGCAGTTCGTGCAATTTCAGAAATTGCATGAGAATCTTCGACAATCTGACGAAGAACACCTGCCCCCCCTTCGGCTGCTTCATTAAAAAGAGAAGATTTCGATTATCTGCATTAGGTAAAGGTTCTACTGCAAGTTCGTTTGGCTCATGTTGATATAGTTGCTGAATGCCCTGTTTAAGCGCTGCTTGCAATGTTGCCATTACCTTTACGTCTTGTCTGCCTTCTAACTCAAATGTTAAGGCATTGCGAACATTCTGGACATAGGGAACAACACGGACAATACGTCCTATTAAAGGACTTTCTTGATCAGTATCGTCAACATCTTTGTTTATTGCCCAAACTCCACGTTCTCCGTCCAATAAAAAGCCATATTCATTTTGATGCTTTCGTTTTTTCCAGCCTAGATTAATTCGCCATATCGTCGTAGTATCTCCGTAACGTAATCTGGCTATTCTCTGATCGCTAGATTTAACTTCCGCCTGACGAAAATCAATCTCTTCGTTAATTTTTGCAAACTCGAATGTACTTTGAATATCATACCCAATTCGCTGACGTTCCTCCTTATCCGAGGTAATTCTATCTGCTCGCGTCGCAGTGACGTTCTGTAGACGTACCATCTTACTAATAATATCCATAGGTTGTAATGTTCTCCCACAGATCTCGCAGGAATCTGGTCCGGGTTCTTTTATAAAAAAATGCTCATTTCCATTAATACTATATGAGTATCACATATATCTATCAGCCCCTTTTTTGTAAATTCCTCTATTTTAAGGCAGAGATTAAGCGGGATTATTTTCCTTATTTCATACAAGGGAAGGAGATTAACATCAGTTCTATCCAGTTGCATGCTGTTGAAACCGATGGAATGCAATCGACTTCACCTAAGGAACTCAATGATAATGCAAATCTAGACAACCTGAATGACGCCTTGAAGGATAATAATAAGTTTGACATGATCATAAAACCAGAAATGGATGACATTATTCTTTCTCGCGAGCGGCAGGCGGATGTATTCATCTTAATCATGTACTTTATCGGTACGGCATGATATGCTGAGCTCATTTGGACGACATATTCATTTATCGAAATTGAATTTACTCTCAGTTTGAATTTATGAAGTCAAAAGGAAAAAATTCATTTAAAAACAGAAAACACTCTACATTTTTAGAGAAAGTTACCATTGTTCGCTGACATCAAGTCAATGAAGTAACGATGTTTCAACTCCTAGTAAAGCCCATTTCGGACGATAAAGACTAATCTCATAAGTAATCTTCATAAATATAATATTCATAACATACTCAATATATAAGACTTATAATCACAAGTACAAGTTGTTTGCATCCGCGTACCTAATGTTCTAAGGGCATGATATTGTTTTGTTTATTAAACTGGCGTATTCGAATTCTAATTTTCATATAACAATTCATTCTCTTTTTAATCTAAAAATGACGTTATTGATCCTTTTCTTTTACCGCTGAACTAGCATCGAATGAAGAGTTCAGTGTAGTCCTCATATCTCCCGTAATCGATTATCGAACAATACTCTTGACTTTTTTGGGCATCCATGAGATTAGATGGGATGCAAATGTAGACATATGCCGGGTAAACAAGAAGAGTGAATAGATCTTTTAAGTAGGATAAGATTGGTAGTTTTTTGACATGTGAATTAAAATACATTATTGTTGATATCACAAATTCATATATGCAACCGTTCAATTTAATCTGTGTCACTCCAATGTTGATACGATGTTAAAAAATGGAGGATGATTCATGAATGCGCCACGTCTGATTCTCGTTATCATCATTCTATCTTTTGTTTCGTTTCCAATTGGATGTTACTCCCAAGAAGCAAGCGGAATTCCAACCGGTCTGGGATTGGACACCGTTCTTTTCGAAGAAGGATTCGAGAGTGGAGGAGGGGATTGGATTATTGAGAATGGAATCTGGGCGATCGGAACGCCGTCTGGGGATTGTCCGGCGTCATTCGAGGGCGCGAACTGTGCGGGAACCATTTTGGATGGGGATTATCCGGCATATACAAACAGCCGCTTGATCTCTCCCCCTTTAACACTTCCTGCAATTTCAGGGAATGAGGAGATCCGTCTGCAATATTGGCAATGGTATGAGTATGGCAGTTACACGGAAGGGACTGTTCAAGTTTCAGAGTGGATAGGCGGTGAATGGAGCAATTGGCTACCGGTTGGCTCGACCACAAAGAGCGATCGTACGAGTGTGGACTGGCATTTTGTCGCCTTGGATTTGACGGCGTACACCGGGCGCCAGATCCGGTTAGCGTTTCACCATGATGGAAGTTCTAGTGTAAGAGCCGGTTGGTATATCGATCGTGTGGAAATCCGATTCGGCGCGCCGGAGTGGCCGGAAGTGGAAGGATTTGAAAACGGATGGAACGACTGGTATACCGATGCGGGGATATGGGAAGTGGGTCAACCAACTTATAATCCGGATCGCGCAGTGGAAGGTGTACAGTGCGCGGGAACGGCGATGGATCGAGAATATGCGCCGGAAATCGCCAGCCGTCTCATCAGTCCAACAGTCGTTCTACCCCCAGTTTCGTCGCTTGGCAACATATGGTTTCATTATTGGGAATGGTATGAGTATCCTTCCACTGGTTCCGGCAGCGTTCAAATCTCGGAATGGATGGAGAACGCATGGGGAGAGTGGACGACAGTGCGATCGATCAAGGGAAAAAGCGATTGGGCGCACACAGGGGTGGAATTAACGAGTTACGCCGGGAAAAAGATACGCTTGGCCTTTCTCCATAATTCCTCCCGATATACGGATTCGGGATGGTTTATCGATCGTGTCTCACTCAACCAAGATCCTGGAACTCCCTCCATTGCGGCTCACTATCCATTCGGCGAAGTGAGTGAAACAGTCCACGAAATTCGTCTCTACTTTTCCCATTCGATGGACCTGCTGTCTTTCTCACCTGAAGAGGATGTTATTGACGTTGTGGGCCCCCGCGGCGCCATTGCAATCACCGGCTATACCTGGATCGATGATCGAACTCTTGCTATTGCGATTGAATCCCAGTCCGATTTCGGAACGTATGAAATGATCGCTGGGCCAACAATCCTGAATTCATCCGGCGTGGCGATAGATCAAAATGGGGACAAGACGCCGGGGCAAATCCCGGATGACTATTACACCGCATCCTTCACGATTGTTCCCGGTCTTTTTTTCTCGCAACATGATATCGATCTTACATATGAGGGGGGAACGAATTTGGATGTGGGAGATTTTGATGGAGACATAGATTTGGATTTGATTGCGTCATCCCGCCGGTCAGGGATCGCGCTATGGTCCAATGACGGTTATGGTCATTTCACAGATCGAGTGACAGTAGGCTTCTTCGAAGATGCGTTCTCCATAGCGGGAGCGGATATGGATGGCGATGGAGATCTTGATATAATTGCGGGATCTAAAAAAGAAGATCAAATCGCTTGGTGGGAAAACGATGGAAGCTCCTTCTTTGCCAAACATCCAATCGATCGCATGGCCGATGGTCCCTTTTCCGCTTGTGCGAGTGATCTCGATCGAGATGGGGATCTGGATATCGCCGCAGCCTTGAACGATGATGATGAGATCGCCTGGTGGGAAAATATTGATATCGGCGTCTATGACAAACATACCGTAGAAACCTCATTTGATGAAGCGCGTTGGATCCATCCAGCGGATCTCAATGGAGACGGTTTGCCCGATCTTCTCGCAGCCGCTTTTCGTGATGATGAGTTGGCGTGGTTCCAAAATACCGGCGGAGGAACATTTGGAGAGAAACAAACCATTGAGAATGATATCGACGGACCGGAAACCGTACACGCCGCCGATTTAGATGGCGATGGTGATCTGGATGTTTTAGCGGCCGCTTGGAATGAAGGGGAGATCGCCTGGTGGGAGAATGATGGCGAAGGGAATTTCGGTTCTAAGCGTCTCATTGCCGATAAGATGAACAATGCGCGTGGATTGGATACGGCGGATCTAGATGAAGATGGAGACTTGGATGTACTGGCTACAGCCGCTGAAATGGACACCGTCGCATGGTTTGAAAATCGGGGAGGGGGAGTCTTTCGAAAGCATCTTCTAGATGAAGCGTTCGATGGCGCCGCATCGATTCGAGCCGCTGATCTGAACGGCGATGGCCATTTGGACATTGTAGCCATGGGGGATAGCGGGGATCGAGTCGCCTGGTGGAGGAATGAACTCGCCTCCGCTCCACGTGTTGTTGAAAACGATTCCCGCGCCGGGCCAAGCGGTGCAAAATCTCAACGAAATCCGCATCCAATTTTCTGAAGTGATCGATCCATCGAGTCTAAATCCGGACACACTTCTCATCTCCACGCCTGGGTCTGATGGCAAACTCGGTACAAATGATGATGCGCAGATTCTCCCTGACTCGATCGAGTACGATCGGCCCTCACTTACGGCGAGTTTACGTCGAACAGCCGGATTTCCTGAAGATTTCTATCGTCTCACGATTACAGATGCGATCGTTGATTTCATGGACAACCATTTAGATGGGGAGAATAATAACACGCCTGATTCCTCTCGTTTCATACCATCGGGAGACGGAGTTCCGGGAGGTGATTATATCTATGATTTCATCGTGGATCAGTCTTCTCCATGGATTTCCACACTTAGCAGTTCTTCCCATGAAACCATGGAATGGTCCGGAGATCCAAGTATTGATATCTTGTGGGAGAATGCCGGCGATTCTCTCAGCGGCGTCTCAGGATATTGGTACGCATGGTCGACGCGTGAAAATACCGATCCTGTGGACCATCATTATATAAATGCAAGCCAGATATCAATCAGTAGTCCAGACTTAGGCGATGGAGAGGAACACTGGTTCCATTTAAGCGCGGTAGACTGGGCGGGAAATAGAAGTGAAACACAGCGTCTTGGCCCTTTTTACATTGAGACGGGACCGCCAAGAATCCTTAAAAGTTCTCCTTACAACAAAGAATGTCTATCGCAATCTCCCAATCAAATCACCATCGAGTTTTTCGATAATGATGTAGACAAGGATACAATCACCGCCCATGCGTTTTCCCTAATCGCCAGCGGAGGGGATGGCGTATTTGATAACGGAAACGAAATCACCATTCCGGAAAACGATGGATTTATCAACTACAACAATGAAACACGCATACTTACTTTTATTCCGAAAGGCGATATGCCCCCGGATAGATATCGTTTAACCGTTTCGGATTCCATTCGAGATCATCACGGAAATGCTCTTGATGGAAACGCGGACGGAATTCCCGGTGGAGATTATACCGCCGATTTTTGGGTGGGATTCACATCGATATCGGGATCGATCCGTACGCAGACAACGTGGGAAGGGCCCTACCTAATTAAAAAAACCGTGATTGTAGAGGAGGGCGCTGCGCTTACCATTCTCCCCGGCAGCATTCTCAAATTCAGTGGGAATACATCGCTGACAGTCCGGGGAACATTGAGTATCGAAGGCGCGATCGATAAGCCCGTAATTCTTACATCACTTGTGGATGATTCTGTTGGTGGTGACACGAATCAAGATGGAGACGGCAGCGCTCCTGTCGCAGGGGATTGGCAGGGAGTCCGATTCAACAACAGCGAAGCGCGTGGCTATCTTCAAAATGTGGATATACGTTACGCGGACCGGGCTGTGACGGGAACCGCTGAAGGAGCCCGGTTTGAGATTGAGAACGCGAAACTAACCCACAACAACAACGCTGTCTATGTGTACCAGCCCTATGTGGAAATCATCGCGGAGAATTGTCTGATTGCGGACAATCGTTTAAGCGGCGTTTTTGTGCGCGCGGATTCGAGAGAAGTATTCAGGAATTGTACGATTGTAGGAAATGCTTTTGAAGGAAGTAACCGGGATGTAGCGGGGATTCACGTGGGAGGAGCGAATCTCACAATCGATAATTGTATCGTCGCCTTCAACGCGAACGGCCTTCATCACGAGGGCGATCCGCCTCTTTTAACAATCCGAAATTGCGATTTCTTTAATCCCGATGGAGACGAAATTCTTTGGGAAGAGAACGAGCAAGACGTTCCGAATATCTATTCCAATGGAAATAGTATCAAGAATCCCCGCTTTATAGATCGTGAATCAGGGAATTATCAGTTATACGCGGATTCCCCGGCGATTGATTCCGGCCGGGGGATCGATGCGCCGAGTTATGATCTGCTTGGTCAGCCTCGATTTGATGATCCGGGCGTGGCGAATACTGGCGCTGGATATCCTTCCTTTGTAGATCGAGGAGTGTTTGAACGAACGGCGCCGGGTGTTTCCGCAAATCTAACCGTGATTAGCCTAACTGATCCTTCGCCTATTATTGTTCAGCCCGGCGCCACATTTTCAATTTCTTGGACTGTTGAAAATACTGGACAAGCGGATCTAGAAGGTCAATGGCAGGACTCCATTTTCCTTTCCAGTGATCCCTTCATTGATTTGAATGAAGATTCGTTGCTTGGGCGGGTGACACAGCAAGGATTATTTAAACCAGGAGATCAATACACAGGAAACTGGTCGGGATCAGTTCCGCTGGATGTGGCCGGCCCCCAATTTGTTTTAGTGTTTGTCAATCAGCGTCAACAAGTAATCGAGTCTGACTTTGTTGACAATGTTTTATCTTCCCACGCGCCTCTATCCGTGAACGTGCCGGTATTAACACCGGATACACCCGTGATATCATCCGTTGCGCCGGGTGAATGGATGTTTTGCCGGTTTGACGGTATGCCAGGTGTAAGTATACGAATCAAATTGGCCGCAGACGCAGCGACGGGCGCGCTCTCGTTATACAGCCGGTTGGGAACCTCACCTAATTTAATTCAATATGACGCCCTAAGCGCCACGCCAGGGCAGACAAATCAAGAAATCCTGATCCATCCAATAGAAGGTACGTATTATATCGGCGTCTATGGGCAATATCTCCCCGGCGGCGCTTCATCGATTACGTTATCGGCGGAAATAGCGGCGTTTGATATATTCACCGTTTCTCCCAATCGTGTTGGCCAGAATGGTCAAGCAACGATTGAAATTATAGGCTCGAATTTCTCTCCAAGCGATCAAATTCACCTAATTGCCCACGAGGGAGTAAGCGAACTGGCGCCATTGAATGTTTATTGTCCTGATCCAGCGACTCTTTTCACTACATTTGACTTTTCAGGCGCGCCCGCAGGTCTCTATGATCTGATGGTTGAAAGCACGATCTACGGAGCGCTGATGAAACAGGAAATCCTGACGGTGACTTCCGGCGTGGCGCCGAAGTTGGAAGTGAATCTTATTGCTCCAGATATTGTCAGGCCTGGGCGTTTGGTCGATGTACAAGTGGAATGCGCGAATACCGGTGAGACCGATCTTGCCTGCCCGCTTCTGATCCTCGTTTGCAGTGAAGAAGCAGAATGGTTACTTCCGGAAACCGGCCAATGGATCAAAAGCCGGAGCTATGGGATCGCGCCGGGTTGCCAGAGTGAACCGATCGCTATCCTGCGTCCTGGTGAACGAGAGACGATTCATGTTTCGATGCGCACATTATTCAGCCCCGAAGATGTGACCGTCTCTCTTTACAGCATGTACTTTCCAGATAACTGGAGCCCGTTATCCATCCCCATCAATTGGGACGAAATCAAGACGTTTGTCCAACCCGAAGACGCCGTCCCGGAATCATGGGAACCGATATGGAATCAACTCATCTCACAGGTGGGGGATACCTGGGGCGGCTTTCTCCAAATGCTGGCCCTTCACGCTACGCTGCTTCCACCGGAAGCGGGAGATTTTAAACGATTCTTAGATTTAATCGAACTGGAAATAGAAAAATCAACCGCCGCAATAAGCGCGTCAATCAGCGGCGCGTTGCGGAGCGCCGATTCGGAAATGGATCTATCCGGACGCTTTATCACCTTCTTTAATATAGATACAGAAGAAATGTTCGGCGCCTATTCTTTGAACGATGGATCTTTCGTTGTTGGCGATCTAACGCCCGGCGCCTATGTATTGGATGTTGAAGGAACCATCGTTTTATCCGGCCAGAACGTACAAATCACCGATATGGAAACGATCGTGGGTCATGAGCTCTATCTAGACGCGGGGGGCGCGCTTTCGGGCCGGATTCTATCCAGTGAAACCGGCGTCCCGGTTCCGTCCGCAAGAGTGGAAGCGCGAAGTGTGGACAATCAATCGTTCTTGACTTTGACTGATGAAACCGGCGCATTTGATTTCAATGGGCTTCCGGTTGGATTGTATGAAATCATCGTCGAATCCGACGGGCTGTCGCGATTTATACAAACAGATGTTAGTGTCAAACGGGAGGGGCTTGTTTTAGATTTAAATCTGACACAGAACCCAGAATCCAGAATTCAAGGAATCGTAAACCTTCAAGGAGAGAGCGCCGAAGAGAGTGTTCTCGTAGTCTATGCGCAGTCTTCGGATGAATCCGGAGATAGGGAGTATTTCTATGCGGAGATTGAAGATATCTCTTTCGTGATTAAGAATCTGCCTACGGGGTTCTATGACGTTATGATTCTCCGCTATGGTTATTTACCCGTGGAAATTTCGGGGATCGATGTGTCCGAAGGAGAGAGTATCGATCTTGGAACCGTTGATTTGTCATTACCCGCATCAGTTTCTGGAACGATTATAGTAAGCGCCTCGAATGAAACCGCGTATCCTTTTATCGTTGGTGTTTTTGAAGGAGAAAACCAAGTGTGGGGCGCGTTCGCGGAGGATGATAACAGTTTTCTCCTTGAGTATTTGGCGCCGGGAACCTATACGCTTCGAGTCGTCAACCTGCTGAATTCTTATAGTTCAGAAACAGAAGTTAATGTCTCTAGCGGTGAGAATCTTACTGGAATATCACTCCAGATTCTTCCGGGAGGAACGATTAGCGGAGTGGTCCGTGATTCAGTTACAGGCGAGCCAATCGCTGGTTTGCCTGTTTTACTCATCCATGAGAATGGACATTTATTCTCCCGCTTCACAGACGGCGCCGGTTCCTACCGCTTTGACTTTCTCGATCTGGGAGAGTACCGTCTTACTCTTCCAATTGGTGGTGAAAACGCTTCCTCTCTTGTCACTGTAGATTCTCTTGATGGACTTGAACAGACTGCCGATTTTGAAATTTCTTTTACGACTACATTAGAAGGCCATACACTAACCGCCGCAGGCGAGCCACTGACCGATGTTGGCGTCATGCTGTATGAATCAGGGAAATATATCGTTGGCGCAAAAAGTGATGAGAATGGGAACTATCGCTTCCGGCTGCTTCGCGGTGGAACGTTTGACCTTGTGGCGCAAAAGGAGGGAGCTGCTTTTAACTCCGTCAAAAATGTAATTGTGAATGATGGCGAAACCGTCACACGGGACCTTATCGCTGGAACAGCGTCACTACAGGTCAAACTTATTGATTCCCTTTCCTCGGTCGAAGGCGCAACAGTAATGCTTTTCAACGAATCTTCGAATGAACCGTTACTTGCCGGAATAGCTGAAGCCGGACCGGATGGAATTATTCTGTTTGAGAATCTCATCACGGGTGATTACTCTCTGACGATTATTGGGAATGACAACCGGGGCGCATCCGCGCAGGTCACTCTACCGGAAGAAGGCGCGCAAAAGGATTTGACCGTCACGCTCTCTCAGCAATATATTCTAAGCGGCCTGATTACTAATAGCGATGGAAATCCCATCCCATCGGCGGCGATCACTCTTTTCCCGGTGAACAATCCAAAGGAACTGCTGGTTCTAGTGAGCCAGTCGGATGGAACCTATGAAATTCCTTATTTGGAGCCAGGGCTTTATGAGTTGATTGTTTACGCGGACGGGTATGACGCTTTTTATAAATTGGATTTATCCATTGCTGAATCAACATCATTCGATGTTTCCCTAACCAAAAGTGATACTATTCTAACTGGACGTTTGACAGATCCTCAAGGACATCCCATCGCCCACGGCGAAATCGCGGTAGTGGATCAAGCAGGGAGATACCTGGGTGAAACAAAATCCAGTATCGACGGCTCATTCCACATCACGACAGCTTCAGGAGACAATCTATCCTTACAAAGCCACGCGCCCAGCTATGCCGATAAAGAACAGACTGGCTTACGTGTTGAACGTGGTTCCACAGTAGACATCGGTCCCATTGTGATGGAGCCGATCGCTTTATGTCAATTCACAGGAAATCTCTCTCCGCCAGCCGCCAGCCTCAGCGGAATTTCAGCCTCACGCGTTAACAATGAAATCTATGATATAAAAGCAGTGGCGACCGCTGGGGGAGGAGGAGGCGGATTCTTCGCCGCGCTGAAAAAATGGGCTGGTATCGAGTTTGGTGATATTTACCCGAAAGACCGGGGACATATCGGGATCCCCTACTTGCCACCGGACACGTGCCGGGATGAATGTATGGACGCCTATAAAAAAGCGGAACAAGCCTACCAAAATCAGAAGGCCGCGCTTAGTGTTGTGCATGGACGCGAGGAAGGGATCACATCCCAGACATTTCTTTCTTGGTCCTTCGGTTCTGTAGAAATCTTCTCCACAGCGGGAGACATCGCCGCTGTGATTGTCTCTGGCTACGAAATCGCCGCGGCTGCGGAAGTGACTGGCGCAATTAGCGCCTTGGAAGCGGGGGAAACAGCGCTCGCGGCGAAGACGATCGTCGAGGCCCTGGTTTCAGCCAAAGGAATTGGTGAGTTGATTTCAGATTTAGGGAGAATGTATTATGATTCCGCCTCATCCCCCCAAAAAACCACCGATATTCTGAAAAGTTTAGTATCAAACGGATCGGATTTGATATTTAAGGGAAGAAGTCGAATGCTGAAAGGCAATCGAGCGAGACGCTTCGGAGGCATAGCCGCCGGCCGGGATATCTTTGCCCTATTGCTAGACTTTGATGAACATTACAAACGCTGGACGTTGACGGAAACTCGCAATGCCGCTGGAGAATTATCCAGTAACATGAGTTTATTCGATTCCGCCGTGAAAAATTATCGCAAACAGGTGGCCAGGGCAATCAAAGCGAGAGCGGAGTACGCCAAATGCTTGCGGGACTGCGCGGAGAAACATCCCGAAGCGAAAGAAGAAGCGGAAGAGATTATCAAGCGGATGTTCTCCCGTACACCGGAAGATAAATTCGGCCCCGAGGGATACATTACTACGGAGGACACCGGCGAGAATATAAGGTGGGTGAATACCAACCAAATTTTCACGTACCGCGTCGATTTTTGGAACAAACCAGACGCGCCCGTGCCGACACAAGACGCCGTGATTATTGACACATTGGATCCGAATGTTTTCGATTTATCCACATTCCAATTCACCCGAATCGGTTTCTTAAAATGGGATATACCCCTCCCCGGCGGACAAGCGCTGCAAACACGGATCGATATGCGTCCGGATATGGACCTTGCGGTCGATGTGACCGGGACATTCAATCCAGTAACCGGTGAAATCCGTTGGTGGTTTCATTGCATTGATCCAATCACTGGGGATTACCCCGAAGATCCTTTTGTAGGTTTCCTGCCACCCTACAATCCCGAAACCGGCTATGAAATTGGATGGGTGGAGTTCACTGTAGAACTAAAAGAGAATCTGCCGGATGGCGCTCAGATCTCGAATCAAGCGTTTGTCGAATTTGATTTCGCCGGGGATATCATGGATCATCCCGCCCCGAAGGAAGGCCCTTGGATCAACACGGTGGATACGATTCCTCCCACGAGCCGGGTAACCGCGTTGCCCAGTGTAATCGCCTCTCCATTCACTTTGGAATGGACCGGTGAAGACGAAGGTTCAGGCGTTTCATCATATTCTGTGTATGTATCAGAAAATGAAGGAACATACCAACTATTAATCGATAACACGTCACTGACATCGATCGTATTTGAAGGAGAAATCGATCGTGTATATAGTTTCTACTGCCGCGCCAAAGACAATGCGGGATTAATGGAGCCCGATAAATCCGATGCGGAAGCTACAACGCGAGTCACAGAAATCACTTCTGTGATGGATTGGGAAATTTTTTAACAAAAAGATAGTCCGTTTTCTATTAATATACTATCAGAAACGTTTCAGAATCAGTATCTCTCGAGAAAACCATCATTTTATGGACTTTTTTTTACATCCGCTCACCTTATATTCCAATCTCTTACTATTACTGTTTTTCGAAATTGAGTTGTTCTTTAGCATATTATTCATATGAAAATGATAATTAGAAAATTAATGTCTTTAAGAAGTTCTTCTTCTTGTAGTCTTGTAACCTTTTATCATTCAATACAACATATAATCATCTACGGCTACGGTTGAAACCAGTTCTCGAATATCCCACAGTTTCGTGATTCCATATGTTGATGATAATACATGTGTATTATCCGGCGATATCGCTACTTTTACATCCCAACCATCTCCATGATGAAGACTTACAATTTTTTCCTTTGTCTCCACATCCCACAATTCCACTCTAGTCGTATTTTCATATTCTCTTCCTGCGAGTATAAGTCGATCGTCATATGAAAAAGCAATAGAAGTGATCCATGCGTCATTAACGAAAATATGGTTTAACTCTCCAGTTTCAGTTTTCCATAAACGGATACCTTCACCGCCAGTAAGAATCCATGTTCCATCATTCGAAAATGTAGCGCTTGTTGTCCATTCCGTTTCCAACGTATAGATTTTTTCCCCGGTTTGTGGATTCCATAGGTTGATTTCGTAATTATCGCTCTGTCCCGATTCAGTGAGTATAAAACGGCTATCCGCTGAAAATTCAGCGGATTCGATTCGGCCTTTATATTCTTCTAAATTGAAAATCATCTGGCCTGTCTCGATATCAAATAATTTGACAGTATTATCATAATCATTACCTTTACACAGCACTTTTTCACCCTCTCTTGAAAAGCAAAGATATTCAATATTTTGGCAGGCTTCGCTATATTGCTGTATCATCTTTCCAGATTCCGCATTCCACAGTTTCATCTCCTCTCCGGCCGTAATAACCTGTTCTCCATTAGGAGATATGTCTATCACATTGACATAGCCGGTTCGGAGTCTCGTAGAATTCCTTCGTCCTGTCATTGGATCCCAAACGATAACAACATTACTTTGAATTGTGACTGCGCTGCTTCCATTTCGTGATAGAGCGGCGGGGATTGGATCCCATAACTGATCAGAAGATACCAATATTGTATCTTCACTCGTTTGAGTATCCCATATCCGCACGGTCACATGACTGCGATCGTCGATAAAACCATATCCTTGGCAGCTTGCGAGTAAAAAACGCCCATCATCAGTAACAGATAAACTACGTACTGGATAGTCTTCGTGAAATGTTCGAATCGTACTTCCCGTCTCCAAATCCCGAATTCTTATAAGGCCTTCATTTGTATTATCCCACGTTTCATATCCTTCAATGAAAACATTACTGTCATCTGGCATTGTCAAACAAGTTAGGCTTCCTTCCGCGCTCTCAAATTTACGTATTGTATTTCCCGTAGTAATATCAATTACAAGAATATCATCATAGTCTGTCCCAACCAGTAAATGCAAACCATCCGGCATAAAGAGAATGGAATTGATACTAACATTGTTTTCAGAGTGAATCCATCGGACTATTGTTTGTGTTTCCACATCCCATAATAGAATTCCCATGCTTCCTCCTGTGGCAATGAGTTGATTGTCGGGTGACAAGGCTACAGCGTCTAAACTCCCCAATCCAAGATAGGTTTCTCCAGAAAGTCCTTCTAAAGGTAATTCGGTGGATACGGTTTCCGGTGGATCAGGGAACTCCCAATCCGAAATATTCCATACCTGCGCGGTACCATACGAATTGATAGTCAACAACAATTCTCCGTTTGGTGAGAATGAGATCGTGTTGACTCCTTGCGGTTCAACGATGAAAGTTTTTAGTTTCTCTGCGGTTTCGGCGTTCCATAATATCGCGTATTCACTTTGCTCGTCGGTATCCGGATTGTTTTCACTATACCATGCGAGTATATGTTGTTCATCAGGAGAAAGTTCGATTGCGTTTAAATTTGCGGGATGTTCAAATTGCTTTATTATTTCACCTGTGTCTGTATCCAAAAGATAGGCAGTCGAAATATTCATCTCCAATTCTTCATCCCATACATTTTCACCAGTGAGGATTTCTTTCCCATCTTTTGAAAACGAAAGGGAAAGATGAGGTTCATCATTGAAGAGTGTATACACATGTTCACCAGTCTCCGCATCCCAGAAAATTTCCGTGGAAGGAATCCACCAGCCCATAGAGGTAGTCACTACATATTCGCCATCGGGTGTAAAATCAGCCAATTGAAAATCATGGGCGAATCCTCCATAGCGTCGAACTTCCTGCCCGGTTTCTATATCGACACGAACAATCGTTTGCGCATCTTGACTTACGATCCAAAATTGGGAGCCATCGGGGGAGAAAGAGATCGCATTAATGTAATTTATATCAAGAGAGTACTGTTGGATTTGTGCGCCCGATTCGATTTCCCATAGATTGACTATTACACGATTTTCATTATTTTCCCAATTGTTGTATCCTGTAATTAGATACTTTCCATCTACCGATAAGGCCGCGCATTGGACTTGGTTGTTATGCATAAAAACAGGTTTTAAAATCCGTTCATCCGTTTCGACATCCGCTAAACGAACTGCTTTATCATCAATGTATAGAACTTTTTTTCCGCCATCAATGAATCCTACAGGGAATGTGTTGTATGTTGATTCTTGCAGAATAAAAGTTTGTTCTTTTGTTTCAACATCGAATACTGTGATTTCATATTGAGAACTATAAAGATCATTTGTAACAATAAGAGAAAGGATTTTTGAACCATCGGGAGAGAATTGGACAAATTCGACACCCCCCCAACGATTTTCGCGTCTTTGCATTAACGTTGTTTCTCCATTTTCCAAATCAAATAAGTGGATTGAAAAGATATTCTGATAAGAATATCTCCCCACACACAACCTGCGGCTATCGGGAGAGAAGGCAATGGATTGGACGTTGTATAAGTCTTCATAATGATGTGTAATTTCATCTGTTTCTATATCAATGACAAATAGCGTCCCATCGTTATCCGCAACGCATAGCATCTGGCCATTCGGGGAAAACGTGATGCAATTTCTAAGATTATAATTTGATAAAACATACCGCGACGGTTGCCCGCTATCAATATCCCACAGAAATACTCCCATACTGCCGACTGTAGCGAACGTTTGGCCATCAGGAGAAAACGCGGCGCCATCAAGCCTTCCTATCCCTAAAATGATTTCACCGGATGGTCCTCGAAGAGGAAGGTCAAGTTCGTCCATTGACGAATCCTGTGCAGAAGAAAAAGAAGACATAAGAGCATAGGAAAGAAAAAAGGTTAATTTGATGTGCTTTTTCATGGTGTCACCTTCTTTCAGATTTATCACGCTTCCAGACAGAAAGAGTTCACTGACTGTATGTAGGATCATTTATACTATAAGCGAATTTCTTTATTAATACCACAAGATTCTTATACAATTTTGAATGCTAAGGAACTGTTCGTTATTGATAAATATTCTCTTTTTATGGTGGCAAGGTTGACAACACTTCCCGATTTCTATACAACCGAATCCCATACATGAGTAGACACACCTAGTAGTTTTATGAGATAATCAGTAAGGATTTGATAGAATTTCTTTTAATCAAAACTTGAGATATGGCAGCTGAGGAAATTGTGAGTGAGAAGAGGATTCTATTATGCGCGCAAGATACTGGATTCAAAATCTAATAATCGTCATTTTGTTTGGATGTCTAGGTACCGGATTTGCAGAAGATTCAATTATTTCTTCTAAAATTGATCCACTTTTAGCGCGAAGGATGGATACGGATTCCGTTGGTGATAATCAATATGCATCTCTTCAATCTATTGATAAAATCGAGTATGCCGATGTTTGGATCACGTTGGAAGATCCTTCCATTTCCAGAGAACAGTTTTCTGCATTGGGGATTCGAATCCGAACGGATTTAGGCGCGATTCTTACGGCATGGGTTCCTCTTGAAATTGTACATGAACTGGCTGAAATCCCGGCTGTGCATTCTATAGAAAGCGCGAAGCATCTTTCCCATCGATTAGACCGCAGCGTTCCCGAAACACGAGCGGATCAAGTTTGGCTGGAACTAGGGGCTGGACATCGTGGAGAAGGCGTTCTTGTTGGAATCATCGATTCCGGGATTGATTACCGCCATGGTGATTTCCGAACGGAGGATGATCAATCTCGCATTCTTGCGATTTGGGATCAATTGGATAATTCGGGCGCGGCGCCGGATGGCTATCCGTATGGAACTCTTTGGGAAAAGTCTTCGCTCGATCAAAAAACCTGCGCGCATATTCCCCGCCGTTTTCATGGAACGCATGTGGCGAGTATCGCCGCCGGTGATGGTTCGGAAACAGGAAATGGTCAACCCGCGTATCAATATGCCGGCATGGCGCCGGACGCCAACTTACTGATCGTCAACCATGAAGATGATGTCCGCGACACACAAATTCTCGACGCTGTCAATTGGTTATTTCATAGAGCCGGGAACAGGCCAATCGCAGTCAACATGTCATTCGGCGCTCATTATGGATTGCACGATGGAACCTACACATTAGATCAAGCCCTCAATCAACTGGCTGGTTCAGGAATCCCCGGCCGTGTGATTTGCGCGGCGGTTGGAAATGAAGGAGATGATACGGTTCATGCGAAATCGATCTTATCCGCTCCTGCGAATAATTTCTATCCCTATTTCCGGATCTATTCAACGGATGACTATGAAATCGCTATTATTCAATCATGGTATCCAGCGGCGCTATCCGTTCAAGCACGGATGTGGATTCCAAAAGACGATCAAATGTCCCAATATGTGACAACCAATTGGGTATCAAAAAACGGGCGGCACGTGTTAGCCATCGAAGAAGGCGCCTTACAAGGAACCATTGTCACTGTCGATGCCCGTCAGGCGCCGTATCCGCAGAATCCAAACTATAACTTGATCACATTCATCATCGAGAAAAACGGTCAGGAGGTGGATTTATCAAAATTCGAATTCGATGTGGAATTCAATGGAGAAGGCGTACCGCTTGAATCCTGGATCGCGTTTTCCCCGCCGGGCGTGCAGTTCGCCGGCAATCCAAACGATCAACTTCGTATCCAACCGGATTCCGAAGTTACAATCAATACGCCGGCCAGCGCGGAGAATGTGATTGGAGTCGCTTCATACGTCACGAAAAATAGTTGGGTAACCGTAGATGGGAACGTTCATGAAGACAGCAGCGCGATCATTGGACAAATCGCGGTTACATCCGGACGTGGGCCTTTGCAGAATGGGGTTCGAAAACCCGATATAGCCGCTCCTGGCCAATATATTTACGCCGCGTGGGAATCCAATATCCAACCGGATTATGGTACTCGCCGTTCGCACAGCACACCCGATGGGAAACACTTTGTCGATCAAGGAACCAGTATGGCGTCTCCGCATGTCTGTGGAGCGGCGGCATTATTGCTGCAAAAGAATCCTGCTTTGGATGCAGCGCAAATCAAATCGATCTTGACGCAAACTGCAATTGACGCCGGCGCGCCGGGTTGGGATGGACGCTGGGGCGCTGGAAAAATGAATGTCAAAGCCGCCTGGGACGCACTCCCAGCCATTCAACCAAGTCCATCCCCGACGATGCCTCCAGCAAAACCCACTCCCACATTGCCCTCCGCTCCCAATGATGCTCTGACGCCTTTGATCGTCTATGAGTTTAACCGTTCCTCATTAGAAGATTGTGGTTGGGGAGAGATTATCGGCGCATTTGTACAGGCTCCCCCTGGAAAAGTTGAAACCAACGTTTCAATGATCAATTTGATTCCTTCCACTCAGGATCAGCAGGGAATTTCAATTACGATACAGGAAAAACAAGTGCAGCTTCTCTTCGCAAAAAATCCAGTTCAAACAGGAGGCTCTCCAATTTTAATTCGCGCGGTTTTACGAGCGGAAGACTCTCCAGCAATGATTACATTGGCCGCGTTAAAAGGAAATTTGACTACATATCAGGGAGTGGATAGTTCCATTGCGACAAACATGGCCGCTAGCGCGAAAGACTTTGTAGAGCAAGAACGTTGTTTAATACTTATGTATGAACCGGATCAAGGTGAAATCATTACTCCGATGCTGCAAGTCGCGGCCACAAATCCGGCGTCTGCGTTTCGAGTATGGATCGACCGGATCGAAATCTACCAGATCGCGAAAAACCTTGATTATCTCGGACGCCTTTTTTATTCCACCTGGACAGACCAAACGGGCAGCCCTCAAAACACGCCACATCCAACGGCGCCGATTCCACCAACATCAACAAAACCGGTTGTCTTCACACCAACTCCGACATGGACACCGGTGAATACTCCTACATGGACACAAGCGCCGGTTTATACGCCCACTCAGCCTCCACCCACTTTGGTTCCTACGCCAGCGCCTTCCGATGGTTGGACTGTTGTGATGAACGATGCGCGTGAAGGTTTGTCCGGCGCTTATGATTTGAAACAACTCCTCGCGCAAATCACAGGGCGGAATATGACATTTCGTTTAGTATTTCATGATTCTATACCCGCCGAAGCGATTCGAAAAACACAGGTTTCTATTGAAATCTATCTTGATACGGATCGAAATCAGGGAACCGGCGATCAAGATGGAATGGATTTCTATTTATCCATTGGTCCGGAATTCTTCACAGAGGAATATGAAGAGACTATTTATCAATGGAGTGATCCATATGGCATTGATTGGATGGATTTTTACGAAGCCGGTTCGATCCAAAATGTAGTTCGATCCGCCGCCAATCAAATTGATGTGACCGTCCCTTTGAATTCTATAGGAAATCCCACTTCCATGTCTATTTTTGTTTCAGCGATGAATGTAAATACATTTGAAATCGATAGCATGCCGGATGAGGGACGCGTGTCATTCCCTTGAGCGGTAAGCGCAGCCAGTAAGCGTAGAGTTTCAGTTCATTTGGAGACAATCATTATGAATCAATCCCAAATCAAGTTAATTCGAATTGTATATACGATTGTTTTAATACTTGGATCTATGCATGTAAACGCCAATGATTGGCTGATGTATAATCGCGGCCGTTTTGATACATTGCAGGAATTTTCATTAAATGCAATCCGCGCGGATGGAACCCAACAAATTAAGTTAGCCGATGGCGCGTTTATGAATCCCGTTTTTAGCCCGGACGGTCAAGCGTTGTTTATGTCTATCCCCGTTTGGATCGCTGACTTTCCCTATCCATTTGTGATGATCTATTGCTATTCAGTACATGGTGTTTTTACGCCATACCGCATCACTCCATTCATGGGTTGGACCGGCGATTCCAGAACAACAACTCTAGTTCTTTGGGCGGGAGAAACGACGGTTTCTCCGGATCAATCACGGATCATTTACCGGGCGAATCTATTGGAACCGAAAGATATGTCCGTTCCTATTCCCATCGTCCCACAACAGGTGAAAACAACTTTTCCAAAAGCGCAGACGATCGCGCCCAAAGCCATGGATCCCCGTTCATTTTTAGCAATAGCCAACACGGATGGTTCCAGCGCGTTCGCGGCAACCGCTCTTGAATTACCGGGGCAAGCTGTTGGATACGCTTGGTCTCACTCCACATGGCATCCTTTTGATCCAACCAAAATTTTGGTAAGTTTCATCAATAGTTATCCTGGCTACCAGGATTGGACCTTATACATTGTGAATCCAGAAGGCGCCGCGTTTCAACCCGTTTTGAATCCTGTCTATGATCCATTTAATCCAGTAATCGAGCGTCATTATTCACCGGCCTGGTCGCCGGATGGGCAACAGATCGCATATGTAAGGCAGGTAAATCGGGATACGGCTGTCTTTATTGTCCGCGCGGATGGCTCAAACGCGCCTGGCGTTCAAATCACCTCCCCTGAGCTTGTTAATCTTCCCGCTATCCCAGGGATTGAAGCCACTCTATTCGAAGCGATTAAAAGTGTAGCCTGGTCTCCAGACGGGAAACAAGTCGCGTTTTGTGTATATTCAAAAGAAGGCGCTCAACCACCAATGGGATTCGATCTATATACGGTCAATATCGATGGCGGCGGATTGACCCGGTTAACAAATGAAGGAATGAGCGCATATCCGGTTTGGGTTCCATCCCAAGAATTACCAAATCAATCGATCTTTCTTGCCCCCCCAACTGAGGATGGATCAAAAAATCCAACACCAATCCCCCCAAGCGCAACGCCAACGCAAAAACCAGTCATCACGAACACACCAACACCAACCGCCATCCCAATAACTACAGGTAAGAAAGTTTTTGATTTCAGCAATCCAACTTTAGTGGGAAATGGCTGGAGTGAAATTCCTGGTGGATTTGTGCCGGATACACCCGCGGGAACGATACAAATATCAGCGTTGCCTACTGGGCGTTTCTCTACATCACAGGATCAAAAAGGAATGGCGATCACAGTGCATCCCAAACAAGTAGCGTTTGCATATTCAGCACAGCCGGTCAACACAGCAGGAAAACCGGTTATTCTACGCATCACATTATCAGCGAACGCACAAAACGTCACCGTTACGCTAGGAGTTTTAAAAGGTTCTATGCAGGAGACCGATGGTTCTATCGCTACGTATGCGCCCTATTCAGCGGCTAGTTTTTTGAACCATGAAAAAACGCTGACTCTTGTCTATCAATCCAATGATGATAAATATATCACTCCAGTTATCCAAGCCGCATCAACAAGTCAAACCGATCCCGCCACAATTTGGATTGATTGTTTAGAAATTGATATCCTTGAATTCGATTCCAATTATCCAGGAGAGAGTTTCCATTCTTCTCAATCTAATTGATAGTATATGATCGATACAAACCTGATACCGTTTTTTTTTGAAAGTACTTGACATGACACGATTTTTTAGGAAAGAATAGAGTGAATGCGAGAAAACTGACTTATTTCCTGATTCAAATGGGAAATTCCAGTTTTATTACTCTAAC
The DNA here is from genome assembly GCA_963663405.2 of bacterium. Taxonomy (GTDB): domain Bacteria; phylum Hinthialibacterota; class Hinthialibacteria; order Hinthialibacterales; family Hinthialibacteraceae. Next base: position 144,764 of record CAXXSM010000053.1, on the reverse strand, counting down.
ATAAATAACATCATGAATAGGGATAAAATGAATAATTTAAAAAAAGCAATCAACAACAAACTACTCCTGACTATTTTGGGAATTTCGTTGGCCATATCGGCCAAAGCGGCGGACGAATCACTCTGGGATCTGGCCCATAAAAACAAATCCGTGCTGAGTTTTTCAACCCTCTTCACGGCTCAGAACGTCCGTCAATACCTCACATCCGATGAGAGGATCGATAACGCCATCCAATGGTGTAAAGACACCGCCGTCACTCATGTCTACTTGGAATCATTCCGGGGAGGTTACACGCCAAACCGGGATGTATTACTAAAAGCCAAAACGAAATTTCTGGACGCCGGTTTCCAAGTCAGCGGCTGTATCACAACCACAAAACTCGGCCGTGACAGCGTCAACGGCTGGTCCTTTCCCTGCTTTACAGATCCCAAAGCCCTGGAAACGTTACAATCCGCATTCGAATTCGCCGCGGGTTTATTTGACGAAGTGATGATCGATGATTTTTTCGCCACCGGGTGCGAGTGCGAAGATTGCGTTAAGGCGCGAGGCGATCAATCCTGGGCTGAATACCGTTGTGATCTGCTGGCAGGTATCTCTCAAAAAAACGTCATCAATCCAGCCCGTAAAGTTAATCCAAATGTTACGATCATTATCAAGTATCCCCAATGGTACGATAACTTTCATAACCGGGGGTATGAGGTTGTCCGCCAGTCGGATATGTTCGATAAGATCTGGGTGGGAACCGAAACCCGCGATCCGGATAATCAGCGCTGGGGACGGAAAGCTCAATACGAAGCCTATTTTATCATGCGCTGGCTGGGTAAGATCGGCGGGGAAAAATGTGGAGGAGGTTGGTTCGATCCTTATGGGACCACCCCTCCGACATATTTAGAACAGGCGCGTCAAACAATCCTAGGCGGCGCCCGTCAGGCGCTGCTTTTCTGCTATGGCTCATTGCAAAACGATACCGGCCCGGAAAATATCAAAGCCTTGCGGAAAGAAATCCCTGATTTGTTTAAACTGGCCGAATTGATCCATGAGAAACAACCTCGTGGAATCAGCGCTCCCAAAATCCCCAACAGCGATGGCGGAAATGAAAACTATGTCTACGATTTTATCGGGATGATAGGTTTGCCGCTTGTCCCCGCCACAGAGATTCACAAAGATGGACAAGCCTTCTTCCTACCCGTTCATACAGCCAAAGATCCGACCTTCGCAAAAAAAGTGAGGGATTTACTCGATAGAGGCGCTCCCGTTCTAATCACGGATGAACTCGCAGAAAAAATGCCATCTACCCTAAAAGAACGTATGGGTAAAAACCAAATCATCAACACGCCCAAAGATCTCTGGGAACTGATGGATATCCTCCCCGAACAACTCAAAGCCATCCGCAGAGCTATGCTCAAACCGTTCGGCATCGAATTCAACGCCCCGTCACGTGTGGCGCTATACCTTTTTGACAGCGATACCGCCGTAATTGAGAATTTTAACGACAAACCAGTCGAAGCGTCGATTCAATTTAAACAAGCATCATCCATATCCTCTATACTGAGTATTCCGATAGGTTCATCCCTTTCCACACAATCAAACAGCGCTGCGGTCAAACTCCTACCCCGCTCTCTCATTGTTTTACGCATTGGAAGGTAGGTAGAGCCCGTAAAGGCAGAGCTATTCTTTTGTGTAATCGTCAAAACGTATCATGTATATGAAGTGATAAGGAGAGAAGTGAATGAAATTCTCGATTGATAGAGAATAATCTTTATAGGATAATTTTCCCATGAACATGTTTAGCAGACAGTCGTTTACTTTAATTGAACTGCTGATCGTTGTATCAATTATTGGAATCCTAGCGGCAATCGCCATACCGAATTTTTTAAACGCGCAGGTTCGAGCCAAAGTGGCCCGCTGTAAAAGTGATTTGCGATCTCTTGCCACCGCCTCGGATATGTATAAACTCGATAACAACGCCTATCCCTGGCCAAGCCGGAGCGGGAATTATGTGGCGGTTGTCATCGAATTGACAACACCGGTGTCATACATTTCAAGCGTGGATGTAGAAGATCCATTCAATCCCAAGGAGTTTATCGAATATTTCGAATCGAGTGTCCCCACCTATGTTTGGATCAATTATCGTGGACGATGGTCACAAGGCGAATCAGGACGGTGGGGAGAATTGGTATCCCAATTTCCGCAGGGATTCGCGCTCAATTCGACAGGCCCTGATCATGTTCATTCCGGTGGTGTTCATCCCCCCTTGGAAATACGATTCGACAAGACCGTCACAGGTGGCAACGTTCCCGCAGGAAATCCCCTCGATAAGATCTACGATCCATCAAACGGGGTTACCAGTTTGGGAGACATAGTACGATACGGTGGAGAAGTCGCGGGAATGCTGAACGATTGATAAGTGAATACCAAATTGGTTATTTAAACCTTGTCCTTCCCATCCTTTTAATCTAACATTAAATATGTACATACATGGCGGGTAAACCAAACCAATCTCGATTGTATAACCAACATCGCGCGCTTTCTCAATCACGTTTCTGAAAGTCAATCTGGCTAGCGTGGATTCAACAACGAAGGTTTTGGCGTTTCGGATTCGCGCTGAAATCTTCTAAAGAAAGATCCTTCCCGCTTTGAGACGCACACTCTCATCCGATTCGGGATTTAGGTCAGCGGCGATGGCGTCGACGCTTAGATATGGGCATGGATGCGCTTCGAGAAGTTCCAAAGCGAATGTTGTTTTCCCGGCGCCGTTTGGTCCGGCTATGACGATTAGTTGTGGTTTCATGCGCGCTTTGTATTATCCAGAATTACTGTGGGCTACGCTTCGCTTTTAAACCACCCTACTTTTTACTAACATCTGTAATGATGGTGCACTACACTCGCTTCGAGATTTGGTGCGGTTTCGCTACAACATTTTTAGAAGCGGTTGTTTGACAATTAGTTCACGTCGTATTTCTTCTCGTAGATCAGTTGTCCATTTTGTGAGAAAACCCAAAAGAAAACCTCATTATACATTGAACGTGGATCAAGTGGCTTGCCTCGCCAAGCATCATGCTGACAAGTCTCATTGATAGGAAGAGCTCCTTCTAAGGATTCAGTTCCATTTGGTTTCAGCACCAGTTTCATGCCCTTTGTGTTTTCTGGTCGAGAACTCCAGTTTCGGGAGATACTGGAAGAGGATAAAGCACCCCGGTGAGTACCAGCTTGTCGGAAGAGTATGCCAGCAAAGGGCCACGCACTCCGACGGGGAGGTGAAAACATATCATTCTTCCCGTAGACAACGACGTGAACCGTGATCTCATTGACCTCCTGATTGCTCAGTTGGAGCGTGAAAACGAATTGTGCATTCTCCCGATCCACCGTGAAGATTGAAAGGCTTGCCGTGATTCTAGGAATGGTAATGGATGGTATAGGAGTTGTAGGCTGTGTCTGATTAGGCGAAGGGGATTCCTTATTTAACATGATTGCACCCACGATGATAATTCCAAAAACCAGGAGATACTCATAGCCATAGTCGGATTTCTTCTTAATCATTATCTCATCTCTCTTGCCTTCTAACCATCATTTAGACTGCGAATACACGACAATCTTAGTTGAGACATATTCATAGATCATCAGAATAATACAAGGGCAGAAAACGCCTTGCCCTTGCCACCCGCTCTTTCATTCTACTTCGTGGAGGGGGATGGTTCTGTGAATTCGGATTCGGCGCAGCCTAGGTAAGCGGATTTGACTTTGTAATTCCCGTAAAGGATGGCGGCGAAGTAGACGGGGATGGCGTTGAAGAATGTGAATGGAATGAAGTATTCAGCGAAGAGAATTGATACCGGCAGGATTTCTGGATTGAAGTAACGCCAGGGGATCATGGCGAGGAAAAGGAGAGAAATTCCCGTGGTTATCACAATCAACGGCTCCCAAGGATTCGAAAATAAATAGGGCGTTCGAGCAAACCGCTTCCATACTTTCAACGCTGTGAAAAAAAGGATATAAGGGGAGAAGAACAAGAGGTAGACAAGGATATGCGCAAATACGCGGCCATACCAAGTCGTAAGTAATCCGTGCGCGCTGGACGCGCCGTCATCGATGAATAAATGAAATACAAACAGCATGAATAAATTCGCGAAGGCTAGAACGAATCCGATACAAACACTTCGTACGCTCATGATCTCACCTTGTTTCTAATGATCCGATTTTTTCATGAAAAACGAGAAAAGACGTCTCATTGTTTTTTCTTAAATTCTGGTGATAGAGTCAATGATGTCCAGTGTCAGTGGGTATATTCTAAACGAACAAATAACTAAAAAAAGGGGCGCACGAAACGGCGCCCCTTATAAATAAAGTTAAAATCATTCCTCCCTTAGACAGACGCTTGTTCAAATGAATTCGGATTTCAATCTTCCTTTTTCCACTCCTTAATTTTTTCGTCCGGTCTACTCGTAAACGATTTCTTTCTCTTCTTAATGGCTTCACGTAAAAGGAACTCGATCTGGCCGTTAACGCTTCGGAGTTCGCTTTGCGCCCAGATGTTGAGTTCGTCCCACAACTTGGGATCCAATCGAAGAAGAAAAGATTTTCGTTTCGCCATGTTTTTTTTTAATATATGGAGAGGGCGAAGATCCAATTCGATGAGAATCGGAAATCGCCCTCCCTTTTTTTTAATCATTGTATGATCGGACTAATGATAGAGCGTGCCTGTATTCACGACCGGATGGGCCGATTCCTCTCCGCAAAGAACGACAAGCAGGTTGCTGACCATCATGGCTTTGCGTTCTTCATCCAATTCGACAACTTGTTTAGCGCTCAGTTCATCGAGGGCCATTTCGACCATGGTGACGGCGCCTTCCACGATTTTCTTCCGGGCGGCGATTACCGCTTGGGCCTGCTGACGGCGCAGCATCGCTCCAGCGATTTCCGGCGCGTAGGCGAGATGACTGATCCGGGCTTCCTCAACGATCACCCCAGCGCGTCCGAGGCGCTCCTGTAACTCTTTGGTCAGTTCGACGTTGACTTCGTCTGTTCCTTCGCGCAGGGAGATTTCGTTTTCCTCCGCCTCATTGGTATCGTAGGGATAGAGACCAGCTAAGCGGCGCATGGCGGCTTCGCTCTGCGTATCCACGTATTCTTCATAATTATCCACTTCGAAGAGCGCTTGGGCGGTGTTCTTCACTTTCCACACCACGACGGCGGCGATTTCAATCGGATTGCCCGATTTATCGTTGACCTTTAATTTTTCACCATTCAAATTTCTCGCCCGTAGAGAGATTTTCTTGACGGTTGTGAAGGGATTGCGCCAGCAGAAGCCGTTCTCTTTCACCGTACCCTGATAATGGCCAAATAGGATCAACGCGCCCGCCTCATTCGGCTGCAGGATATAAAATCCACAGCAGAGAAGAATGAATGTGATCAGGGATGGTAAACCGCCTACCCAGTACCAGGGAAATTCTCGATGCGCGAGATTAAACGCTCCCGATACGATCAACCAAACCGTCAGCCCAAACACCACAATCGTAACCACCAGAAAAGTCCATCCCGACTTCGCTTTTGTATCAATCTCATTGACCATTTCTCTTCACCTCATTCGATATGATTTGAATATCAATATGATATCACTCTTATATAAGAAATTGGAAGGAGATTTATTTCATTGTTTTCAATTTTTTTATAAATTTTAAAATAGGTAAGCCATATTGCAGAAAGTCTTGGAAAGGAAAGCGCCCAGCCTTGAAAGGCTGGGCGATTGTATAATGTCCCTACGGGACAAAGCAATGTATAAAGATATTCGAACGATCAGTCAAGGGGTTTTACCCAGAGATAGTGGTGACCGACACCATCGCCATGATCTTGTAATAGAATCGCTCCTTCGGGCGCTTCTTTTGTGCTGAGCCCTCCGGGGGTGGCGCGTGGCAGGCTTAATTTATCGTGGATGGTTTTTCCATTGTGAACGACCGTAAGTTCGGCGTTTTTGATTTTTTGGCCGTTCTCGTCGAAGCGGGGGGCGTAGAACGTGATATCGTATGTTTGAATTTCCGTAGGGGGCAGGCAGGCGTTGACCAATGGAGTCGCAATTTGGTAGATGCCGCCGCAGAGGTTATTGGCCGGTATATCTGTGTAACTATCTAAGACTTGGATCTCATAACGGCCTTGGATGTAAAAACCACTGTTGCCTCTGGCTTGTCCGCGGTCGTTCGGCATATAAGGAGTGCTGAATTCATAATGAATCTGGGCGTCGCCGAATGTTTTATGAGTCCACATAGAACCACCGGAAATACGCGCCGCGCCATCACTAGATTTCCGCCATCGTTTGGGGACGTTCCAAACGGTCTCATCAATATCAGGCCCTTTATCAGCTGGATCAAGGAGAACGACTGCGCCTTCCGGTGGTTTGAGGCCCAGTGTGGGGGACTTGAGCAGGACACGTTTCAGGACGAATGTCCCTTCGCGTTCGTCTCCAGTGTACGCGCCATTGAAGACGCCTTTGGCGCAATCGCCGGTGATGGTATAAGAGCCCAATCCGGTCCGAAGTTCACATCACCTTCAAAATGCGTTACGCCTTTAGTGGTTTTGCCTTTGATGGTAACCGAGCGTTCTTCACCCTCTTCACTGGCCACAAAAATGATCGCCCGGTATGTGTCCGAGCTTTCTCCCACGATCTGGGCGCGGATGGACATGTCTTTATCATCCTGGCTGGTGAATTCACCTTGCCAATTGCCCATGACGGGAACGTTTGTTTCTTCCGCCGCGTTTGTTTGAAACGTCAGCGTCAACATGAATACAAAAACAACTAGTACTCTCCGCATCTACTTTCTCCTTTCGCGTATACAAAAATTAATCATTCATGAGATGATACTCTCGATCGCGATTTGGACGATCCGCTTGATTCGTTGGGCGTCGGTTACTGCAATTTCATATTCGGGGATGGATGAAAGTCCACCCATGAAGACGTTCGGATTGCGGTATGTCATGACGCTTTCGATGGATTTCCGCCCAGTGACGTGAAATTCCTTCGCGCCGGTTTTCCAAAGAAGCGTGTCGATATTCTCTTCGTTAACGCCACCACCGGCATGATGATAGTCCGCCCATTGGCTTCCGCGACAAGATCCGCGATACAGCCGGCGCCATCGATGGCTTTATTCGCCTGGCCGGATGTGAGAATGCGATCCACACCAAGTGGGATAATATCATTCAGAGCCTGGATAGGATCGGGCGTCATATCGAAGGCGCGATGGAACGTGACGCTCATCGGCCGGGCGAGTTCAACGATCTCTTGGGAACGTTCCACATCTACGGCGCCGTCTGATTTTAGAATCCCGAATACAATCCCATCGGCGCCGAGGTCTTTCACGATGGCGATGTCTCGTTTCATGATTTCAAATTCGAGGGGAGAATAGCAGAAGTCGGCGCCTCGTGGGCGGATAATCACATGGAGGCCGATCGTGATACGCTGGCGAGTGAGTTCAACGCAACCCGCGCTTGGCGTCGTGCCGCCTTCATATAGATTATCACAGAGTTCGACCCGCTGCGCGCCGCCTTCCTGCGCCGCGATGGCGGAATCAACGGAATTGATACAGACTTCGATCGCAATGGGATTCATTTTTCTTCACGCTCACAGTTATTCATTGTTTCTTTCCGATTTCCAGATTTTTCCCATGAAAAGCTTTCCTGTCAATCCTTTTCAAGGTAAGAATGTGGTGAAACCGTGGAGCAGCCATTTGGATTGTTTTATTCTGACGGTATGCAAATTGAGTGATAGACTATTATTGTTTGAATCAGGATACCCAAGATTGGAAGGATCATCAGGATGCCGATGTAATCATTTATCTTGTTTATCCTCGATATCCTGACCATCTTGATTCAGACAAATGAAAATGAGAAACACAGATTACGATCGTGCAGGGTATATATCAAGCAGCTGGGTAGCAAGGGGAAGGTTTTTTTTCTCCCCTTGCATAATTTCCGGAACGTAGCCAGGGCAGAAAAAAGCCTTGCCCTGGGCACCCTTGTTTTTTTGTTCCAATTCTAAAACAAGTGTCATAATTATATCTTTTCGATTCACGTATATGCTATCAATGGGCTGGTTTTTGGTAAACGAGAAACGCAGTTTATGACCGCGTTTAGTATAACTAATGATTTTAAGTATATTGAAGGGAAAATTATGTCTTCATTACGTTGATAATCATGATTTGGATTCTTTGCCTATTCATTTTCGCCACGCCTTGGAGTCATGCGGCGGAATGGTTGGACGCTGACGCGGATGATGTGGAAACCGTGTTATGTGTCGGCGACAATCAGTTCAGCTGGTACAGCGGGCCGGGGGGGCAGGAAGAATGGCTCTTGAATTTTGGGGCGAGTCAGCGCACACGTTTGAAAGGGTATCAAGATATCACGGGATTAAAATTTGATCTTACGCTCTATCGCGGCCGTACGATTCTTGACGCGGAACTGCGTTTGGCAAGAGCGGATACGACTCCTGTTTTCGCCCTTGCCGCGTCAACTATAAACGCGGATTGGAACGAAGGCTCCACGGGGGGAGGCGAAGCGAAGGCGGGGGGAAGCCTGCTGGCGTTGGAGGAGGCGGCCCACGGATACGAACAATCCAAATCCGGAAGATGAATGGACGTTCACTCACAGCGATTTTTCCGCCGCCGCGTTTGGAAATTTCGGTTCTCTGGTTTCCTATGGGTATAAAGCAAGCGGGACGTTTGAGGAATACACATCCGGGGGAAACACTTGGATACGAATGAAACTCGATCCGGATCTCGTCTACGCGCTTGCACTCGATCAATACGGATTGGCTGTAACGGACCCACGAGGGTATAACTACGACAATCCCCGTGTGTATACCAAGGATCAAAACAACACTGTGGCTCCCCGATTATTGATCCAATTCGCGCCGGAACGAGACACGCAGCCGCCCGGTGAAGTGGAATCATTAGAAGTGGAGCCGGGGCCATTGGATGGAGAGATCATTGTTTCTTTCACCGCGCCTGAAGATCCACAAGCGGAGACGGCGTTTGGGTATAGAGTCCGCGTTTCTGAATCGGCGGATTTTGAATCAGCGGAGGACATCGCCCAATGGCGAATTCCCCGGCCCGCTAAACCTGGCGCACGGCAGAAAATCTTGATCGAAGAGTTAACTCAGGGAAGCGCTCAGCATGTCTTTATTCGAGCGTACGATCGCGCGGGAAATGAAGGTTCAACCAAAATAGCGACGTTCACTGTGCCCGCGGCGCGCCCTGTTTCAACACTGCCGGACGGCGCCTTTTCCATTCCGGATTCGAGCGGCGCTGCGATCTCCACGGTGGAAGGGATCATGCGCTATTGGGCGTGTTCAGAAGTCACGAAGGTGAATCCTGTCACAGGGAACCGGATCGAAGATGGATACGCGCGCAGAGGATCGGATGAATACAAAAAAACGAATGCGGTTTGGGACGCGGGAAGTAATACGATCAGCCTATCCGCCTGCCGCAACGAGATGGTTGGATTCCAGCTGGTCTTGGAACGTACAGTCGATACCCTCACGAACGTCCAGATTGCGGTCAGCGATTTGAAGAAGGGGCCAGACAACGCTGTGATTCCCTCTTATCCCTATGTAGAGGCGTTTCTCGCGCATTACGTAAAAGCCAACACTACCTGGTATCCTGACGCGGCCATCCCATTAACACCGCCTTTCCCCACTGTGTTTTCGATTCCAGATCGCGATCACAATCCATCCGGTGTAAATCAATCCATTTGGTTTGATATTTATACGCCTAAGACCGCGCGAACCGGTCTGTATTTTGGAAAAATCAAAGTCAACGCGAATGAATTGAGCGCGCCCGTTTTGATTCTCCTTACACTTCAGGTCAGTCCCATCGAAATCCCTGACGAGTTGAGTTTTATCATCGATCTGAACGGTTATGGAAACAAATGGGATTACGGGAACGCTGACCAGACACGCCTTAAATGGTTTCAGGCGTGTCAGAAACACCGGATGTCACTCAATACGCTTCCCTATGGTTGGAGCGCAAGCGTTACATCTGACCGCGCGCCTACGCTGACGGGTGAGGGAAGTGGACAGCGTATTGATGATTGGTCTACGTTTGACGATCACTACGGCTCGTTATTCGATGGTTCGGCTTTTTCGCCGGACACGCCGGGCAGTCCTTATACAGGTCCGGGGATGAACACGCCCGTCAGCACGTTTTACACGACGTTTTTTGAATCCTGGCCGATTCATGTGCTTGACGCTAACTATGGTTTCGACGCGGGTGGGAGAGGGGGGCGCGTATTGGAATCAATTGATCGACTCGAATTCAAACGCGTTTTGGACAGACGCGCCCGACGCGCTTACGTCGTTTACCGAAGAGTACAAGCAAGGCGTACGCAATGTCGTGAAGGAATGGTTCGAGCACGCCGAAGCGAAAGGATGGAACCGGACGTACTTTCAGATTTACTTGAATCATAAATATTACTACAACAATTGCGCCGCGTTGTGGATTTTGGAAGAATGTTCGACTGGCGATGATTTCCGGGCGGTGGGATTCTTCCATACACTGTACCGCGAAGGGGCGGCGCTGGCACAGGCTCCGAACGTGCGGTGGCATTGGCGTATCGATATCAGCGACCGCTGGGGACAGAATTATGGGCGGTTGGACAATCTCATTAATTGGTATGTGATGAACCAGGGCGCATCAAACTGGCACTGGCCCCATCTTCGTTACCGGAACACGATGCTGGAGAATGGGGAGAGGTGGGTCTGGTATGGGGGCGGCCCGGCTCCAACGGAGTTAGGCGTTCTTCACGCGCGGCGGTTTTTGCAAGCGTGGGCGCAGGGCCTCGATGGCGGTTTGCCCTATTGGGATAATTTCCAGACGAGCTGGTCAAACGCCGAGACTCTCTCAACGATTTATTCAGGTCAAAACGTTCCTGGTTTTGGCCGGTATGAAGGACCGATTATGAGCCTGCGCGTCAAGATGATGCGGCAGGCGCAGCAGATTATCGAATTGGCGAATCTGCTTGCGGGGCAGGATGGTTGGAACCGTCTTCGGGTAACTGAAACTCTGCTTTCAAAATACAGCGATGGCAATTGGGACCGTTCGTTTGACAATCTTGGGGAGGAAGAGATTTATCAGATCCGGGCGGATCTGGTGGCCGCTTTGGAACCCTATTTTCCCAATGGCCATTCCGCTGTGTCGCCGTCTTTTCAGGCCCACGAACGCGTGAATTAGTAAAGCGTAAAGTTGATCTCACTTCCCAATGGAACTGGTTTCTCCGGCTTGGCGCCTTCTTGATTCTTGTAGATATAGACGGTGTCTGAAGTGATGAGAACCATGTCGGGAATCCCATCGCCAGTCATGTCTCCTATGAAACAGCTGAACTCGACTGTTCCATCGTGCTTCTCTTTTTCATCGGCGATACCGGGTGTGGCGAAGGTTCCGATTCGTTTGCCTTGGTGATTATAGAGCGCCCGGTTGTTCGCGTTGACAATCTCGCAGAATCCATCGCCGGTCCAATCGATGGGAACGTGATGGCGGGCGTAAGGCGTCATGATCCGTCCCTAAGCGCCGGCCGTCTTCATCGAAGAGCCATATTGGGCCTTCTCCATATGGGCAGTGGTCGATATCCACGGAAATTTGTAATGAATCGAAACCGGGCACGACGGGGCGCGACATCGGCGGATTCAAAATGATGGCCGGACACTTCCCAGATGACCTTCCCATTCCCATCCACCATCGCGATGTTATTCGCTCCGCAGCATGTGAGGACCAGCCGGAAATCTTCGGGCGTCCTTCCTTTACGAACGACGCGGACACAATCGAGATGCCCGCGTTTTTGATCGACGGCTTTGGATTGATACACCCATCGGACGCTTCCATCGGTGTTGAGAGCCGCGTAGCCCGCGATGATCTCATCAGCGCCATCGCCTTCTAGATCGATGGGGCGGGGTTGATGGGCCGTACGATATCCGCCGGGATCGGTGACAGTCCATATGAGCTCGCCTTGCCGTTTGTACGCCCAGATTTGTTGGTAACGGTTCTTGACAAGAACATCCTCCGCCCGTGGTTTTCCGGAGAGATTCACGAAGACCAGGCAATCCGTGGCGTCTTCTTGGATGGGGAACCGGCGTTTCTCTTTTCCTGTGGCGCCGTCCAATTCGATTAGGAATCCTTTATCGCAGAGAACGACTTCGTTTTTGCCGTCTCCATCCCAATCGTAGATCTGACAGGCGACGTCGTGATGCCATCTCTTTCGTCCGATTGTGGGATCACCCCATCGCCAAAGTATACTGCCATCCAACCGTTGAGCAGCTATGGCGCTGGTATAATGAACGTCGTCATTGTTCACGTTCTTCGCGCAGACAATTTCTACTGTCCCATCGCCATCCAAATCCCCCGCCACAACCCAGCGCCCGCCATAATCCGGATCGATCGGGATTGTTTTCCACGGTTGTACGAGAGGAGCTTCGGCGCTTGGTTCTCCTGCGTCTTTCACGTCGAAGAGGAGGAAATCCTCTGCGGCGGCTGTAGCGTTGCACAATGAAAAACAGAGGGATAGGAGTATCAATGGTCGATATGTGTTTTTGTATTCACGCATCCTATTGTTTCCTTGTTGATAATATGGGATACCTTAGGACCTTAGCCTTGTTTTGATTTCGGGCAAGATGGAGTGGGGATTGATTGTTTCTTATTGTGGAATTATGCAATAACGGAACAACGAAATATAAGATACAGAACAATGCGATTCCAGCCAGTCCAAGCCCCTGGCGATGCTATTGGATGTTGCGTTGGGATTGAGGAGAATAACTGATTACGTTATCGTTTGTGTAGATAATTTCGTGTTGGAACAGGTATGATCATACCGAGGGCGTCAAAAAGAAATATACAACATGATTCAACGCCTATGAGATAAAAGTATTATATCTTACTTACGTTATTTGGTATTTATATTATGAAGAGTTTCATGAATAAGATAAATTTACCTTATAGAAAACTACTTCGCTTTCTTGGGCCTGGTTTTATTGTCACAGTTGGATTCATCGATCCTGGGAATTGGGCAACGAATATCGAAGGAGGATCGAAGTATGGTTATCAACTGCTTTGGGTAATTACACTTAGTACATTTATGCTAATCATTATCCAGCATATGGCTGCTAAACTGGGGATCGCAACTGGTAAATCGCTGGCAGTCAATATCCGGGAAAAATTTGCGGCGCCCATATCATTTTTTCTTGGACTTACAATTGTTCTCGCCTGCGTCGCCACCGATGTTGCGGAACTTATCGGTGGAGCGATTGGGTTTAATCTTCTATTTAATTTTCCTCTCTGGCTGGGGGCTCTTGTTACTGTGTTATTAGAAATCTTTTTAATTATTAGTCAAAGGTATCATCGCCTTGAGACTATTATAATCGGTTTTTTAGCGATCATTGGAATATGCTATCTGATTGAAATTTTAATTGTTAAACCGGATTGGGCGGCAGTAGCGCCTTCAATAATTATCCCTAATGTAAATAGAGATAGTATTTATATAGCAATGGGCATTCTGGGCGCGGTCGTTATGCCGCATAACATCTTTCTTCATTCAAATGTCATTCACAGCAGAAAATGGGGAATATCCGAAAATGAGAAGATGACCCTTATCAAATATGAAAAAATAGATACGTTATCGGCTATGCTCATGGGGTGGATTGTAAATTCAGCCATGATTATTGTCGCCGCCGCTGTTTTTTTTAACAATCATGTTTCAGTCGACAGTATAGAACAAGCATCGGCCACATTGAAGCCGCTGGCGGGTCCTCTTGCTGGTTTACTTTTTGCCATTGCGCTGGTATTCGCCGGTGTGGGTTCCTCGATAACATCATCAATGGCGGAAGTGAATGTAATTACAGGATTTCTGGGCAAGCCAGAGGATCCTCGCACGTTATTGTATAAGTTTTCTGTATTTATTACTGCGATTCCATCATTTTTGATCATTCTTTTCAGCATGGATACATTTCGTATTCTTATTTTCAGTCAGGTTGTTTTAAGCGTTCAACTTCCTTTTACTCTTATACCGCTGTTAATGCTGTGCCGTAACAAGAAGCTCATGGGTGCGTTCAGAAGCGGCAACGCAGAATTCATTACAGCGGTTATTATATCTGCAATAGTGATTTTATTGAATCTATATTTGCTCTATTCGATAATCGTGAAGGGAGCGTGAAATGCAATTATATAAAAAAATTTTAGTGACAATCGACTGCTCATCCGTTGATGATACTATTATCAAACATGTGTCCGCCCTTGCTCTTCAAAACCAGGCGAAGGTGTACCTTTTACATGTAGTACATTCTCATACTCTTGACCAACATCGTGTTTTAAGTGAACAAGCTGAATCATGCCTTGAGTCTTATCGCTTACAATTAGAAAATCAGAGGATTGAAGCTTATAAAGTGATCCGAGAAGGTGAACCAGACAAACAAATTCTTGATGAGATTGAAAATAATGACTATGACCTGGTAGCTATGGCGACTCATGGGCATACATTTATCGGCGACCTTCTGTTCGGCAGCGTCTCCAAAAGCCTTAAACACAAAATAAAAATACCACTTCTATTGCTTAAATCTTAAAAAACTACAATAAAAAGATAGGAGTGTTTAGGTTCCAAAGCCAACGTGTAACTCTTTTTTAGATGAAGCGAATGGATAAATGAAGGAAGGGCAATATAACAATTTTTCACACAACGGCGCAAGCGCCAATACTTAGGGGGGAGAATTAGCTCAGTGACGCCTCGTATATTGATTGTTGATACCTAATTCATTCATATGGCTGACATAATATGAATTTTCGTTTGTATAGAGAGAAGTGTTCTATGTAGCTTACCAAACACCTGTCATCAGGTAGTCATGCATAGCGCGGGCGGCGATTCTTCCTTGGCCCATCGCGAGGATGACGGTGGAGCCGCCGGTGATTGCGTCGCCGCCTGAGAAAACGGATTTTTTGCTTGTTTTGCCGGTGGATTCTTCCGCGACGATGACACCCCATCGATTCAATTCCAATCCTTCCGTTGTGCTGGGCACGAGGGGATTGATCCCGAATCCGAGGGCGGTGACGATCGTTTCGGTGGGGAGAATGTATTCCGAGCCTTCAATGGGGACGGGACGGCGGCGGCCGGAATCGTCCGGTTCACCCAGTTCCATCTTGATGCACTTCATCTCTTTGACCCAACCGTCATCCGTGCCGTATAGTTCAATGGGGGCGGTCAGGAAACGGAAGTCGATCCCTTCTTCCTTGGCGTGCTCGATCTCTTCATCCCGCGCCGGGGCTTCGGCGATTGTGCGGCGGTAGACGATGCTCACCTCTTCCGCGCCCATGCGTTTGCTGACACGAGCCGCGTCCATCGCGGTGTTGCCCGCGCCGATGACCGCGACATGTTTGCCAACGGTTACGGGTGTGCTGTATTCGGGGAAGAGGTCGGCGCGCATGAGATTGACGCGTGTTAAGTATTCGTTCGCGGTATAGACGCCTTTCAAATTTTCACCGGGAATCCGCATCATGCGGGGAAGCCCTGCGCCGGTACCGAGGAAGACCGCTTCGAATCCATCTTTATCCAAGAGTTCATCGACAAGTTTCGCGCGTCCGATTAGGGCGTTGGTGTAAAAGTGAACGCCCTTCTTTTTCAGGCCGTCAATCTCTTGCTGAACGATTTCATTGGGGAGCCGGAATTCCGGAATGCCGTAAATCAAGACGCCGCCAAGCTTGTGCAGAGCTTCGAAGACATGCACCTCGTGACCTCTGGCGATCAAATCGCCCGCGACAGTAAGGGACGAGGGGCCGGAACCTACAATCGCGACTTTCTTACCGGTCGGTTTTGGAGGAATCCATTCTTCCTCTTCAGCATTCATGCGTTCATAATCGGCGACGAACCGTTCCAAACGGCCGATGGCGACCGGTTCGCCTTTCTTCTTGAGGACGCATTTGACCTCGCATTGTGTTTCCTGCGGGCAAACACGGCCACAGACCGCTGGGAGCACGTTTGTCTCTTTAATGGCGCGGGCCGCTTCGACGTATTTGCCTTCCGTCACGAGTCTGATGAAGCGGGGGATATCCACCTCCACCGGGCAGCCGGAGATACAGAGGGGTTTTTTGCATTGGATACACCGGGCGGCTTCCGCTCTGGCCAATTCTTCCGTCAGACCCAGCGCGACTTCTTTAAAATTATGGCTGCGGATCTTTGGGTCTTGTTCGGGCATTTTCTGGCGGGGGATCGACATGCGTTCTTTTGGTTTCAGATTCGTATTATTAATATCGATCCCTTCGGGCACGGACGGATTCCAGTAGGCTTGGATATCTTCCAGATCGCTTTTGTATAAACAGACGGGGGCATGTTCTTCTTCCCCTTTGTAGACGGAGAAGGCGTATTTTTCCGGTTCGGCGTACCATTTCTGGCGGTTCATCAGTTCATCAAAGTCGACAGTATGGCCGTCGAAATCCGGACCGTCGCAGCAGGCGAATTTAGATTGTTCACCGACCATAACCCGGCAGCCGCCACACATCCCCGTTCCATCCACCATTAGGGCGTTTAGTGAAACCGTGCAGCCGATCCCTAAAGGTTCGGTCATTTTGCTGACCGCCGCCATCATGGGCACAGGGCCGATGGCGAAGGTGTGATCGACTTTGATCCCTTCATCAAGGATTTCCTGCAGAACATCCGTCACGAAGCCTTTCGTACCATAGGAGCCATCATTCGTCGAGATACGGACTTCATCGCAGGCGCCGCCCATCATATCTTCGAGAAGGATCAAGCTTTTTTCACGGGCGCCGATTACGCCAATCACCTTGTTTCCGGCGCGGCGTAGTTCATCACAGATCGGCGTCAGCGCGGCGACGCCGTACCCGCCCCCCATGCAGACGACCGTGCCATAGTTCTTAATAGGACTGGGCTCACCAAGAGGGCCGATGATGCTGAAGAAGGAATCCCCCACATTCATGGAACAAATTTCATGGGTGGTTTTGCCAATCGCCTGGATGACGAACAAGAGGCTGTCGTTTTCGAGATTGGAGCCGGCGAGGGAAATCGGGATCCGTTCGGCTTTTTCATGGGGGCAAATAATCATGAATTGACCCGCTTTCCGGGCGTGGGAAACGAGCGGCGCCTTGGCTTCAAACCAAAATGTATCGGGGGCGAGTTCTTTCTTATCGAGAATTTCGAACATCGATGCCTGCTCCTTGCATGAATTGGCCGGTTCATCCCATATTGACAACGCGATCTGGAAGACGATTGAATTCCTTGATGTGAATAAAAAGAGGAAGCTGCAAAAAAACGGCGCTCTTTTAATTTGAAGAAAATTCATCTGTCATTCGATTCACCACAATCGCAGACAAGAATTATCCCGGCATACCTTGAAAAGAATTATTTTAGTTCCAAGGCGCCTATCTATAAAGGTTTTGAACGATCCTTTTGAGGAAATGTGAACGGGATTTGTGTCCAATCAGGCATAACGGATATATCAATCTATTGAAATAGCGCGATCAAACAGGCGTATTAATTAATGTTACCTTTTGTTAGTGTTTCCGGCTCACAATCTAGCTTGACTTTTAGAAAAAAATAGAGCAGGCCAAGTCTTCTTGTGTAGATCGATGTATGATGGTACTTATCGATCTGCGATTTGTGAAATAGTATTTTTTTGTCTAAATTAGGATTCTCAGGATAAACGGATTTTCTGGATGCGTTTTCTAAATTTTGCGGGCGGGACACCCGCGCTCCATTATTGAAATCGATCAAGGGAGCTGAATGGAATGACGGCCCACGGTGTATCGTTTTTGAATCAACGCGTGATCTTATTTAGTATCTTGTTTTTCGGGTTTCTTGGCGCCGCTGTTCATGCGCAGGAACCAGCCGGTTCGATTCAATCCACAACGCCGGCTGATTCTAATGAACCGCTGTTCGATCAATTCGCCGACTGGGGCGCGCCCGGTTTTCCTCCCCAAATTGGACAGAATAAAACACTGGGAAAAATGGATACCACGCAATCCCCTGATGGGCTCATCTACGACATCTATGGAAATGGGGATGGATTTCACGATCAAAATGATGAGGGCTATTTTGTCTATACAGAACGTCCCGGTTCGTGGACATTAACGCTGAAAACCGAATGGATCGATGACACAGGTGGAAACACCGGCGCGGTGTGCGGCATTATGATCCGGGAACGGGGAAACGCGTCTGATTCCAAATTCCATTTCATCGGTTCCGCCCGCACAAAAGCCTATGGAGCGGTGACGATCAATGTCTGGCGCGACCGCGAGGGGGACCGGGGAAGCGAGTTACGAACAAATGTCAAACCCCAAATGTCCATTGAAAACAGGGGAACGCCAACCTATTTCCGCCTGACTCGAATCGCGTCTGAAAACCGTCTCTATTCCGAATATTCAAAAGATGGAACGGATTGGACTATGGCGCATCAAATCCGGATTCGGATGCATGGCCCAATCGCTTATGGGTTTGCGATCTTCAATTACAATGATAACGCGCAATTAGCCCATGCCCGTGTGATCCAACCCAAACTGGAACCAGCCAAACCGTTCGCCAACCGCCTGATCTCCACCGACCGATTTTTACCCAATGACATCATTGATATCTCACTCGCTGTGGAGAATCCTTCAGACCGGCCCGTTGGTATTACTGTGCAAGAACGGATCCCTCCTGGCTGGAATATCCTGCGGATCAGCCATGGCGGCGTTCGGAGGAAAGAAGGTATTATATGGACGCTGCCCATCCATCCTGGTTCGACTCATCTCATGTACACCGCTCAGCCAACCGCGCAATCGGAGAATACAGCCGTCTTTTCCGGACAGGCTGGAACCATGGAAATTCGTGGGGCCAATGTATTGTGCAAAAGCAAATTGAATATCAATGAAACCCGCGCGGCGTCAAACTTCCAGACGCTGTTTACGGTCGTGCCACTTTCTATGCTGGTCCTGCATTTATGCCTGTTTCTCTTTTATCCACGTTTAAAGGAGAATCTGCACTATGCCTTATATCTAGGCAGTTTAACAGCGCTTCGCTATCTCGAACTGCAGAGCACGTTTCTGACGGATATTTCGCAAATCTTCTTGTATTGGCGGTTATTCTTCACGTTTAATTCGCTCAATTTGATTTTCGTCCTGCTCTTTTTCTATTACCTTGTCTATGACCGGCTGCCCCGGCAGTACTGGATCTTTTTTACCGGCGCGATATTGGCCGCGATCGGCTTTTGGATTCGGGATAATGAAACAATCCTGCCCATCTGCCTGGCGTTCTATTTAATCGGATGCGGGGAATGTTTGCGGGTAGTGATCATCGCGATTCTACGGCGGCGGGAAGGGATCGAATACATCGCGTTTGGCGCCATTATTTTCAATCTATCCATCATTTGGAAACTGCTGGTCAATTTATCGCTCGCGCCCGCCTTACCGATTCCTTATCAAACCGAGTGGGCGCTGCTTCTTTTTATTCTTTCGATGTCCGTCTACCTTTCCGCGCGATTTGCGAAAGCGAATAAAACATTGGCTGAATTGAACGTGGACCTTGAATACCGCGTGGAACAACGCACTGAAGAATTGGAAAACGCGAATGAAGACCTACAGGCGGCGAATTTCCTCCTGGAGGGCGCCAACGAGCAGCTGCGGGAACTGGATAAGATGAAGACCGCGTTTGTTTCTCAGGCCTCGCACGATCTGCGAACACCGCTGACCGCTATTAAAGGGAGTTTGGACAATCTCGCATTGGGCATCGCGGGTGAGATGAGCCCGAAACAGCTGAAGATCCTTTCGAGAGCGACCCGTTCGGTCGACCGCCTTACCAATTTAGTCAACGATATTCTTGATTTGTCCCGGATTGAATCGGGCCGGACAGTTTTAGAGAAGAGTAACATCCCCCTTCGGACACTTGTGCAGAATACCATTCAAGAACAACATCCCGCCGCAGCGCAGAAGGGGATCGAACTCCGGATGAATAAAGTCAGCGATCTGTTTACAGTCCTCGCCGATGGAGGAAAAATCCAGCGCGTTATTGGTGAACTGGTCAGCAACGCGATTAAATATACGCCCGAAGGCGGGAAGATCGAGATCACTTTGGAGCAGAGCGGAGATATGATTTCCCTCTCAGTAACAGACACGGGGATGGGAATGACAAAAGAAGAATGCGGCAAGATCTGGAATCGTTTCTACCGCACTCCCGCGTCGCAACAGGTAGCGAAAGGCTCCGGCTTGGGACTCTCCATCGCCAAGGAACTGGTCATCATGCACAAAGGAACCTTAACAGCCGAAAGCGAACCGGGCAAAGGAACCACGGTGACAATGAGGCTGCCGAACCGGAATCAAAATACACAATAACGCAGGAACCGTTAGATCATTCTATGGACCTCCCAATGAAAAATCGCTTTCTTTCGTATAATATTAGGGAGTGGATTTTTGGCGCGTGGTGATGGAATTGTATGTGGGAGTGAGAATGGTTAATTATGGTTGAACACGAAGATGGGAAGAACGTTAAAAAAAAGGTCTATTTCCTTCTCATTTTAGCGGTGGGGCTTATTCTTTTCTCAACGATTGAGATTTCGCATACCGCTTTGGGGCCTTCTTTGCTGATTTTATTCAGCATTCTCGTTCTTCGTGTTTTTTACTCACTGTTTTATACGAAACAGCCCACTCGATTCCGGTTTATTCTAGTCATTGGCGTCGGTCTTGGATTTCTTAATTTTTATGTTTCCTGTCTGCCGCTTGTTCGCTTGTTCTGCGCGCTCACCGTGCTCGAATGCGTCCGGGTTATTTTGATGGCCGTATTAAATTATCCCAAAACCATAAAACAACTGGAATCATTGACGGAGCGATTGGAAAAAAAGGTTGAGAGCCGCACGGCGGAATTGAATGAAACTAATACAAAATTACATGTCGCCAACGAAGAACTGCGGGAACTCGATAAAATGAAATCCGCCTTTGTCTCCCAAGCGTCTCACGATTTACGCACGCCATTGACGGCGATCAAAGGGAGTCTGGACAATCTCATTCTTGGCGTCGCCGGGGAATTGAATGAAAAGCAGTTGCGGATCATGCGGCGCGCGACGAATTCGGTCGACCGCTTGACTAATCTCGTGAACGATATCTTGGATCTCTCCCGCATCGAATCGGGACGGATGGTGTTGGAGAAGAAAGAGTTGTCTCTTCGGCAGTCGATCGAACATGTGATACACGAAGTTAAACCGGCGGCGGATTTAAAGCGCATCACTCTTACCGCAAGCGGAACGACGAACGCCCTGACCGTCACCGCGGATCCAGGGAAGATCGAACGGGTCGTGAGTGAATTACTCAATAACGCCATCAAGTATACGCTGGAGGGAGGCCGGATCGAGGTCTATACAGGACGGAAACAAGGGATGATTTATCTATCCGTGAAAGATTCCGGGATCGGTATGAGTTCAGAGGAATGCGCTAAAATCTGGGACCGTTTTTACCGGACGCCCGCTTCCCAAAACGCAGCGAAAGGATCGGGATTGGGCCTGTCGATCGCCAAGGAATTGATTGAAATGCATGGGGGAAAAATCACCGTGGAAAGCCAACCTGGTCAGGGATCGTTGTTTACGATCACACTGCCAACTTCGCCCTAAGCTGGAGGAAATCATGGCTTTAGCTACAATCATGATTATCGACGATGAAGAAGAATTGCGTGAAAACCTGCGTGATCTGCTTGAATTCAAAGGTTACGATGTGGTCATGTTCGCCACCGCCGAAGACGCGTTGAGCCAGATCGAATCCATCAACATTGATCTTTGCCTGCTGGACATTCAGTTGCCGGGTATGGATGGAATCGAAGCTCTTCAGCGGATCAAGCAGATTCGTCCCACGCTGCCAACCGTGATTGTCAGCGCCTCCTCCGTGCGTGGGATTCTTGACCAGGCGGAAGAATACGGCGCCGACCGGATTATTCTCAAACCTTATTCACAGCAAGAGATGCTGCAAATTGTTGAAGAGTTGACCGGCGCCCGGAGCAAAGAATGAAGAAAAAGACTGAACCGACTCTATTAATCGTGGATGATGAAGAAGAAATCCGTGAGAATCTCTGTGACTACGCGGAATTTAAGGGATTCAACGTGCTTGAAGCGGAGAATGGACTGGAAGCGCTGGAGATATTAGAGGATGAATCTCCGGATTTGATTATTAGTGATATGATGATGCCGAAAATGGGGGGATTGGAACTCCTTCAAGAGATCGCCAAGCGGGACATTGACACACCAACGGTTATGATGACCGCGTTCGGGACGATGGAATACGCGATCGACGCGATGAAAAACGGGGCGGAGGATTTTCTCAGCAAACCGATCGACCTTTCTTATATGATGCAGGTCGTCAACCGGGTTCTGGACCGCAGCGCGATGCGGAAAAAGGTGAAGGAACAACAACTCCAATTGGAGACGGACCTTCAGCACGCGTCCATGATTCAACGGTGTCTTCTGCCAGTTCCCATCAATAACGAGCGTTTCTCTTTCCATTACCGTTACCAACCCCTCATCGCGATCGGGGCGATTATCTGATGATTCACCAGCATAGCCCGGAAAAAATCACCGCCGTGTTATACGATGTCAGCGGGCATGGCGTATCGGCGGCGTTGACTTCAAACCTGGTATATACTCAGTTACAGCAGATTCTCGCGGATCGCAGTTCACCGGCGAATGTGCTCGACCGGCTCAATCAATTCATCTTTTCGAATATAGAAAAAACGTATATGTTTTTGACCCTGGTCGTGGTCGAGATCGATCTCGTCTCCGGCGCGATTACCGCGTCCAACGCGGGCCATCCGGATATCTTGATTTGGCGCGCAGAATCGCAAACATTGGAGCGCATCCCCTCTCATACGACTCCTGTCGGAATGACACCAAAAATCCTTGGTGAGAGCAATGAGACCGTATTAGACGTCAGTACGGGTGATCGAGTGCTGCTTTATACCGATGGCTTTGTCGAGGCGCGTGATCGGGAGAGTCAAATGTTGGGTATGGAGGGATTAATGAAGATGATATCGCGCCATGCGTCTCTCCATCCAGTGGAGTTTCTGGACCGGATGTTTGATGAGCTGAATCAATATCACGCCAACGAACCGGAAGACGATCTCACTTTTGTTGTTGTGGAAGTGAAGTGATTTTAGTTTTACCGCTGCCGATTTCTTCTCTGCGCAAGCATTTCATCAATCTCTTTCTGCGCTTTTTCCGTTTCGGATTTCCAGGCCTCGTTCTGTTTGACGTTGAGTAACTCAGCGGCTTTTTTCATGAACAGCGCTTTTTCTTCGGCAAATTTCTTATTCGCTTTTTCAATCTCATCCGCTTCCGCATTGCGGGGAGACAGAGTGACGATCGCCTGGGTTAATTGAACCGCGAGGGGTTGCAGTTTAGCGCATTGTTCGTCTTTCAGTTCAATCATACGTAAACCGCGCAATTCAGCGACAGGCGTCCGAACCCGGCGGGCTAGGACCAACTCGATGGCTTTGAGTTCTTTTTCAGATAAGATATCCTTTAACTCTTTTTGCAGGCCGGCAGCAGTATCTTTTTGAATTTTCTCGAACCGTTCCTGCCGTTCTTCTTGACTCATGTTCTGCCAATCGACGTTCTCATTCCGCATGTTTTCAAAGACTTTCGTACTCACTTCTTGGTAGGCGGCGGTCACTTTTTCCGCTTTGGCCGCATTCAGCACTAACGCGTCACATAAAATATCCGCCGACTGTCCACGGAAGCCTCTCCGGCCTTGCTGGGCTAGCGCTGGATTAAAGTCAGCTAAAAGCCCTACGAAGACCAACACGATCGCTGCGATGAAGATGTACTTTTTCATTGCCCACTCTCCTTTGTGATAAAATAAAAAAACTATGACATATCCCCAAATTATTTGTCCATATGACTGAATGAGAAGTTCCAATTTTTTATCAATTAATTCTTGAAAGAAGGAGAATTTAGAATCTATCCCAGTTTAATAAAATTCCGGCAAAGATGACCGCGATTCTGAATTGGCGCATCGTTGAATTTCGAAAAAAACTTCGATATAATCGGGTGAAATAATATAATCACGATACAACTGTTTTACAGTAAAATATTGATTATCCAGCAGTAAGAATACGCTTACCATACAAATCACTTAATGGAAGAGGAGAAAAAAAATGAAAAAAATCGTCATTTGGATCGGACTTTTTATTCTGTTATTCCCCCTAGTGGGATCGGCGAAGGAAACGTATGAGAAGGACATTATTAAGACTGAGGGCGGGGATTTGGAGATTACGTTCATCGGTCATGGGACTCTGATGTTCGCATTTGATGGGAAAATCATTCATGTTGATCCTGTGAGCCGTGAAGCGGATTATTCCAAAATGCCGAAAGCGGACCTGATTTTAATCACCCACGAACATGGCGATCACTTGGACCCACGGGCGATTGAGAAGATCCGCACAGACGAAACGAAGATCGTTTTAACCAAAGCCTGCGCGGAAAAAATTCAGGGAGGGATCATGATGAAGAACGGCGACCAGAAAACCGTCTGTGGATTGAATATACAAGCGGTTCCCGCGTATAACATCGTCCATATGCGAAGCGCCGGCCATCCTTATCACCCAAAGGGCGTGGGGAATGGGTACATCATCACATTCGGCGGCAAGATAGTTTATGTAGCGGGGGATACGGAGAACACGCCGGAAATGAAAGCGCTGAAGAAAATCGACATCGCTTTCCTTCCCATGAATGTACCATATACCATGACGCCGGAAATGGTGACGGACGCGGCAAAAGCGTTCAAGCCGAAAATACTCTATCCCTATCACTTCGGCAATACGATGACCGATGATTTATTGAAATTGATGGAGGGAGTGGAAGGCGTTGAAGTCCGAATCCGGGATATGAAATGAGATTAGTGTCTCTAATAAACGTATTTATTTATCTAAACGTATTTATTTATCAATAAAATTTTCTCAATGTATAACGATTGATTTGGTTTTCATTTACTAGATTCTTTCAAGGCCAATCTGCAAATTTATCTCTCAGACTTCCTCCATGCCTTGAAAGAAATTGCAAAAACTCAATTTCAAATATATTTGGCTAGTTTTATCATCGATTGCATTTATTTCCGATTCTTCAACTGATTGCCTGAAGAAAGGAAAAGACCATGAAGACCAACCGCAGGATGTTTCTAAAAACAAGCGGGGCGGCCGCTGTTACTGCGCTGAGTCAGCGGAAACCATCCGTTTCATTCGCCGCCCCGTCCGCTGATTTGGTTGTAAAAAATGGTGTTGTGATTCCTATGAGACGTTTGAACGATTCCGCGCAAGCGATGGCTGTGCGGGGAGACCGGATTCTGGCGGTGGGATCGAATGAGGAGATAGAGCCGTACATCCATTCGAATTCCCAAACCATCGATCTGGCGGGCCGGGCTGTCACGCCAGGGCTCATTGACGCGCACAGCCATGTGATTGGATTCGGCCAAATGCAGTTGAAATACGTTCTGCTGCGTCCTCCAAAAGTGCATTCGTTCGATACGCTTAACTGCGAACTGGCGAAAGCCGCCGCGAAAAAAGCGCCGGGGGAATGGATTGTGGGCCGGGGTTTTAATCTCTTCGATGAGGGCCGCTATCCCCGGCGTCAGGACTTGGATAAAGCGGTTCCCAACCATCCTGTGCTGATTATCAATTGGAGCGGACAGTTTGGCGCGGCCAACACACTTGCGCTCAAAAAAGCAAATCTGCTGAATGCGAATGTGAAAGATCCGTATGGGGGAAAATACTTGAGGGATAGACGCACGGGAATTCCTGATGGTGTGCTGCTTCACTATCCCGCGATCTATTCGGTCTATCAACCTACTTTGGACGATAGAGAACAGTTTGAATGCGCCGTTTGGGGAATGAAACAATTTGCGGAACAAGGTGTCACTTGTATCCATGACAACTTCTGTCATCCAGCCTACGCGCGAACGTACGTCAGGCTGGAACGCATGGGAAGACTGCCATGCCGTGTGCGGGTTTATCCCTATGTAAAAAATTTGGAAATGTGTCAACTCTTGGTTTCAAGAATCCGGCGATATGAAGGACGGCTGGTTCGCATGCAGGGGATAAAACTTGCCGTGGATGGATACGCGTTGATGTACAAGATTCCAGCGCAACACCAGAACTTGGCGATCCCCATGCACCCACAACCGCTTTTTGAGAAGATCATCGAGACGATTCACGAGAACGAATTTCAAGCCGACGTGCACGCCGTCGGTGACAAAGGGGTGGATTGGACCCTCGCCGCGTTCCGTAAAGCCGCTGGTTCCGCGGCAGAATGCCGCCGCCGCCGTCACCGCATTGAGCATTTCCCGTTTCTTAAGAAAGACACCATCCAGGAAGCGGCGGAACTGGGCGCGCCTGTCTGCTTGCAGCCAAATTTCATCGAGATCAAAGCGGATGATTTTCAACAAAAACTTGGCAGCGAAAATCAACAATTGATGGGCTCCTTGATCCCGAACCGCACATTCATGAAGGAAGGTGTAACTTTAGCCTACGGAGCGGATGTGCCCGCGTTTCCTTCCCATTCACCTATCGATTCTCTCCGCCCTGCTATAGATCGTATCACATCCAGCGGAAGGCTTCTCGATCGTTCTGAAGGGATTTCGCTAATCGAAGCTCTGTGGCATCATACTATGGGGGGCGCGTACGCGTCCTTTGATGAAGGGGAACTCGGCTCGCTCGAACCGGGGAAACAGGCGGATTTCGTCATTTGGAATCAAGATTTATCCGGCATAAAAAGAGGAACGGAACTTAGTTCTCTTAAACCTGATGCGACATATGTAGCAGGAAAGGCAGTTTTTCAGGCGTAATAATGTTAGTACAAAACAGTGGGGGCTCCTCTTTAAGGCACCTAAAAAACGATGATCCATAAACTCAATTAACAAGGAGTATTCAGAATGAGTCTCACCTTTCGACATTTCTTTTTTCTAACTAGCTTTTGCCTTATGGGAACAATAATGATACCTTATTCGGACGCGGGAGAGGAAAGCGGCGCGGTTCTGCGCGCGGGCGCGGCTAAGTCGAACATTACGCCGCCGTTAGGCGTTTCGTTGGCCGGTCATA
The DNA here is from genome assembly GCA_963663405.2 of bacterium. Taxonomy (GTDB): domain Bacteria; phylum Hinthialibacterota; class Hinthialibacteria; order Hinthialibacterales; family Hinthialibacteraceae. The sequence continues at coordinate 117,698 of CAXXSM010000053.1, read as the reverse complement.
TGCGCGATCGAAAGGCGTCACATATTCATGATGAGTTGTTTGCGCGGAGTTTAGTGTTAGATAATGGAAAAACGCGAATCGTCATTATCATCTGTGATCTAATGGCGATTGGCGGAGACGCAGTGGTAAAAGCCAAAGAATTGATCCAAGAGCGCACTGGCATTCCTCCTGAAAACATCTTGATCGCCGCCACACATTCGCATACGGCTCCCACTACGGTCCACGTCTTTCAAAGCGAACCGGAACAGGAATATATCGAATGGATGATAGTCCGGATCGCGGACAGCGCGCAACGCGCGGTGAATAATCTTCAACCCGCTCAAATCGGTTGGGGGATAGGTTGCGAGGACCGTCTTGTTTTTAACCGGCGCTCCTTTTTGAAACCGGGAACCATGCCGAAAAATCCTTGGGGGAGAACAGACGACAAGGTGAAGATGAATCCCGGCTCGGAAAATCCAAACATCGTCAAACCCGCCGGGCCGATCGATCCCGATCTGCCGCTTCTAGCGGTTAAAGATCTTGATGGCGATCCCATCGCGGTGATTGGAAACTACACGCTACATTACGTTGGCGGCGGTAACAATAACGAGGTCAGCGCGGATTATTTCGGCGTATGGACGGATATTATCGAACGGGAATGGGGTAGTTCCACACCTATGACGAAACCACCGTGTGTGGCGATGCTGACGAATGGTTGTTCCGGCGACATAAACAATATCGATCCGAATCATCGTCTCAAACAACCCTATCCATATCATCAAATGTACAAAGTCGCCCGTATCGCGGCGAATGAAGCTCTGCTGGCGCTGCAGGATATCGAGTATCACAAATGGGTTCCACTCGCCATGCGGGTGGCGCCGTTGGAATTCGGTGTGCGGAAACCCTCCGCTCAGGAAGTGCAGGAAGCCAAAGAGATTCTTGAACAAACGGAGGGGGAATTGAAAACTCTACAGCAAATCTACGCGCGGGAAACGGTTTTGATCGATCGATGGGAAGACACAGCGCCAACTCTCGTGCAATCGATTCAAATTGGGGATGTGGGGATTGTGACGCTGCCCGGCGAGGCGTTCGTTGAATTAGGTTTGGAAGTGAAAGAGAAAAGCCCGTTTCCCGTAACGTTTTGCATCGAATTGGCGAATGATTACCGGGGCTATATTCCTACGGAAGCGGCGCATGAATTGGGCGGGTATGAAACCTGGCGCGCCCGGTCGAGTTATCTCGCGCCGAACGCGGCGCCAGAGATGGTTCGGGCGGGATTGAAGGGATTGCGGGAGATGTATAAATAGGAATGGGTATATATAGCAAAGCCGATTTAGCCGCCCAGAGTTAAAACACTGGGCTATTATCTATTGTCCCTACGGGACATAACAATAAATACAAGTAATTTTATTTTTTAAAAAATAAACTTGATGTTTCTACTCGATTATCGTTGCGGGCGGGACGCCCGCGCTCCATTATACGCTGGAAGTGGGAGATGATTCTCCTGAGCAGCATTTCCGCTGGACGGCGCCGGTGTTAGAGCATAGATTTTCTTCATCACAATTAAAATCCCCCGCTTTGATGGACTCCGCGAGCGCTTGAGCGCGGTCTCCCGCCTCTCCTTTCGAAATCATCACGAGTTCCATGATGGGATCATCCGTGTCCTGAGACGCCGTTTCTTCATGCCAGCCGGAGGAAGAATAATCAACGTAGAGTTTTCCGGTAGTGACTGGGATAAATCCCTTTATCCGGTACACATCGGGTAAAATGCCATTCAGCGCGGATTTAATCCGGCGCCAATCCATACAACCAAGCGCGCGGACGACTGTTTTGGCGAAGTTTGAATCGGCGCAGAGGGCGTATTCTCCACTCATCGCGCCGACCACGCCCGGCGCGAATGGATCGAGTTCGGTGTCACAGTATTGTGTCCGGACGATCTCGATTCGCGGCTGGATGGCGCGGATTTTTTCTTCCGCGTTTTCGATCTCTTCCAACGGGCGCAGATCGGTTTTGTTTAGTATCGCCAAGTCGCTCGCTTCAACCTGCCGGACGATATTCGGCAGCGTGTGAAGAAGGATTAAGAAATTTCCTGGATCGGCGACGCTGATTACACGGCGCAATGAAAAAACCGTATCCAGTTTGGTTTCATGCAGCATTTGTTGAATTACATTCGGATCCGCGACGCCGCTTGTTTCAATCACGACCCCATCCGGTTGTTTGTGTTCCGATTCAAAGACTCCTTGGATCGCGCGCAGAGTCTGGACGAACTGAACGGTGAGACAGCGGCAGAAGATACTGCCTCCCGGCAGTGTGAGCAGATGATCCTCCGGAACGGATAAACGCTGTCCATCGATATCCACATCCGCAAATTCATTGACAAGATAGACCAGCCGTTTGTCTTTATTCCGATCGACGATTCGTTGCAAGAGGGTTGTTTTCCCGCTTCCTAAAAATCCTGTCACCAGGCACATCGGTATCATTTCATTGTCTCTCTTTCTTTGCTGCGAATGTTTCTTGAATCGCGGCGGTCAACACGTTTCTATCCGGCAAGATTGATATAAATCGCGCTTCGCCATCGATGCAGATTGTTGGGATATTTTTTACACCGAGTTTGGCCATTATTCCAAGTCCTTCGCGTGTGCGAATCGCCCGTTCGGTTACAATAACGGTTCCCTCGATCGATTCCGCCGCTTGATGGGCGGCTTCCAGCATATATTGACATGGGGCGCAGCTGGCTGAATCGAGCGTGATGATATCCACATAGACGCAATTGAGATCATCGTATTCCGGCAATGGCACATCCTCGTACGATTCTTTGGCTCGTTCGGTCAGTGACCGCCGGGCGATTTCCCGCTGATATTCATCATGGACCATCGCTGCGGCGGCCTGCAGATTTTCAGGAGGCGTTCCCCAAGGGATATCGCAGCCGGGCGCGAGGATGAAACCGGTAGACCCGCAGATATCCATACAGCGGAGCGCGTCGAGTTTCGCGTCATCCGGCGTCCCCAAGAGAAGAACCGTGGTCAGTTTTAAATTGCCGCCGATCGATTTCTGGTACTGATCTCCGATGTTCTTCAACGTTTCGAGCGGGATATTTTCATCAATCGATATGTTATCGCAGTGTGTCCGCGCCATCACTTCTAAATTCGGGCTCGCGTTACCGCAGACAAAAAATGAGGAATAGCCTCTCTTTTTCCGAATGGTATCGAACACCTTGTTAATTGGATTCGTGACGAAGGTTTCGAAATGAACGGGTGAGATCTGGCTGGTCATTGGATCGACTACGGCGACGACATCCGCGCCCGCTTGAAGATACGCTTCCGCCGCCTGTTTTCCCACGTCAGCGCAATAATCAAGAACCTCTTTTACATGATCTTCTTTTTCGTACATCTCTAAAAAGATATTGTTGCCCATTAGATGGAGCGCCAATGTAAACGGTCCAGTGATCAATCCGTACAACGCCAATTCGGCGCTAAATCGCTTCCGCAGTTTTTCCAGCACGGTAAGGATTTGAGGGAACCGTCCTCGCGAAGGATCGAAGGAAGGAAGGTCTTCGATCGAATGATTCATCAACGGATGCGTGGTCACGGACGGTGGGCTTTCATCGGACCAACGCAGTTCGCAACCAAGGATCTCCGCCTCAATCTGTAAGTCGAATGCGGCCGGCAGGCCGTCGGGTTTGTATAATTCATAGGCCTTCGTCAGCCCTTCGGCGATCAATTCGCTGGAGTGGAGATAGTCTTTCGCGCTTCGATCGATCAACTGGGCTCCATGCACACCTACAAAAGGAAGCCAGCCGGGTCTTGGCGTGGGTTCCCGCTTCATTGCTTTAAAAAGAATCTCTTTCCCTGTCATTTTCACTCAACCCTCACCATGAAAGTTCATTGCGGCTGTAATAATACAGACGCCCGTTTTCACACCCTAAGAGCAATCCCGGTTTTTGATCTCCGAATAGAGATACCACTTCCGGGGTGGCGTTGTGATCGCCTAGTTCGATGTCATCACCATTCGCCAGGCGAATCGGCTTTGGTTCCTCAAACACCGCGTCGTTCCCGCCTTGCACGCATTTGAGAAACACGATGTATGATAGATTAGTACGTCCATACTGTTCGGACCACGACGTTCCGCCTTTTAAACTGATTAATAGATCGTTTTGGCCGTCACCGTCCCAATCGGCGATATCAAGTTTTGCGCGGCCTTCCATGCCCTGCTCTCCACCTGGATTGATGGGCTTTCCATTGGCTCGTTTCCAAGATGTCCATCCATCCAACTCGCGCCAAGGGCGGTCGTTTGATCCGGGGTAGACGCCAATTTCGCCCTTTTGATTGAGACAGATGTAATCCAGCGCTCCATCCCCATTCCAATCGGTCATGATAGGCCGTGTCCGCCAGACTGTGCGCAGGCGTTTTCCATTTGCGCGAAAATCGATGGGGTTTGACCACTTTGGTTTCTCCGGGGCGCCTTGATTGAGAAGGCATGTGTGATACCCATTTACCGAGGAATATACAATATCGATATCTCCATCCCGGTCCACGTCAACCGCGCAGGGATCGATATAGCCCCAACTCGCCTCACCCGGCCCTTGGACGGATCCATTGTATCCAGCGATAAGGCGGAAGATTTTTCCATTGATATCAATCCGGATAGGTAAATCGAATTCCGGTTTCGCGTCAGAGCCTCGATTCCAAAGAATCAATAATTCACCTGAAGCGTTTCCTAGTACGAAATCAGTATCCCCATCCGCGTCGAGATCACAGGCCGATGGAACCGAACAGACACCACAGTCGAGGGGAGGTGATTCTTGAAGAATCGGAGCTGGCTCGTTAAAGACCGGCGGCCCATTTCCGTTCCATTGATTCGTGCAGACATAGACAAAACCATCTTCGGTTCCGAAGATGAGATCCTCTTTATCATCCCCATCCCAATCCGCCGCCTGCCCGCGAACCATGCACTGCGCGGCGCACAGCCGTTCGCCCTTGGTATCGAAAAGGGTGATGGGATCTTCGTACGCGGATTTCAAATTCGTTCCCCGGTTTTCCGCATAGAAAAAGTTACCCACAAAATCGGCGAACAATAGATCTTGATCTCCATCACAATCCGCGTCCACCGCGATCGGGCAAGCCGCAAGATGGCCCGCTAAGGGGGCGCGTACTCCTGCGAGCACACGTCCCGAAACCGGCGCGTTCTCTCTTCGCGGGAATCGGAAACCGGTTAGAAATCCCAATCCCTCCAAACCACGCCATTTTCCACTTTTATCATAGCCCTGCCATAGGCTGATTGTGGATGTTCGATGATTGTCTCCCTTGGTCCAGTGATCCCGAGAGAAAAATTCACCCAGAATCACATCGACAAATTCACCGATTGGATAGGCGGTCAACGCTTCGGCTTTTATCACTGGTTCGCTGGATGGTAAAGAGACTGCTTTTAAAAACGACGGCGGATTGGTTCCTTTGCAGAGATAAAGCAAACCGCCTTTGTCCCATTGAAGAATATCAGTGAGATCATCCCCATTCCAATCAACACCGGTCATGGGTCTTGCGGGGAGCGCGATGTCTACGCCGGGTTTGCAGAGCGGACGTCCCTCTTCGTTGCGAAATCCCTTGTAGAACCGCGTCCCTTTACCATGATGGTATGTGGCGAGAATGAGATCGAGTATTCCATCCCCGTCAAAATCCCCTACGGCGGGTAAGGAGAAGATCGCGCCTGCGACGGGTCCATATTGGGCCTGTGGGCCGGGCGTCAATTCGTTTGGCGTGAATGTTTGGCCGTGTACAATTAGAGCCGCGAAAAGGAAAAATCCAAGGATCCAAGTTATAAGCCGCATGAGTTCCCTTCTATAAAAAGAAAGTTTTCACCGATTGTATCCTATTTTTTAGGAAGGTTCAAATAACAGGATGAGAGAAAGAATTCGGAAAGGAAGGCGCAATGAAGAAAGATTAAACTTATAAAAAATCCGCTGAATTTTCAACAAACGTATTTGGATTGAAGAATCCTTTGGATTGCGGTTCAGGATAAAAAAAGAGCACATCTATTCCCTCTGTACTGTAGGAAGGATAATACCGGATGCGGATCGGTAATTGACTGTTGCGAAGCGCCCAGAGCCTCGCCTGGCAGGCGCTGTCTTCAAAGAAGATATCAAAGACGATCAAATCATCGTTTAGACCTATCTGCGTGTTTTCTTGGGGTGGCGCCATGAAGCCATAATCCCCGATCGTAAGAATGAGTGTTTCGAGAGAAAGCGATTGCACGTTCCGCAGCTGATGAACGAGTGGAACGTCATTTGGAAAATTGGAAACTACTTGGCGTGTTTTCCCGTGATACGCTTTGATGAATTCTTTCGAATTCCCATATAAAGTCCAGTCTTTCCATTGCAGGCGAGAACCGCTGTTTCGATCCACCCAGAGTTCGTAGGAAACCAAATCACTGGTTGGAGATTTATGGCTGTACACGATTGTGTTGAAAAACTCGACGGTATGAAACCGCGCCACGACGTTGACCCATGACGAGGACGCGGCCCCTAAAAACAACACGCCCATCAACGAAAAAAGGACAATGGTGGAGCCGGTGACCCAAACGATGCGGATCGGAGCGATGCGAAAATCCTCTGACGCCGGGGAGGCGCCTTCATGGTCTTTTGGGCGCAGTAAACGGTCTTTCGGTTCATCCCACGGAAGTTTCTTCTTTAGATTGCAATTGGTTCGATTGATAGAAGTCACAATAAAAACTCACTCAACACACGATAGCGTCCATACAGATTCCATGCTGTGTTCCCAATGGGAAAACAGCCCTTCGTAATTCATCAAAAAATATAAATAGAAGTATACTCACCGCATGTGCGAATAGGGGAAGAATTTTGCCCCTGCCTTTTATAAGTTATATATCACGGAATAAAAAAAACGGCTACTTTTTTCAAAGCAAAAAGCCTATTCAATCTATTTATTTGAGCGAGGGATTCATGAGGGTTGTTCTGGTGGGATTAAATATCGGTCAAATTCCACGGCGCGTGCATTGGACGGGTGAGTAATTTATTGGCGGCGTCATTGTTTTTGAATCTTTCGTTTTGGGGATCCCAATCAAGGGATTTCCCTATTTGGATGGCGATATGCCCGATCTGACAGAGGGAAGTTGTGCGGTGACCGACCTCGGCGTCCTCTAACGTCTGGCCGCGTGTTTTGACCGCGTCGATAAAATCCCCTTTATCACTCTTGAAACGCAAGTGAATTTCATCATCTTTGATTTCCGATTGCAGAATGGATTCCGGATGCGCGGTCAGTTTCCGGCTGCTGTAATCGGCTTCAATCCATCCTTCAGATCCTTCGAAGCGCACGTAGGGACGTTCGGTTTTGTACGTCAATCGCATCCCGTTCGCATATTCATACTGAATTTCAAAATTCAGGAGAACATTCCACAATCCTTCTTTTGGATACTCACCGCGCCCTTCAACTTTCACAGGGCCCGTGCGATCCGTTCCGGCTCCCCATTGCGCGATGTCATTCAGATGGGCGCCCCAGTTGGTGACCATGCCTTCACAGTAATCCCGCACCCGCATCCAGCCAGGGCGAGTGTAGGCGTGACGGGGATGAACGCGGTTCAACGAATATGGAGCCTGGGGCGCAGGGCCCAGCCACATCTCATAATCCAGTTCTTCGGGCACGGGCATTTCCGGTTGAGGCGGGCAACCGATATCACCCAGTGGAACGCCGGTTACAATCTTATCAATCACTCCGATGCGCCCATTCACAACCAGTTCGCATTGCCGATGAAAAACCTTGAGGGATCGAAACTCGCTGTCCGTACGAAATACGCGTTTATGTTTGGTCACGAGATCACTCAGGAAACGTCCTTCAGCGACGCTCAGTGTGAGAGGTTTTTCACAGCATACATCCTTGCCCCGCCGGACAGCGGCGCAGGCTATGGGAACATGCCAATGATCCGGCGTGGAGATCATCACCGCGTCAATATCCTTGCGGGCAAGCAGTTCACGGAAATCTTTGTACGCCGAACATTCCTTAAAATTCCCCGATTGATCGTTCTTATCGTAATACTCTTCTACTTTCTTTTTCGCCTCATTTAGACGCCATGCGTCCACATCACAAACCGCAAGGACTTGTGTATCCGGCGATGTGAGAAACGGATTCAGGTTGGCGTAAACCGCCTGACGGCCCATCCCAATCATTCCAATCCCGATCCGATCATTGGCGCCCGAACAAAGACCCGAAGATACTATCGCAGGAGCGGTCAATCCTACGGCTCCGTATCCCGCGCACCGGTCAAGAAACTCTCTTCTTGTCAAAAGGCGATTTTTCATAACTGATTCTCCAAAACTTCACCATGATACAATACGCTGATTGATATCCGATCTCACTGCAAAGGATAGATGAGAATTCCGAATGATAGAATAGGGACATATACTAATCATCAATCTTTCACAACTCAGTAAGTCTATCATACAGGCGCCGTATGGATCAAAAAATAAAGAATCTCAATCGGCAGCTTGAAGCCAAAGAACAATTTCATCAGCCAATCCCCTTCACAAATTTGGCTATTTGGCAATAATACCAAATTAGGAGATCTCCTATGGATGAAAAAACCCATGCGCGGTTTGAGGCTCGCGCGAAAATCATTAAATCCCTGGCTCATCCCACGCGGTTGTTTATCGTCAACGAACTGGCGGAAGGAGAGAAATGCGTCTGTGAGTTGACGGAGATGATCGGCGCGGATATCTCCACTGTGTCAAAACATCTTTCCATACTCAAAAACGCCGGTGTTTTGAAGGTCCGAAAAGACGGCACACAGATGTTCTATCAGTTGAAAACACCGTGCATCCTCAATTTCTTTCAATGTGTGGAACGCGTGTTGAAAGAGACGCAAAAAGAACATATGGAAATTTTATAAGGAGAGAATCATTGAGACCGTTGGATCTCAATGAATGAGTTATGAATTGGAAAAACGAGTGGAAATCACTGGCTCTATATGCGGGACTATTCGCCGTTTGCTATCATCTTCCTGTTGACGCGCCCCGGTTCGAACGGGCGGTGATGGAAGCCTTGCATCTCGTGAAATGGTATGCGCGGGAGCATGTTTTATTGTGTCTGATTCCCGCGTTTTTTATCGCGGGCGCCATCGCGGTCTTCATCAGCCAGAAATCCGTTATGAAATATCTCGGTCCGGCGGCGAATCCATTCCTCGCGTATGGAACCGCTTCTATATCGGGCACGGTGTTGGCGGTCTGTTCCTGCACGGTGCTGCCGCTGTTCGCCGGGATCTACCGGATGGGCGCAGGATTGGGACCCGCCTGCGCGTTTCTCTACGCCGGTCCAGCGATCAACGTGTTGGCCATCATTTTAACAACACGTGTGTTGGGTGTAGAAATGGGAATTGCTCGGGTGATTGGGGCGATTGTTTTCAGCATTCTCATCGGCGTTATCATGCGCATAATCTTCCATCATGAAGAAGTGGCAAAAGCGCAAGCGTCTTTTGAAGAGCCAGAATCTGAATCGTCTCAGTCAATAGGGTGGAATCTCGTTTTTTTCGCTTCCCTGCTGTGGATTTTGGTTTTCGCTAATTGGGCCAGAACAGAAGAAACAAGGGGGATTCTGTATTGGATCTATGTATACAAATGGTATTTAGTGAGCGTCAGTTCTATTATTCTGGGTGTGACGCTCATATTCTTTTATAGAGCGCGAATCCAATGGATTCTTTTGATTGCGTTTCTCGTAGCGGTGAGCGCGTGGCTGTGGCCCCACACGCCATCCATACCATTTTTAAACGGTGTTATAGGGATTTCCATTCTCGCCAGTTTTAGTCAAGGAGAACTCGGAGAATGGGTTCATTCCAGCTGGGATTTCGCGAAACAGATTCTTCCCCTTCTCTTTATCGGTGTGTTGGCGGCGGGTTTGCTGCTGGGACGTCCCGATCAGGAAGGGCTGATTCCATCGGGATGGATCAATGGCTCTGTGGGAGGGAACGCGATCGCCGCGAACCTGTTCGCCGCAATTGCCGGCGCGTTTATGTATTTCGCCACCCTCACCGAGATCCCCATTCTCCAAGGGCTGCTCGCCGCCGGGATGGGGAAAGGCCCTGCGCTGGCTTTGCTGCTGGCGGGACCGGCGTTGAGTTTGCCTAATATGCTTGTGATCCGGAGTATTATGGGCTCAAAAAAAACGATCGTATATGTTACGCTCGTAATCGCAATGGCCACAATCAGTGGATGGATCTATGGAAATCTATTCTAGATGAGGAGATCAACATTATGAAATTGATACAAGTGTTAGGGCCGGGCTGTCAAAAGTGCAAGCAGTTGGCCGAACGCGTCGAAAACGCGGTGAATGAATTGGGACTTGCGTGTCAAGTGGAAAAAGTGGAGGATATCGCCGAGATCGTCGAGTTTGGCGTCATGATGACTCCCGCGTTGGCTGTGGATGGAAAGACACTTGTAAGCGGGAAGGTTCCATCTGTGGAGGAGATCAAGAAACTGTTAAGCGAGTAATCGCGAATGATTGTTTACGAAGACGTTATCTTCAACTCCACGCGGCAAATTCCTATACACGAAATGTTAATTTACAATTTCAGAAAGGAAGCGCTTAATCATGAAACGACGCGGCTTTATACAAATGATGGCCGCGGGAACGGTGTCAGCGGCGTTGACTGGTTCCGCGCGCGCAGGAACGATGATTCAAATCGAAGAACCCTTTCATGGCGCGGTGTTGAACCGCCATCATGGAAAAGAAGTGGACGGCGGCTTAAAAATCCAAGCGCGTGGTGAAGCGCCGTTGCGCGATCTCGTGGTCATCAATGGGGCGCAGGCGAAACGGGAAGGAACCCATTTTTCAGCGGATGTCACCTTGCGGGAGAGGGAAACGGATATCATCGCCGTTTCCGAAGGCGTATCCGGCCGTCTCGAACATCGAATCCGTGTTGTATGGGACAAACATTCGTTTCCGAGATATCGCTTTTCCATCGATGACAACAGTTTCTTCCTGCGAGACATCGCGCAGAAGAACTATGATTCACTCTTTGACTGCTTTTACTTGAAGACACTGAAAGAATTGCATGACAAGTATGGAGCGCGGTTTGTTCTGAATATTTATTACACTACGGAAGATGGATTTATCCTGCCTCAATTCCCGGAGCGCTATAAAGGAGAATGGCGGGATAACGCGGATTGGATGAAACTGGCGTTTCACGCGCACGCGAATATGCCTGACCGGCCATACCAATACGCGTCCGCCAATCAATTAATCGCGGATTTGAATCAGGTAGCCGAACAGATCCACCGCTTCGCCGGAGAAGAAGTCTATTCACCGCCGACCGTCATTCATTGGGGGATGGTCCAACCCTCCGCGTTGAAACCGTTGTACGAGCATGGCGTGCGCGTGTTGAGTGGATACTTTGCGCGCAGGCCCACGGGTTGGGATGTCAATTATCTGTTCGACGATCAACGATCTGAATATCTTTCACGGCATGACGCGCTGATGGATTTTGAAAGCGGGATTGTGTTCTCACGGGTGGATATTGTATGCAACAGCACGCCGCTTGAACAAGTCGTTCCCACACTCGACCGGCTTGATGACGAGCCAAACCACGCTGAGATAATGGATTTGTTCACACACGAACAATATTTCTGGCCGTTTTATTCTCATTATCTGCCCGACCACGCGAAACGGCTTGACGCTGCGATCCGCTGGGTGACGGAACGCGGGTATAAACCAGTCTTCTTTCATGAGGGATTTATGGGAGCGCCGGTGTAATGAATACGAAGATTGAAAATTAAACGGGCGCGACACTCGCGTTCCGTATACCTCGGAAAGGATAGGAACAATGAATGCGAAAACTGTTATTACAATTCTGCTTCTTGCCTTCGTAGTTGGCAGCGCCGCGTACATGATCGTATCAGAGATGAGAGACACTCCCATCCCGGCGGAGAATGCGGAACCAGAAGCCGCCGCGCTTCAGGATTCCATCCCATCCACACATTCAATCGCTTATTATTTTCACACAACGGAACGCTGCATGACGTGCCGGACGATTGAATCTTACGCGTATGAAGCGATCGTAACTGGATTTAAAGACGCGTATGATTCTAAAAAACTGCAATGGAAAGCAGTCAATCTGGATGAAACTGAAAACGAACATTTTATTGACGATTATCAGCTCCATACCAAATCGGTTGTACTATCCAAGATTCAAGATGGGAAGGAAACACAATGGAAGAATCTCGATCGAGTATGGGATCTGGTCAATGATAGAGAAGAATTCATCGCGTATGTACAAAAGGAAGCTGCAGTATTTGTAGAGTAAGAACGAAGTCAAGGGAGAATTCTTCGCTCATGCGTGATATCCCCTTCTGGAGAGAATGAATGGATGATTGGTTTTTCGCCGCCATGACCTCTTTATGGTTGGGGATTCTGACTTCCAGTATGCCCTGTCCACTCGCCACGAATATCGCAGCTATTACATACATCAGCCGTCGTGTCAATAATCCTCGCCTCGCCATTGGATACGGCGCCTTGTATACAATAGGAAGAACGGTCACCTATATAGCATTAGGAATGCTTCTCATCAATGGCCTTTTATCGATTCCCTCTCTCTCCTTTTTTCTACAGAAATATATGAATAAACTGCTGGGGCCGTTGTTGATTTTAGCAGGGATGATTTTATTGGAATTGCTTCAATTTAATTCCGGTTCGAACCGCCTTGGTCAATGGATTGAGAAACGAGCTGATTCATGGGGTTTGTGGGGCGCTGGATTGATGGGTGTGATATTCGCTTTGTCGTTCTGTCCACTTTCCGCCGCGCTCTTTTTTACCAATTTGATCGCTTTGGGCGTCCAATATCAATCCGGCGTTATCTTTCCAGCGCTGTTTGGCGTAGGCACAGCGGCGCCTGTCACCGCCTTCGCGGTGATCCTCGCGTTTAGCGCCCATTCACTTAGCAAAGCCTATAATCGATTGACGCAAGTGGAATGGTGGGCCCGTCAGACCACCGGCGCGCTTTTTATCTTTATCGGTGTGTACTATTGTCTCGTCCATATTTTCCATATCATAACATGAATCGATTGGTCTTAATTCTTGCTCTACCACTAGAAATGAATACAATCTTATGGTATTGATTAATACTTTAATCCTCCGGATATTATCCGGACGCAGCCGATTTTACTGAAAGATACGACGGTAAAAAAATATTACATGCTAAACTCAATATCTATTTATTAAGACGTTTTCTATTAACATCAGTTAAATAATGAGTACAATATTATTACAACTTACCGCCGTCTCGTTGCTTGTATGCTAGATTGATTCTTGGGAGGCGTTTCATGGGAAAAAATGTTGGTGAAATTCATTTGACGACCAATCAACTCCGGCAGGCGTTATATTACTCCGCGTATTACGGATCCGCGTGGGTAGAAGGATTCATCTGCCAGTTAATCGGAGAGAATCCAAAAAAACTTGGATTGGTTGACATTCCAGAGGAATTTTTGATCGGTCAGGAATATGCGATGAAAATCATGCATCCAGAAGAAAAAGATGAAGTAATAGATCAAGATATTCCCTCCCGCATGAAAAGACCCGCCTCAACCGATATCGACTCGTTTTATGGAATCCCCGCGCGAGCCAGAAAAATCTAATTTTTCTCTTTCTCCACTACAATAAAAACTCAATCGAGCGGCGCCTTCTAACCAATTTAAATATTAATCTTACCTTGCGCCGAATTGAGCGTTACGGCTGGTTCTGTTTATTCCACTCTTCGATAATGATCTCAACGCAATCTTCAAGAGATTGTGTGTCTGTACGAACCGTGAAATCCGCCGCATTATCATAGAGTGGTTCCCGTTCCGCAAGCACATCCATGATCTCTTCGATATGGGATTTCGTTCCAGTCAGAGATGGGCGGTTTTTATCATGGCCGATTCGTTTCGCGATCAGTTCCGGCGCCGTTTGGAGCCAGACGAGAAAGCCATTTTTCTTGAGATTCTTGATATTGATATCCCGCGTAACGATGCCCCCGCCGCAATCAATAATTACATCGTCCATCTCCGAGAGTTCTTCCGTCAGAAGTTGTTCTTCTTCCCGGAAGGAATCCCAGCCATGCTTTTTGACGAACGAAGCGATTTTCTCTTCGAACCGTGTTTCCAGCATTTCATCCATAAAGTAAACGGGACGGTTCAAGCGTTCGTGAAGAAGATCAGCGAGTGTTGTTTTTCCCGTGCCCCGATAGCCAATTAACACTAAATTCATGAGCGTCCTAATGCGTCCTTGACGGCTTTTTCCATGACAGCGGCGGGCGGTTCCACTCCCGTCCAGATACGGAACTGTTCCGCCCCTTGATAGACGAACATTGGAATCCCATTGATGATCCGGGCGCCTTGGTTTTCCGCGCGCCGCAACAACAAGGTTTTCCCTGGATTGTAAATAATATCAAAAACCAGATGCCGCTCCGAAAACAAGTTTTCCGGAACGAGACAGGCGTCCACATCCGGATGCATTCCGATCGGTGTTGTATGGATCACGATCTCGGAATTTGGAATCGTGGATTGCAGGGCTGCATCATTCATGACTTTACGATGAATGGGAACCTGGGTATGTGGCTGCATATCCGCGAGAAGAGAACGGGCCATCTCTTCATCTTCGGCGCGATAGAGGAAAACGATCTCCGCCGGTTTCCGCTCGCAAGCCAAAGCGAACGCGACCGCGCGGGCCGCGCCACCGACGCCTAAGATCACACAGGTTTTTCCATCGATTGTGTCGACGCTTTCAATCGCCTGCAACGCGCCGTAGGCGTCCGTGTTGGTCCCGATGAGCCGGCCGTCTTCTTTCGTAACCGTGTTGACCGCGCCGATTTTTTCCGCGAGGGGGCTGATTTCATCCAGATAATTCATGATTTCCACTTTATGGGGAATCGTGACGGATAGGCCCTTAAGGTTTTGAAAGCCCAGCATTCCTGCGGCGGCTTTTTTGACATCTTTGACATGAAACGCGACGTAGGCGTAATCCAGTCCTTTATCTTGGAACGCCGCGTTGTGCATGCAGGGAGAAAGAGAATGGGCGACCGGATCGCCGATCACCGCGCAAATGGTTGTCGTGCCGTGTATCTGTATCGTCATAATGGCGCCATTATAGCAATTCTTCCCCTATTCAAATACCCCCTTATCAACCAGAAGCGGTTCCCCATGAAAAAATATTTCTTTTATTCACGCGCCGAACACTTATAATTAGTAGTTGCAGCATTCAGAAGTCATTCAAGCATTCAGGAGCGGATGATGAAATTCAAATTCTTTGGAAAACGTACCCGAATCATAATTTATATCGTGGCGGCTCTCTTTGGCGTCACACTCGCTATTGTGTATTTTAATCTCGGAAGCATTATCAAAGCCAACAAAGACTTGATCCTCGCGCAGGTGGAGACAGCGGTGGGGCGTGAGGTGGCCGCCGAAGAATTGGATGTGAATTTCCTCGGTGGAATCGGCGTGCAGCTCACCAAGGTCTCCGTGGCGGACGATCCTCAATTCTCCAAAGAGAATCTGCTTGAAGCGAAAGAACTGCTTGTTCACTTGAAATTATGGCCTTTGCTTCGGAAACAGATAGAGATTTCACAATTAATCTTGAACGAACCGGTAATCAATATAGTTCGTAATCAGGAGGGGAATTGGAATCTGATCGCATTAGGAGAATCCCTATCCGGGGAGAAGGACGAGGGCGCGGCGCCTGCCGAAGGAGACAATAAAGACGTCTCCTCTTCGAAAAGCAGTCAATCGCTTTCTCTTTCTCTCTTCCGGGTCAAGAATGGCGCGTTACACGTTCGCGATCTTAAAGACAATGGCAAATTGGATATCGAACAAGCCGACCTGAATATCAAAGATTTCCAGCCGGACCGGCCTTTCACAATCCAAGTTTCGTGCGCGGTGTTATCTGAACGGCAAAACATATCGATGGAAGGGAAAATCGGCCCATTGACGGATACCGGTCCGATCCCACTGGATGGAGAGATCACGATTGATCCACTCTCTGTTGGAAAGATAACGGCTGCCTTCCCATTCATCAAAACGGCGCTTCCTGAAGGGATTCCCCTGCCTGAAACAGCGAAATTCAACGCCGCTTTTTCTGGAAATTCTATGGAATTGACCCTGCCTACAATTGAGGTCAGTGGAAATTTCTTTCAATCGAAAACTCCTAATATCACCATCACGGGAGATGTGGGACCGGTAGGAGCGGATTGGAGTAAAACCGGCGCTCATTTGAAATTGGCGTTGAAGGCGATTCCACTGGAGGCGTTGAAAAAGAATCCACTCCTCAGCGATTCTATTCCGGAGAATCTCTCGGCGGGTGGATCTCTTAGTGGAGTCATTAGCGCCGAGGGAACTCTTGGAAAGATTCAGGTAACTGGGGAGTTGGATGGCAAGGATACATCGTTGGAGATGAAGGATCTCTTCCAAAAACCTGCGGGAATGCCCCTGACCATTAAGATGAATTCCAATCTAACTGAAAATAAACTGGCTATCGAGAACGTGGATTTGAAAGTCCACGATTTGGCGCTAAAGGGTAAGGGAGACATTGGATTTGAGAAAGCGTTTTCGATGAACCTATCTCTCGAATCTCCAGCGATTGAGACATCTTCGATTCCGGAACTTGTTCCTCTCTTAAAGACCTACAAACCATCGGGACCAGTTTCTCTTACAGCGCAAATCCAACAAGGAGCGAAACCACTCACCGTCACGGGCGCGCTTGTGTTTAACAAAGTGCGCGCGGAAGCGCCTCAACTGCCTTCCCCCATTACGGATTTGACGGGGAACGTGGATTTCACGCTAAATACAGTTTCCATGAAAGAGGCGTCTCTGTCGTTGGGGCAATCGAAAGTGAATCTGACCGCGCAGGTCAGAAAATTGGATCCCTTGAATGGCGTGTTTACTGTTCAATCCTCCACGCTGCATCTAAAGGATCTGTATGACGCGGGTGAAGACGCCGCCGATCCTGGCGCATTGAACGATTTTCAATGCCAAGGGAATTTCGCGCTTGTGAAAGAATCCATCACATCGAAAGGGACGATCGCATCAAAAAAAGGCGTTTTGCACAACGCGGCCTATACCGATTTGAAAGCCACGTACGAGTTCGCCGATCAAATCTTGAACGTGCGCGATCTCGCTCTGCAAACGATGGATGGAACGATAGAAGGGACGTTGACTTATAATTTACAGGAACCGGAAACACCCAAGTTTGATGTCTCCACCCAGGTCAAGAATATCGATCTAGCCGCCCTGCTGCGAACGCAGTTCTCTTTTATCCCAAAGGAAATGAAGGGCCATTTGAACTTTGATGGAAATATCAGCGGCGCGGGATCGGAATGGGAATCGATTCAAAAAACGTTGGCGGGGATGGCGAAAGCCGAGATTCTGGACGGTGTGATGTTAGACACCAATGTCGCCAGTGAGACGATGAAGAGTATCGTCCAACTTCCTATGCTTTCCAACTTCCTCACAGCGGATCTTGAGAAGCAATATCCAACTGTTTTCGCCTCAGAACAAACCGCATTCGATCTCTTCAAAGCGAGTCTTAATATCAAGCAAGGCGACATACAACTTACCGAATTACTTCTCACCGCGGCGGATTGGGCGTTGAATGGGGATGGGCTGATCTCGGCCAAACAGGAACTCACCGGAAGCGGTGTGTTTAATCTATCGAAGACGATGTCCACTGACTTGATTCAGCGGGTGAAGGAATTCCGTTACCTAACGAATGATCAAGGCCAAGTCGCGATACCACTCTCCTGGAGAGGCGCTTTGTCATCGGTGCGAGTGCTGCCGGATCAAAAAGCGCTGACGTCCGCTCTTCAATCCACTTTAATCAATACAGGATTAGAAAAAGCAGGATTGAAAGGAATAGACAATCTGATTCCTGGTTTGGGGAAAAATAAAACAAGCGCCAGCGCGACCCCGGAAGTCCAATCCTCGACTTCGGCAAAAACGCAACCCAAATCACCTTTGGATCTCGTACCCAAAGGATTGGGGAAGTTATTGAAGAAACAATAGTTATGTATGATCAGTTAAAACAATCATGAGAACTGAATAAGAAAGAGACGCGAAATGCGCGTCTCTTTCGTTATATCTATATTAACCTGTATAATTGAAATCACAATCGGCAAATTAAAATGAGTCGCGGAAGTGATTGCGAATGAGATAGTTATAGAGACTCATTTTCATATATATAGAAATAATCAAAACATGTTGATTCTGATTTGATTTACAAAACGAGCTCGTTTTAGTTCCCTACAACACCTCCACTGGTGAGAACAATGTCACCCAAACTGACGAGACCATTGGAAGAATTGTACGGGAATCCGCGGGAGTCCGCCGTTCCAGTTCCAATACCCGCCGAGCCATCCGGTCCCACCCCAATGAAAGCCCATTCATTCACGCGAAGAGGCCTTACATGGTATAGCTCGGCCAGCGTCCCTGGATTGAGGCATTGAATGCCTTGATTGCGCGGATCTTCTGTGATATGTGGATCGACGTCTGCGTAAATATAGGTATCGTAAGGACTGCCGAAACCATATTCACTTTCCATTTTTGCCTGACTGATAAATGGATCAATCGGCACGGAAGACATGTAAGAAACCGGGCTGGTCAAAACCGCCAGATAATGTGACGTTTTTCGCTCCGCCTCGGGAAAATCACCTACGCCATTGAAAATCTCCCTAAGGATTTTCCGCCCAGATTCATTATCGTCATCCCACCCATCTATTGGAAGATGGTTAGTATCCAATTGCAGTTCTGAAACAGCGGTATTCATGGATTTCATATCCGCCAAACACCGTGCGATCTTGGCCCGAATTTGCGCATTCAGAAAATTCGGCACGGCGATCGCCGCCAAAATACCGATAATGGCGACAACAATCAATAGTTCGATTAAGGTAAAACCTTTTTTCATTATAATAACCTCCCACAAGGAATTAGTACTTCCCCTATCAAATATTGGAAAACTTGTTTCTAGATAAGAAACATTCAAAACAAAAATTACTATAAAGTCAATAAAATAATAACATCATTCGGCTTTGTCTAGCCCCACAAACTCAGATTGGTGTTCCCGGTTCCAATTGAAAGACAAAAGCGCCGGAATTGGTTGTTTCCCCATTTTCCGCAACACATTGGACTTTAAAGAGATAGGCGGCGCCGGGTTGTAAGCCATCTAGGATGACTCGATGTTGTGTGTTTGGGAATCTTTCCCCCTGACGAATGATATCGAAGACGGGTCCCCGCAGTGAAGCGAACGCGCGTGAGGTGGATGGCTTTTCACTTTCCCAGCGGATCTCCACCCGCGTTTCACCAGCTTGCCGGGCCGTGATGTTTTTCAACCGGTTCCAATCCCGTTCCCGCGCTCCGAGAAGGACTCTCGGAAATTCCCGGCGCACATTAGCGATCAACGCGCTGATATCTTCCGCGCGTAAGGAACCGGACCGATTTCCATCCCGCTCGTGAAGACTGTTTGCGATATGCTCTAAACGCTGCAGATGCGCTTCCAAGAACAGCGCTTCCTCATCGGCGCCCGTTCGCCGCCATAGCATGAAACCCCACATGCACTGTTTGACATAAAAATACGCGTCCGCCGCGAGTTTCAACTCTTCAAGCCAGCGTTGGAATCCCGAATACGCGGGAGGCGGCAGGATTTGACGCATTTCGTATAAGTCTTTCCACGCTCGATCGATCGCCTCGCGCGCTTCATAGGATTCTTGGGCGAGATCGATTAAGGTTTGTTTGCTGGGAGCGTTCAATTCATCGCGAATATATTGGTATACCGGTTGTAAATCACTAGAGGCGCCGCTGTTTTCAGCCACTTGTATTCCATCAGCCACTTGTATTCCATCCGTGTCAAACACACGGATTCCTTTGACAAGAGTGAGGTTTCGGGCGTATTGGGCGGTATTCTGAAGCAAACGTTTCAATCGATATCCATCCGAAGTAGAGGGCATCATACCGAATTGCTTTTGGATCCACTCCTCCCAGATCCAATCGGGCCCCCCCTCTTCAAATATAATTTTAGAAAGAGCAAACTGATTGACGGCTCCAAGTGGATCGTCTCCGAGGAACGACGCTCCATCCATCTCCGTCACGGCGCCGCGTGTTTGGAGAGTTTGATTGTTGCGCCACGTTTGGGCGATGGTTTCGGGTGTATAACCGGCTCCCAATTCCCCCGCGCCTGTCAGTTTAAATTCAAGCAACCGTGATTTGGCGCCGGTCATGACAGGGGAAACGTTGGGCGCTGTTGGATCACTCATGGAAGCGCGCGCAATCACAGTAACATCTCGATCGGGAATCCGTTTCAACGCTTCCGCGATCCATGATGTTTGCTGGGGTGTAGTATCTACGGCGCGGAGCAGAAGGCGTTTTCCCATTCGATCGACGACTTCGGCGCGGACCATTTCAATCACGAATTCGATCCGTTCAATTTCAGAAAGGAATGGCTGTCCATCGGGGATACCGGCGTTCCAAGGCTCTAAAAGACTTCCTTTCAAGATCAACACGACGCCGTCAATTTCCGGGATGATATTCAGCGCCGTGCGATACGCCGCCTGACGCGCGGCGACTAACGGGGCGGACCAATGAAACGGAAAGTTCGTTCCTTCCAGGTTCAATTCGTGGGCCTGCGCGTAAAAGGATAATCCAAGCGCTTTGGCCCGTTGCGCGAGAAAGCGAACAAATTCCTGTTTCTTTGGATCAAGGATCAATTCGTCCACAGAAGAAAAAATCTCTCCACCGGCTTGGATATGGGTGACTTGATAATCAACCGCCCTGGTTAAAACTCTCAGCGCGCCTTCCCTGTCTGGACGGGTTACAATCCAACCCAATTCCACATCCGGTATTCTTTGCTGAATAGACGAGATAGAAGACACGTCCTGTACTTTAATCGAATTGGTTGGAAAGGGTGTTTTCGTAATCGTATTGGTTTCAATCGGTCGGGTTTCCGGCGTAGGTTCCGATTCGAATACCTGGGGCGCAGGGCGTTCCACGGTCTGCGTGGACCGGCAACCGGATGCGAAAAAGACGATACAAAGCATTCCCACACAAAACAGGAAGCAGATCGGTTTGTTTTGAATTGGTTTAGAAAAAAGATTGATCATCATGGATTTCCTCCCGGATCGGTCTCCTATTCTTTATAGATAGAGACGGATCAGCAGAGAACAATATTGAAATACTATGATAAATATGAACCATTATGATTTGAGATCACATCTGTAAATGAAAATGGGGAATCAAGTTCCCGTATGATGAAACGCAACGCATAATTCATTGTAGATACGAATGTAACCACAATATCTTCGGGTGACAGTATATCATTATTTTGCAACCGGTTCACCGAAGAGTTCTTTGAGGAATAGATAAAGACGTTCTCCCAAGACGGGGAGCGAATATTGATCGACCGCCAATTGACGCGCCTGTTCACCCATTTGTTCACGCATGGAGGGATTCCGGGCCAGGCGAAGCATGCCTTCCCCAAATTCTTTTTCTTCGCGCGCCAAATAACCGGATTCGAGATGGTCGATCACATGCGAAACCTCTCCCACAGCTGTCGCGACGACCGGCAAACCCGACGCGAGATATTCAAACAGCTTTGTCGGGCTTTTCGAGCGCAACCATTCATCATCCCCCTCTACTGGCAAGAGGCCAATATCCACGCTGCGCAAGAGGTTGGGCATCTCTTCGGGTTTGATCCATTCCCGGAACTCGACCGGCAGATGCGAAAATTCCGACGCGGCGCGATCCTTCAATGTTTGCCATTCAGCGCCCCCACCCGTTAGGAGAAGCCGTGTGTCCGGCATTGAGGAAACGACAGTATTATAAGCGCGAAGAAGGAAAAGCACATTGTTTAGAATCGGCTCGCCCCACACCAGTCCATTCCATAGAAATGTGAGCGGTCCTTGCCGTTTCGTCCGATCTCCAGGGGAAAACGCCGTATCATCTACTCCCGTCGGGATATAGGCGACTTGTTCGTTATATTTTTGGAGAAATCCGTACAATTCATGACTGGCCGCGACACATCCCCGCGCGTTTCGGGCGAGGAGATAAGTGATCTCATCCCAGCGGTTCGATCCAAAAAAAATTCGGTTGAGTATGCCCCGGCCAAAAAAATTCGAAAGAGGAATGTCGTAATCATCGTAATCGAAAATATATCGGGGAGCCAAACCCATTCGATGGAGAAAAAAGGGAGCGGCGGCGTGGAAATGGGCTTTTTGGATATAGAAAATCGTATTTCGTTCCTGAACCAGTCTTCGAAGGGCTTTTACCGTTAGGACCAATTTTTCGCGGTCCCGGAGATTTTCATACATCGCCGCTTCGGATTTATGGGGGGCGAGATCATCCCGAAAAGATAACACACCCGTATCAACACCCGGCATGGTCGACAGGATTTTTGCAAAGTGATAGCAGCGCACTCGTGTGTGTGGGTAGCCATAGCCACTATGGCCAATGAATAGAATTCGCATAGCGCATAATTATAAACGGTTCGAAGGTGGGAAAGAAGACGCAACGATACGCTTAACCATCTTCTCCGGTTTTGGTTGAAGAGGAAATATCCGGAGTGGAAGGACTCTCATCTTCCAAAGGGGTATTCTCTTCCGAA
Source organism: bacterium (assembly GCA_963663405.2). Lineage (GTDB taxonomy): Bacteria > Hinthialibacterota > Hinthialibacteria > Hinthialibacterales > Hinthialibacteraceae. The sequence goes on along the minus strand of CAXXSM010000053.1, from coordinate 95,112 downwards.
GACGCTTCCATCACTGCGCTGGATGTCTGTGCTGAAGGCGTCGCGTCAGTGGGCGCTTCGTTCACCTCGAGAGTGTTTTTATCTTCAATGTTCAACATGCGCAAATACTTGTCACCCATCAGCTTACGTAATGCCTCGTCTTGAACGAGAAACGGACCTAGATAACTGGACGCGTCTTCTTTAACGATGATTTCTCGCACGGAATCTGTTCCCAAGGCGATGGCTTTCGCAACATGAGGATAAACATCCGCCCACGGAATGTTATTGGCTAACAAAATACGGGCGAAACTAAGTTCATGTCCCCAGTTGTTTGCATCCAGTTCCAAGATCGGCTCGTATGCGCGGAGCGCTCTAGGATAATCTCCCAATTCGAGGTAACAGGTAGCCAGTTTTCTCAACACATCCGCCCGCCTGGGATTGATTCTGAGAAAACTCTCATACTTTTCCGCGGCTTTCCCAAAATTGTTCTTCGCCAGGTAGATATCACCAAATTCGAGAGCGAATTCTTGATCAGGCGGCGCGGAGACGGAGAGTTCCGCTTTTTGAATCGCGTCAAGCGCTAAGTCTAAATCCCCATTTGGATCGTTTCGTTGCAGAGCGGCGATTTTCAAATAAATTAGATACAAATACGGCTCTTGGAATTGAATCATCCCCTGCGCTTTTCGCAGAGCCGAGATGAGATCCCGTTTTTCCAAGTCATCTAAAATGGGTTGAAAAGTCTTACGAGGATACCGATCGGATAAATGATCGATTCGTTCGAGGATCTTGATAGAGAGGAATTTATCCGCCGCCGTCATGGCGCGTCCATAATCTCTCAGGTTAATGAAACAATTTGCCATATATCGGTTGACGTCTTGGTAGGACGGATCGAACATGCGGGCAAATTCAAGCCGTTCGACGGCTTTCTTCCACAAGTTCCTTCGGATATACCCCAATCCGAGGTTGTAATGAGCGAAGATCTGTTCCCGGTCGATAGCGAACACGCGACTGTAGGCGAGTTCCGATAATGTTAGATTCTGATGTTTATCGTACAGCACACCGAGATTGTTATGCGCCCATTTGTAGTTCGGATTCATAAAAATATCGTTCTGCAGAGCGACAATACCTTCCCTCAGCATTTGTTCTCGATCATATCGGGTCAAACCTACCATTCTCAGCCGTTCTATCGCTTTATCTTCTTCGCCCCGCTCAATTAAAACTTTTGCCTGGTCAAACTCCTGAATCGCATCGATATAGTAACGGCCCAGGATGTAATACGTTTCCATCTGGTAGGGCCAAATCTGCATCGCTTTCTGGAAACACATAAACATAGTGGGATAGTTGGGTATTCGATCGTCAGAATCCTCCCCATGCAGGATCATCCCCTGCCGCAGCCAGAGTTCCCCGATAATTTGATAGGTGTTCATCGCGCCGAAGGGTAAAACAATCGCGAAGAGAAACGCATAACGGACGGGGCCAGGGATCAATCTTGTAATTCGTTGCGCGGGCGTGGGCGCTTCAGGCGTGACACCCATGATTAGAGTTGGAACCTTTCGTTCCGCCCGATGAAGCGCCTGAAAAGCGGCGACGCATACACCGCTGATAATCCAATATGTGACCGCGGAAGAGGGCAGGATAAACGTATGCCCAAACGCGCAGCTGATTAAAGCGGTCAGTATAGCGCCTAGCATGCCCAATTGGAGATAGAAATAGAAGCCTTTCTCATACTCCGCCAAAGGAAAACCACCGGCGGTAGAATTCCCGGCGCCTTCCCGGCGGCGTAGAATTTGAAACGACCAGAAGATCGCCAGCACCGATGTGCTGATGATCCAATACCAGCTGAACAATCCAAACACACCATACTCCACAGCATGATGAAGATGATCGTTGTGGGCTTTCCGGGCTAACGTCTCTGTGCCCAACACTTTCCGTTCCAATTGGCTTTCATACAAGGGATGGATCACTTTAAAATTGCCGGCGCCAATGCCGGTGATGGGCACATCGCGGATACAGCGAATTGTGGCGTCCATACATTGAAGCCGGAACACAATCGGCGGTACCCCGTCGGGACGATTGTCTCCATTGACGTCCACCCAGGACGCCATTGTCGCCATATTTTTCCGGTAACGGTTGTCCGTACTGGCAAGAATCGTAGCCAGGATCGCCAGGGCGAGAATCCCCAACACAACAATATGACGGAATGTTTTTTCTAAACTTTCCCGAGACGCGTTAAAAAAGCCGGAACGTTCGATCCAGGGGATGACTTTGAAGAACGCCAACAGAATTAAAACGATAGGAACGGAAAAGAGAAATCCCATGTAGGAGGCGTTACAGTCGATGTACAACATTGTCACGGCGTTCAACAACGTTACGAAGCTGTAGAAAATCAACTCCATGGGCTTCCGCCAATGGCAGAAAATCATACAGAGACAGATGGGCAGGCCCATATTGAGAAATTCACCAAGGTAATTCTCATTTCCCATGGACGCGACGGGCTTATGGGTAAATTTTTGCAAACCAAATTGATCGAATACACTAAAAAGATATTCCCAATTAAACCATTGACCTAGCGCGTAAATATCGACAAAGATACATAAAATACCCAGCAGGAAGACAACGACTTCAAAATCCCTTAACCGGGTAAAGAATTTCGGCGTCAGCACCATAACGGTGAGACAGGCGCCGGTAAAAATGACGGTCTCCCAGGCTTCGGCTAAATTGACCGCCACCAAACTGGTAAGCATAATCACCACGAAAAAGAACGCCGCAGGAGTCGCTAAAGCGGACCGGACAAACCGCCGCGAACAAGCGACGATGATCCAACAGACAATCAACAGCATCGTTAAAAACTGAAAGGACGCCATTTTGGGAATCGCGAAATGCCGCCATGTCAGGGTGTAAAATATGAGAGGGATGTAGAACATCGCAAAAAGGACGATCATACGCCCGAACAAATACGCCAGACGTTCCCATACGGTTAGGGGTGTGAGTTGAACTTTTTGCGCCGGAGATGTATTCATGAAAATCGCTTATTCCTCCTCATCTTGAGATGGGGATAACGTAAAGTACTGGAAAGTGTTAGTATATCGCATGCCGGTTAAGACGCCTATCCCATCGACTCTTGAACGGCGAGATTCTATTAAAAAGCGGGCCAATCTTTTTGGGTCCGGTCATCATAACGATTTGCTTGTGGATATGTAACCATGCCAAATATTCTTGTTATACACGGTCCGAATTTAAACCTTCTCGGCGTCCGGGAGCCGGAAATGTATGGTGTTCTCACGCTGGATGAGATCAATAAGCGGTTGGAAGCGCTTGCCGGAGATTTAAGCGCGCAATTGCGGATCGAACAATTAAACAGCGAAGGGGATATTGTGACCTCTATCGCCCAGAACGCCTCCTGGGCGGACGCGCTTTTGATTAATCCCGCCGCCTATACGCATACATCCGTCGCCATCCGGGATGCGATCGCCGCGGTAAAAATACCCACGGTGGAGGTTCATCTAAGTAATGTTTATAAACGGGAAGCGTTCCGCCATCATTCGTATATTTCTGGTGTGGCGGAGGGGCAGATCGCCGGTTTTGGAGTGGAAAGTTACCTTTTAGGATTACGCGCCGCATGTTCATTACTCTCGAACTCCTCCCTTTCCTAGCCGCTCCTTTTTTTCTGCCGGGTATCGCGGGTGGATATCGGTTTGGGGCTTTTCTTATTGTGGCGGGTTTTGTCCTGGTTCGATTGATCCAGGGATGGGTTCATTTTTCAAGCCCGTTGAGAAGGATACCGTTTTCACCTCTCCATCTATCCCTATGGTTCGGTGTGTTATGTTTGTATTTCTCTTTCTCCTACACTTGGAATCAGCATGTTCTATGGCCAGCCGCCGTGTTTGGAACATTTCTGCTGGTGAGTCTTTCAGGAAGCCGAATTTCTCCACTGCTCGGATTCGGCGCCACAGCGCTTGTTTTGTGGGGAATTTACATATTCCAATTGAATTTCGATTTTTTCCCCAACGTATCGTTTGGGGATACTGTCAGAACATTGTTTCCGGCCTCAAACGATCCTGGAGTGGCAGGTCTGACGGTTCTCTCCGCGCCAGTGGATTCTTCATCAATCGACAGCCTTAAAACCGCGCTGCTTTGCACGGTTCCGCTGTTTTTCGCGGTTTTCTTTACTGATTGTATTAGTACACGATTTTTCCTTCAGTTCCTCTTTTTCCCTATTTTGCTGTGCGCATGCGCGTTTTTCCTTGGATGGATGGGTTCCGAGGCGTATCTTCTACTCTGCTTCACAATCATCATTTTTATTCTGTTCAAGCGGAGGGAGACGATTTTCCCTTCAAAGAATGAATGGATTGCAATTGGATTAATTCTCTTTATAGGGGCCGTTGGGTATTTTGACTATTTCACTCCCCTTCTCTTTTCGATCACGCAGCCCTTTTTCCAAGCCCTGCGTCCATTCGAGTTTCCACTCCCAGCGCCGCTTTTCAGCGAATCGGCGCTTCAATCGTTTTGGGGAGAATCGCAGGCATTGCGGGCGGAGAATACGATTGGCTCGATTGTTTCGTTGATTTTGTTATTGATCGTGTTGGAAAAGTGGAATGAGACGCGCCGGCGGGGTTCGGTCCTGCCGCTGAGTCTCTCGATTCTTGTATTTACTGTTCTATCCGCTGGCTTCCCAGTGATTATGATGTTAAGTCATCCGTTACTCTGGTTATCGATTGGCGTGATGCAGAGATCGTCTCCAACCGAAACCATCGAGGAGATGGATGATCCTCATCTGGAAACGAGCTCGTTTCTTCCGATCGCGTTAAGCGCAGTGGGGGGGATTCTGATCCTGCTTTCGTGCAATTTTCTCTTCCAAGAATGGCGCGCGGATCATGTTTTGAAACAGGTCCGACAAAGCGGATCGGAAGAGAAGCGGGTAGACCTTCTCCGGGTAGGATTCAAACGCGCGCCATACCGGGCGGATTTAGCGGCGCTCTATGCGACAGCGAGACTGCGGCAAGTGATCCAACAAGGTACCATGCCGGATGTGCAGGAACTGCGGACTCTTGAGACGGCGTTTATCGTCAGCGCCCGTCGTGAGTATATCTTATTCCAAGCTTATCAGAATCTTTCTGATCTGTTTTTCTACCACGGTGATCCAGAACGGTCGCTCGAAGTGCTTACGGAAGCAGTGAAACGGTTTCCCGATCAGGCGCCTCTTCATGAATTGCGGGCTAATCGCTTGGATTTATTAGGCCACTATGAAGAAGCCCTGCAGGCCTATCAAATCTGCGCGCAACTGCAACCCTCTTCCCCCCATTACCGCGAGAAATTGGCGCAGGCGTATAAATCCCTTGGCCGGGAGGCGGACTACCGCCGCGAACGCCTCAATCTTCTCACATTGGATCCATTTGCGCGGCTTGAATGATTTCTAGGTGTTTAGGTTGAAGGCTGAAGGCGCGTAATGGAAGAAAAAACCTTACTCTTGACGCATTATTATAATTACAATTTTCCCATCTATCATAACTGCAATTGAATACTTTCCAAAAAATATAATATATCTAAATATTGCGCACAGCACTTCAAAAATCAAAAAAAAAAAAATACAATCGTATCTCACTATATAATTTCTGCCGCAATGAAAGGAAAAGTAAAATGGGGTATCGATTCTTTTTTGGATTGGCTGTAATCGCGATTTTGGCGAATGCGGGATTTGGTGATATTGAAAGCATTCGGTTTAAATCGCCGTCGTTGGAGGGGAATCCGTTAGGGAATTCATCTACAAGAGTTACGTCAGTTTATTTGCCGCCCTCCTATGATGAAGGCGGTGAATTCCCTGTTATTTACATGCTTCATGGCGCGCTTGGGACTCATAGGAACTACATCCAGAATCCTGGCTGGATTGGAGACTTTCCGCCGGGTGGTATTGAAGGCGTTCTCGACCGTTTGATTACAAATGGTGAGATGGAGCCGGTCATCGTTGTCATGCCCAACGGTGACAGTATATATGGAGGCAGTTGGTATACAAATTCCATTCTCAATGGGAACTACGAAGACTATATCGTTACCGATCTCGTCGATTTCATAGACTCTAATTATCGAACGGTTTCGGAACGGAATGGACGAACGATCGCGGGTTACTCCATGGGAGGCTATGGCGCCTTTAAATTGGCGATGAAACATCCGGATGTTTATTGCGCCGCAGCCAGTTCAGCGGGACCGATTAATTTTGATGTGGTAATTGATGTGTCTTCATCCGTTGCGGATAATCCAGATGGATATAAAGGTCCTAATGCGGGTGGCGTTGATACCACTATGTTCTACCAAATGTGCGCGGCATTTTCACCCAATTTAGAGAATCCACCATGGTATGTAGATTTATTCATTGATCACGCGAGCGTATCTTTGATTGATGAAGTATGGCAAAGAGTGTTGCAGGAAGATGTTTACACGTTAATCCCGGAGTATGAAGAAAGATTACGTTCACTCGAATTGCTTTACTTTGACGCAGGTACTTCCGATGAATATTCGAATAACTTAGCGGCGGATTCCGTTCACAAACGGTTAGATCAGATGGGAATCCCTCATGAATACAGAACGTTTAGTGGTGGACATTTTTCACATGAGTTCACACGGATTGAAGTTTATTTTCCCCTTCTTGCCAACGCCATGGATTCAACTTCCTCCACGCCAAACTGGGAGATTTACTAATAACTCAAATGAAGTAAGGTGATCGGATTTACACAAGGGCAGAAAAAATCCTTGCCCTTGCCACCCGGTCATAATTACATAACGAGAAAGGAAAATGATAATGAGGTATCGATTCTTTTTTGGATTGGCTGTAATCGCGATTTTGGCGCATGCGGGATTTGGTGATATTGAAACCATTCGGTTTAAATCGCCGTCGTTGGAGGGGAATCCGTTAGGGAATTCATCTACAAGAGTTACGTCAGTTTATTTGCCGCCCTCCTACGATGAAGGTGGCGGCGCCTTTCCCGTGATTTATTTTTTACATGGCGCATTCGGCGATCATGCGCAATGGAGTGTTCTTGGAAGCATGATAGAACCTTTAATAATAGCCGGAGATATGCCTCCTGTAATTATCGTATTTCCAAACGGTGATTCAATACATGGAGGATCGATGTACGTCAATTCTGAATTAAATGGAAATTATGAAGATTTTATTGTTTTCGAATTGGTAGATTTTATTGATACCAATTACCGTACGATAAAGAACAGGAACGGAAGAGCAATAGCAGGACACAGCATGGGTGGATATGGCGCAATGTACCTCGCAATGCAGCATCCTGATGTTTACTCCGCCGTTTATTCTCATAGTGGAATTCTTCATTTCGAAGAATTTATGCTTCCTCTTACGGCCGAAATTCTTTCTGAAAATCCCGATGTGATGAAAGGTCCAGACCACGATCCAATGTCAAATACGAACAGCGCATATATGTATGGAGCGGCTTTTACACCCAATCTAGATAATCCACCATACTTTGTGGATTTATGGTTTGATTATCCATCAGGTGATCTTAGAGAAGATGTATGGGAAAGATTTTTAGAGTTTGATCCATTATCTTTGGTTCCTAAAAAGGAAGAAGCTCTGAGAAGTATTACAACTATCATATTTGATGGTGGAAGTAACGATCCATTAATAGATTCATCCGGACAAGCTAATTTATTTCACCAAGAATTAGAATCGTATGGAATTGTACATGATTTTGAAGTTTTTAACGGAGGACATTATGACATTCCTACAGTTCTAGAAGCGATGAATAAGCTTGCCATATCAACATCCCAAACTTCTTCGGTTTGTTCCTGGGAGATTTATGAATAGGTGAGCTGATATTATCCGGCGAGATCTCCGCAAGGGCAAAAAAAAATTGCCTAAGACGCCTGTGTCCGCTCAGGGGAAATGATGAGGATTATTGGAAGGTTTGATGAACTTAGCCAGGGCAGAGGAAAATAAAACCTTGCCCTTGTCACCCATTGAATATTATGTTTTTTCATTCCTCCGGATCCACATATACATTTTTCTCACCCACAAGCGCCTTGCTGATGTTAATATAAAAATTATGGCGCAGGAGAGATTTTTTAGCGTCTTCGCGGCGGGGATGGACAGCATTGGAGAGGAGGATCGCGGCGGCGTTGTGTTCAGGATCGATGCAGATCATTGTGCCCGTGAAGCCGGAATGTCCGTAAGCGGTTTTGGAGGGCAGGCCACCAATATAATTGATCGTCATCTTATCATCCACCCCCCACCAACCGAGCAGCTGTTTGCGTTTCCGCAGAAAACTGGACACGCTCTGAACCGCACTGGATGTTAATTGAGGGGTAAGCATAAGATCGATTGTGCTTTCTTTAAGAATGCGCGTTCCGTTGAATTCACCTTTGTTTAGCAGCATTTGGGCGAAGATAGCCAAATCATTCGCCGTGGAGAAGAGACCCGCGTGACCGGATACACCACCGAGGGCGCGTGTGTTTTCATCATGGACAATGCCTTTCAACGCGGGTGTCACGCAATGGATCGTACTCCGTGGGCGCTACGCGTAGACGGCGCTGCAACCACGGAAGGTACATCGTATCATCCATGCCCAGCGGTTCGAAAATGCGTTCTTTCGTAAAGTGATCGAGCCGCTGCCCAGTGACGGTCTCGACAATTTGGCCCAGTTTGATAAATCCCAGATCGCTATAGATTCGATTCTCTCCCGGCGGGTATTCAAGCGCGAAGTCTTCATCGATCGAGCGGTACACTTCCTCACGATTCACGCAGGTCACCCAAAACGCGGCCCATGCGGGAAGGCCGGACGAATGCGTCATCAAGTGACGGATCGTGACTTTATCCTTCGCGCGCGCGCCGAACGAGGGGATATATTTCACCACAGGATCGTCGAGTTTGATTTTTCCTTCCTCGATCAGAATCATCAGCGATGTCGTGCAAGCCACCATTTTCGTTACAGACGCGAGATCGAAAATCGTGGATTCCAACATACGCTGGCTCATGGGGATGAACTGAAGTTTCTCATTATCGGGGGATCGGTAGATCAAATTCGTCTGCGCGTTCCCCAACGCGCGCCGGGCGATGATATGCCCGTCTTTGATCACAATTCCCACCGCGCCTGGAGCCGCTTTTTCACCGATCGCGGCGGCGGCTTCCGTAAACGCCCGGTTGACGTACCGGTAATCCATGCCCACATCCCACGGATTGGCCCAAGGCAAAGGGTCAGACGCGGCGGCGTGGAAGACAACGCCTAAAAGGAAAAGCGCAAGCGTCATGTATACAATTTGTTTTTTCATTTGTAAACCTCATTTCTATCAGAATGGATCAGCCACCCGGCGGCGTAGGCGGTCAGCATCGCCGTCGCGGTTCCGGCTGGAAACGAACCATGTCCAGTTTAACTCAAAAAACCATAGCGTTAAAACCACTGCGACACCGGCAAACATGCCGGGAATCAACGCCATCTGATTCCGGAACGAAGTGAAGATTCCCAAAAGGAAAGCCGCGAGGAGGCTCCCATACGTCAAACTGGGAATACTCAATCCGGTTTCAAGTATATTTTCCGAACCACTGGCGGCGATGGCGATGACGATCAGGATAACGGTCCAGATCAGGGTGAACGCGCGGGAATAATTGACGAGTTTCTTCTTATCCAGATCATTTTTGTAGAACGCCAGCACGAAATCATTAACCGATGTGGAAGAGAGCGAATTCAACGCGGAGGCGGTGCTGGAGAGCGCGGCGGAGAGAATCGCGGCGATGACGAGGGCCGACGCTTCGGGGCGCATGTTCTGGATCGCAAAGAAAGGCAGCAGCTGATCGGTCTTTTCAATATCGCTGGGAAGCGTTCCGTAGAATGCGAACAAGAGAACGCCAATAAATAAAAAGAACGCGAATTGGAAGAAGACGAAAATACCGCTGCCGATGATCGCTGTCTGGGCGCTGCGCAGATTCCTACACGAAAGAAGCCGCTGCACCATATCTTGATCGGCGCCATGAGACGCAAGGCATAAACACAAGCCGCCCAGCATCCCGATCAACAATGAATAATTGCCGGTCCCGCTCCAATCCCAATGGAAGAGAACCCATTTATTCTGTTCACTGGCGGCTTCCACAACATGGCTCCAACCGCCGGGCATTAAATAGAGAAGATAGAATAACGCAAGAACGCCCCCGGCGATCATCACGCCCAATTGCAGCACTTCGGTCCAGATCACCGCCGATATCCCGCCCAGGTAAGAATAGATCAAAGAGATAACCCCGGTGACCACGATCGCCGTGATCAGATCGACATTAATCAAAACCGACACAACCAACGCCGCCGCATAGTGCCGGACACCCGCCGCCAGCGCGCGGGTGATGAAAAAGAAAATCCCCGTCACACGTTGCGCATGTTTACCAAATCGAAGCCCGATGAATTCATAGATCGTGACGATATCCCGTTCAAAGAACTTGGGGAGAAAAAACAACGCCAATATCACACGGGCGAGAATATAGCCAAACGCGACTTGCAGAAAGGAAAAATCGCCGCCTTCTTTAAACGCCAGCGCAGGGGCGCTCAAGAGAGTCACCGCGCTGGTCTCGGTAGCGACGATCGCAGCCAACGCCGCCCAAGTAGGGATATTCCGTCCCGCCAGGAAGAAATCGGAAAGCGAGTCCTGGTTGCGCGAACAGAGCGCGCCGATCAAAATAAGGATGGCGAAATAAACGAGTAAAATAAAATAGCCAATCAGTTCCATACGTTTTCACCCATAATTGAATGACACAGGATAGCACATGGACGCGGATTTTCTTCTACTACGGAGCCATTCTTTGGAAAAATCGATGGTGGGCATCGGTTTAATGTCCGGCACATCCGTCGACGCGGTGGACGCCGCGCTGGTGGAATTTCTCCCATCCCATGATCCCCCCGTTCAATTAATCGCGTACCACGAAGAGACAATTCAATCCAATTTTCGAGAACGAATCCAGACCGCGATGTGTCCCCAGCGGTCGTCTGTTGAATTGATCTGCCAGTTGAATTTCGAGATTGGGAATCTCTTTGCGCAGGCGGCTCGTATCGTAGTTGAAAAGGCTGGGATGGATATCGATCAGGTGGATTTTATCGGATCTCACGGGCAGACGGTTCAACACATTCCCCAATGCGATACTGAACGCGGCTGGCTGACTCCTTCCACGCTGCAGCTGGGAGATCCCTGCGTTATCGCAGAATTGACGGGAATCCTAACCGTGGCGGATTTTCGGATTCGAGACATGGCGGCGGGAGGAATCGGCGCGCCGTTGATCCCCTTCGTCGACGCGTTTCTATTCGCACAGCCTGACAGGGATATTCTATGTCAAAACATCGGTGGGATCGCCAATTGCGCGCTGATTCGCCATGATGGGAAAATCGTCGCGTTCGACAGCGGTCCTGGAAATATGGTCATGGATCTCTTGACGCAGAATTGCTGTAACGGTCTGCGTTTTGATCGAGATGGGCGTTTGGCGGAAAAAGGTACGGTCATCTCCGCTTTGTTGAACAAAGCCCAAGCCCATCCGTTCTTTCAAGAAAAACCGCCGAAAGCGACTGGGCACGAATTATTTGGTATGAATTATGTTGAGTGGTTCATCAATCAGGCGGGAGGCGCGCTGGTGGAAGACTTGATCGCCACAGCGTGTGAGTTGACGGCGCGTTCGATCGTGCAGGCGTACCGGGATTTCATCTTTCCCGAAGGCAATCCAGATACGGTCATCGTTAGTGGTGGTGGCGCGAAAAATGGAACGCTTATGCGGCGGCTAACTGAATTATGTCCTGAATTAACTTTGCGGAATATTGACGAATTTGGTATCTCTTCCGATGCGAAGGAAGCGATTGGTTTCGCGATTTTGGCGTATTCCACCCTTTGCGGGATTCCCTCCAACGTCCCATCCGTTACTGGAGCGAAACGCCCCGTTGTTTTAGGTAAAATCGCGCCGGGCAATAAACCGCTGACGATTCTATGAATCGAGCGTTCCTATCAATTCCCCCTTCTCTACCCTATTGATTCGTACGATTACGATGTCTTTTTGCTTTATGTTCTTAGGGGGAGAGAACACTGCTCTCAGGTAATTTGACGTGAAACCAGTGGCTCGATCGTCTTCGATAGTTTCAACCAAGACGGGCAAGATATGACCGATATAACTCTGTTTCACTTCCTCCGCTGTTTTCGCCGCGAGCCGGTCCAATTCGCGGCGGCGTTCTTCGATAATGGAAGGCGGGAGTTTGTCTTTCATCCGCGCCGCCGGAACTCCTTCCCGAACCGAGAACCGGAACGAATGTACCTTAGTAAACCGGCAGAGCCGCACTGCTTCCAATGAAAGTTCGAAATCAGTGGTCATCTCTCCCGGAAAGCCGGTCATGATATCGGTGGTTACTTCGAAATTCGGCAGCGTCTGACGCGCTTGTTCCACCCATTCGTGGAAAAATTCAAACGTATACGGGCGTTTCATGCGGCGCAGGATCCGGTTCGATCCACTTTGGAGGGGAAGATGAAGATGGGGGCAGACAATCTTATTCCAACGCGCCATTGTATCCAACAGTTCGTTTGATAGATCCTGTGGTTCGTAAGAAGAAATACGCAAGCGCGCGAGACCTTCAATTGGCGCGATTTCATCGATTAGCTGGGGGACGTCAAAATCCTCACCCTTTCCATATTGGCCGATACAGACGCCGCAGAGCACGATTTCGGGATAGCCGTTATAGACAAGATTCCGGCATTCTTCTATGATTTCGGGAATCGGACGGCTGCGCGATTGGCCCCGGCTGTAGGGGATACTGCAGAACGTGCATCTCAAATCGCATCCATCCTGGATCTTGACGAACGCGCGGGTATGTTCTTGAAACGCATCGATCCCCACGGTGGATTCCCACAGTGTATCCGGGCGGATTTCCCAACCAAGCGTTTCCGGCAGCCGTTCAGCCCACCGTTCCTGTTCTTCAATGGGAACAATTTCATCCACACCGGGGATCTTGGCGAGCAGATCCGGCTTCCGTTCGGAATAACACCCCGTTACCACCACTCTCGCATGAGGATGCTGGCGGATCAATTTCCGGATCAACTGACGCCCCTTCCGGTCGCTCTCCGCTGTAACCGAACAGGTGTTAATCACAATCAAGTCTGGAGACGCCGCGTTTGAATTCACATAAGTCCGGCAGCCTTGTTTGCGCAACAACGTCCGCAACCGCTCAGAATCGTATTGATTGACCTTGCAGCCGAGGGTGTGGATGAGGACGGTGGGATGGTTTTTTGTTGATGCGTTCACTATTTTTGCAGTTTATTAAGGTTTAATCCGCTTCAATTTCCAGTCTGCTAACCGAAAAGCCTACCCAATCTCCAATCACTCTTTTATCGTGAGTTAGATACTCAATGGGAATAATAACTCCTCCACAATCAACCCATGTGGTATCCTTTTCAAGTTCAATAATTTGTCCTTTAAAATCGTAGTCCCATTCGGCCGTCTGCACAATTGATTTCTCTTGTTTTGGATTGGATTTAAAATATGTATCGAAATCCCTCGTTTCATCAAAATAACCAAAATAATGAACTGTGATAAACTTACCAATTTTACAATCGTATCCATCATTGAAACATGTAAATCGTTGTCCATTTGCAGTTTCCAATTCAATTGATGACTGATGTGATACTTCGCATTTCCAAGGGATATTCACAACCTTAAACCGTTGACCCTTCATGGGACATCTCCATTCCCTTGTGAAAACAAAGAGAAATTGCGAAGTTCTGTAGGGCTAAGAGCGAAGCGTAGCCCACCACTACGTTCGGAAAACTTACATTCCTCATCTATCTTTGAACTTCCTTCATATCCTATTATGCAATCCGTATATTTATTTTAACTTACAGAAATGTTATAAGCGAAACGCAAAATGACTTTTCTTCTTTGATTCTATATTATCTCTTCTGATAAACTTACACATGGCGCCCTACGCTTCGCATTTAGCCCACTCTACTCGATCTGCGTTGCGCTTTTGCCTTACAATGTTGAGTTTAATAATTCACGGGCGGGACGCCCGCGCTCCATTAATAACTTTGTCTATCCTTCGACCGGGGATCGTCTACAACCTCTCCGCTGTTCCATTTTCCATCGATGCAATCTATGCGGTAGGGGCGGCTCGCGTCGTAATATTTTTTGTTAACATCGACGAGATTGATCATCACTCCTGGTTGATCGAGAGGCAAGCGTTCTTGGATTAGGCCGTCTGGGGTAATGAAAAGGCTTTGCCAACTACGGGGGGCGCAGGAATTGTTCATGGAGATGAACATATTGTTCGAAGCCGCACGGGCTTGGGCGGTGGGAGGCATGATTTTGGGATGGATGGAGCCTTCCTTCTGACGCGCGTTGTGGAAAGAATGGAACATCAGACGGACACCAAGTTTGTTGTACTGCCGGTATAATTCCGGAAAGCGGATGTCATAACAGATTAAAAGCCCGCAGCGCGCTCCATTCACATCAAACGTGACGAAATGATCGCCGGGCGAGAAATGTTTCAGATCGCCGCCCGTGCAGAACCGTTTGTCGTAACGGTCGATGATTTTTCCCTGCGGATTAATCACATAAAGTGAATTGTGAGGTTTGTTCGGTTCTGTGAGCCGATGGACGGCGCCGAGAACCACCCAGAGGCGCAGTTCTTTCGCAAGCGCTCGAATCGAATCGAGTTCGGCGGCGTGTTCCTTCCAGTTGTAATCGTCCATGCTTTCACGGTCTACACCCGCATAACCGGATAGAGCCACTTCGGAAAAATGGACGATATCCGCTTGGCTTTCTTTCGCGTCGCGCATCTGTTTACGAATCCAGGCCGCGTTCATCGAAATTTTGCTGGAGACGGGAAACTGACATGTCGCGACGAGGATTTTACCTTCTTCTTTGGGAACGCTCGTTTCAAGATAGGGATAGACAAGCGCGCTCCACAATTTATATCCCTCTTTATTCAAGTGCAGCCCATCATCTTTGAAGAGTTCAACGCGTGGCCTGCCATCGGGGCCGATCATGGGCGTGTCGATATCGACGTATTGAAGGCGTTGATCCTGTTCACAAACTTCTCGGATCATCGCGTTCGCTTTACGCATTTCCCCGATAAGGTTCCAGCGGCTAATACTAGGTTTGATAGGGACGAAAACGATACGCGTTGTAGGCAGGCTGCTGTGAATGATTTTGACAAAGGCTTTAAAATCATTTAATACCGTTTCGGGTGTTTTCCCGGAAGCGATATCATTATCCCCAGCGTAAAGAACAACTGTCTTTGGTTTATAGGGGATCGCGATTCGATGGGCGAATTCCACACTATCGGAGACGTGAGAACCGCCAAATCCCCGGTTGATCGCAGGCAAACCAGGAAAACTCTCCACCAAATCCCAGCCTCGAATAGAGGAAGAACCGATAAAGAGAACGGCTCCTTGGGGGGGTGGATTTTCTTTGTCTTTTTCTTCAAAGGCTTGAATTGTTTCTTCCCAGCGGCTCTCTTCTTGCTCAGCGTGGCTAATTGTGGAAATAGTAAGAATGAATAGGAGAGGGTAAATTAAGATACTCGTCCTAAATCCAATATAACGATCTAGCATATGTCTGTTTTCCTTTCTTGGTTTATATCAAAACTTACATTCAATCATAGCCTACACAATAACTTTTTGGTTTTCATGATCGAAACGGACGACCCGTTCCCCCCGGACAGCCAGAACTCCCATCTGCATAGTAGTATTGACGGGAGCGCTCAGCTGCGCGTTAGAGAGCGGTTGTGTCCGGGTTCGGCAGCAGTGAAGGAAATCCGACCAGAATTTCATCTGATCGACGCCCGATTGGATGGGTTCGCGGTGGATTTCTTTGCTGTTATCCGAGCGGAGAACCACGATATCCGATTCACCGATTAATAAAGTTCCATCCCACCCGCGAATAATGGGGGTTTCGTTGCTGCCATATGTAGTATAGGCGTTGGCTTGCGTGCCGACGCAGGTAACGGTGAGTTGGTCTGGATACTCGATGACCAAATTACACGTATCGGGGATGTCCCGTTCCTCGCCATAAATGGGATCGGGGGCTTCCTCGATCGTATAGCGGTAGATTCCCCCCAATCCAGCGACTTTATCGGGGTAGCCGAGATCAAGGACATACGCGAGTGGATTGTAGAAATGGATATAGTTATCCGAAATCGGACCTCCGGCGGTATCGGCGTACATACGCCAACGGAAATAGCGGCTGACATTGAACTCACGCCGCGGGCAGTCGCCCTGAAAGCGATCCCAATCCAGTTCCGGCCCCGGTTTGGCGTTGGGATCATCGACGCGCATGCCCCGCTCTCCCCAATCCCCAAAACGGAAATAGCCGGTTTCCGCCATGACGGGTTTGCCAATCATCCCTTTCTGAACGAGGGCGCGGGCCTGTGTGTACGCAGAGGAAGACATACGCTGACTGCCGACTTGCACGATGCGTCCCGTCTCTTTGACCGTTTTGGCGATTTTCTCTCCCAAACCGAGTTGCCGCCAATGCGTGAGAGGCTTTTCGACATAGATATCCTTACCAGCGTTTAGCGCGTCGAGGGTTTGGTAACCGTGCCAATGTTCCGGTGTGGCGATCAGAACGAGATCGACGTCCGGACGAGCGAGCAGTTCTTCGTGACGCATAGTTGTGAAGGAGGCTTTCGTTCGTTCGGCGGTTTTCATTAAACGTGGGCGGTAGGTGTCGCACAAGGCCACAATATCGAGACGCATTCCCTGTTCTTTAAACTTCATGAGCATCCCGATATGAGATCCCGCACGGCCGCCACAACCGATGACGCCAACGTTGATTTGCTCGTTGGAGCCCAGCGCTTGTTTCATTGATTGCGCGCTCAAACCAAGAGCAGCCGAATAGGAGGCAAGATTTCTATTAAATTGACGGCGGTCGATATTGATTGATTTGGATGATTGTTTTGACAGATTCATTTGATAACTCCTTTACTTTTCCCTATCCTAGATCAATCTAACCGGAAAGTCTCCAGCCATGCGCGGTGGTTATTTCTTTAGATTTTCCAAGGAGGGAGGCGGCTGTTTCCCGACCCCCAGAGAAGAATATTTCCAAGGCTCACGAGACCATTCGTAGAATCGTAATCAAGGGATTGGTACGAGGAGGGATCGCGGTCGGGTCCGTATCCCATTAAGTTCCATGAATACGGCCCCCACCAGCTAGGATTCGGAGAATTGCGGCTGTCATTCTTGCTTGTGTAGTGATACGTGGCGTAGGGGATGGGTGGTTCATTAAAGACGACGGAATCGCTGAGTTGGTTAAATGGATCGCCGGGGATGCTGCTCATATAGGCGATTGGCGTTGTCAGGCGGACCAGTTTCGTAAAATTCCGCACTTCGCTTCCTTCAAAATCTTCGGGTGGATACGCGCCGTTATCCAGATTGTACATTTCAATCGCCGTCGAGAGAGCGGTTTCATCCGCATAGGTGCGGGACACTTTGGCGCGGATCTGGGCGTTTAAAAAATTCGGAACGGCGATGGCCGCAAGAATTCCAATAATAGCCACAACGATGAGCAGTTCGATTAATGTAAATCCGTGTCTTTGTTTTAACATTGTAAAACCATCTCCTATTTAAAAACTATCATCATTTTTACAGATCTTCAATTCACTATTTATTCCATCTAAATCCACTCTCCTCCTATATTGTCCATTTCATAACGAAAAATATAGCCTCTCTTCATCGTTTTATTTTGATTATTTTTTTTCATTTTTTCTTCCCAAAATCTCCTTCCTTCAATGATTAAATATTTAGTTATGGATTTGAATGGATATTGGCGCGGATAGGAACAAAATAATCCAACAATGAATCATACTATCGCATTAATACGAATTTAGCTTGACATTAAATAATAACAACTATAACATATTTCATAAAAAATTAAGATATATTTGAAAGGATAATCGAAAAGATGCTAAATCGAAGAACTTTTATAAAACAAACATTCACGAATATTGCAGTCTTTTCATCCATGAATATTCCATCAAAACTAACACGAGCCAGTGAAAGCCCCCCCAATGTTTTATTTATCATTGCTGATGATACGAATGATTGGATTGGCTGCATGGAAGGACATCCCGATGTCATTACTCCAAACTTCGACCGGCTAGCGAACCGTGGGATTTTATTCAACCGCGCCTATTCTTCAGGAGCAATATGCAATCCTTCGCGAACGAGCCTGCTGACTGGCATTCGGCCAACAACTTCCGGTGTTTACAATAATAAGCATGCAGATTGGAGGAATTATCTACCCAACGCAATAACAATTCCTCATAATTTCAAAAATAATGGATACTATGCCAGAGGTATAGGAAAAGTCTTTCATGATCAATCTAGTCATGAAATTGGCGTCATAAACCGCGATGAACAAAACTGGAATGAATATGATGGGGGTGGTTTAGGAAATCCGAAACCTGATCAAATACCAGCTTGTGGTATTGAAGATCTCGATTTGGATTGGGCTCCCATCGATAAACCTGATGAGGAATTTCCCGATAGTAATAGGTGTAAATTGGTATGTGATTTTCTAAACACAGCGCAAGTAGATAAACCTTTTTTTCTAGCATGCGGTTTAACTCGCACACACGCTCCTTTGTATGTGCCCAAAAAATATAAGGATCTATATCCTCCTGATGAAATAACTCTTCCGGCGATATGTGAAAATGATTTAGAGGATCTGCCTACCGGCGCGCAAATGTTTCTCAAGGGCCCTTGTGAAACCTTTACAAAAGTGTTCGAAAACAATAAGTGGGGAGACCTTGTTTCCGCCTATTTAGCTTCCATTACTTATAACGATTCGTTAATTGGGAAGATCTTAGACACTTTAGACGCAAGCCCTTTCGCTAATAATACGATCATTGTGTATACATCGGACCATGGCTTTCATATGGGGGAAAAGTTACGTATACACAAAAATTGTCTATGGGAAGAAGCAACGCATGTCCCTCTCATTGTGTCAATACCAGATTCGATCCATAAAGGTGTTATATGCGAACGCACTGTGAGTCACCTCGATATTTACCCAACACTGGCTGAACTCTGCGGTTTAGACACGCTACCAGAATTCGAGGGAGTCAGCCTTGTACCCTTATTGAACGATCCAACAGCAAAATGGGATAGGCCGGCCTTGACGAGTTGTCAGTATAAGAATGAAAGCGTAAGATCGGAACGTTGGCGATACATTCGATATAAAGATGGAACGGAAGAGTTATACGATCATGACAATGATCCAAATGAATGGACGAATTTAGCGGATCAGCCAGAATACACAGAGGTAAAACAAGAACTTTCAACCTGGCTTCCCACTTATTACGCGCCTTTTACAAAGCCAGATACAAATGTCTCCTCCTGGCCAATTCACAAGTGATTTCGCTTCCCCATCGTTCGTGTACTATTCCCTATACAATTAAGCGAAAATATTAGCTGGTATGGTAAATAATAATATGGAGTATGATTAAATCCACTCCTATCGGTTTCTTAAAAAAGAAGCAAGTCAGTGGCGGCGCAAAGAAAAAGACCGGCGCTGATCACACCGTTTACTGTAAAAAACGCAATATTCACCCGCGTTATATCCTGGGGACTGACAAGGCTATGTTCGTATAAAATCAATCCAGCAAAGGCCGCCGTGCCAAGATAATAAATCCATCCCAATTGCGCCGTCCATCCAAAGAGAGCCGCGAATATTACACTAATTCCATGCAGCGCAAAAGCGATTTGGAGCGCCCGAATCTTTCCGAATCGTACGACGATTGAATGCAATCCCAATCGGCGGTCAAATTCTTCATCCAGCAGCGCGTAGATAATATCAAAACCCGCCACCCAAAAAAGCACCGATACCATTAATGGAAGGATCTCAGGATCGAGCGTTCCCCTGACTGCAATCCACGCGCCTACTGGAGCGATACCGAGTGACAAGCCTAAGACAAAATGGGATAAGCAGGAAAATCGCTTCCAAAAGGAATACCCGCAGAGAATGACCAGCGTGGGAAACGATAGAAAAAACGCTAATGGATTGAGCATCCAAGCGCCAAAAAAGAAGAGCAGCGATGAGACTCCCCAGATCACAACCGCCTCCCACAGGTTGACGAGTCCAGAAGGCAAATGACGGTCTTTTGTCCTGGGATTCAGGCTATCGATATGGCGGTCCACAACACGATTGAATGTCATGGCGCTTGTCCGGGCCGCGGCCGCGCAGAGGAGAATCCACCCCATCACATCCAGACGAGGAATCCCACGCGCGGCCACCATCGCGCCCATCAAAATAAAGGGCAGAGCAAAGATCGTGTGAGAAAAACGAACGAGTTCAAGATAATTACGGATTCTATCAAAACGTATCATTTACAGTGTCCAGGTGAGATTGATTCGCCAGAGGATCGATCGCCGCCCATCCCCCCTTGACTAAATCCCGTCCGTCAAAACCGAGATGATCTAAAATACGGGCGACGACAAAATCAACCATTTCCTGAACGGATTGGGGATGATGATACAATCCAGGACTGGCGGGGAGAATGATCGCTCCCAACTCCGATAAAGCGCACATGTTTCGCAAGTGAATTGTATTGTAGGGTGTCTCGCGGGGGACGATAATCAGAGGACGCCGCTCTTTCAAGGCGACATCGGCCATACGCCCAATCAGGGTCTCAGATGTCCCCGACGCGATCCGGCCCATCGTTCCCATACTGCATGGAACAATAGCGGTAGCTTTTAAATGATAAGATCCCGAAGCCGGCGCGGCGCCGGTGTGTGTAAAATGATGATAAATCACCCATTTCTGAAACAAATCATCCATTCCTTGGATTGAGCCGGTTTCCAGATCGATGGTTCGATTCAGCTCTAATTGGGCGATATGCGCGGCGGTGGGGCTAATCGTTAAATGCACTAAAACTTGACGGCGGAGAAGTTCTTCGAGTAAGCGAAAACCATAAATCACACCGCTGGCGCCAGTGATCGCTAAGCCGATTCTCACGTTATCATTTGGATTATTCATTAATATTCTCTTGCATTCCGGGCGCTAGAATGCAATTTTGTCCCTCATTTTAAAGAAGATCGATATTCTTTATTAAGGTATCTTACTCACTCTGCCGAAAACTGAACAGGGTAGAAGAATCGTCCGTTTGGGTTGAAAAACCGGCGCCATGCGGGATGTCGTTATACTATATGTTCAAGTTCTGGTAGAATAATCCTATCCGCCGGTTTCATCATACATGACGATTTGGAGAGAGTTGAATGAGAGAAAAGGAGAACGGCGCGTCCGATCAGATTCTATGGATTCGCGCCATCGCGATTGTCTGCTTTTTCAGTGGCGCGTTCGCCGTATTGGAAAGTTTTGTGGGATTATTATCTTATCTCGCTTATGTGACTGGACACGTTGATCCGGAATTAAATCCTGAGTGGTATGAAGCGTTGGAAACAATCGCCAAAACACCATTTTCTTTTCTTTCGCTTAATCTATATAATATTGCATTATGGAATGGAGTGATTGTCTGCTCGATTTGGCTGCTTCGACACAAGGAATGGGCGCGAAGAGTTCTACGCGCCCTATTGGGATTTGACATGGTGTTCACCGTTGCGCTGCTTGCATGGAGCGTGTTCGTCCGTTCGGAACGAATCCCGTCTCCAATTTTATATATTGCACTGAACACATTACAAGTCGCGGTGATAATCACTCTTTCCCATCCTAAAATTATTGAAGCGACTGCAATGCGTTCCTAGCGTGACAATCATCATGTATCGGCCTTGGACAAGCCGGATATCAGCCGCTGAGGGAGAAAAGGAAGTAACCTGAACATGGAAACCCCGGAACTTAACCTTATTCTCAAAAACTGTTTTACCCGGCAAAAACTCCAGAGTATCCTGCAGATCGACTCGGAAGGAAACGATTTATATAATGCGGCTGTGGAAGCGATTCTCTGTGAAGAGGACGCGGGATTAACTCTCTCACAGACCTTGGATAATGAATCGGAACGGCAGCAGAGTAAAATTCACTCCATGAATCTCCGGGAATTGCGAAACAGCCTGTCGATCGAATTTCTGGAACCGGGACGGACACTCGGATTGATTGTCTGGTCACTGATGCGTGACGACCGGATCGGAGCGCGTAATCTAGCGGGAGATATCGCAAGACGCTTACAAAATGTGGAACCCCCTTATACAGCGGATGCGGAACCCGAAACCATTCCTGAATTAAGAAGAGAAGAGACCACTTCCCCGGAAGAAATACAAGAAGAGACGCTAGATGAGAGTCTCGATTTTGAAGATATCGAGATCGAGGAATTAATCGATGAGGACACAATCCCAGAAATCGACGAAACAATAGAAGACATTGAACTCGATGACGACGAGATCGAAGAGATTCTTGAAACAACGTCCGAATCGAGTGATGAGACAGAGGAAGAATACAAACCCGGCAAAAAAGAATTGAAAGTTTTCGAAGATGATAAAGAACTGGACAGCCTGATCGCAGAATTGACGAGTGATGACAGCGAAGAAGAAATATCAATCACTGAAGAAGATTGGGATGAGGACATGGAGCCGGAAGAGGAGGAAACACTGGATTTGGATTTAAGCGCTCTTGAAGAAGAATCCGTGGAAGATATGGGTTTGGAATCGGCCGGTGAAGTTGATGATGTGGACGAACTCATCGCTTCTTTGGCCGATGAGGAAGAACAGGAAGAAACCAAAATTCAACATCCGCTGGATTTGGGTGAGGAAGAAAATGAAACAAATGGCGTTCTAGGTTTGGATATCTCTGAAGAAGATTTCAGCGAGATCGAATCCGTATTACAATCCGCTGATGATATTACGGATATAGAACTGGAAGACGATGAGGAATTGGATGAAGCGCTATTTGATGAAGATGTAATCGACAGTATCGAATCGGAACTTCAAGAATCCGATATCTCCAGCGGTGGTGACACGGAATCGGTTTCCATAGAATCAGAGATTGAAATAGAAGAAATTCCAGAAGAAATACAGATCGAGGAGTCCATCACAGAAATTCCAGAGGAACTCCTAGCCAAGTTTATGGAGGATTCCATCCCCGAATCCGTGGAGGAACCCACCCCCGAATTTGTGGAAGAAACCATGACTGGCGAGATGGAGAAACCGGCGGACATTCCTCCCAAAGAAAACATGGTTGCGCTGGGGGGAGTCGAGATTTCTCTCTCATCACTGCAACAAGCATGTGAACGTATTTTTAACGAGCCAATCCAACTCGTCGCCGACTCAAATCTTGTTCAAGAAGATAAAATCGTTGTTGTTGGCAAGCGCTGTGGAGTTAGAATCTTATATGGCCCTCATTACGTTATCCAGCAAGCGGAGGAGATCGCGCCCGATAGCGAAGAACCGGTCTGTATCTCACCAGTGAGTCTGCAATCCGCTCTGTCGAGAGTGTATGACGAACCGGTGGAAATCGTCCCTGATCCAGATCTGCTCAAAGAAGGAATCGTAACCTTCGTCAGTCAAAAGCAAGGGGTTATCGTAATCAAAAATCCTCATACACAGGTCACCTTACCCGCGTGGGTGGATTCAACTCTCCAAGCGGAAATCCAAAGTTATTCGGCGGAGCGGGAAATCGACTTGATCGCGATGAGCGAACAAATACAAACCCTTCAAGAGACACTGTCTACTCTGCAGGAAACGATTACCGAGTCAATCAATAAACAACTGCAAACGCTTCAAGAAAAAGACCTCGGTTCAATCAATAAACAATTGCACGCTCTTCAAGAAAAAGACCTCGGTTCAATCAATAAACAATTGCAAGCTCTTCAAGAGAAAGACATCGATTCAATCAGCGAACAATTTCAGACGCTTCAAGAGCGAATCAATTCTCTTGAAGAGAGACTCTCACTGGTAACAAAAGAATCCTCAGCGCTGCCAATGAAGGAAGTAACAATCGAAGAAACTATTCCTATAGAAGATATTTCCTCGGACGAAGTTGAATCCAGTGAATTGGTTATGGAAACAGAACCAGCGCCCACAATCCCGGTGGCAGAATCACCCGAAGAAGAACTCGTGGAGCCGGAGACGGCTCTGGAGGAAATAGCGCCGGAAATAGTGAGTGAAGAGAGTGACGAAGAGGAAACCGAATTGGATTTAGACGCGCTCGACGCAATGATCTCCAATGGTGAAAATGAAGATGCCGTCGAAGAAGAAATCGCTCTAGAGGATTTGGATATTCTCACTGCTGAGCTGGACGAAAACGTTGAGGACATCCTTGGGGATGAAGCCACCAGTGATGATTTATCGGAACTTGAAGAAACCGAAGAAGAAGAAGATTTGGGCGATGAAGAAATCGATCTGGATGGATTGGATTTAGAAGGATTGGATGAAGCGCTGGATACCATCGAATCCCCAGAGGATGAAATTGAAGATGAAGAAACCGGCGCGGCTGAATTGGAAGAAGAATTAGATCTCGACCAACTCGATGAGGAATTGGATCTGGATATTCTCGATGAGTTGGATGAAGAAGAAAACGGATTCGAGCCCAAACCCGTGTACAATGGAGAAAATATTCTTCTTCTTGGAGGCGAAGAGAAAAACGAAGCCGATTACCTGCGCGTCGTGGATGAATTGGGGGGCAAAGCGATCTGGCGCGCGAACCTGACCGGCGCCGCGGATGAAGATATCACGGAATTAGTCGAGCAATCGGATCTTATCCTCACTCTCTCTTCAGACGCCGTCGCCGATCCGGGGATATTAAAAGCGAAAAGCATCGCGGAAGAAAACAACAAACGCTTGTTCGAACATCATTCCTCCAATCCCACCAGTGTACAGAAACAACTCATGAAACTGGTGGAAGAGGGGAATGTTTAATCCTTCATAGGTCTTTATTGAATCCCTCAAACCATCTATATTTATTGCAGACAATCCGTGTGTGGTAATCGTCTGTCAAGGCGATGTGAAAGGGAAGCCGGTGCGAATCCGGCGCGGTCCCGCCACTGTATTCGGTCAAGCCTTTTCAGTATCCACTGTCCAATACTGTTAATCATTTGTATGGATGGGAAGGAGGAAAGGATACAGGCCGTAAGTCAGGAAACCTGCCGCACAAGGAAATGGCGCCTCTTCGTGGATTGAGAGTGTGGCAAGTTGGATCGTAGGATCCGTACCCCCGGTCTCTGAGGCGCCGGGGATTTTTTTTCCTCCGGCGCCGGTTACACATTCCGAGTTTGCCCCCCTCCTCACTCCACGCATCATAGAAAAGGAGAAATATTCGAATGAAAAAGTATGCGGTAATCTGTGTGGGAGTATTTTTGTTGTTCCCCGCTATGGCGGGCGCGGTCAACCAGGCGGGATTAGTCGTAGATCACAGCGATGGCGTTCGGGTTATTAAGGTCATCGAATTTGAGAGCGAAACAATAACGGGCCTGGAACTGTTGCAGCGAAGCGGACTGGATCTCATTATAAGCGAGTCATTTTTTGGCACAGCGATCTGCGCGATCGACGGCGAGGGCCAACCAGCGGACGATTGTTTCGGCGATCCGGATGGGCGTTTTTGGAATTTCAACATTTTGAATGCGGGCAGTCAATGGGAAATGTCCATGGTGGGCGCGAGCGACACGGTTGTCCAAGATGGAGATGTGCATGGTTACATCTACGGCGCATGGGGAGTCACTCAACCTTTTACTTTAAAAGAAGAACTCTTCGATCCCATTCCACTGTATCAAGTAACCGTCACGGATTGCTTACAATCATGGAACGATCTGAGCGGGAATGAAGATTTCGACATGACCGCTAACCGGGAATTGGTGATCCGGTGGAATTTAGGTTCGCTTGTCGAATTGATCCAAGATGTTCATATCTATGTGAGTATCGATGAAAGCGAAGAATACGCATATCTAGGCCACACAGGCAATGGCGGCGCCACATCATTTGAATGGAAAGCCTTTTCATCAGGCCTATCACTCGATTTCTGGAATGGACCGGAATTCGGGAAAACGTACCAGTTCCGTATCTTCGCGTTAACCACCAGCGGCGATCCATTTTTCCACGGTCCCTTCGACACGACCGCGCCTGTCCGCCTCTCACTCGCGCCATCTATCCAAGTCACGGACGATCTATTATCAAGTGAAGATATCCCAGAGAATGAAGATTATGACACAGCGGACGACAAAGCGTTGGCCATTCACATCATCGACGAAGCGTGTGGACACGATCCATCGGACGTGAAAGACGTTCATTTCTACATCAGCCTTGACGGTGGAGAACATTTTCAATTTCTAAGCCGGACGGGCGGCGATCTCTCCTATGAATGGAGAGCGGGCGCGAACTGGACCGTTCCGATATTCCGGGGCGGCCCTGAATTCAACCAAGAGTATATTTTCATCGCGTACATATTAACATCCAGCGGCGCGCCGTTCTTCCACGGCCCATACACAATGACAAATCCTGTCAGCATACAAGAATTTCCGGCCGAATAGACCATCAGATACGTAAATGTATTCTCCCCGAATACTATAATTATATTCGGGGAGATTTTTGTGATAAATGATTTAACATTGTCTTTTAATGCTGTTCAATGCGTTTATCGCAAAATACACCCACTATCAGTCTTGCCTGCAGAGAGGATCTCATCCAGATCCTGGGGCCAAAGCATTTCGCGCCTTCCTTCTTCGTTCTTGTAATTCATGCCAAGCGAATAACCGAATCCATAGCAGTTGTAGAGAGCAATAGCCCGTTGCTCCTCCCGGATAGTACGGCAACGGAAAATCGAGTAGTAGAGCATCATCTTTGCTGCATTGCGTCCAGCCTCAGCTGGCGTCATTTCCTCCCATTCCTTCGGTACGGATTTCGAGTAGATTACCTCGCCGATCTTCTCCATATACCAGAAGGTCATCTCGAAGGCAGCCTCGGCCAACGCCTCCTGCGACCATTTCAGAGTAATACGCCATTCGTTATCCCCGATCTGAGTGATTTCGTCGTCCTTACGCAGCGGTTTACCTGCATCTACATGAAGCCTGCGGCCACTCTCAGACTCAATGAACTGGAATGAACGCGGAAGTATCCAACCACTAGGCAGAACAGCAATGCGTATAATCTGCTGGTTCTTCCCATAGCCCATATTGACCCTCCCGACAGGATAGTCCTTATCACCGATCAGAAGGCCTTCCTTTTCCCGCCGTATGTGATTATCAAGTTGTTTACGCAGACGTCGTTCAGAACAGATGTATGATTTAACCTCTGCTACACCCACAACGGTAACACATGGGATGGAGTTCTCCTTATATTCCTCGATTATAAAGTGCAAGTCAGCGCCCTTGAGCAGGAATTTTCGGTTTGTGGTATGGACGCGAACTGAATCACCAATATAGAGCCGTGTGTTTCTAGGAAGATCCTTGTTCCTTTGGAACTGTTTCAACAGTTTCAAGCACGGTTTGGCCGCCAGTAATTCAGCAATAGTTCCTTTGAAGCAGTTCACCATATGCGAGAAGATGAAGGTGATGACGGCTGCTGTATCCGCGTCGGAGAGACGTTGTCCGGCCAATTCTACCGGAATCTCCCCAATATCCTCATAAGGACCTTTTCGTAGGAACTCCTGAAATAACCGACCCCGTGGGTGTAACTCAATGTCACGGATGGAGGCAGCGAGCGCATGCTGAAAAATAATAAGAGGATCGTTCCCGCTTTCAAATACCGCATGGCCTGTCAACGCAAATTGTAGCGCAGACTCGATATCTTTACTTAAACCGGAGGTGATTAAATCAAATCCAACAGAGTCAGCAAGTGAACTCATACCAGTTATCATACTTTTATACCTAAAGTGAACTAAGCAGTTATAATACCTTTAGTGTTTCACAAAAGTAACTCTAAAAGTTCGTTCATCAACTATTATATAAAAGCAATAAATCATTATAAATGAGATATCTGCAATATGTTATAGTAATTTATATCTTTGGCAATACAATTGTCTTTATATATTTTATACACTATGGTATTGTCAATCGTAACAAACTTTATTTCAATACATAGAGGTTACACTTTCAATAAGGTCACATGTATGATTCTGTGTTCGAAAGGAGCAGGATTTTAATGGAAACGATACGTTTTTTTGAACAAGTCAATCTGAATTTTGACAAGGCGGCGCCGTATACGCGGCATCCTACTGGCCTGCTTGATCTTATCAAATCCTGCAAAGGCGTCTATCACCTGACGTTCCCGGTTAAACGGGATGATGGACGTATGGAAGTTGTGCACGCTTGGAGAGCGGAACACAGCCATCACAAACTCCCTACAAAAGGCGGTTTTCGATACGCCGCTCATGTGAATGAAGATGAAATCATGGCGCTGGCGGCGTTGATGACCTATAAATGCGCCGTCGTGGACGTACCCTTCGGTGGGGCCAAAGGTGGTGTGCGCATCGACCACGAGCAATATTCGCAATCCGAACGGGAACGGATCACCCGCCGATATACATTTGAATTGATCAAAAAGAATTTCATCGGTCCCGGTATTGATGTGCCCGCCCCGGATTATGGAACCGGTCAGCATGAGATGTCCTGGATGGTGGACACATACAAACAGATGAATTCCGGATCCTTGGACGCGCTGGCCTGCGTCACGGGAAAACCAATCCCTTTGGGAGGTGTGAACGGCCGCTTGGAAGCGACAGGACGCGGTGTCTTTTTTGGGATACGTGAGGTCTGCCGATTTGAAGAAGATATGCGGCCAATTGGTTTATCTACGGGGATCGAAGGTAAACGGATGGTCGTTCAGGGATTAGGCAACGTCGGATCATTCGCGGCGAAATTCTTCCAACAGGAAGGCGTCCGTCTTATTGGATTGGCGGAATATGAAGGCGCGATCTACAGCGAACTGGGATTGGATGTAAATAAAGTCTTAGAACATCGCAGGGAAACGGGATCGATCCTGGACTTTCCCGGCGCCACGAATATCCCCAACTCCGCCGACGCGTTGGAACTGGAATGTGATATCCTTATTCCCGCCGCGCTGGAAAAACAAATCACGAAAGCGAACGCTGATCGGATTCAAGCCAAGATCATCGGTGAAGCCGCCAATGGGCCACTCACCGCCGCTGCCAATGAGATTCTCTTGAAAAAAGGCATCCTCATTGTTCCGGATATGTTTTTAAACGCGGGAGGGGTGACGGTTTCCTATTTTGAATGGCTTAAAAATCTATCCCACGTCCGTTTTGGGCGCATGAATAAACGATTTGAAGAAAACTCGACCTCCCAGATTCTACGCGAAGTGGAATCTCTCACCGGGAAGAAAATCGATTCGGACAGATTCACCCAGCTCGCCCACGGAGCGGATGAAAGAGACCTAGTCAACTCCGGTTTGGAAGAGACGATGATCTCCGCCTACCGGGAGATCCGGGAAATCAAAAAACAGATTGACGATGATATCGATTTACGCACGGCTTCTTTTATCAACGCTATCAACAAGATAGCGTTTACGTATTTGGAATTGGGGATCTTCCCGTAAACGAAAACGCGAAAGTTCTATAAAACATCCTGCCGGATGGGCAGGAAAAAAGGGCAGGCATAAAGCCTGCCCCAACAATTTTACTCCAATCAGTCAATTGTTTAGACAACCTTATCGGGAACAACAAACGGTTTGCGATAGTCTCGCGTCAATAATTTGTTGGCTTTCTCGTTGTTAACGATCTTTTCATTCTCTTCGTCAACGATCAATTTCGGACCGACGCGGCACGTTGTTTCAGCCAGATTGACGCCATTCTCTTTGAGATGTTCTTCCATACGGCCCAGTGTCTCATAGGCTTCTTTGTTGTCGCCGAAAACCTTCGTTCTAGGATTGAACGGAACTTCCTCCCCTAAGCGATAGGAGATGTTCGCCAAGTGGCAATGCGCGCTGGAGAGATGACCTTCCAAGATCTCCGCATTAAGGTCTGAACGTTTGCGGCTGCGGACAGCGGCGATGAAGTTGCTGAAATGGTTGCCGCCCGGTCCCAGTTCCACATCCATTCGGGGAAGATCCTGCGGTTGTTGGGAACCATTCGGATAGAATTTATTGTTGACGACAACGCCTTCCTCGAAATGCATCACTTGCCGGTCTGATCCATAATATTTCGGCGTAGGCAATCCACGCACTTCAAAAATGATCTGGGTTTCTCCATAATCAAACACGGAAATCATGGTATTGGGGGTTTGCGCCTGATCTTTGTAGCCGAACCGTCCACCCAAGCTGATCACACTTTTTGGCAGTTTCGCGCCGGGGATCATCCATCGTGCGATATCCATTTGATGCACGCCCTGGTTTCCAATATCTCCACTACCGAAATCCCAGAACCAGTGCCAGTTGTAATGGACGAGATTTGTGTTGTATGGCTGTTCGGGCGCAGGTCCCAACCAGAGATCGAAATTCAATTCCGGTGGAGGAGTTCCATTTGGCTTGAATCCAATGCTGTCCCGTCTCTTATAACAGAGTCCACGGGATATGAGCAATTTGCCATAGGTTCCTTTTTTTACAATCTCCGCGACCTGATGCCAACCCCTCTCACTCCGGCTTTGAGTGCCGTGTTGCACGATACGGTTATATTTCCGGGCGGTCTCGACGAGAATGCGGCCCTCATGGATATTGTGACTGCAGGGTTTCTCTACATACACATCCAATCCCGCCTGGCAGCCCCAAATCGCGGATAATGAATGCCAATGGTTGGTATTGGCGATGCTAAGACAATCCAGGTCTTCCGCTTTTAGAGCTTTCCGGATGTCTTGATACGTTTTTGGAGTTTTGCCACCAAGATCCTCTACTTGTTTAACACGGTCAGGAAACGTACGAGCGTCTGGATCGACCAGACAGACGATCTCAACTCCTTTCATCTTTTGAAATTCGCTGATATGGCTTCCACCGCGTCCATGAATCCCCGTCACAGCCATGCGAATTGTGTCGTTGGCGCCAAGGATTTTATTCGCCGATCCATTAATTGCGAATGCCGTTCCCGCGAATGCTAAAGAACTTTTCAGAAAATTCCGCCGAGTCGTTTGGGGCATGATTCTCTCCTTTTTCCATAGAGTTTTATGCTGAGCGTTTTTCGGCTGATTGTATTGCAGGATATACAATTCATCAAACACCAGATTGTTCGGAAAGTAAAGCGCTTCCAGCCATCCGGCGCCGAATCCATCTGGATCGAGACTATTTCTCTCGGTAGATACTGGATGATCGATTCCACGTCCAGTTTGTTGGAATGAAACGGGGAACGCGGGCGCAGTATTCTTGGTATTTTTCTCCCCAGCGATCGCGCAGTTCTTTTTCTTCGATGATGACAACGATGTACAATGCGATCCAAGTTACCACCACTAAGCCATAGACTGCTGGAAAATTGACAAGAAGCGCCCATCCCACGAAACCGGTAGAGACTTCAACATAACGGGGATGGCGTATGACTGCATAAATCCCATCGGTCAACAATGATTCCGGACGTCCTGTTGGATCCAATTCGGGTAAACCTACAAGCGTCTTAAAACTGAGTTGCTCTCTCCAGCGCATTCCAAAACTTTGGGCGAGTGCGATAATAAGAACACCGGCGCAAACAAGAGGCAAATTCATACCAAGATCATAATCCAGTAAACGATCACTTATTATATACAACCCAAACGCGGCGCCGAGACAAAGTAAACTAACACAGACATAAGTCCATCTAACGCCTGCTTTGCGCCAGAACGAGATAAATGGATGGATCAGAAACCAGAACAAAAACGCGGAGGGCGTCAAAGCGATCATCAATGTGGCCATGAAATACCGGAAGGCGTTCCAGCGATAACAGCTATACCCAAAGAGTAACGCTAAAAGAAATGGAATTAGATAATATCTAACGATTACTTTAGATTTCATGTGATTCCTTTCCAAAAACCGCGCCAAAAAGAAAAGCGGCGGACGAATCGAGGTTAAACAAATATGTTAAATTTATATTAACACAAGAAATCTCTTCAATTTTCCACTGTTTTATCTTAGAATAGGACAACGGCAAAAAACAGGTTACCTCACACGGCCAATATATCAACATATCGATTAAAGAAGACAAAAAGAGAATTCGATGTTAGACCCTTTCGTCTATACGAAGCGAATTCTTTTCATTCATCATTCTTTCTAAGGTGAGACTATGACAAACAATTGGATTTTGCGTATCAAACGAAAGCGCCATCTCTGTTTTATACCGGTTTTGGTGATGACGGTTATTGGTTTAAACGGAGCTATACCGGCGCGGGCCGCTTCAGTCCGGTCGCTATCGCTTCCAGAAATCGTTGAGAAATCGGGACAAATCGTTCACGGTGTGGTCACCGAAGTCAAATCGGGAGAAGATCCTCAAACCAGCCTGATCTGCACGTGGACCACGGTGCGGATTCATGATGTATTGAAAGGCGCCGGTAAATCCAAAGAGATGACCTTCAAACAACTCGGTGGATACGACAAAGCAAGCGGCGCCACATGGGAAGGCGCGCGCGTGGTTCTTAAACCAGGCGCCGAGATTCTTCTCTGTTTGTTCCCCAAAAGCCGCTGGGGATTCAGCGCGCCCGTAGGGCGTTCTCAGGGCGTTTTTCACGTCTATTCAAATTCCAAAACCGGGGAGAAATATGTCGACAACGGCATGCCGAAAGAGTTTCTTTTTTCTAATCCACGGCGCGCGGTTTCGTCTCATGCGGCTGTAAAGAAACAAAGCGCCGGTCAAAACAAGAAGACATGGCCGGAACAAAACCGCAGCCTGAAGCTGGCCGATATCAAACAGACCATCACGAAACTGGCTCGAACGCAGAACAACCGCAATCAACTATGGGCTTCCACAAAAAAGCGCCATCATGACGTCATACCAAAACTGGCCGCTCCATGATATCTCCTGCGGAACAGAAAACACAATTACCTCAATAAAGAAAAAATCCGCCACGAATCGGCGATCCAAGGATAAATAAATGCGAAATCACATTCAAAACAATAACCTTAATAAATGGAAAATACTGACCAAATTAGGAGCAGCATTGTTATACACATTGATTCTTGTCAACACAGGTTTATGCGCTGGACCATTAAGTATTTATCTCCCTTCGAATAAACCTGATACAACACTCATGCTCTACGGTCCAGACGATATGACTCGCGTAATCGGCCGGAATGACGATGAGTATACCGGCTCCCCGTTCTCATTATTAACCTCTGATTTAAAGGCGAGTTCTGTCTACTATGCCTGTGTATTTCTACCTGAAAATTATGAAATGGAAGCTCCTGAGTATTATTCAATCACAGTGACAGGACCAGGCGGTATTCCAATCTCATCGCACCCCCAATACATCGAAGAGTTAATCGTAAACGGCAATCCCAGTGAAGGGAAATTTGTGACGCGGGATGATGAGCATTGGTATCTTTTTCAAACCGCCCAAGCCGGTGAGTATACAATCAAAACTCAGGTCAATCTAAATCACCACCAAGCCGGGATACCCAAAACATGGAAGCAATTTCCCGTCACGTACAACCTGGACCAAGGTTCTCTGGGGGATATGGATGAAGAAACCATTTCGAACTTAGTTCGTAACAACATCGAGATTTGGAACCAAGTCCCCACATCAAGCGTGAAAGTAATGGAAGGTTCCCGTCTGGATTTTGATTTCGGCATTTCTATGGCGAGTATCTCACCCCGCTGCCGCCATCGTCTTTTTTATGATCCGAATCGGCAGACGATTGTTCTGTTCGGTGGTTTTGATTGGAACATCACATATGGTGACATGTGGGAATGGAATGGGGAAGGATGGACATCCATCCCATTTGAGGAAGGCCCGCCGGCGCGGGATTCCTTTGGGCTCGCTTACGACAAAGAGCGGGAGAACTGGGTCCTGTTTGGCGGGTATGGAGTGAACGATTTACTGAACGATACCTGGATCTGGGATGGAGAAACGTGGACGGACGTGACACCGAAAATCAATCCAGAACCCAGATGTTCAATATCGATGGCCTATGATGAAGAACGGAAAGAGATCGTCCTATTTGGTGGAGAGACAGAGACGGAATATTTAAGGGATACATGGATTTGGGATGGGGAATCGTGGCGTGACGCCACACCAACCAGTCCGCCGGACGCCCGTTCGGGCCATAGATTATTTTACGATCCCTCGCGTAAGATGGTTCTGCTCTTCGGTGGAGAAGATCAAATCTATGTATACAGCGATTTTTGGCAATGGAATGGCTCCCGTTGGACGCAAGTTCCTCTTTTTGGCTCAAGCCGGCCTCCAGCCTGTTCGAGATTCGATGTCACCTACGATTCAGAGCGAAATCTTTTTCTGCTCTTCGGGGGCTATGGAGTTGATGGTCTCTTAAACGATCTATGGAGTTGGAATGGGAGTAAATGGGTCAAGAAACAATCGAATCCGGATATCCCCGCTCGAGTCTCCCCCGCCATCGCATTTGACGAGGTCCGGAATTGTACAGTCTTATACGGTGGACAGACGGCGGAAGAAATGCTAGGGGACACATGGACGTGGGATGGAACGAACTGGACCGAAATGGAATCCAATGACGATTCTTTCATCAACCTTCGTGAACGTTTATTCGATGAAGGGATTAATCCAGTCGTCTTTGATGAACACGGTGATTTGATCGATCTCTTCGAAGGAGAGGGAGCCAAGGAGACTACACTTGGTTTCGCCTCCAACCGTTATGAAAAAGATGAGATCACGGCGGGGTGGCTGTTCCTTAATGGCTGGTCCATTGAACAAGAGGATGAATTACAGATTACGGAACTGACGCATACCATCGCTCATGAATTCGGTCATTTCCTTGGATTAACGCACTCTCAACTGAACGAACATATCGAAACGGATGGCTATGGAGAGGATGATATTTATGTTCCATTAATGTATCCGTTTTCAGCGGATATGTATGAGGGAGGCGTGATCTTACACCATGATGACCATGTTTCCTTATCGAGTTTGTATCCATCGGAAGATGGAACATTTGAACGTAATTTCGGCGCTATCACAGGACAGGCGGTTTTTACTGATGGACGGCCTGTGCTTGGAGGAATCGTTGCAGCGCGTTTGATCGGCGACCGGCTGGGAACCGCAGTCACCGTCATGACGGACGAACTTGAAACGTACACGGGTGATTTCCGCCTGCCCGGTCTGCCCCCTGGTGAATATGAAGTCTGGATCGAACCGGTAAAGCGATTTCATACTGAAGGCAGCGATGTCGGCGTTCATTCCTCCTATCCAGGATGCGCCGCCTTCACTGATCCGCCCCGCTCACAGTTTTACAATGAAAACGTTTCACTATCAGAGTATCGAGGCAGCCGCCTTTCACTTGTTGAAGTCCGTGCGGGAGAGGATACACCGATTGAATTCATCTGCGATCTTCTAGACACCGAACAGGATCGAGATCGGGAGCGGCACAGCCATATTATGGCGATTGGTTCTCCTTTACGAGCCGCGATCGGTTCGAAAAACCGATCGCCATTTTTATATCCGTTCTCCGTAAAAGTGGACGAAAGCATCGAGGATCTAACCATCACGGTTACCCCAGACGGCCCTCAATCAATGGGATTACGGGTCGATTTTGGAGATCAAATCATCTTTGGAACGCCCGATCCGGAACCACGACGTAACTTTGCTCTTGTATACGATCAAGAACGGCAAAAAACCTGCCTTTTCGGAGGCTGGGTCAGTGATCATATGATGAATGACACATGGGAGTGGGATGGTGAGCGCTGGACTCTTCTGCGTCAAACCACATTCCCATTTGCTCGAAGCACGCACGCCATGGCTTATGATTCCATCCAGAAGAAAACGATTCTGTTCGGCGGCCATGACGATGACTATACATTCCATTGCGACACATGGGAATGGGATGGCGCGCAATGGGCCGAACTGATTCCCTCTACCTCACCCACCGCGCGCATCGCTCATCAAATGGCGTTCGATTCTCAGCGCGGCGCTGTGGTTCTCTTTGGTGGAGTGGATTCGGACGATTTTAATCTTAACGACACGTGGAATGGAAAGATAGACAATGGCGATCCATCTCTACATCCGACGCGCCAGCGCCCCGTTTCGGCCATCAAATGGTCTATGACGCCGCCCGTGGAGAAGTTGTCCTCTTCGGCGGCAGTGAAGACGATGACGTCCTCTTTGATGACACATGGCTCTACGATGACCGGGGATGGAGAGAAATCTCTCCTGGAGTCAGCCCTTCCGCGCGGAAATATCACTGTATGGCCTATGATCCCATCCGGGAACGTGTCGTTCTCTTCGGTGGATTCGCAGACGAAGAACAACTGGACGATATGTGGGAATGGGATGGTGGACAATGGACTGAATTGAATCCCGCAACAAAGCCACCGGCGCGCAGCCGCTCCCAGATGGTTTATGACACGAGCAGAAACGTTCTCGTTCTATATAGCGGTTTTGGAAAAGAATTACCGGATATGGAAGAATGGGACCAAAACCGGCTGCGGGATATTTGGATTTACAACGGAGAGACCTGGATCGATGTTACGCCACCCCGGCATGAAGCCGGATCGCCCGTCTCGGCCCATTTCGACCGGACGGGCGCGAACGACTTGATGCTAGAGAACGGCGTCTATTACATTTTCCTCAGCAACTTATCTGATGAACCGGCGCCTTGCACGTTGTGGATTCAATCCAGTTCGGTTCAGGATATACCCGCCGCGCGGGGATGGCGGCTATATTGATCGAACGGTATTAGACACGCACAGCTAGCGATTTTAAAAATTCACCTTTCACTCATCCAAACTAGCATGATTGAGATCACAACTGCAAATGAAAATGAGTCGCGGAAGAAATTGCGATTGAGATAGTTATCTAGACTCATTTTCATCTAAAAGCGACACAAAGGAATACGTCCCAGGGACGAGATTCAGTATCGTATACGCCCCTTCTTTTCCAGCCAATTCCACACCTTTGGATTCGGCAAGAGGTTTATCACTTTCCGTTATCGACGCCTCTTTACCAGAGAGAACATAGACCGAAGCAGTGGTATTGGGAGGAATAGTAACCTTCAAAGAGTATCGGTTCCTATTGATCCGCCAATCCGAGACAATCGGGCCGTACATCGATTCATAGCGGGTAGAGACATTGCGCAAGGAAGATTCCGGCGGCGCCGGTTTAATGACAAATTGTTGAAATCCCGCTTTGTCAGCGGGGATTTTGATCCCACCCAGTTCTTGCAGGAACCAGGTTCCGATAAACAGATACGAACTATGTAAATGCGAGTTACTGCCGTCCCACGCTTCCCAAAAGGTTGTGGCTCCACGCGCAAGCATATCTCCCCAACCGGGATAATCCCGCTGCGCAGCCATTTCGTAAATCAGATCGCTGCGCTCGTTGGCTAACAGCGTTTTAAACAGCAGCGCGCCACCAGTAATCCCGGCGTGAATGTGTCCCTTCCGGTAAATCAAAATCTCATCTTCGAGCCGTTTCCACACCGCTTCGCGCAATTCTTCCGGTGGCAGATCAATCAACAACGCAACGGCTTGATACGCTTGAAAACCGTTCGCGTAACTCGCGTCGGATGTGTAGAAGAATTGGCTTTGAATCGCTTGCTTAATCGTTTCCGCGCGCCGGCGGTACCGGACGGCGTTCTGGTTGAATCCAATAATATCCGCAATCTTCGCCGCAGTTTGAAGGTTATACACCCAATAGCAATTATTCAAAAAGAGAGTTTCACGCGTATCCCCGTTTGTCCCTTGGGCGCCGGGCCAGAGCCAGTCTCCAAGAAAATCCCATTCCCCTCCCCAGCGCACTAACAAATCATCTTTCGATTGGGAATCCAGAAACGCCAGCCAGCGTTCAATGACTGGATAACTTTCTTTGAGGATGCGGATATCTCCATACCGGTGGTAGATTTCCCAGGGCAGCGTGACACAAAAACCACTCCATGCGGGTCCGCCCCCGCCCCAAAACGTCGGCGCCGTATAGGGAAGATTGCCTTTATCATCCTGCGTGTCCCACCAGTCTTGATTCCATTTCGTATAAAAAGCGCCAAGGTTGTAGTTGGTCAGACCGGTGTTGGTCGTAGCGTGCGCGTCACCACCGTATCCCATCCGTTCCCGGTGTGGGCAATCGACGACATACCCGCCCAGGCTGAGGTTTTCAAACGTCCAAAGCGTTGTCTCATAAATCCGGTTTAATAATTCATCAGAGCATTCAAAGAATCCCGCCCGTTCATAATCAGTCCGGATTAAATAGCAGCGGATATCTCGAATCGAAGGTTTGTAAGAAAGCCCTTCGATCTGAATCCAGCGGCCTGAGAAATAATTGAAATGATTCCGGAACGTACCTTTGCCCGATGATCCAAGGATATACGCGCTGCGCAGCCGGTGCGTCATCGGTTGATCCTTCCGTTCAGAGAACTGAAATTCGATCCGCTGTCCAGGCGCGCCGGATAGATCCATTTCAAACCACCCATTGAGATTCACGCCCATATCAATCCGATAGATCTTCTCGGCCACCTCGCGAATGGCGATGGGATGGATTTCTTTGATAATCCGGTTCGGTTCAATCATCTCGGCGGAGAGTTCCACGTCAGGAGAGTAGACCGTTACAGGTTTCCAATTCGAATCATCTAGATCGAGAGCGTTCCAATTGGGGATTTCTTGATTGGCGTCGTAGAGTTCACCGCCGAAGTGCATAAAATTCCAGACTCCCAGCAGCGTGTTTGGGCTGGGATGCGTCTTCCAACTGGCGTCGGAAAGGATCTGCACGCGCTCATCCGGACCGAGATCAATATCCGCCTGCGCAATAAAAATAGGGCATTGGGGTTTATTCTCCGTCTTATAATGCTCATAAATCGACCAAGAAAGACCCATCCACACACCGATCACATTTTTTCCTTTTTGCAGAAAATCGGTGATTTCATAGGTAATATAGCGGGCGCGTTTACGATGGTTGGCGACGCTGGGGACGAGTACATCATCGCTTATTTTTTGGCCGTTTACATAGAGTTCGTGGTAGCCGATGGAAGCCAAGTAGAGAAACGCGCGTGTTGGCTCTCGATCAAGTGTGAACACCTTTCGGAACCAGGGATCAGGGATAGTGTTGTCGGGTGGGGGCCAGCCTTGTTTCCGTTCGAACTGATCTTCGATCCCAATCCATTCCGCTTTCCAGTCAGATGAATATAACAATCCCATTGTCCAGCGGCCCGGCGCGCTCCAAGCGGACGCAAGCCCATTTTCATCGACGACTTTCACTTTCCAATAACAATCCATACCGGACGTAAGGGCTTTTCCCTTATACGCCACATGGACGGATTGACAGGAAACTACAACTCCGGAATCCCACAGATCGGCCTGCTCCTTCTCCAGCAGGGATTGATTGGAAGCGACAAGAATCCGATACGCTGTTTGTTTACATCCACGCGCCTGGGGATCTTTGGCGATCAGTTTCCAACTCAACCGGGGATGCGCGGTATCGATTCCCAACGGATTTTCAAGATACTCACAACGCAATCCATCAATGGCAAGGGAAGCCGAATTCTCTGACGCTTGCGCCAAAGCCCAGGGGCAGAAACCAATGATTAGCGCCATGATAAGTAAAAGAGTGGAAGAATAATTATTGCGCATAGAAAGAATCCTCCTTTTGTAAATTAGGAAAAGAGTACATAAAAATCAGAAACTACGATAGGCGCCGCGTCAATCCGGCCGAACGTGGTTTGTATCGAACTCAAGAATCATCTTAGCGATTCGTTTCGCAAAATAATAAAGCCGGTTCAGATTGTCAATGATATCGGTTTCAATCCGGAAGGATTCAATCCGGTGGGGCTGATCGGCGGTAAGCCGTTTGAGTAAATGGTTTTGCGCTTCCGCAGTCAGGTTATAAATTTCCGGTTTCGCAGCGATGATCCGTTCCGCGATCACTGAAGCGCCCCCCGATAGACAGAACGCCGATTGCTCGACAGCCCAATACGCTTTTTCGAAAAGCGGCTGCAAAATACGCAACGTGGAATCACTGATCTGGATCCCGCGTCCGATTCGCTCCAGGCCCGCCGCTACCATATTCGTCTCGATTGTATCTCCAATGTTCTCATAATAATTCGCGATCACGGCGTAATTATGAATTTCATCCGACTGTTTATTCGTGAGTGACTGCCGTGAGATTTTCCCAAAAACGTGATAATCGTGTTATGCAAATCGTCAATATCATCGTCCATATCCGCGATTGTCTCCAATTCCCGCTGGGAACCATGAAGCGTCGCGGTGGGAATCCGTTCCATCATGGGAAGAACCAACCGACCCAATCGCTCCATTTCCAACCGAACGTAATACAACGCGATATCGGGTGATTCCAACAATGTCTCGTTCAAATATTTGGGTTGGGAACGGCTGGTTTCTTTTTTCCTCCGTGGCGGTATCACATGTTCGACGAATCGGGCGAGCGGCTTCGTAAATCCAAGAAAGAGAAGCGTATTGAAGATATTGAACGCAGTGTGCGCATTGGCGATCTGCCGGGGGCACTCTGCGCGCAGTCTCGCCATACCTTCCAATTGTGGAGCGGAGGGAGAAATCCACCGCACGAAGTCGGCGAGTTGATCGATCCACGCCAGCCAGATGATCACGCCGATCACATTGAAAGAGATATGGACGACGGCGGCTTGTACAGCCTCTCTCGGTTTGCCGATCGACGCCAGCAAAGCGGTGACACATGTGCCGATGTTGGCACCGAACGCCAATGCGATCCCCGCTTCCAAAGTCACGAATCCCTGACTCGCCAGCACGATAATAATACCTGTCGTAGCTCCCGAACTCTGAATGACAGCGGTAAAGAGCGCCCCCACCGCAATTCCCAATAAAGGAGTTTCCATCTGGGCCATTAGATTGATAAACGGTGGATAAGATCGTAACGGCCGCGCCGCGCCGCTCATTTGTGACATGCCTAAAAACAGTAATCCCAATCCCAGGATCATAAGTCCATAATGCCGGGCCTTCTCCCAGCGGACGAAAACCGGGAGAAAAAATCCTGTGGCGATCATAAGCAACGAATAGTGGGTTACGTTGAAAGCGACGATCTGGGCCGTGATCGTTGAGCCGACATTTGCTCCAAGAATGACTCCAATCGACTGTGGCAGAGAGATCAATCCAGCCGAGACAAAACCGACAACGAGAACCGTGGTCACGGAGGAGGAATTCACAACGGCCGTCACAACCGCGCCCGAAACCGCCGCCTTAATCCGGTTCGAGGTCATACGAGCGAGCAGATTCTTCATCCCCGAACCGGCGGCCATCTTCATGGAATTCGTCAGCTGATCCATTCCAAACAAGAAGAGAGCCAAACCACCGATCAGCCCGGTGATCAATTCAAAATAATTTAGCGTTACCACAGCGCCGCTGGATTCCATAAATCTCCTCCATCATAATCGCATATAATTATTTTTAATATAATAAGGCCGTTCCAGCGCGGAGTGAAAGCTAAAACAGTATTTTCAAAGGGAGAACTGTAGGATTGTACGAGTCATTGCGGGGAATGAATTCGTCAAATCAAATTCGCTCTATATCAAGGTGAGTGATATAACGCCTATTTATTTACTGATGCCACCATTCCTGCCGGTAATCGGATTTCGCGTTTCCGCCGACAAAGGTAGTGATGTTTCCATCGCTGAATAATCCATTGGTCATATCATAGGTCCCGCTCTCCGTCCCCGGCCCTGCGCTGACATTCCATCCAACATATTGGGGATACTTTTCAATATAGCCAGCCGCCCGGCTGGCTTCAAAACTCATGATTGGCTCCCAATGAATGGTCAGTTTGGCGTAAGGGGCGATCTGTTTTTCACTTTCGGGGATCTTTTCCTGAAACGGATCAATCGGCCAGAAACTCAAATACGAGACAGGCGTCGTCAGCGGCACATGCTGCCATGCCGTATGCCGGTGAAGGTGAAACGTATTGTTATCAAGTCGGTACATATTTTCCGCTGTGGCCAAAGCGCGATGATCGGCCTGAACGCGCGCGATCTTCGCTCGAATCTGCGCCTGCAAAAAGTTGGGAACCGCGATCGCGGCCAGAATCCCTATAATCGCGACGACGATTAATAACTCAATTAACGTAAAAGCGGTTTGCTTGCACTCTCCAACATGGTGGTACTTCTTCATCAAGGAGCCTCCTATGGATGAATGATACAAGGAAAACAAATTCAATTATACTATAAAGCAATACGTATTAATATCCAATATGTTTTCGTTAAATCGATAACCCAATCCCGTTTACGATTCTAGCCCACTAGTGTCATAATAAGGATCAATCCAGCTACTGAAGGAATCAGAATAATGAAAAAATTCTTGCCGGTTTTTCTGTTTTTATCAATTAGTTTAGCGCCGTACGCCGCGGAGGATATACTCATCGCAGATTTCGAAGGAAAGGATTATGGCGCTTGGACGGCCGAAGGCGAAGCGTTCGGCCCCAGCCCGGCCAATGGAACACTTCCCGGCCAGATGGAAGTCTCCGGTTATGAAGGAGAAGGACTGGTTAATTCTTTCTACAATGGAGACAACTCAAAAGGCGTCCTGACGTCCCCTTCCTTTCAAATCGAGCGTAGCTACATCAATTTTCTAATCGGTGGTGGCGGGTATCCTGAAGAAACCTGTATCGATCTGCTTGTAGACGGCAAAGTTGTACGAACGGCTGTGGGACCCAACAAAGAGCCTGGCGGTTCTGAAATGCTCGATTGGCATAGTTGGGATGTATCCGAATTCACTGGTCAACAAGCGCAAATCCAGATCATCGACAACCGGGCAGGAGGTTGGGGGCATATCAACATTGATCAGATCATTCAAAGCGATACAAAATACAAAGCCACGTTAGAAGATTTCCAAAGGACGATTAAACTTACCGATCGCTATCTCCATTTCCCCGTTAAAAATAAAGGGAAAAAACGACTGGTGAAACTCCTCATCGGTGAACAATCAGTGCGAGAATTTGAGATTGAATTCGCTGTGAACGAACCGGATTTTTGGGTGTTCCTTGATGGGAGTGAATTTAAGGGTAAAAACGTAATTCTCCAGACACAACAGTTTCGCGGTGATCCGCCTAAATTATTAGATTCCATCACCCAGGG
The DNA here is from genome assembly GCA_963663405.2 of bacterium. Lineage (GTDB taxonomy): Bacteria > Hinthialibacterota > Hinthialibacteria > Hinthialibacterales > Hinthialibacteraceae. The sequence continues at coordinate 52,104 of CAXXSM010000053.1, read as the reverse complement.
AAATCAAATTAAAAATGCGGAAACGATCTATAAAGAAACACTGCGTCCCCAATTTCATTTTTCCTCTAAACGAGGCTGGAACAACGATCCGAACGGATTGGTATATTACAAAGGTGAATACCATCTCTTCTATCAACACAATCCCTACGGCTGGTCGTGGGGCAACATGACCTGGGGTCATGCGGTTAGTAAAGACTTAGTTCATTGGAAGGAACTCTCCGATGCGATTCATCCAGACAAACTAGGCACGATCTTCTCCGGTTCAGCCATCGTTGACAAAAACAATACCGCTGGATTTCAAACCGGCGATGAAAGCCCCATCGTCTGTATTTACACATCCGCCGGGGGGACGAATCCGATGTCAGAAGGTCAGCCCTTTACCCAGTCGATCGCCTACAGCTGCGACCGGGGCCGGACATGGACTAAATACGAAGGCAATCCAATCATCAACCATATCGTTGGCGGCAACCGCGATCCCAAAGTCATCTGGCATGAGCCAACGAATCAATGGGCGATGGCTCTCTTCCTCGATGATAAAGAGATCGCCTTTTTCACCTCGAATAACCTGAAAGAATGGACTTACCACAGCAAGATTAAATCGTTTCACGAGTGCCCGGAACTATTCGAACTACCCGTGGATGGCGATCCAGCGAACAAAAAATGGATCTTGTACGGCGGTTCCGGTGAATACTTCATCGGTCACTTTGATGGGGAGAAATTCAACCCGGAAACCGGTGTGATCCGATTCCATTACGGGGACTGCTTCTACGCGTCGCAAACCTATAACAACATCCCCGAAGAGGATGGCAGACGGATTCAAATCGCATGGGGACAGATTCCCGCCGAGGGCATGCCTTTCAACCAGATGATGCTCTTCCCAGTCAGCTTATCGCTCCATACAACAGAGGAAGGTGTCCGGATGTACGCCAATCCCGTCAAGGAGATTGAAACTCTCTATACGGGGAAACAAACATGGAAAAACAAGACTTTAACACCTGGTGCAAATCTCTTAAAGGATGTTTCAGGAGAGCTGCTGGATATCGAAGCGGAATTTGAAATCAAGGAAGACACAGTTTTTGGGTTCAAAATCCGCGATTTACCAATCGTCTATGACGCCGGAAAACAAGAACTTCAATGCGGCAAGCAAAAAGCGGCTATGAAACCAATCGATGGAAAACTGCGCCTGCGTCTTCTTGTTGACCGTACATCGATCGAAATCTTCGCCAATCACGGTCAAATCTATATGCCCGTCAAAGCCCTGCCATCAAGCAAGGACGTCCAATCGATCGAACTGTTCACAAGCGATCGATCCGTTTCAGTTCCATTCTTGGAAATTCGTCACATTCAAACGATCTGGCAGTAAGGATTAAATATTCGTTAAAAAGAAAATCTCTCCACGAAACACCTGGACCGGATACGTTTCTTTTGACAGCAAGTAAGGATAAGATGAATCAACAACAAATGAAATAATGAGCTGATACTGGAGATAAAGGGGAAATCTGGATGATTGTAAATAACGAATCTACAGAGCCGGTCAATGTTGGGCCGGGCGTGGAACGGAAAATCCTTTCCCGTGGGGGCGCCATGATGGCGGTTGAATTCACGTTCAAAAAGGGAGCCATCGGCGCCGTCCACAGCCACCCGCACGAACAACTCGGTTATATTGTCATGGGCAGTTTCGAATTGGAAATCGATGGTAAAAAGGAGATCGTCAAAGCGGGGGATACATATTATACGGGCCCGAACGTTCCACATGGTGTCGTCGCGTTGGAAGATGGAAAAATTTTCGACGCCTTCACACCACAACGGGGTGATTTTCTTTAACGGGAAGTGGAAACGATTCTTTAATTGAATATAAAAGAAGCGAGATAAACAATGAAAAAAACAGTTGAATATTATCTATCCCTTACTCACTCTTATTGCGCTTGGTTTCACGCTCTCCTGTGGAGGCGGAGACGGCGCCGTCTTAGGGAAACAAACATTCAGCCTGCCCCATGTGCTCAACACGGATCATCCTGTGCACAAAGCGCTTGTCAAATTCGCCGAGGAAGTGGAAAGCCGCAGTGAAGGCCGATTCACTATCAAAATCCAACCGGGCGGCACATTGGGCAACGAGCAGGAACTCTGTGACAACGTATCCAACGACACCGACGCCTTCACGAAAATCTCCTCAACGATACTCGAAACAAAAACAGAACTGGCGAAAGTCTATTCCCTGCCCTACCTGTTTAGGAATGAAGAACATATGTGGAAAATCCTCAATGGAGAGATCGGTCAAGAACTGCTCGATATGGCGATCGATCAAAACTTGAAAGGCATCTGCTATTTCGACGCCGGCGCCCGATCCTTCTATACCAAGAAAAAAGTGGTTACGCCCAATGATTTGAGGGGAGTGAAAATCCGCGTTCAAAAAAGCGTGATGATGCAGAAACTGGTAGAAACACTTGGCGCCTCCCCCCAGCAGATCGCTTTTTCCGAATTGTACACGGCCCTCGACACCGGCGTGGTCCAAGGCGCGGAAAATAATATACCCAGTTACTATACACAACGTCATTATAAAGTCGCGCCGAATTATATCTTCGACGAACACGTTTGTATTCCCGACATCCTATTAATGAGCGCCAAACGATGGAATCAACTCACTCCCGAAGACCAAACCATCATCATGGAATCCGCGGCGGTGGCCCAGGAATTTCAACGGGAATTGTGGACAAAAGCGAACGCCGAACAGATTGAAAAAATGAAAGCGGAAGGCGTTACATTCACTTATTTGGACAACAAGGACGAATTCGTGAAAGCGACCGAGTCGATCTACGAGCCATTCGAAGGCACAACGATTGCGGATTATGTTAAACGGATTTGGGCGGTGGAGTGAATACATTTTAAAAACTGTGTCGTTTTTTTGAATTGGGGAGGCAATCTATTTTGCAGTGTTTCTACGATCGGCTCGATCGAATCTTGACAACCGTTTTAATCATTCTTGTCGTGGCGATGGTATGCAGTATTACTACTGAGATTCTCTTGAACGCCGCCGTTCAACCTCTCGTCAGTGGTTGGCTTCAACTTATAGACGATGGGATATCCAATGAATCAATTCCTGAAGCGGATCATTCAACGCCCCTCCGTCATACCCTTGAATGGATCTTGAGCGCCGTCGCGAACGCGTCCGCTCCGGTCAACACCGCGTCTCAAACATTGTTAGTCTGGATCGGAATACTCGGCAGCGCGCTCGCGTTCCGCCAACGGGCGCATCTGGGCGTAGACGCCCTGGTTCGCCTCTATCCCCCAAAAATCCGGCTGATTCTCGACTACATCTCAACCGTGTTCGTTGGTCTGTTTTCTTTGACTGTTCTCACCATAGGAGGCGGGCTTGTATGTGAACGCGCCTTTTCCTACGGTTCGAAGATGCCCGGCTTTGAAATGCTGAATCGAGGATGGTTTTACCTTGTGTTGATACTCACGGGCGCGCTGAATCTATTGTATTGCGTATACCACATCGCCCATCCAAAGCCGGTGGGAGGATTGAAAGAGGAAAAGAAACGGAACGATTCATGACGCCAGAAACCTTGGCCGCCGGAGTCCTCATTGCGGCGTTCATACTTCTTATCGCGCACAATATACCAATCGCGTTCGCCATTGGAATTTCCACAGCGGTGTCCTATCTCTGCCTTTGGCCGGACCGTCCATTTCTTGTGTTTATGCAGATCGCCAAGGATATGTGGCATGGCGTCGATTCGTACGCGCTACTCGCGATTCCCATGTTCGTTCTTTCGGGACTGCTGATGGGAGCGGGAGGCATCGCGCGGCGGTTGATTGATTTCGCAGACGTGCTGGTGGGACGTGTCGCAGGTGGGCTATGCTATGCGAATGTGATGGCCTGCATGTTGTTCGGCGCCATCTCCGGTTCGGCGACGGCGGCCACGAGTTCCATCGGCGCCTTCATCATTCCTGAAATGAGGCGGGGAGGATACGAGCGCGAATTCAGCACAGCCTTGACGCTCTCGGCGGCGACCCTCGGTCTGGTGATTCCCCCATCGAACATCATGATCGTTTACGCCGTCGCCTGGGGAGACGCCGGAGGGCAGGCGGTCGATGTCGCCGCGATGTTTATGGGGGGATTTCTGCCCGGTGTGATTATCGGAATCGGACTCATGATCGTGGCCGCGATGCATGCGTTCCGGAAAGGCGTGAAACCAACAGGAAAAGTCAATTGGCGTGATGGATTCCACCGCCTACAGCGCGCCGTGTTGAGTATGCTGCTCATGGTAATCGTTCTTGGCGGGATACTCTGTGGCGTATTCACCGCGACACAGGCCAGCGCCGCCGCGGTTCTTTATTCGTTCTTCCTCGCCGTGATTGTATATAAGCAGGTCCGTTGGAACGAGCTCCCTCAAATCCTGCGAACCACCGCTGTTACGACGGCTTTCATCTTTATCCTAATCGCAGCCAGCAAAGCGATGGGGAACTTGATGGTCCGGCTCGAATTGCCGCAGATGGTGAGCGCCAGCCTGTTGAGTCTTACGGAAAATAAAACCATCCTGCTGCTCATCATCAATGCGATCCTTCTCTTTGTCGGAACCTTTATGGATATGACCCCGGCGGTGTTGATCTTCACCCCGATCTTCAGTCAAATCGCCGTGACAACACTGCACATGAATCCCATCCATTTCGGATTGATTATGATAGTCAATCTGTGTATTGGCCTTTGCACACCTCCAGTCGGGACAGTGTTGTTTGTAGGGTGCGGCGTCGGGGACACGACGATTGCAAAACTTGTAAAGCCAATGCTGCCGTTTTACGCCGCCATGATTATTACACTGCTGATTATCACATATCTACCCGAATCCATCATCCTCTGGCTGCCCAAAATCGTCTCACCAAATCTTTAAACAGCAATGCCAAAACTGCATTCAACCCAATGATAGTTCAGTTTACAAAAGCATGAACAACTTCATTATCCAGAGTAGAAAAATAAGTTCATGGCGAACAGTATCATTCATAAATATAACATACATCTAACATACATCTAACCAAATACTAACGATAAACTAACAAAAAAATCAAATAAAATATAGTTAGTATGCGATTAGAATAGAAAATTAAGAACGATTTATTCGCACATATAAACTATCATGATAAACACAACCTGCAGATGAAAATGAGTTACGATAGAAATCACGAACGAGTAACTCTCGGAAACTCATTTTCAAATAAAACCTCCTGGCTCATCGACCTCTTCCAAAAAAAGCACCATGACAAGATCTCGAATTTCTCGTCCCGCCTTTTTTTTATACCGAAGGATTGTCTCTTCCTCTTCGGCCGCTCGATCCACTCGGTAAAGCCCTTTGTATTCCCATTCATAAGTATTGACCCTTACAAAAACGGGAATTGGATTGTCTTGCTCACAGAATTGTTTCGCCCAAAAATAATTCGACCGGCGGTTATCCGCTTTATCTTGACGGCCGTCCCATACAAAAACCACATCAGGAGCCAAAGGGTGTTCATATTTCGAAAAACGTCCGCATACAACCCGTCCGTTTTCATGTGTTAAAAAACCCCTTTTTGTTCCCCCCACTCGGCGATTTATATCCTGGAGCAGATACAAATTACCTTTTTTAAACATCCGAACTGTTCTCCTTGGCGCACACGTTTTACCAGACTAGTATTTAAACCATATTTTTAGTACTATGTCAAGCATCATGACTCTCAATAGATAATCACAGTAAAAAAATCCACCGATTCGTAAAGAAAACGATTCATGAAACGTATCAATACATAATAAATTTAGTTTTTTATAAATTAAAAAACTAATCTTACATTCGGTTGAGCGAAAAATAAATAAAAGAATCGCAGGTAGGATTCATAACATTTGTATCATCTAAGTCAATACAAAAACCAATCATTAATTCGTACGGAAACCGGTGTGGGAGTAGGTATTGGAAGGGAAGGCATTATGGAGGGATGAATTGTGTTCTTCGCCCAAAAACTGACAATTGCATCCAACAATTCATTTTCCAACACGTCTGTATGATTATCCGGATCGGGCCCATGCCGGAAATTAAAATCACTATTTTTGGAAATGAGAGGTTCCCAGTAAGGCTGCCATTCCCACAACGCGTAATTCAAACCCCGCTCCTCAAATAATTCCATTTCATCCCGGATGAAATCCGCCGCATTGTTTACCCAACGCGCGATCCCATATTCATTCACCGCTACAGGAACGTTGTACGCCGTTTGAAACGCATCCAAAGGCGTTAAAAAACGATCCAGCCAGTCCCGGTCAAACAATTCTTTTTCTCCATCCCAATCCAAATCGATTAAGCCTGGGTATGTAACATTCATAAAATCTTCATCATTCCAATCTATGTGCGTATATTGTGATTGGGGTTCGTATTGATGCGCCGCATAGACCGTGCGGGGATCGCCGGTTGGTTGCAAATACGGAAGCCACCGGACACCACTATATGAATTCCCGGCGATTAAGATCGGCGTTTCCGTGTCCACCTCACGAATCGCCTCTGTAATGCGTGGATAGAGCTGATTCCAATCGTATAATGTTCCCCCGTATTGGGAATAGAACTCATCCGGCTCCCATATATCCAACCGATCGCTAAAGACATCGCTGCCATTGTCATTCGAATTCGGTTCAACCATCAGATCGTAACCAACGACAATAGGATTATCGCGGTACCGTTCCGCGATATACCGCCACATCTCCACCCAAGCGTCCTGCGCCGCGCGATCCTGCCATACTGAGTCATTATAATATTTCCGATCCAGATCTTCCCAATAATAGATGGCGAATTGACTGCGGCCCGGACCGCTCCGCATACTGATCACAGCGAACATATCCGCGTGAGCGATCATTTCGAGCAAGATATCCAATCCATCACGCAGATCGGGATCCACGATATAAGGAGGAGTTTCCGTATACAATCCGGTATAGGAAATATTGACATAATTCGCGCCCAACGCCGCCAGTTTATCGAAATCCTCTTGCGTGAAAGGAGGGCCGGCTGGTCCCGGTCCCATATACGTTGGACCATCCAAACTTGGATAAATCCGCCTTTGATGAACGTTCGCTCCACGCAAATGAGTCCCATTCAACCACAGATCCCACTTGGTTTTTATCTCCACAGGCATCTGGGGCGTAGGAGTGGGTTGCGAAACTGGTTGACTCGCTTTCTCCACTGTAATTCGATCGAGATAGAACGCAGGTTGGGGACCGCCAGTTCTATCATGCCAGAACAAACCTGTAATGCCCAGATTGCCTTCCAACGCGGGTAGAGGAACGGCCATTTCGATCCATGTGTTTACGGGCAATGGGATCAGATCGTATCGCGCGCCGGCCTCCTCTTCATTTTCACCGATAAAAACAATCGTAATCGATTGACGGCCGGCCGTTCCACCATGAATCCAAAACCGCAGGGTCTCATACTCCCCCGTATCAATCGCTGTATTCGTGTGGAGATACAAACCGGCCCAGGCCGCGGTAAACGTAACGGACAACGAACGATCGCCAGATTGCACTGGATCTGTGATCGAGAAATCATTTACTGTATCCCACGACCAATCATCCCACCCCTCACTCAATTCATCATCATAGAGAAGAAGATCACCGCCCGTTCCTTCCTGTGATGACGCGGATGGAATCCCCACGATCAATATCCATGATAGAAACAGGATTACTGTCAATTCATACTTCGAAGAATAAAGTTTCAAGAGCGTCCTGGATTTCATCACGGTTTCCTCCGTTCCGCTTTAATCAAGCGTTAGGATTCATTGGCTGATAAATCTAATTCGAATCATGACGGCCATTTTACCATAAAAAACAAACGAAAATCGAAGAAATTCAGAATGGTTTTTCTAAACAATGGTTATTAGTCAGATAGATTAAAAAGGAAGGATACTGCAGATTCGAAGATGCAAAGCAACCGTTGTAGTGAATCGGATTAACATAAAAATATGGGGAGATGAACTTCGCGGATTGGTATGAAAAGAAATTAATATCCCGCTTTTTTATTCACAACATTCAACAGCGGTTCTCCCGCCGCAAAACGGCGCGTATTTTCCAGCAACAAGAGCCAGGCTAGGTGATAACGTTCTTCCGTCCGCCCAGACATGTGCGGCGTAATGAGTACATTATCCAATTTCCATAAAGGATGATCCGATGGCAAAGGCTCTGGATCGGTCACATCCACCGCCGCCCCCGCGATGGTCTTTGAACGCAGCGCTTCGACGAGCGCGTCCGTGTCTACGACTCTTCCACGGCCAACGTTCATGAAATACGCGGTTGGTTTCATCAATTCGAACTGTTTTTTCCCGAAATAACGATCCGTTTGTTTCGTGAGCGGGACGCAACAGGCGACAAAATCCGCTTCGGGCAGCAGCGATTCCATCTCGTCCGGCGGGACGATCCGGGAGACGTAATGGGGTTTCTTAATAGACTGCGGATCGACGGCGAGAATCCGCATACCAAAAGCCTGGGCGCGTTTAGCGGTCTCCTGTCCGATACCTCCGAAGCCTAAAATCAAGAGCGTTTTCCCGCTCAGTTCAAAGATTCGCTTTCCCCGGACCTGCCCCCATCGCGCCTCGAGTTTGCGTTCGTGCTGCGCGGCCAGTCCTTTGGAGAACATGAGCATGTACCCCAAAATATGATCACCGATCGGAGGGCCACAGACGCCTCGACCATTCGTCAGAACCGTTTCGCTTTCGACAAACTCGGGGAAAAGATAGCCCGACACTCCCGCGGTTGTGGAATTAACCCAGCGCAGTTGTTTCCCTTTTTCAAACAATTCTTCCGAGATCGGTCCCATCACAGCGTCCACTTCGCCAATATGCTCCATCATCTCGTCCTGATCACGAACATTGATGAATTCCAAATTAGGCGCGGCGAGCCGCATCGCGGCCAGTTGCTCTGCATTCAGGCTGCGGGTCAGCATTTTCTTTGGAGGCGTCCATCCCGGCGTATCCTTCGTTGGAGAATCTCCCGCGTAGAGTCCAACTTCCACCAATTCCCAGGGCGTTATCAATCCCGCTTTCAAGCGATACATATAATCGATGTTCGCTTGCCGGGGTTCCTGCCCGGTCCATTCTTTGTACATAGGGATCTGAACCAGCGCGCGCGTCTCTTCGAGGGTTTTTCCTTGATTGACCGCTTGTTGGATTTGATCTCGCAGTTCAATAAAATATTGCTGCTGTGTTGCAAGCAATTCCTTCCCCGCAAGTGGGCCATGTCCCGGACAGACCGTTTTGATCTCGTATTCCTGCATTTCGGAGAGAACGCGTATCCAGTTATCTGGATTGGATTCACCTAGATAATTGAATACTCCATTCACACAGAGGTCGCCGGTAAATACAATCTTTTCATGGGGGAGATAAGCGATGGAATCGCCTTTAGTATGTCCATGCCCGAAGTGCAGTAATTCCACACGGCGTTTACCATCGTCGAACACAAGTTCATCATCGAAAATGATATCCGGTGTTTTCAGACCCATAGCGAGGTATTTTGGACGGTCTTTCGCCCAATTCTTGAATTGTTCTTCCGCTTCTTTGGTTCTCAACGTTACCGCGCATTCCCGCTGCGCGATAATGGCGGCGCCTTCATTGGCGTAAACCGCGTTGCCCCATGCATGATCCAGATGATGATGGGTTACAAACACGAATCGGATCGGTTTATCCGTGGTTTGACGAATCGCTTCGATATCTTTTTCCGCGCAGTGAGGAAAGTTGGAATCTATGACGAGAACGTACTCATCAAAGATCACCCACCCAACATTACACCCCCCTTCGGCCAACCGGAAAAAGACACCTGGCGCGACTTCCTGCGGCGCCGCCGCGCCTGCTGATGAAGTGATATAAAGAAATAGTGTTAGTATTATTGCGTTTCTGATTTTAAATTGCACGATCATCTCCTATATGGGAATAATTGATATTTCACAGATACTATAAATAATACATTCATTTGTTAAGAAAATTTATTTTGTCTGAATCAGGATATGAAGGATTAACAGGATTTTCAGGATTATATTAAAAAAGGCAATTCTATTTATCCATAGATTACCGCATATATAGATGTACAAGATAGTATTACAAATATTCTAAGATGCAGCCACAACCGTTTGCCGCTGGGAGCCTAATCCTTCAACTGTAAGTTCCACAACATCACCGGGTTTTAAATAGCGGGGTGGATTCATACCAAAACCGACGCCCGGCGGAGTGCCTGTGCTGATGATATCTCCGGGCAGGAGCGTCATAAATTGGGAAAGATACGCGACGAGTGTTTTGACGCTGAAGATCATAGTGCTTGTGTTTCCGGTCTGCATTCGTTCTCCGTTGACATCCAGGCTCATCGCAAGGTTCTGCGGATCGGCGATCTCGTCCGGGGTGGCTAAATATGGGCCGAATGGAGCGAATGTGTCATGGCTCTTGCCTTTGACCCACTGTCCGCAGCGTTCCGCTTGAAATTCCCGCTCGCTGACATCGTTCATGACAGCATAGCCTGCGACGTAGGATAGCGCTTCGGATTCTTCCACATATTTCGCGCGTTTCCCGATCACAAACGCCAATTCCACTTCCCAATCGGTTTTCACCGAATTGCGCGGTATCTCAATCGCATCGAAGGGACCGTTCAGCGCAGTGCTTGCTTTGGAGAAGATCACGGGTTCACTAGGCACATCCTGTCCCGATTCTTTCGCGTGGTCGGAATAATTCAAGCCGATGCAGATGATTTTACTTGGACGCGCGACTGCGGATCCCAGCCGGGTTTCTTTCGGCACACGCGGCGCGCTGGATTCGTTATCCTGCAACCAAGCGGCCAGTTTATTGAGTCCATCTTCCGCGAAAAACGCCTCATTATAATCCTGCGCGCAGGCCGACGCGTCCACGATCTCCCCAGAGGCCAGCAGCAAACCCGGCTTTTCATTCCCTTTATCCCCAAAGCGTACAAGTTTCATGTTCTTTCCTTTCGATAACAAGTAATGGTTGTAAACAATAGATTGATTGGATTGGATTTCTCAGGCAAGGTCTAAGAGGCGCTGTTGATGAAATGGGATTCCGTCACCCCATCAATTTCCCTCCCGTAAGCGGAAATGCTTCGCCGGTCACCAGAGCGGCCTCGTCACTCGCGAGATAGAGGGCCATATACGCGACCTCTTCCGGTTTACCCATCCGGCCGATCGGTTGGTATTGGGAAAGTAGAGCGAACATTTCCTCTTCCCGTCCCGGATAGTTTTTCTTTAGATATTCATCCACGAACGGCGTATGAATCCGCGTAGGGCAGATGCAATTACAGCGGATACCACGATCTACATAATCAAGAGCGATCCCTTTCGTCATCATCAACACCGCCCCTTTCGACGCGTTGTAGGCGAAACGATCTTTGACGGCGATCAAAGAAGCGATAGACGCCATGTTGACGATCACTCCATACCCACGTTCCAACATGGATGGCAGAATGGCTTTCGTCACGTGATATACACCCTTCACATTCACATCAAAGAGCCGGTCAAAATCATCTTCTGGCGTATTGAGTAGATTACCTACAAATCCAATCCCCGCGTTATTAACAAGAATGTCTATTCGCCCATGTTCATCCATCACGTTCTTCACCGCATTATCAATCCGTTCTGGATTTGTGACATCACAGTGAATAAAACGGGCGTCTCCGCCGAGGGATTGGATTCGCTCAATCGTCTTCATAGCGTTCTCTTCATCGAGATCCGCGATCCAGACCGTCGCTTCCACCTGCGCGTACACTTCCGCGATCGCGCGGCCAATGCCCGACGCGGCGCCTGTCACAAACGCGATTTTATCCGTCAACATAAAGAATGGATGAGCCATGTCACATCCCGCCTTTCATATAATTCATCCCTAAATTGATAATTGATTCTTATTATCAGGCTATGCAAAAATAATTACGGACCGTAGCGGACAATACACCCATCGCTGTACAAGCCATTACTCATATCATACGCGATATATTCCCCCGCATTGGGATGTCCCGCGGGATAGACTAAATTGGTTATCCAGGATTGAGTGGGCCCGAAACCGATGAGAATCCATTCATACCGCCTAGCGGGAAAATCCGTTATGGCGTCCCAATAATTCGTTCCCTTTTGATTGCCATGCGCCGCCAGTCGTGTCCAATAGTCATAATGCCCCGTTGGATTGTTTCCATCTTTTGGACCGGTAGTGGAATCTGTGGGTTTTTTGTTAAATGGATCAAGAGGGATCGATGACATATACGCCACAGGAGTCGTTAAAGGAAAATACCGGTCGTACATCCAAACAGGCGGAAAAATAGGTGGATAGGCGTTTCGATCGAGTTTATACGTTTCCAACGCGGTTCCAATATTCCGGATTTCCGCGGTTGCCTGCGCTACTTTCGCCCGTGTCATCGCATTTAAAAAATTAGGAACCGCGATCGCCGCCAGAATACCAATAATCGCGACGACGATTAACAATTCGATCAGCGTAAAGCCTTGTCTCATGATAATACCTCCCACTGAAATCAGCAATAAAATTAAATTAAAAAAAAGGTATCAAAAAAATCGGTGGAAAGTAAGGTTTATTCACTGATCCAAAAAACGCATCGAATACAACTGTTCCTCCTGCAAAAAGGAAGTTGATTCATGTTGATTCTTACTGAAAAACAGGAAGAATGATATTGGTGAATCAATCATACATGAATTCGCAATCGTTTTTTATTTTTTAAAGCAAGGACAAAGATGGCGCGGAGCAAGAACAGAACCATTGACCGGTTGGTGAAGTTTGGCCTACAACACCCGTTGGCGCGGCGGGCGTATCTGGCTTTTGGCTCCAACGCGGTGTCGGAAATCCGCCGCGATCCATATATCCTGCTGCTGCTCAACGAACGATCGGATTGGCGGGAGGTGGATCGTATCGCCAATGAGATGGGAATCGAGAAATCCGCGCCCGTGCGTATTGCGGGAGCCATCCGTCATGCGCTTCTTCATGGCAGTTGGGATGGGCACATCTTTCTACCGGACGAAGAACTATACCGCCGTTCCTATCAATTTCTTGGTTTTAAGGATGAAGGAATTCTCACCGATACGCTAGAGGAACTGTATGAGCGGCGTGAGGTCCATTTATCAATCAATTCACACGACCAAGGGCGTTCCATTTATTTATGGCGATTTCACGAAGCGGAAAATGAAATCGCCCGGCGGACGCGCAACCTGTCCCTCGCTCCATCAAGCATGGCGTTGAAGGAACCCAGCCCTGATGAAATGACGAAGGTGGAAAAGACGCTGCGTATCACACTCGCCCCCGCGCAACGGGAAGCCATCGCCGCCGCCTTCCAAAACAAAGTCACCATCGTCACCGGCGGCCCCGGCACGGGCAAAACCACAATCCTAAAAGGAATCTTGAAACTATGGAGAATGCGAGGCGGCTCAAAACCCCGCCTCGCCGCGCCGACGGGTCGCGCGGCGAAACGGCTTTCGGAAAGTACGGGCCGTTTCGCTAAAACCATTCACCGCCTGCTGGAATACAATCCAGAAACCGGCGGATTCAACCGGAACGCCGGCCGCACACTCAAAACCGATCTCCTCGTCGTTGACGAAGCTTCCATGATCGACACGGAACTGATGGCGAATCTCTTGGCCGCGTTGGAACCTTCGTGTCATCTATTGATTGTGGGGGATGTGGATCAACTGCCCGCGGTGGGACCGGGTATGGTGCTGCATGATTTAATCGGCTGCGGACACATCAAAACCGTCTCCCTTACCGAAATATTCCGTCAGCGGGAAGGCAGCCTGATCTCTCTCAACGCCCATCGAATCAACCAAGGTGAAATGCCGGAACTCGAAGGAGACGGCGTCGAACAAGGGCAGGACTTTTTCTTCGTCGCGAAACCCGATCCGATCCTCACACGGGACGCCGTGCTGGAATTGGTTACTAGCCGCATCCCCAAACAATTCGGATTCGATCCAAAGCAAGATATCCAAGTTCTCTGCCCCATGATTAAATATGGAGCCGGTGTCGAAGTGATGAACGAACATCTCCAAGAACGCATCAATCCATCACCAGACCGATTCAAACCTGGTTTTTATCCCATGGCGTGTGGTGACAAAATCATGCAGACAAAAAACGACTATTTGAATGACGTCTTTAATGGGGATATCGGATTTGTCACAGAGATTGACCGGATCGATGAACGAGTAACGATTGAATTCGAAGGCCGGAAGATCGATTACAATTACAGCAATCTTGTCAACACATCGCTGGCGTACGCGGTTACCGTTCATAAATCCCAGGGGAGCGAATATCCCGCCGTTGTCGTACCGCTGATCGATCAGCATTTCCCCCTGCTTCAGCGCAATCTCCTCTATACGGCGGTCAGCCGGGGAAAACAGCTGGTTATGCTGGTCGGCAGCCGCAGGGCGCTGACAACCGCCGTCAACAATAACAAAATCCGAAAACGGTTCACCAGCCTTCGGGAAAAGCTGCAAAAAGCCTTTAAAACGAAGTCATCCCGTTAATCCACACAAGCGTAGATGAGGAATCTCACATTCCTTCTCATAGTTTTTTTTCTCTTTTCATTGGTGGAAGGCATTTTGACAAGTACACTAATAAAAGATGGCGAATCCAAGGTGTTCTCTCAACGGCCGGTCTAGAACGAGATCGACCGCCTATGTGTCAAGCATACAAAACTAGAAACACGAGCAAGAGACCGGTTGGATAACGAATGAATCAAACTCATTGATTCGGGATTCATTGAATCTACGAAAATCTCTGGATCCAACCATTTTGGAGTCAATATTTCGATTATGTTACTCTCCGCAATTTACAAAATTTGGATGATACTCATCACATCCGGCCCTTATATCTTATTTGGATTTATGGCAGCGGGATTGATCCATACCTTTGTTCCTTCCGATAAGATCGTCACGGTATTGGGGAAACGGAATTGGCGATCCGTTTTCCTGGCGTCGCTCTGTGGAGTTCCATTGCCACTTTGTTCTTGTTCTGTACTGCCGACAGCAGTCACACTCCGTCAAAAAGGAGCGAGCCGGGGCGCGACCACATCCTTTCTGATCTCCACTCCCGAAACCGGTGTCGACTCCATCGCGATGACCTATGGCATGATGGACCTGACCATGACAATACTAAGACCATTCATCGCGTTTATCACAGCGCTGTTCGCAGGAATTACCGTCAACCGGTGGGGAGATACAGAAGAAGAGGAAACAGAAAAAATCCACTCCTGCTGTCATGCGAATAATGAAACATCCGAAACGGTGAACGTCCGGCCCTGGTGGGCGGAAACATGGCATTACGCTTTTGGGGAATTATCAAACAACCTTGCGCATTGGCTGGCGCTTGGTTTTATTCTATCCGGAGTGATCGCCGCCTGGATTCCCGATTGGTTCTTCCAAGGCTGGGTCGGGCAGGGATTTTCCTCCTTGTTGATCATGCTGATCATCAGCATGCCGATGTATATCTGCGCGTCCGGTTCAACCCCCATCGCGGCGGCTATGATCGCCAAGGGGCTTTCGCCCGGCGCGGCGCTTGTTTTTCTGCTGGCTGGTCCTGCGACAAATATCGGCTCGATCCCGATTCTTTATAAAATCCTTGGACGCCGATCCACAATTCTATACCTCCTTGCGATCATTGTCATCAGCCTCTACGCCGGTCACTTGGTCAATCTGTATTATGGTCAAAACGAAATAACGCCTACCATGGCGATCGAACAAACCAGTGGAGAAAGCGCAGGAATTGTTGGAATTCTCTCCGCTCTGTTTCTTCTCTACCTTCTGATCAAAGGCATGTGGCAGTCAGCAGTCCCTGCGCAATGGACGCAGATTGGAAAGAAGATTAGCTCCATGACAGGGATTCAATTGTCATGGAAAAAATTCAGCCTTTTCATTTTGATAATCTGCGTTGTTTCCATTCTACAAACTTGTTTTTTGATCGTCGGTCCCGGTGAGAAAGGCGCCATTGTAGAATTGGGGAAACCAACCGCCGTGAATCTCTCTCCCGGTATCTACATGCATCTCCCATATCCTTTCGCCCAAGGACATACACTCCGGGTGCGCGAGATCCGAAACGTGGATGTTGGATTCCGTTCCAAAGCGGCTGGCGTCGCGCGAACGGCTCCTTGGGATACAGAACTGCAGATCTTAGAAGAATCGCTGTACCTGACCGGCGATGAAAATATTGTAGATCTATCAAGCCAGGCGGAATACCGCGTTAACGACGCGGAGAAGTATCTTTTTGGTATCGCGGATCCCGAACCGATTATCCGTGGGGCGGTGATATCCGCTTTGACCGAAGTAATGGCGGGTATGAATATCGAAACTACATTGACAACGGCCCGGCATACAATTGAAATAGAGGTCACAAACCGCGCGCGGCAAATCATTAATCATTCCATGCCAGGAACGATTGAATTGATCGCTGTCCGCTTGATCCGCATTCACGCGCCCGCGGAAGCGCACCAGGCGTTCCGCGATGTCGCCAGCGCGGAAGAAGACAAGGAACGGCAGATCTACGAAGCCTATGTAGAAACGGAACGCACTCTTCACCTGGCGCGAGGGGAAGCGGTGGAAATCGTAGAGAGCGCCGAAGCGGATAAACGCGCACGGATACAAAAAGCGCACGGAGACACGGCGGCTTTTAAAGCGTTGGCGGAATGTGACTTGAAATGGCCCATTGAAACCCGGATGCGGCTGCGATTCGAGACGGTGGATTACTCTCTTTTGCCCGTCTCAAAAACGATTCTGCCGAATGACGAACGATGGCCGGATTTTGATCTCTGGTTCCTGGACAGCGGCGAAAACATGGTCATTGGAACAGATAAGTACAATGAATAATTCATTACTCGATTCATTCAAGGCTAATCTAGAAATGTAGATTGTATGCGGCTTTCATGCCATTCCAAACTGCTGTGAGGGCCGCTTTGCATAAACAAATTAGAAATAATAAAATTCTAGTTTTATTCAGTTCGGATCTTAAATGTAAGGATTGATACTATGAAATCAAGAATCCCTATATACATTGGAGCGCTCGTGGTGATCTTTGTTGTCATCCTGTCTCAATGTATCTATATTGTGGATGTCAAAGAATGCGCCGTGGTCACCTTTTTTGGAAAACCGGTCCGCACGTATCTGGATGATCCCGGACTCAAGTTTAAATGGCCGTTTCCGTTCGAGCGGATTACGAAATTCGACCAGCGGCTGCAAATACTCGAAATTCCTCCACAGGAATGCCACACCCTCGAAAAGAAAAACATCATGACGCAGGCGTTCCTGGTCTGGCGAATATCCGATCCCCAAATCTTCCTGCAAACCATGAACACGCAAGAAGGGTTAGAAACACGTCTCTCTTTCGCCATGGTTTCCGAACTCGCCGCCGAACTGGGGAAAACGCCGTTTGCGTCACTCATTTCAGATGCGACGGAAGTCAAACTCTCACAACTCACTGAGAAGGTCATGAAAAACGTACAAACCTTAGCGCAGGCGGAATATGGTGTAGAGATCGTGAATCTGCAAGTAAGCCGAATCAATTATCACGAACAAAACCGCCCGTCTGTATTTGACCGCATGCGGGAAGAGCGCCGTCAAATCGCCACCCGCCACCGTTCGGAAGGAGAAAGCGAAGCGATGAAGATCCGAGCAGGCACGGACCGGGAACGCGCCAACATCCTCGCCGAAGCTGAATCAACCGCCGCGCGAATCCGGGGAGAGGGCGAAGCCGAAGCGGCCCGGATCTACGCGGAAGCGATTACCAACAATCCTGAATTCTATCGTTTTTATCGTTCCCTCCAAATGTACGAAACGATTCTCACCTCAGAGGATTCAGCCGTGATTCCCGGTGATTCTGATTTAATGCGATTCTTGTGGGAAGGATCGGACGAATGAAACGGTTTCGAATCAGCCTTCTTCCCGTTGTGTTACTAATCGCTTGGTTGTTTTCAGGTTTTTATACCGTCTCCCCAAAAGAAACAGCGGTGACGGTGTTTTTAGGAAAAGTGACCGCCCGGCGTGTGACGCCGGGGCTTGGTTATCATGCGCCCTGGCCGTTAGGCGTCGTCTACCGCGTCGAGACGACCACCGTTCTGCAAATGCCGGTCGGGTACCGCTTCATCGACGAAATACGCAACGTGCCGCCTACATACGAACAATGTGAATGGTTGACGGGTGACACCAATGTGCTCCGCATACAATTACTAATCCAATACCGTGTTTCCGATCCTTACAATTACTTATTCGCCAACGCCAATCCAATCGCTCTGCTTCGCAAAGCCGGAGAGGCGGCTGTTACAAACAGACTTGGTCAGATGAAGGTTGACGAAGCGTTGACAGCGGGTTGGGCCTCGCTGTCAACGGATATAAAAATGGACTTGCAGCAGAGTTTGGACCGCTGCCAGTCAGGTCTAGAAATCGTCAAGATCGAACGTGTTAAAATCGAACCACCCCAAGATGTCCAAGACGCGTTTCAAGATGTGACCGACGCGCGCCAAGACAAAACCCGCATTATTACGAAAGCCAGAGTCTACAAAGAAGAAATCCTTCCCCGCGCGCGGGGTCAGGCGGAAATCATTCTCGCTCAAGCGGAGGCGGCCAAAACTATGCGCATCGCCTCCGCCACGGGAGATACATCCAAATTTCTCGCTCTGCTGCCGGAAGTCAAAAACGCGTCCGGCGCTGTTCGTGAACGGCTTTATCGCGAGACGATGGAAAAAGTGATGCCCCGGTTGCGAAAACGTGTTCTCGTTCCTTCTCCGGATGGTTCCATGCCATCCCTGCATCTCCGGCTCTTTCAGAAGAAATCCTCCCCTCACCCCAGCGCATCAGCCACGGCTGACGATTACCCAGTCACTCCCGGCGCAGGCGCTTCATCGGAAGAACAGGAAATGCTCCGTTTTCTAAAAGAACGTCTGGGACGGGAATGAAACGAATCTAGAAACCAGCATTTATTCAATCCTCAATAATATTTAATCCCATAATACCTCACTCCTTGAAGTTGCTCTCCAAATCACAATAATGGATATGATGTGGTGGCAAAAAAGGCGCCTAAGACGATAAAAATCTATATATACAACAAATACACCAATAATCGGCATCTCACCCTATGTCTATTAGTCTAAATTTCGTTTTATGCCGCCTTGTCACACGATAGCAAAACCGGATCAGAATGATCGGCGCAAGAAACGCATAATGGTGTGATATAACATATTATTCTATAGACCGACGCTATCCATCGATTCTATTCTGGCGGCGTTGACTAAACTCATTTTGGATTCATAACCGCCTGCAGGAAAGGCAAAGTAATAGCATGGCTGATAATATAATAGAATCGGCAAACACAGTGGAAACAGATCAGACGCCTGCCATACCAACCAAGAACAACGGTTTATCTTCGGCAAGAACATTCTCTCTCTCACGAAGCCTGCTTTTTCTCTTCATCATTTTCGCTTTATTTTTCTTGGTGTTGGAATGGGGACTCAGGCTGTATATCCCTTATAATCTTGCTGTAAACCAAGCCGCTATTTTTAGTTTCGATCCGTTATTGGGATGGAGTATCGAACCCAATTTCCAAATGTGTTTCGTCGGAGCGGATCAAACCATATCCTGGAAACGAACCAGTCAGTTCGGCACATTGAATCCGCCGTTCCGCTCCCCAAAACCACTAAGCGTCTTTCGCATCCTCGTCACCGGAGACAGCCATCTGCACTCCAGTCTTTCCGAACCGAAAACCTTCTCAGCCCAACTGGAGCGATTGATCAACGAGAACGAGAAATACCGCAAATGGATCAATCGCTTCCGCCGCACACGAGGCCTTCCCGGCGCGAGGAGAGTGGAAGTAATCAATGGAGCCGTAGGCGGGTATTCCGCCTACCAGGAACTATTACGCGCTTTATCACTCACTGAAATTCTTGATCCGGATATGATCATCTGGGGATTCTATGGGGGGAATGATTTGTACGATTGTGAGAATTATACCGTCTGTCAAATCGACGATTCCTTCCAAGGACGCATTAATTATATCGATTGGAAAAACACGAAATATCGCATGTACCAATGCGGTACAGATCGATGGAAACGAGGGCTGTGGGATTATCTTTCTGCAAATTCGCGTGTCATAGATTTCCTTGACTATGCGTATCGGAAGCGTCAGGAAGTTTCCTGGACCAACGTTGCGCCAAATATCTATACGCAACTAAAAGGCGATTATTTAAAGAAATTATCAATAGAACAAATTCAACAGATCATTCCCGATCGCAACGCTTACCAGCGTTATCGAATGTGGACAGCCCAAGCGGGCCTTCAACGGCTCTATTTTTCCCACCATCCAAATCGCATTCCAATCGTATTCGCTAAAATGAAAGCAATGATAGCGGCGTATTCGATTTGGGCCGACCGGCTTCAAATTCCGGTTGTCTTCCTGCATCTGCCCTCGTTTATCGAATCGGCCGAAGCGCGGCGCCCAGGTTTTATCGAATTAACAAACGCGTTGGATGTGCAGGATATGCAATTAGAATCAGCGTTCGAACGCCAATGCAAAAACTGGTGCTGGAAATTCAAAGTTCCCTATATAAGTGGAAAAAACGCATTGGAAAAACGGCTGCAATCAGAAGACTGGTTTGAAGAAAGGGACGCTCATTTGAATACGAATGCCCTCGGCGCGCTAGGCGAAGAATTCGCTGCCCAGCTTCTCAACATTCACAAAGTCTATACGATGGAATTAGATCATGAGACTCTGTCTGAATTAACATCCGATGAACGGCAGTTCGCCCAGAATCCCTGGCCGCGGCGTAGAGAATGGACGCCAGTACGAAACGACAACTACAATCCCTACTCCGTTCAATTACTCTATATCTCCGCCGCCTCCACTCCAGGTCCATGGTCTATAGATTCTGATTGGAAAACAAATGAATCCATCACAGAACAAGTAGAGATTATTCTTTGGAAGAAAGACGCGCAGGGAATCTCGAGACGAACAGGCCGTTTTCCCGTCTCAATCAATAAGAACGCGCGCCGCTTCACATTTCATATCAATCAGTATTGGAATTCAAATAGCTCCCTCGATGACTATCCCGAATTCATCAGCCTTGAATTTAAGGGGGAAAAAGCCGCGTCCGCGATATATCCAATTCCCTGGGATCAATGATAAAGAGCGCTTTATTTCAAAACCAGTCAATAAATTTCTTTCAACCATCTCCTCGCAGACAAACCACTGTTTGTTCCTTTGTTGTCACAACCGGCTCATTTCCCAACAGGTAATTTAAATAAACAAAAAACGAAAGTTCTTCCATCGATCCACAAACACGGTAGGCTGAAGGCGATTGAATTCCCTCCTTCTGAAAATAAGCCCGTATTTCATCCGCCGGTTTCAAACCGGAATCACCTATCGTCTCCCGCCATTGAAAACAAATGCCCGTGGAAGAGTCTGGTTGACCGCCTAAATAAAGATCTTTGATTTCGCCCATTTCAATCGCTGGCTGATTTGGTGGATTCGGTTTGGGATATCTCGATTGCAGCGCCAGTGGAGAAGTTTGCGTGACCGGATAGTTCCCTTTCATCCAAGCGTCAAATCCTCCGTCAAGCGCCGCGATCCGCGTGTGCCCATATTGAAAAATCCGGCGCCAGATTGACGTGGCGTCCAAACCACCGGACTGGTCATAGACAACGATGAATGTATCCGGTTTGACACCAAGCCGTTTTAACGCTTGTTCAACAGAATTTTCTTCCCCGGCGCTGGAGAAATCCCAAGAAAATGCGTTGCGTATATGATTCGCTTCGTAATCCTCTTTAGAACGCGCGTCGATAATCCGGAAACCATCCACATCCTGGCAATGCAAATGCAAGTAATAGGGAGAAATCAAAAATCCAGGATTCTCAAATCCTTTCTCACCTTTCAGAGCGCCGATATAGGAATACAAAGCGGATGCGTCTTCACCCACAAACGTTTTATTGATGAACCGCGCCGAAATCTTACTCATTTCATAGGGGGTTGATACACGCATTGTGATCCCCGGCAAAGGAGTAATTCCAGGATATGCGCTGCTGTCGCCGTTGGCGCCATGACAGCCCTTGCAGTTATCCTCATACAACTTTTTCCCATGATCGTAGAGAAACACTTCTTTCTTCGCAGCGGCGAACGCCACCACGGCCCAAACGAGACAAAGCACGCCTACCCAAATCCGGGCGAATCCCATACAATGACAGAAAATCATTTTCATAAACAATCACCTTATAACTTATGAGGAAATGGATCGTAATACGATTGGCGAAACGGGAAGGTATACATCGTATCCGTCCGATCAGCCTAAGCCAACATAGAATAGTATAGAAGGAGAGGATTCATGCGTAAACACGTTTACACAATCTCGATAGCGGTACTAGTTTTTCTTTTCATCGCGGTTGAATTGGGAACGGCCGCGTCCGTAGAAACGGGAGTCTCCGTCAAAGCCTTCGGCGCGAAAGGGGATGGAAAAACCAAGGACACGAAATCGATCCAACAAGCGATCAATTCGATCGCGGCGGCGGGTGGGGGAACCATCTATTTCCCTGCGGGGCGGTACCTGACGGGCACAATCGAAATGAAGAGCCTCGTCACGCTGCGCCTGGATTCCGGCGCGGTCATCCTCGGCAGCCAGGAATTGAACGATTACCCTGACAGAATCCCTGCGATTCGTTCCTATACAGACAATTACGTGAAACAAAGCCTCATCGCCGGGGAAGGCCTCCACGATATCGCCATCACCGGACGAGGGCTGATCGATGGGCAGGGATCCGCCTTCAAGTGGAAAGAGTATCTAAACCGGCCCTATATTATCCGCCTGGTCAATTGCAAAAACATCCTGATCGAAGGTGTCACAATGAAGAATTCCGCAATGTGGATGCAGCATTATTTAGTCTGCGAGAATCTAACCATACGCGGGATCACAGTGGAGAATCTACAAAACTATAACAACGATGGAATTGATATCGACAGCTGCCGCGATGTGAAAATATCGGATTGCTCGATTGTCTCCGATGATGACGCGCTCTGTCTAAAAAGCACGACGCAATGGCCTTGTAAAAATGTGACGATTCAGAACTGTGTATTAACCAGTCACTGCAACGCGCTCAAGATGGGCACGGAATCTAACGGCGGATTTCAAAATATCACCATTTCCAACTGCGCGATTGAAGCCCCGCAAGATTCAAAAGCCATTTACGGACAAGACCGGGGATTGGCGGGTATCGCTTTGGAAATTGTCGATGGCGGAATCATGGACCGCGTCACCATTACAAATATCGCGATTGACGGTGTGACAGCGCCCATTTTCATACGCCTGGGAAACCGCGCGCGTCCCTTCAAAGCCGATATGTCAAAGCCGAAAATCGGGCGTTTGCAAAATGTCACAATCAGTAATATTATTGCGACCCACGCCTCAAAGGTGGGCTGCTCGATCACGGGACTTCCCGGTTATCCCATCGAAGGAGTCTCTCTCAGCAATATTCGAATTATTTATGATGGAGGCGGCGCGGCGGAAGACGCAACGAGAGCCGTGGAGGAATTACCGGAAAAGTATCCGGAATCCGTCATGTTCGGCGTGCTTCCCGCGTATGGTTTTTTCTGCCGTCACATCCGTGGACTCACCTTGGACCGTATTGAATTTGGCTTGGCAAGCAATGACGAACGTCCTGCGTTTATCTTCGACGATGTGCAAAATCTGAATCTAAGGGGCTACCGGGGATTCCCCAGCGAAGGAAAATCACCGGTAATTGTATTGAACGACACGCAGAACGTTCAAATTCAGGAATGCTCCGCTGCGCCCAATACAGAGACATTCCTCTATATGCAGGGCGAGATCAAAAAAATCATCGCGATCGGCAACGACTGCAGCCAAGCGATAACACCGTTTAAATTCGCCCCCTCCACGCAGCAAAACGAATTCTTCCAAACAGCCAACTGCTATTTAGATCGAAATTCTAAATAATCCATACTGCAAAGAAGAAATCCGTTCTAAAAGACCTTCTTCATCACCAACTCTTCATCGATCAATGAAGCATATAGTCCGCGACAGCTGTTTGCGGCGCATCCATCCCCAGCGCATAGGCGAACACATTTAACATTAACTGTTTGCCTTGCTCATTCATGGTCGCATAAATATCACGTCCCTGCATCCAGGTTCCGATTCGGATTCCTGGAGCGACAGTTCCATTTACAGAAACTCCTTTTTCAACAATCCACAAGGCGGCTTGGTCTGGATTTCCCGCGACTGTCGCGAGAACACGCACCCCATCAGGGATGACGGTCATACGAGCCAAATCCTGCGGCGTATCAAGAATTTGCAACTCACCTAATGGAAAACCTTGTGTGATAGGATGTTCATTATCGACGATTTCCAGCGCCGTGCCGCTCGTTGTTCCTTCCCCATCGCCTCCAAACGAGTATTCATCATGCAAGGCCTGTTCCCCTGTTATCATCGGGACTTCAGACATTGTATGATACCCTTGATTCGCTATATTTGATGATTGAACCGTCTCACTCGAAAACACCAGATCGGCTTCACTCAAATCATCCGGCATTTCATAACCAGCTAAATTATTATGATCAAAATCTTTCACTTCAGCGCCGAAATAAACCTGCAAATCGAGTATGATCAATTGATCGGAAGTCGAATTCACACCGACATCGCGTAACATGTACACAATTTTTTCTTCTCCAGCGGCCGGCGCTTCGATTCCAAGGCTTCCCGTCCCTTCCACATTCATGGAATAGAGGCCCCCAACATCAAAACTGCCTTGAAATGTGACAGAACCCGCATAACCCGGCGCGGTGATTGTATACGAAAGAATTGGCGTTCCAGACGCGTTTGGAATCGTCCAGACGATAGCGCCATTGTCTTGCGTCCATTCTCCATCGGTTACCGTGATATTATCAATCGCGATCCCGACCGGAGGAATTTCATAAACAGTCACATCAACAGGCTCTTCTCCTTCGATGTTGAACGTTACGTCAACTTGAACCGTCTCATTTGGATTGGCCAGTTCTTTTGAGAGAGAGCGATTCCCCCGCACGGTAACAGCCAAAGGCAGCAAGGAAACATTACTAAAATACGCGCGTTCCAGGGCTGACACATCATAGGCGGAAACCGCCATTCCAACATAGACGGTTTCCGGCATATCAGGAATCGTAACTTCCCCGAATCGCTTAAATCCATTATCCGTCGTCCCCCGGAACATGATAAATGTATTCTCATCACGAAAGATTCGAAGCGTATCGATCTCCCCCGCCGCTTTGGGCTGCTGGCTGAATTCCTGGGTGTTACCATCCAGTTCAAATCGCCATCTCATATTCGCATTCAACGCGTTCATAAGAACGGCCGATACATTTCGCGCGCCTGGCGCTTCTGGATCTTCACGAACCACGAATCCCATTTTTTTATTCCCTGCGCCCGCATTGGGGCCACCACCGGGAATATCTTGATCTCCCCATTCCATATCCGCCGTGATGATAAAGTTCCCACTTAATTCACTATAAACCCAATACATCCCATCAGCGGTTCCACCGATATCACTTCCCGATCCGAGAATTTCATACGTCCCATCAGAAAAGTACGCGTCTCCAAGCCACCCATCATCTCCCACACTGCCGTGATTCATAAAATCACCAATCGACTGGGCATTTGTACATATCGCAAAGACTGGAACAAGAATGAGAACGGACAGGCGCTTAAACCAATACGGCTGTATCACTTTTCTAAACATAATCGATTCTCCCATTATTGGAAAATTGTCTGTATCATTGAATTCTACTAAAAATAGTATGATTGTAGATTGAAAAAGATTCAACTTTTTCTCCCCTAAGATTATTCAAATCCGATCGCATCAATAATTAACAGAATGTCTTCCCATATTAAGACATGACAGCGTAAAGGTACACGTTTATAATGGTCTTCAAATCAATCATGCAATCAAAACAAAAGGACAATGATATGATGAAACGCCGTGAATTCATAGAATATAGCGCCCTATCAGGAGCCGCCTTAACCATAACACCAGGCGTGTTCGCATCTGAAAAAGGGAATATCCTACAACCCGCTTCGTTACTCGGTGAACTTAAAGCCGAACAGACAGCCGCTCCGATTGATGGCGCGGTCTGGTATACCGCACAAAAGGTTGGTGATGGGCTGCTGTATACCTTCCCAAAAGGCGCATTGGCCAAGGTTAAGTATTTAGTTTCAGATATTTTGACGGATGGAACTCATCTGGTCTGTTTTCATCTTCGTTTGCAAGAAGGTGAAAACGGCCCCCGGTTCACTTTGAAATATAAAGGTCTCAACCAGGCGCAGGCCCGCATCCGCTTTCCACTTCAAGCCACCGATCAGAACCGCTGGGGATTAGAGCGGGAAGGCGCATGGCTGAAACCCCGTTGTGGCGGTGATCGTGTTGATCTGGAAAATGTGGACCGCATGACCATCGTGATTCTCCACAAGAGCAGTCAACCCGCCCGTTGGTGTCAAACCCCATTCACAATGGTTAACGAGGAACCGCCGCTGCTGGAGAAACCACTTCTCCCAAAAGGAAAACTACTCGACGAGATGGGACAGAGTACAATTCATCAGTGGCCGGGGAAAACAAAAACACGTGGAGAACTTGGTCAAGCGACTGAAAGATCAACTGGCCACCGCTGATGACAAACAATGGCCTTCTCATTTCTCTAAGTGGGGTGGTTGGAAAGAACGTAAAGTAGAAGCCACAGGATTTTTCCAAACCCATCATGATGGCAAACGCTGGTGGCTGATCGATCCGGATGGCTATCTCTACTGGTCGGCGGGATTGGATTGCGTCCGATCCAGTGTCAGCGCTTTTACGAGTGGACTGGAATCGGCTCTGACGTGGATTCCGGATCGGGATCAGAAATATAAAAGTACAGTTTCTCGAAGAGGCAATGTAACATATATAAATTATCTGGCGGCAAACTTCATACGCGCATTCGGCTTGGAGAATTGGTATTCTAATTGGGCGAAAATAAGCTTGTCCATCCTTAAAGAGATCGGCTTCAACACCGTCGCCAACTGGTCGGAATGGGAAATCGCGCGGGAGGCGAAATTCCCCTACGTCCGCCCTCTCTCCACCCAGTTGAATTCCACACCCAAAATTTACCGCGATTTTCCCGATGTTTATCATCCAAACTTTGAACGAGACGCCAAAGAATATGGCGAGCAATTAAAAAATACGCTTGACGATCCCGCCATGATCGGCTATTTCCTTATGAATGAACCGACATGGGGCTTCTCCAGCGAATCCCCCGCCGCAGGGATGTTGTTCAACACACCAGAGTGCGAATCGCGCAAACAACTGGCCGCGTTTCTTGCCAAACGGTATCCAGATAACGCAGCGTTATCGAAAGCCTGGAAGATCGAAACTACCTTTGAACAGATCGCCGAAGGTCCCTGGAAAACCCGGCTGACTCAAGAAGCAAAAAAGGATCTATATGATTTCAGCGAAATCATGGTGGAACGCTTCTTCAAAACGCTCAGCGGCGCCTGCAAAGCGGTCGATCCCCATCACCTCAACCTAGGCATACGCTACCAGGGCATTCCACCCAAATGGACCGTCCCCGGCATGAAGAGTTTTGATGTGTTTAGCATGAATTGTTACCGTGACCGCGTTCCCTAGGGAGACGTGTGAGGAAGTGAATCGTCTGTTAAACCTTTCCGGTTATGATTGGTGAATTCCACTTCGGCGCGCTGGATGTGGGTCTGCCATCCCCAGGATTGGTACACGTTCACACCCAGAAAGACCGTGGCCGGGCTTATCGGTATTACGTCGAAGACGCCGCCGCGAATCCGAATTGCGTAGGCGTCCATTATTTTCACCCAGTACGATCAATCGGCGATGGGGCGTTTTGACGGCGAGAACTATAACATCGGATTCCTCGACATCTGCAACCGTCCCTATCCAGAGATGACCCAAGCCGCCCGGACCACGCACGAACGGCTTTACAATTTAGCAGATGGATCAATCAAACCATACGAAGATAAACCCGAATACCTGCCGAGACTTTTCTAAAACAGTATTTATCGTCTGAATCGGATAAACCTATTTACAATCTGCGTTTCTCTTATCCAACACGCGGTAAACAACTCTCTCTAAACATCGAAAAAACAAGGATTCAAAGCGGCCATTGAAAGCGCCGCTTATCTCCGATACATTATTGTGACCTGCATCATGCTGGAAGGAGAAAACAGATGTTTCGAAGAGAGGCGATACGGAATATTCCATTTTTCGGTTTCATCATCGCTGGTATCATTGTTGGATGGCCTATATCATCAGACAGCGCGTCTTTGCATAGTCAATTTCCTATAGATATTCAACGATACTGGATCGGGCCTGAATATTGGGCCAATCCCATGGAAGACTGGCAATTAAATCAAGGACGCATCGAATGCTTATCCCCTTACTCGAACCGCAACATTCATCTTTTAACCCAAGAATTGAAAAATAGGCCTGGCTCGTTTGAAATCCGTGTACAAGCCGGACTACTTGAAGCGGGAGTGAAAGAAGGCTCCGTGGGATTTCGTATCGGCATTCAAGATGAAATGGAAGATCCCCGCTCCCGCCTGTTTCATGGCAAAGGAATCGACGCGGGCATCACGACAGATGGACGGCTCTATATCCAAAACGAAGTGACCAAACTCGAATCGAAACCCTCTCTGGAAGACATTGAACTGAAAATAGCGGGCAAAACAAACGGCGATCGCTGCGAAATCACACTGCATGTGATTGACAAAAAATCGCAACAAAAAATCGGCTCAATCGTTCATGAAAAAATTTTTTCAGATCAAGCCGTAGGAAATATCGCTCTCGTCAATAACTATTGGTTGGACGGGGCGAAGTACACAAATGTATATCGAAACAAGAATGTAAAAGGACCGCGATTTTGGTTTAATCATTTGATTGTTGATGGTGATAAGATTGAAACACACAATGATCGCACATTCGGCCCCATTCTCTGGTCCATGTATTCCTTAAGCCGGAATGTCATGAAAATGACCGCGTTTCTACCGCCAATCGCAGAAGAAGACTACCAAACCGTACGTTTAGAAATAAAAAATCCAGTAAACAAATGGATCACGATTGGAGAAGAAACCATCGATCCAGACGCCCGGACCGCCACATTCCGAATCGAAGATTGGAACGATACATATGATGTTCCCTACCGGCTGGTATATACACTGAAAGAAGCGGAAGGCAAAGCGGTTGACTCTCATTGGGAAGGAACAATTCGGAAAAATCCCAACGAGAAAAAGGATCTTGTCTTGGCCACGCTCTGCTGCCAAACCGATTACGGATTTCCTCACCAGCGCCTTGTTCGAAACGTGGCTGTGCAGGATCCCGATCTTCTCTTCTTTGCAGGCGATCAAATCTATGAAAGCGTCGGTGGCTATGGGATCATCCGTACGCCGGCGGATCGATCCATCCTGAATTACCTGCGGAAATTTTATCTCTTCGGCTGGTCATTCCGTGAAATCATGCGAGATCGCCCAACGCTTTGCCTGCCGGACGATCATGATGTGTTCCAAGGAAACCTGTGGGGGAACGGGGGCAACGCCGTTCCCATGGCGGATCACGACGGCGGCGGTTACGCCCAACCTGCTCCAATGGTGAATGTCGTGCACCGGACCAACACCGCGCATCACCCTGATCTCTACGATCCCACCCCTATCAAGCAAAATATCAGCGTCTACTATGGCGATATGGTTTACGGCCAAATCAGTTTCGCGATTGTAGGCGACCGCATGTTTAAATCAGGCCCGAAATTCACAGTCACTTCGTGGCCCGGCCGCCCGGACCACATCAAAGATCCTTCCATCGACATTGAAGCCCTCGATCAACCCGGTTTGGTTATGCTGGGAGAGCGGCAATTGAAATTCCTCGACGCATGGGGTCAGGATTGGACTGACGCCACGATGAAATGCGTCTTAAGCGAGACGATCTTCTGCAACGTCGCCACGCACCACGGCGATGGATTGGAAATGCGCTTAATCGCCGATTTGGACACGAATGGATGGCCGCAGTCCGGACGGAATAAAGCGATTGATGCGATCCGCAAAGCCTTTGCGGTTCATATAGCGGGGGATCAACATGTGCCTTCTCTGCTGCAGCATGGGATCGATGATTACCGGGACGCCTGTTGGTCCTTCTGTGTTCCGGCGATATCCGTGGGATATCAACGCGCATGGTGGCCGGATAAGTTAGGCTTTCCAATCCTCAACCGCCCCGCGCACAACTTTCCTAATACGGGAGATTATCAAGATGGACTCCACAATCTAATCAGTGTCTACGCGATTGGAAATCCCAAAGAAGAGTTATGCCAAGACAACCGCATCTGTACACTCCATGATAAATCATCCGGTTACGGGATTATCCGCTTCCACAAAGACAGCCGGGAAATCACATTTGAGTGCTGGAAACTGGATTTTGACGCGAATGCCCCTCAACCGGAAGATCAATTTGATGGATGGCCAAAAACCGTCTCCATGTATGAGAACTATGGACGGGAAGCCAAAGCCTGGCTGCCAACCCTCCAAATCACGGGGGAAAAAGATCCCGTCGTACAAATTATCCACGAAGCGAATCAAGAAATCGTTTACACCCTTCGAATTCAAGGTTCAACCTTTACGCCAAAAGTCTTTCAAGAAGGAAAATATACAATAAAAATCATAGACAAAGAGGGAAAAGAAACCATAAAAAAAGGCGTCCAATCGCTGCCTTCAAAAAATGAGAAGACTCTAGAAATCAACGTGACAAATTAAATTAAGAAAAATCTATCACTAAATCGAGAACAAAGAGAAAAACAAATGAAAGCATTCTATACACTCCTGGCGCTAATAGTCCTAACTCAAACTGCATTTCCACGCGAATATCACGTCTCCATCCAAGGCGATGACGACAACAGTGGATCGCTATCCAATCCTTTCCACACAATATCTATGGCGGCTCAGATCGCTCTACCCGGCGATACAGTCACCGTGCATGAAGGCGTATACCGCGAACGGATAACGCCCCCCCGCGGCGGAGATTCAGATGATAATCGCATCGTGTATCAAGCGGCGGAAGGCGCCACGGTTGTCATCAAAGGATCGGAAGTCATCGATACCTGGCGGCGTTTTATGGGGAACGTTTGGAAGGTCACTCTGCCCAATTCATTTTTCGGCGAATACAATCCATATGATGATTTAATCGAAGGGGATTGGTTTACAGACAAAGGCCGGCCCCATCATACCGGCGCCGTCTATCTCAATGGACAACCACTGTTTGAAACGCATCTGCTGGAGCGGGTCTTGGATCCCCAACCCTATCCAGACGCGCGGGATCAGGACGCGTCTCTCTGGACATGGTTTTGTGAATGCGATGATGAAAACACATACATTTACGCCAACTTCCACAACAAAAATCCGAATGAAGAACTCGTGGAAATCAACGTGCGGGACAGCTGTTTCTATCCAGATGAACCAGGATGCGACTACATCACCATACGAGGATTCCGCCTCTGCCAAGCGGCGACGCAATGGGCCGCGCCAACCGCCGAACAGATCGGCTTGATAGGAACCCACTGGAGCAAAGGCTGGATTATTGAAAACAATATCATCAGTGATTCGCGCTGTTCTGGAATCACCCTAGGAAAAGACCGCAAAACCGGTCATAACGTTTGGAGCAACGATCCAACCAAAGATGGAGCCACACATTACAACGAAGTGATCATCCGCGCTTTGAAAGCCGGATGGTCAAAAGAGAACATCGGTTCGCATATTGTTAGAAACAACACCATCTTCAATTGCGGACAAACAGGGATCTGTGGAAGCCTGGGAGCCGCCTTCAGCCGAATCGAAAACAACCACATCTACGATATTTGGACCGAACGCCAATTCACCGGCGCCGAAATGGGAGGTATCAAAATCCATGCTTCCATCGATATGGTCATCCAAAACAACCGAATCCACAACACCGGCCGGGGCATTTGGCTGGATTGGATGGCGCAAGGAACCCACGTCACCCGGAATCTCTTATATGACAACACCACGGACGATCTTTTCGTCGAAGTGAATCATGGACCATTTCTCGTGGACAACAATCTATTCTTATCCGATATCAGCCTGCGGGATTGGTCCGAAGGCGGAGCCTACGCGCACAATCTAATGACAGGCCGCATTGACACCCGCCCTGAACAGAACCGCGCCACCCCCTACCAGGAAGCGCATTCCACACAACTCGCTGGAGTCACCCAAACCCAGGGGGGGGACAACAGGTTCTTTAATAATATCTTTGTTGGAAACGGCGAGGAGCCAGCGGAGATTCCAGAGGAAAACACCAGCAGCGCCCAGCGCATTCGAGGATTTGGGTTGTGGATGTATAACTTTAGAGAATACCCATTAAAAACAGGAGGTAACGCCTATTACCTTCACGCGCAACCGTATTCTGTGGCGCCGATACCGCGTCTCCTGTCGGCCCAGAATCCAAATATTGAAATTGTCGATGAAGGAGAAAAAGTTTTCCTGAACATCAACTTCGGTGATGAATTAACACAAGCCGCTACATCCCTCGTTACAACAAAACGGCTCGGAAAAACACGAATCGGGAAGCTCGATTACGAGAACGCCGATGGTTCACCTATTGTTATCGACACAGATTACTTCGGCGCCAAAAGAAACGCGGACACTCCAACCGCCGGTCCATTTGAGAATCCCAGCCAAGGCAATCTCAAACTGAGAGTTTGGTAATTCCATTTATAAAAGAACTATTAATAAACAGAACTGCTAACTCAAAAAAAGGACTATCATAATGAATCTTCAATCAATTAACCGCCGCCGCTTTCTACAAACCATCCCCGCCGCCGCTGGAATGGCGGCTCTTCCATCCATCGCAGCCCCCCCAGAGAAAAGTACAGTCGTAGAAGTCCACCGGCCTGGAATTACGGGCGATAACAATCAACCCGATCCAGTGGGCGTCCAAGAAATGTTGGACAAAGCGATGCAGGAATTCACGGGAGAACAATCCCACCGCGACCAATGGGCCAAGTTTTTTTCTAAAGAGGATGTCGTTGGTTTAAAGGTCAACGGACTTGGTGGCCCAAGATTATCGACTAAAAAAGAACTCGTTTACGCCATCATTAAGAGACTTGTAGAATTGGGCGTCCAAGAAAATAACATCATCGTATGGGACGATCGCGATCGATGTATCAAATCCATTGGCATGGATCTCAACTTGGGCAAAACGGGGGTGCGGGTCTATCCAACGGATCATCCCACTGTTGGCTGGGAGGAAGACGAAACCAATTTCGGTTCCATCTCCGCCAATCTCACTAAGATTCTCACACAACATATCACCGCTTTTATCAACCTTCCCATTATGAAAGATCACCGGTTGTCAGGAACCACGATCTCTTTAAAAAACATTTCTCACGGGATCACCAATAGTTCCGGCCGGTTCCACACCAATAACTGCAATCCATTCATCGCCGAAATCAATACAACGCCAGTTGTCAAAAAGAAATACCGGTTAACGATAGTAGACGCTTTCCAGGGCTGTTATGACAAAGGCCCGACGTACAATCATGGGGGGATAATCAATTACGATTCCCTCTACATCGCCACGGACCGCGTCGCCTTGGACACAATCGGAACGATCCGGATCGAAGCCGCTCGCAAGGCCAAAAACCTGCCGCCGGTCGCGCAAGTGGGAAGACCAGCCATATACATCGCCGAGGCGGAACAACTCGGTTTAGGAATCCGGGATCAAGAACGAATCGATCATCGCGTCCTCGAAGGCTGATTCACTCATCATAACACCGTTCTTCGCACCTTATTTAAAACATATGTTATAGGCAGGAATTCATCTGACAGAACCGCTCCATAATGATAAAGGAAGATCCAAGGATGAGACAGAGAAAGATTGTACTGATTGTATCTATAATACTTGGACTAGGACCACAATTTGTTTTAACGCAGGACCACCCGGATTCGCTGCCGGACATACAATATCATCTAACCGCTCATCCCTGGCGGCCACTGGGCATTCAAAGCGAAGCGTATCTGGAGGCGATTGAAGGGATCTGCCGCGCCGCTGCGCGTCATCAAGACGCCCGTGGAGCGATCATCGATCCATATCTCCATCGCGAACACCAATACTCAACTCCCTATTTCGCCTTTGCGGTAGGAGTTTTGACTCACGCGGGCCAAGCAATGGATTTACTGGACGCCGGGATCAAAGCGATGGAACACGCTACAACCTGTCTCGCCGGAGGCAGTAAGAAAATCCCCGATCAGCATGGTGATTTTTTTATCGCGCCATTAGCCGAAGCGCTGGAATTGTATCACGATCATGTGCCAGCGGAAACATGGAACCGCTGGCGTGAACGCATGAAGACTCCCCTTAGTCAAATTTTAAGCGGAATGACGGATGAGATTAACAACTGGCGCACCTACGCGATGAAAGGGGAATGGATGCGAGCCAAAGCCGGTTTGGCCGATCGAAACAAAACAGTTGACTGGATTGAATATTCTTGGAACCATCACACCCAAAAAGAACGAATTGTCTTGGATGAATGGAATCTCTACCAAGATTGGAGCAGCGATCCCCAATCCCATGCGGTGGAAGCGGTGGGCAGGGGAAACCTGACTGCGCTCATGGCATCAGGATATGATGGGCCTTCCGCGGATGAGATTTGGCGCTGCGTCCGCCGGGGAGCCAAAACCTCTTTGCTGTTGCAAGCACCCGACGGTCAATGCCCTCCCAATGGCCGAACTGACAATCATGTTTTCAACGACGTACTATATCAATTAATATTTGAAGTCATGGCGGAAGACGCCGCGCAACGTGGAGACATAGAACTCGCCGGCCGGTACCGCCACGCCGCCTTGTTGAGTTTTCAAAGCATCCTCCGCTGGCGCAGGACCGATGATCCTTTCCAAGGCTCATTTTTTATTACAAAAAATTGTTTTGATCCCACTTTGCGAGTCGGCCATCAACCCGCCAGCCAATGGGGCAATTACAACGGGGCCGTCATGTTTCACCTGGCGGAAGCGTATTTAGCCCACCAGCGCCAAATCGAAGAACAACCTGCGCCCGCCGAAATTGGTGGCTATGCGATCGAGACCGACGCCCGGTTTTCCACATTCGCCGCCAACGCGGGAGGTATGCAGGTATTTGTCAATCTGCACGGCGCGTCGATGACCAAATACGGCCGCTCATGGACTCCACTGGGAACCGTGCGGTTTGGCCGCGTTGAATGGGATGGCCGTCTAGGACCAGGAGATGGTGAACACGATCCAAAAGCGGGGAAATCCGTGACCTTCCGTCAATGGTCCGAGGATAGCCAACATACCACTCAAGCGCGCAGTGGATTGACTTTCGCGCCCACATGGCGCGAACAGGGAGAATGGATTCGCATGGCGGATCTGCATGAACACTACCGGGCGGACGCAGTAGTTGATTTTGTTCATCCACTGCTTGTGAAATTTCACTTGTTATATCACTACGTTACCGGACGTGGAGGCCCCTGTTTTCACCACGAATTCATCGTTACGCCCGATGGCGTCTGGACCCGTTTACAGCCGATTCAATCCGTGGAATATGGTTTAACCATCCCCCTTCTTAAAAACGATGGCCGGGCTTTACAAACAAAGATTCAAGATCAAATCGCCAGCACAATGTACGCTGCGGGAGAGGACCAACAAAACTTCATCTGCCTCAATCCAAACGCGGAGATGAGCGGAGAAGACGAATCGATTTGCAGCGCATACGGTTGGCTGAAACCTATTTTAGTAAAAACAGACGGCGCCCCTATCGATGTATTCGTTTACCCAAAATCAGCCGGTCAACCAGAGGCGAAGCAAGTGGCCGGCAGTTTCCAAAACTCCGACCAAGGCTTTTCCTCCATCTTAGGAAGAGTACAAGGCACGTTATATATTGGAAAAACAGCGGCAGGTGGAGAAGGCGATCGAATCGATTTAGATGGTAATGGTGAAGCGGATGTTCGTTTCAGCCAGACATGCCAGTTCATTCTTCAACTGCAAAAGGGTAAAGTAAAAAAAGTGGAAACGGATCGTGATGTGACAATGATTTATGAAAATCAGGAAATCAATCTACGCGCCTACCAACCAACAGATGTATAGCAAGATTTTTCCTCTTGATAAAATCACGTTACCTCTCTCGGCGTTTTTCAATAAACGATTTCAATAACACCTACATACAATGAAATGGAGCAAAACATGTACCAACAGCATAACGATAATGGTTACGAACAGGCTTTGGAGAAAATTCTACGTAAAACACTCGTATATGGAGAAAACACCCTGATGACAGAATTCCGGATGGAAAAGAATAGCGCTCTTCCATCACACAAACATCCATACGAACAAACCGGATACCTAGTCTCAGGCCATATTCAACTACGGATCGGCGCCGAACAATTCGACGCCAAGTCAGGCGATTCCTGGTGCATTCCCCCCAACGTAGAACATGGCGCGGATATTCTGGAAGATACCGTCGCGATCGAAGTCTTCTCTCCTGTGCGTGAAGACTATATACCTGTAAAACAGTAAAAGAATTTATTGGTTCATAATCAGAAAGAAAGATAAGCCAGTGAATCGATTACGTATTTTTACATTATTCTTTTTGGTGATAGGATTTGCCTATGCCGATAATACACCAATTCAATCATCTCAAAAAAACATGGTGGGTCTTTGGGATCGTTTCGAAATATCGATAACGAATAACAAACAATACGCCAATCCCTACACGAATGTCACTCTCAACGCCACGTTCACGGCGCCTGATGGCCAAACGATCCAGACGTGGGGATTCTACGACGGTGACCGGACATGGAAACTCCGCTTTATGCCCGATCAAATAGGCCACTGGGAATACAAAGTCACTTTCTCAGACAATTCAAAACATATTGAAGGCATTTTTGAATGCGTCGAATCCGATATCTCCGGTATGATATCCCAGGACGAACACAATCCAATCTGGTTTGGATTCAAAGGTGGAAAGCGCGTTCTGATTCGCAGTTTTCACATCGGAGACCGGTTTTTCGCCCAGAATTGGCCGGAGAAACAGCGCAAAGCCTTTCTGGATTGGGCCGAAAATCAAGGATACAACATGCTTTCCATCGCGAGCCATTACTTGAATCGGGACGCGAAAAATCGAGGCAGGGGCTGGCAAACCCCCGATCTCTGGCCGCTCAATGCGGTGGAATGGCGGAAAATGGAAACCATTTTGAATGATCTAGCGCAACGCCGGATAATGGTATTTCCCTTCGCGGGTTTCTTTGGCCGTCTTTCCGATTTTCCCGTGGATCCAAACGAACAGGAATTATATATCCGATACGCCCTAGCCCGTCTTGGCCCCTATTGGAATGTTCTATTCAACGTTGGCGGCCCCGAACCCAACCTGCGAGATAAAGAATACCTTACACCCGCCGAAGTGAATCGCTTGGGTACTCTGATCCAACAACTAGACATCAACCATCACCTTCTATCTGTACATAATCCGACGGGTGATGACCGGTATCGAGACGAATCCTGGACATCCTACGGGATTCTACAAGGTCCCAAAACAACAGACCGCGCAAAATTAAACAGAATCTTGCGAAAAAACCACCATCCCACAAAACCCTTATTCGCCCAGGAAACGCTCTGGGGGGGTAATACATTCGGACATCCAAAATACACAAATGAAGATATTCGAAAAAACGCTATAGTTATCATCATGTCAGCGGCCGCATTAAATTTCGGTGATATGGAAGGAAGCTCATCAACTGGATTCAGCGGCAACCTTACGTTGTCGGATAGACATCAAGAATGGCATGACACAGTCCATCAAGTTTGGGATTTTTTTGAGACCATTCCATTCTACCGGATGATCCCTAGACAAGACCTTATCGATCATGGATATTGCCTTGCCGAAGAAGGCCAGCGATATTTAATCTACATCGAAAATCCAAAACCAATCACCATTCAAGGAATCGACAATCAATACAACATCGAATGGATACGAGCGAATAATTTGAGTGAACGAATTACAGCGCAAAGCATAAATGACGAAGTACGTTTGACGCCACCGGATCAAAAAAGCGATTGGTTTTTATATCTCACTAAGAAACAGTAAAAACGCTGCAAAAACAATAATAAGAAATGGCAACCAACCATGCAAGCAAATAACATCCTATTTTCCATCATTCTAACCTTTACATCAACAAACGCGATCGTTCCATCCTGGATCTCAGAAGCGCCACGCTTTGCGGCGCCTAAAGGAAATTGTATTAATGTGTCCAGCGTAGATGAGTTATTCACCGCCGTGGAAACAGTGAAACCAGGGGAAACCATTTTGCTGAACGATGGAATCTACTACATGCCCCGTTACATCGAAATCCGTACGGATGACGTTACATTGCGAAGCGCATCAGGGAACCGGAACGCCGTAATTCTCGATGGATCAAAAAGCACGCATGGGGAACTGGTTGGTTTTCTCTCCTGCTCAGGTGTCACGGTAGCGGATCTGACCATACAAAATATCAAATGGAACGGATTCAAGATCAACGCAAACTATAATGTGCAAAATCTAACGATTTACAACTGCGTTATTCATAATATCTGGGAACGAGGCGTGAAATCCGTTCGCGTGCCAGAGAAAAACCGTGAAGAAATCCGCCCCAAAAACATACAAATAAAACACTGTCTTTTTTATAACGACCACCCGAAACAATTTAGTGATGATTCTAAAGACACACCCAAAACCTTTAATGGCAATTACATTGGAGGCATTGACACAATGCACGCCAAAGGTTGGACCATCAGCGATAATGTTTTCATCGGCATTCAAGGCCGCACACGCGAAGGCCGGGGCTGTGTGTTCATGTGGCATCATGCGGAAGACTGTGTGATTGAACGAAACGTAATCATCGACTGTGATGTTGGAATCGCGCTTGGTAATTCAAGCGGTATTGGAGAAGGCCAAAGTTCCGTTCATGGAACAAACATGATCGTTCGCAACAACTTTATCACTCGCACGCCCGAAACCGGGATTTTGGCCGATTACACAAAGGACTGCAAAATCGTCAATAATACAATTTTTGATCCCGCCAATCAAATGAATCGCTTAATCCGCATCGTTCACAACAACGAAAATTTAATAGTAGCGAACAATCTACTCAGCGGCCCAGGCATGTCCATTGAAACAAAAGACACGATCCAATTGAAGCAGAACAGCATCGGCGCCTTTGGAAGTCAATTCGTCAATACGCAGGATGGAAACCTTCACTTGTCAACAAATGTTGAAGAACTTGTTGACAAAGGAGCGCCGCTACCATTTGTAAATGAAGATATCGACCACCAAATCCGCGATCAAGCGATTGATATCGGAGCCGATGAATGGATGCGTGAATCCAACTAACACTATATGGAGAAGCTATGTACGTTCTACGTTCTATTTCCCTTCTATTACTTATATTTGTCTTTACGCCACTCACAGAAGGCCGAGTTCTTTGCCCCCGCGTCATCAGTGAACACAACGCCGATGTCAGCGATTGGAAACGCTTTCGTGAATACCACGCCTGGAAAGATAAAACCGGTCAGGAATTGGCCATCGCTGTATGGCAATATCTATGCGATTACGAGACCGGCCTCTATCACTTCAACGAAATTTTGGAAGGAACCGATCCGTTCAACGAATACGCCACAGTCCGCGATCCGATGAAAATATTGAATATTTACAACATGGCGTATTGCGGAATTTTTGGGCCGGTTCTGGATGGGATCTTTCAAAACATCGGATTTCAAGAAGGCCGATCCTTTGGGATTGATCTCTGGAATCATTGCGCCACCGAAATCCGATATGGTGATGAATGGCATTATTACGATCTCGATGTGCGAGGAATCCTTCTCGATGAACACGGCGATGTCATTAGTTTAGATGAAGCGAAAACAAATCGCCGGTACTGGACCGATCCACCCATACCCATCCAACCCTTTTTTCCTACAGATCCCGACAAAAATAAGGTATTCGAAATCTATCGCGACAGCCACGTCAACTACTATTATCGCTGGTTCGAAGGAAGCCATACGATGGATTTTTCCCTGCGCCAAGGCGAATCATTCACCCGATGGTGGGCGCCCCAAGGTGGAAGATGGAACCACCGTTCGCGTTACAACCAAACTCCCTGGCTTAAAAAGTTAATCCTAACGGATCCAATCGGCATGAAACCAAACCACCGCGATTTCACCCGATGGAATCATGGAAACGGCCTCTTTCATTACGAGCCAAATCTCACAAATCAATCCACAGATTTTGAGGATGGAGTAACATCATCACTCAATCTGACACCCGGCGAGTATGGTTTAGAGTGCATCCAGGATGGAGCCGCCGAAGCGCTTTTCGAAGTCTTCACACCATACATTATTGTAGCCAAGATCAATGATCTTGATAAAGAAGATGACGATACGGAAGCCTCCCAGATTTCACTCCACGCTTCCGTTGATATAGAGGTGTTCCTTTCTTTGGATCATGGCAAAAGTTGGACATCAGCGGGAATGATTCAAGCGGGACATAATGAAATGATCGATTTGACTCAATGGGTAAAGGGAACCTACGGTTACCAACTCAAATTAAAAATGCAAGGCGGCAAGGGACAGCCAACCATACAATCCATGAAAATAGACACTTGGACACAAGTCGCCCCAATCAGCCTGCCCCGGTTAAAAAAAGGAACGAACCACATCAGTTTTCAAACCGGCGATCGATATAACATGATGACCGAACCAATACTTATCACACCAAACACAGCGGACCCAGAAGATTTAAAAAAATATGTCACTGCGATGCCAAGCGATTACGATCCAACCCGTCATACCAGCCGCATCCAGGGAGACATCATCCTCCATCTAAAAGCGTCAGCCAACAAAAAAATAGCCTGGTTCAGCGCCGGCGCCACGTTTCGCACACACCAAGGCGAAGGAGCGAAACAAACGGATAATCGAATTGCATACGCCATAGGACAGCCGGAGAATTTTCAAGAAATTTACAAATCCTCCATTCCGGAATGGACCAACCATTGGCGCTGCAATTGGGATACCGATGTCCGGTTGGATACACCCGCTTCCGATGTCTATGTCAAATTCACAGGCAATCCAGCGGTCAATGTTATACGAGCATGCATGCATGTATATCCAACAAATCCAACGAAACAACATCTCTCCATCACTCATGGCTTCACGATGGAAAGCCGCCTGCATACCCAAACAATTGAATTGGATCAGCCACAAAACTATACCATCGAATGCAATTCAGAACCAGAAAATGTCTTCATCAAAATGGCGGTTCCATCCGATAGAAAGTAATAATTTCAAATCTTTTCAACGCAGAAATAAAGATCACGAAGAGAATAAAAAAGGCGTTCGACCCCTCAAGTTGACCTGAAACTATCAAAGGAAAATTATTATGTCTTCCATCCCAAAAGTGTTTTTATTGCTTATAACAATTCTGCTTTTCATCGCTTCATCCTGGTCAGCCGAAGTGACTAATGATCTGCGCGAAACTAACGCAATCACAGAACCATTATCGATAACACCAAATTCTTTCCAGGGAACCGACGTAGAGCGAATCAATCAAGCCATTCAAGCCGCATCCCAAAAAGGCCTTCGTGTCGTGATTCCCCAGCGCAATAGAAAAGAGGGATCGAATGATAATATATGGCTGCTCGATTCAGCGATTCTCGTGCGAGAAAACACAATCCTCGAACTCAATAACTGCCATATCAAACTATCCAATCGATGCCGCGACAACATGATCCGAAGCGCCAACTGTGGACTTGATATCACAGATATTCAACCAATTAAAAATATACATATTTATGGGCGTTGGAAACGCATTATTAGAAGGAGCGGACAAGCCTCGCGCGACGGGTGACAGCGCGAAAACGTTGGGCAAACGGACATACGGAACAGACGCCGGGATCGAAGGAGAGAGCCAAACAGGGGATTGGCGCAACATCGGTATTCTTCTCGCTTATGTCAACCACTTCAGCGTCAAAAATTTACAGATCAAAGACTCACACTGCTGGGCTATCTCCCTCGAACGATGCGCGTTTGGACGTGTCGAGGATATACATTTCACATCAAACGGATATAAGATGATCGATGGCGTACAGGAAACCATTCTTAATCAGGATGGATTGGATCTTCGTCAAGGATGCCATGATATCCACATCGAAAGAATCTCTGGGCATACCGGAGACGACATGATCGCGCTGACCAACATCAATCTGTCAAAGCGAACCGCTGGCAGTGGCACTTCAACAATGGTCAGCGCCGCCAACCGCCGTGCAAATGGACTTGATGATATCCGAAATATTTTCATCAAACAAATCACTGGTCATTCGCAAGGACGTCACCATGTTGTGCGTTTTCTGAACGCGGGTGGATTGCGGCTATACAATATAGTTTTTAGACGGGTTGATCGACACCTCTCCACCAGATCGCCCCTGCAAAGCGACGTTGAAAATTGGAGACGCCAATCCCGCATGGGGTGGTGTTACCCCACTGGGTGATACCAATCGTCTCTTTCTCAACAATATATCAGGAACATCAACACACACGATTTTAATCGCAGGCTCTTTGACAAATTCCTGCATTTCCAACGTCATCCGGTCCGCCCCGGATGGAGATCCCATCACATACGCCTCAGGCCGTCAGTTTGTCAAAAACGTGCTGTGTACAAATGTAATGCGGGCAGATCCATCTGCTGGAGAGCCAACAAGTGAATAGTCTAACGTCTCTTTTGATGGTTAAATGTAAGTTTTAAGGCTTATCCGGTAAGTGAATACTAATATAGTAAATGCTATTTCTAATGAGAAAGCATATTCCTCTATCCCCAGGATTAAAATCCTGGGCTATTTTCTTTTGTCCCGGAGGGACATATTATAGTAGCCCAGACTTTTAAGTCTGGGTAAACATGGATACACAATCTTCCATGAAAAGAGAATAATTATTTACATTGCGTACTCACTTACCGGATGAACCAGTTTTAATAAAAAAACTATCCATACAGCCTATTTTGGCTTATATTCATACGACCGCCCCACTCTCCGTTTGAAATACTATACTGTCCCCATCATAAACCAGTTCGCAAGTGGAACTGTTGAGCGATAGGATTACTGCATTGACAAGCCGCCCGGATTTCCATGTCATCGATAATTCAAAACCACCACGCGCCCGGAGCCCATTCACGCTTCCATCCGGCCAGGCGTCTGGCAAGGCGGGAAGCAACTCTACAATATACTGACCATTTTTATTCCGCCGGTGT
Organism: bacterium; assembly: GCA_963663405.2. Lineage (GTDB taxonomy): Bacteria > Hinthialibacterota > Hinthialibacteria > Hinthialibacterales > Hinthialibacteraceae. The sequence goes on along the minus strand of CAXXSM010000053.1, from coordinate 8,776 downwards.
GATTGCAGCAGCATTTCAGCGATCCCTGAGGTCACCCCAAAATTGCCATCAATCTGGAAAGGGGGATGCGCGTCAAAAAGGTTTGGATAAAGTCCGCCGCCGTTATAGTCTGTCAACGAAGATCCGGTCAGCCGGATTAAGTTATTTATCATCTTGAACGCGTGATTCCCATCCTTCAACCTCGCCCAAAAGTTGACTTTCCAACCCATCGACCATCCGGTTCCTCCATCCCCGCGCATTGCAAGAGACTTACGCGCGGCGTCGAATAAGTCTGGTGTGTCTTCTTTGGTGATTTCTACGCCTGGATGCAGCCCCCACAAATGAGAAACATGACGGTGTTTGTTATTCGGATCGTCTTTATCCTCCAACCATTCCTGCAATTGACCATATTGACCAATCTGATTCGGCGCGATCCGTTCCCGCATCGTTTTCAGCTGGTTGCGGAATTCAAGATCTGTGTCTAGAATCTCCGAAGCGTTAATACAATTCGAAAACAGGTTCCGGATGATTTGATGATCCATTGCAGGTCCCATTACCAATCCACCATTTTCGGGTGAATTAGACGGACCCGAAATCAACCATTTTTCAGCGCTTCGTGGATCTTCAATCAGATAATCCATAAAAAACAACGCCGCGTCTTTCATGATGGGATACGCGCGTTCACGCAGAAAATCGAAATCCTGAGAAAATTCATAATGCATCCATAAATGCTGGCACATCCACGCCCCACCGGTTAACCAAATGCCATGATTGGCATGATTGATAGGAGCGGCGCCCCGCCATATATCTGTATTATGATGCGTAACCCAACCACGGGCGTCGTAATGCAGTTTGGCCACTTTCCGCCCCGTCACCGAGCAGCCTTCGATCATCTTGAAAAATGGTTCGTGACACTCAGAAAGATTACACAATTCCGCCGGCCAATAATTCATTTCAGCGTTAATATTCGTCGTATACTTACTATCCCAGGGAGGAGCCATCTGGTCATTCCAAATCCCTTGCAGGTTCGCCGGTTGAGAACCAGGACGGCTGCTGGCGATCATCAGATAGCGGCCATATTGAAATAGCAATGCGGCCAATTGAGGATCGCCCCCATGCGAAAAATCTAATATTCGGCGATCTGTTGTTTTTTTCGCCTGCTCCGTAATTCCCAAATCAATAGATACACGGCGGAACAAATGTTGATGATCTTCTATATGTCTCTTTAATAAAACTTCATATCGATCTGGAACTGCAGAGAGTATTTCTTCACATATTCCAGACGGATCGCCACTGACATCATCGAAATCCTTATAACTGGTCGCTCCAGTTAATATCAACGTGACTGTATGGGCTTTTGTAATTGACAACCGATTGTCATCCAATTCAATCGTTCCATCACATTCATTTACTTTCAACCGGGATTCAAATTTCAATATACTTGGATGATAAGTATTCGTACGGCCTAGTGTATATCCACTAACCCGGCCACTCAAAACAAGAGTTTTATCCTGCGCGCACACTTTCGATTCCGGATGCGGAGTCGTTATCGAGATTGTACATTTCATACCCTCTGGGCTATCGCAATCCAAACGTACAACCAATACACGATCCGGAAAACTCGAAAAAACAGACCGCCTATATATCACGCCATCTTTTTTATATTGAACCGATGCGACCGCTGTATCGAGATTCAGATCACGAACATAATCACTACATTGATCCGCTCCCTCAAAATCGATCCAAAGATCGCCAAAAGGCTGATAACGTTCCTGCCGGAGAGGAATGCTCATAAATTTCCGCATGGCTAAATCTTCGGCTTCACGCTGCTTCCCCTCAAACAACAGTTGACGAATCTGCGGTAAAAATTGATAGGCGTCCGGATGAGAATAATCTCGCGGAATTCCCGTCCACACCGTGTCTTCATTAAATTGAATGTGTTCTTTTGATACACCACCGAATACCATTCCGCCCAGACTGCCGTTTCCTACGGGAAGAGCCTCCGTCCATTGCGAAGCCGGTTCATCATACCATAGACGCATCGCGTCAGAGGAATCCTCACCATTGACGTATACAGCGCAAATAAATATAAGAAACACGATTATGAAAGTTAATTGAATACTGATTTTTTTTAGCGATCATGATTATTCAAATATTCACTCCTTATCAAGTAATTGATTGATTCCACACTTAAATGATTAATTCGCAATCTGTATTTTCTATACAGTCTATTGCGACGTTGGAAATGGGGAGCCTGGAGAAAGGATAAAAATCTTCATTCGATCAATCCAAATTGTGACTGGGTTTCCTGTTGTTCCCGCTACTTGAATAAAGGGATTGACGATTTTACCATAATCCGGTTGGTACAGCGCCAATATATATCCTTCTTGGTATATAAAACTCTCCGCTGTCATGACGGTAGTAACATTAATCGATCCATCGACATTGATATCCTGAAGTAAATCCCCTTTTAATGCGCCAACTGATATCTGCGCATTCGGATAATCGCTGCGAAGAACAATCCGTAACAAAACGGGATAGCCTTTCGTGTCAATCGCTTTTTCAGAAAGGATGAATGTCACTTCATTATCATTGACAATAATTGACAATCCCTTTTGATCGTTCGAAGAAGGAATTAGATCATCTGAAAAAGAAATATCCGTCATTAAAGTTCCAGGCTCGGTAGAACCAAATCCTCCAGGAATCTCCAACCATCCATTTTGTTTTATTGTTTGTTGATCGAACTCATAAATCACATCTGGCGTTGCTGATTCGTTTGGTGGATATGTTGGCAAGGGAGTCTGCGTTGGTATAGGAATATTCGTCACTGTAGGTGTTGGTGTAGATGTGGGTGTTGGAGAAACAGAATCGCTTCCAGGAACAGGATCGCCGGCTTTCCCCAACACGGTGATTTCACTGGAGGTCAATGGAGAATCAAAAAGCGCAATATTTGATATATGAATTGGTGAATCTTCTCCATTATTATCCCCAAATAACAAGAACCAATAATAATTCCTGAAAACAGCCCAAGGCGCAAACCGGCCATCATAACTTTCACTCCCTCGATGAATGATTCTGCCATCTAAATAATATTCAACGCTTTCCGCCAGCAGATCGACAACTACACCAAACCGGTACCATGTGTCCACTTCCACAAGGGGATCTGAATAACCGGTAGATCCTTCACCGATTTCTCCTTCTCGATCGATAAACACTTCCCCATCATTGTCATTTCTGCCATTGGCTTGATAGAAACAATGCCAGTCATCCAAATCATCCACTTTAAAGTCAAATAGGAAGGTATATTGGTTCACTTTATCTTCACTTCCTCCATTCGGCTCCATTCCATGAAAACAAAGATAGTGACTGTCATAGCCAATTCGCGCCGCTAAATCCGCTTCGTTAATCCCACTGACTACTTGATGATCTCCGATTAACAATAGATCCTGGCCAATTGTCGCGCGCATCAGAGCGTTGGGATCGTTAAATTCCCACAATCCGGTAGGAAGCGATGTTTCCGGTCGATCGGATATCTCATTCGGAATACCAAATATCAAATTGTCATAGGAAACTTCGTCACTATCTGCATTTTCTTGCACAAAGATCTTTGCAATGGGTTGATTGGATAATAGACCGATAAACACACTTTCCGCATTACCTGTTCGTGGCATATCCGTCATCCCGATCACTTCGTCATTTTTATCGAAAAAGAGGATCGCTCCATACTCCACTTCATCATCACGATCGACAATAGCCAATCCCGCTCCATAGACTGGAATTTGAAAAGTGATAAAAATATCCCCATCGTCTGTATTGGGAAAGAGAGTATTGCTTGGATAATCGTCTTCAACTGTTCCCCCATAGATTTCATTCAGCGCGCGAATTACGGCGCCTGAATATTCGTATTGTTCCAATTCCGTATCCGATGTCAGTTCATTAAAATCCAATACGCTTGAATTAGTCAATAAACGAAGAAATGATTCAGCGGATTGATATCGTTTAACAGGATTACCGATAGGATCAAACGCAATGCGAAGATCGGCTAATAAACCTTCTTGCTCCCCATAATCCCGGACTTCGACGGCTATGACATTTTCACCTTTCCTAAGATACCTGGCGGCGCTGTATAATTCCGCATCTTCAGAATCACTCTCATCGCGTTCGACACGCTCTCCATTGATGTAAACGTCGTATCGATCGTCCGCTGTGATTGCAAGAACCGCTTGCACAGGCGTTGTCGTCAGTTCAAATGTTTTTCGGAAGTAGATCGTCTCATCACTTCCATCTTGTTCGCTATGGGAATCCCAGATCCACTTTGCAGTTGTTGATTTCATCCATTGTATGGACTGTGGAGACATAGAATATTCGTGAGGAGAATCAACAGTTCGCCAAGACGAATCATCAAAATCGATTTCCTCCCAGTTGTTCACATCTTCATCCCAGCATTTCCAGCTGCTATCGGATACGATTCGCCAGTCCTCTTGTTTCCCAGTCAGTATATCAATGATAGCGTCGGATGTTACAATTTCATCGAATGTAGGAGAAAAACTGCATTGACTATTGTTGATATGAATTTCTGTAGATTGTGCTGGTTGTAATACATTTAAAGTCAGATCCAATATCGGCCCAGTATAAGCGGTCTCTTCATTGTTTCGTTCGAGAATCGTAATTTTCAATTGGCCAGGCTGTGGCGCCTCGATCGAATCCAATACAAAGGGAGAAGAAGGCGTGGCAATAATGGAATTCGCGTCGAGATCGAATGAAAAAACAGCTGGATCATATTCCAAAACGATCAAACCCGCCTTGCAAAGATGGCCTTCTGTGTCGAGATCTAATGTAAATGATACCGGAGTATACGAGAGCATAGACATACTGGCTGGATAGATGGAAAGATTCGCTTTACGACCTATTGATCCTCCTTTGATTTCACATTGTGCGTTATGAAAAGCAAGGCTTTCCGTCATTGGAGACAAAATCGTCTCATTAGAATTAAACCGTATTTCCGCTTGTGCAGATTCAGTTAACGATTGAAGAGTAAAGTCAAGAATAGGTCCTGAATAAATGATCTCTTGCAAACTCGGTTCTAAAATCGTAAGTTCTAATCTCCCATCCTGTACTAACTGTTCCTGAATAGCAAATGGAGAGTTACTTGATTGAACGGCGCCATGTTCTCCATTGACGAATGTAAATTCATATGGATTCCATTCGAGAACAATTCGCGCCCCTCGAATCGGTTGATTGCCTGTATCAAGTTGAACCGAGATAGGTAAATCGCCGCCGCTGTTGACAACTGCCGATTCGGGAATCAATTGAATGGACGCTTGTTTAGAAGAAGTATCTGATATGGCAAGCGTCGCATGATTGAAAGTTATCGATGCTAACTGGGGAGATAGTTCTGTATCTTCAGGATTAAGTGATACCGGCGAAGCGCTGCATGACGCCACTGCCTTTAATGTAAATTTAATAATATTTCCTATGTATTGTGATGATTCATGATTTGGCGATGATAATATGATGTTGATACGCCCTGCTTGTTCAACGGTTAAAGAGAGGATATCAAATGGACTATCCGAATTATTAGGAACAGCGATCTGATTGTTCAGTAATTGGAGAACGGCAGGATCATAATCAATCGCCAATTGCATCCCTCGAACCATTTGCCCCGCTGTGTCAAGGTAAACTGTGAACGGAATCGAATCCCCTACCTTGTGTTCAGCCCAAGCAGGAAGAATCGACAATACCGGCGCAGCCATGATGTTGACTGATGCAGGTTGAATGGATTGTAGTTTTGAAGAATGAGGGCCGAATTCACCAGGATTGAAATCGGACAGCAGTGTTGACTGATTGCTTGATCCTTGCTGAATAGGTTCTGCGATCGTATTATTTGTTTCATTTAATTCCGCGACTGTGTTCGAGTAGTCCGCCATGATACCGATATAGGATGTGGCAAGCGAATACGCAGTAGGAATCTCGACAATATCTGTCGTTCGCGATCCATCCCCCCCCTGGTGGAATCTCCAACATCGGATGCGTGTTAAGCAGCGTATCGTCTTTGGTTATGATATTGTCATACGACACATAGAGCGCATAGTCCGTCCTTGCCGATGGCATCGTCCCCGTATTCGTAAACGCATACGTGCAGGCAAAGAATCGTTCCCCACGTGAAGAATCCGGAGTGATAATCAGGTAATCCATTTCGAGGTCGGGTAAGTCGGTTGTATCTGTAACGGTAATCGAATAGACTCGGCTTACATTATTTTCTTCATCCCGTTCAAGCACATCATTATCAACGTCGGCTGCCAAAGCAATGTATAATTCTCCACGGGCGGAATAATTCGAAGGAACTACGGCGGTTCCCGTAAATTCATACTCCTGATACCTTGCCAATATCGGCGTGCCGATCTCTCCAATACGAGTGTCATCCATTGATATTAATCCTGGGCTTGCAATCAAAGAATCTGTGGATAAATAAACACCAATGTTCGATTCCACTGAATCATTATTCCCATAGTTGTTGACAACACCTTCAAATTGGATCACCCCACCAGGAAAAGTATTATTTGTCAACAAACGAAAACTATCAATTTGCAAATCGGGCCAATCATCTTGCGAGGATTGTATTGTAATTTGCTTTGTCATCGCGCCTGTCGAATTATTGCCTTCATTGGATTCATCAATGTTGTTTCCATAATCAACAATAGCGCCGATATAAGACAGTTGAGAAGCGCTTCTTGGAAGATAACAATCAATCGTTATCGTGCGTTGTTCATTTGAAAATAAACCGCCGGTGGATTTACTTGCTAAAAATGTGTCGTTTTCAGCAGAGATGAGTTCATCGTCTGATAAATACACTCCAACGCGAATAGAATTGGAATATTTTACACCTTGATTATAGATCGATATGACGACTTGTAAGTTTTCACCCGCTGCCGCTGTATCCGGCGCTTGAAAAGAAAGAATCTTGAAATCCGGTAGATCAATGTCTCCTGAGATCGTAACCGGTTGAATAGCGCTTTCGGACATATTGTTAGTCTCATCTGATTCCATGATCGCCCGATCGTAATCCGCAATCACGCCGATGTATCGAATCCCGGGTGATGTGTCTGAGGGAATTTGTATCGCAGCGGAAAAACTTTGTTGTTGGTTACCTGGTATTGATTGCAAGGAAATCTCTGAAAGAAATTGACCATTCAAAATAGACGAAGGATTATTGGACAAGTAAACACCGGCTTTCGATGAATCCGCCATCGCATAATCTTGATTCATCAATACTCCTTCGATCTGAATCGAATCACCAGCGTAAGCCGTAGTGGGAACCGATAACGAAGTGATGGTCAAATCCGGCAATGCGATTTGTTGGGCTTCAAACAATGGCCCGGATTTGATTGGTGTTTGAGACTCGCTTGAATCCTGCCATGCCACTTTCGTGATCGTAAAATCTCCATTGACCGCCAAGTCGCTGACTAAAGATAAAATAATCGAATCACCGGTTTGTTCGTGACTCCAAGTATTCGCATAAATGCCAGACCATTGATCACCGGCGTTAGTGGAAAGGATATCATATCCTTCTTCAACATTGATTTGTTCAAAAAATACTTTTATTTTTGATGCGTTGGGAACTTGAATAATCCCCGTGCGTTCCCACTGATTTCCATAAGTCACGTTCCAATCGACAGCCGCTTCAAACCACTCTTCCGGCTGATCGAATAACTCACCGGTTTTATAAGGGAGCGTTCCATCCGGCGCGCCTTGGTACAAGATTTCATGGATGGTAAATGAACCGTTCACCGCTAGATCACTGACAACAGTCAATGTAAGCGAATCGCCTTGTACTTCCTGACTCCATACGTCCGTATACGAACCGCTCCATTCATCTCCAACACTGGTTCGTAAGAAATCATATCCTTCTTCAACGTCGATCTGGCTGAACAAAATTTTGATTCGCGCCGCTCCCGGCACAGTAATTTGGCCGCTTTTTTTCCACAAATTCCCATAGTCAACCACCCAATCAACGATCCCGATCGTCCAGTTTTCTTGTGGCAGTGTAGAATCGGATATGATTTCGATTTGTTTTGGTGACTTATTCGTATCATTATTCAACTCGTTGGATTCCAGAATGGTATTGGCGGGATCAGCGATCGCGCCGGCGTAAATCATTCCATTTGGAAAGTCAGAAGGAACACGGAAAAAACCGGAAACATTGACTCCGAATTGGGACGAAATTGGGGGGATGGTTTCGGTTCCCAATAGAAAATCTCCAGGCGCAACATAGGGATCATCCGAAGAAAGATAAATATTGATCGTAGTTTCATCAGATCGCGCATTCCCCAAGTTTTCCACTTTCGCGTTCAATAAGTATTCCCTTGCTTTAGGGCCAACGTTTCCCCTTCGGAACAATTCAAAGTCAGTTATAACCAAATCAGGCAATGGTTTCGCCATATTAAATAGAGCGCCGTTCCGTCTTGGAGTCAGCGCAGCGGAAGCGCCTTGCCACGCGACACCGGTAATATGAAAATGCCCGTTGATCGCTGGATCGCTTACCAGATTCAAAACGATTGATTCATCGTCTTTGACAGAACTCCACACCTGAGAATAATTTCCACTAAATCGATCATTGTTATCCATTAACAAGAAATCAAAACCGGTTTCCAGATCCAATTCATCGAAAAGCAATTTGATCCGGCTGGCGCCTGGAACGATAATTTCTCCACTCCGGTTCCAATTATTTCCATACTCAACATACCAATCGACATCTGCGCCATACCATGTTTCCGTGTCAAACAGAGGGCCACTCTTG